>CBCTFW010000001.1:0-250828 GCA_965146285.1 uncultured Collinsella sp.
AACAAATCCAAGTTAGACCATTTCAAATGGTTCGATGTCTGCCCGGATGCGACACAACTGGTGTGTCCATCCTCGCAGTATCCGGTTCTCAAGGTGCACGCTCTGCGCTGGTTCCCGGTTCCACCGGGCCGCGCGGCAAGGAGATATATTGCCAGACCGGAGGGGCGCCGCGGTCGGGAATCGCGCACTCCATAATTTGTTCACAAATGAATAGGTCCCTCAGTCGCATCACTGAGGTTAAAACTGAAGCATTGGCTTCTGATATTGGCGATGACCAGCTGTTTTATGAGTATTGAGACATCGGTCATCTCTGGAGCGCTACTTTACTCCAAAGGCATCAGCTATTTGTTTCCCATCGGTAAAAGGCGGGTTTTGTTCGCCAAGCGTTCTTATATATAGATAGATACGGGTTCGAACCCGTGCACCGGCAACAAAAAAGCGACCAACCGGAGTTGATCGCTTTCTATTCTATGGTGGGCCGTCAGGGGTTCGAACCCTGGACCTTGGGATTAAAAGTCCCCTGCTCTGCCAGCTGAGCTAACGGCCCGCGGGTGGCATTGTACCACGGTCTGGGACTATTCCCAACTCCATTGGCCGTTCTGGAAAATCACAACTTCACGTCCATCAGGCGTAATGCCCGTAATATCGATGTCGTCCGTGCCGATCATAAAATCGACGTGCGTGCTCGAGACGTTAACGCCATGCTCCAGAAGCTCCTCCTTGGACATGTCATACCCACCCTCGATGCATTCGGGGAAACCGACACCTAGCGCGAGATGGCAGCTAGCGTTCTCGTCATAGAGCGTATCGTAGAACAGAACACCACTTTCGCGGATCGGCGTGTTCTTGGAAATGAGCGCGACTTCTCCCAGGTGAGCAGCGCCCTCGTCCGTATCGATGATACTTGCAAGCGTTGCCTTGCCCACGCGGGCGTCGTAGTCCACCACGCGGCCGCCCTCGAACTTAATCCAAAAATCTTCGACTTTATTGCCGTGGTGGATGAGCGGCATGGCCGAGTACACGATACCGTCGGCGCGCATGCGATCGGGCGAAGTGAAGACTTCCTCGGTGGGAATGTTGGGGAAGAAGGGGTGCCCATCGGGCGTCTTGCCCTTGCCGCCGGCCCACTCGTGACCCTTCGTCATGCCAATCGTCAGATCGGTTCCATTTGCCGCGGTGTAATGCAGGCAGTCGAAACGATTGTCGTTCAGGAAACGCAGGTTCTTTTCGAATGCGGCGTCATGGAGCTCCCAGTCGCTCTCTGGGTCCTGGCCATCGGCGCGAGCGGTGTGCAGAATCGCATTCCACAGCTTATAGATTGCAACCTCATCGGCGTCTCCCGGGAACACCTCGCGCGCCCAAGCCACGACCGGAGCGCCGGCGATACACCACGGATTGATGTTGTAATCCAGTCCACGGCGGAAAACTTTGCACTGCGTGTTCTTTGCCTTAGAAGCTGCAGCGGGCTTAGCGGGATCGATGCCCTTAAGGGCGGCGGGGTCCGCACCCTCGATAAAGATAAAGCAGGCACCGTCCTGGGCCAGGGAATCCAACTGCAGGCGCTTCCACTCGGGCGTCTGCTCAAAATAGCTTTTCTCGACATGCTCGTACGTGAGCCTCGTCACGGCATCATCGGCCCAGATGACCGTCACGTGGCCGGCGCCGGCAGCATAGGCCTCCGCGACCACCACGCGCGCAAACGGCGCGCACTCAACCGGAGACTGAACGACGACTTCCTGTCCGGGCTTAACGTTTACGCCCTTGCGGACAACCAGGCGCGCATAGTTTTTAATCTTGGGCTCCAGGGACTTCATACCCTCCAGGGCCTCTTCGACCGTCAGGGCAGCTCGAATCATGTGCCACTCCATCTATCTATAGAACAGTAAAAAGGCGCGCCGCAAAAACGACGCGCCTTATATCTTAGCGATAAGTATGCATGCAAACGCTACTTCTTCTTGGAGGCCTTCTTGTCCTCCTCGGCAGCCGCACGCTCAATAAGAGCGTTGAGCTTGTTCTCGGACATGCCCTCGGCCTGCGTGCGGTACATGTTGCGCAGAGGACGAATACGGACGAAGTCGTAGATAAAGTCACCCAGAATGATGACATAGGACAAAACGATGCCGACCATCTGGACGGGACTGGACACCGTGCCGCCGGGAGCGAAGTAGAGCGAGGCCCCAATTGCCACGACGAGTACCATACCGATGGCGAGCACAGCCCACCAAATACGGCGGCGCTTGGTGTAGTCCTCATCCTGCTTGAGAAGGATATTCGACACCGTGTAGATGCGATCCTCGCGGGCGCGCTGCTTGGCCTTGCGGGCGCGCTTCTCCTCTTTAGAGAGGCCCTCGAGGTTCTCGCCCTTCTCGAGCTCTTTGCGGCGTGCCTTAGACGAAGCCGGCACGACGCGAACGGAGCTCGCTGCTTGGCGGGCGGGCTTAGCAGATGCGGCAGACTTGCGCGCAACCCCGGTAACTTCGTGGGATTGCGTGCGCTTGTTCGTGGCGCTACGGGTACTCACTTATGCGTTCTCCTTCATGCTTGTGAACTGGGAGCCCGTGATGATCTGGAAGGCCTCGCGATAGCGCTCGGACGTGCCATCGATGACCTTAGCGGGCAGGTGCGGGGTCTCCCCCGTCATATCCCAGTTGGCCTTGAGCCAATTGCGGACGAATTGCTTGTCGTAGCTAGGCTGGATCTTGCCCTCCTCGTAGCTGGCAGCAGGCCAGAAACGGCTGGAGTCGGGCGTGAGGCACTCGTCGATTAGCGTGACCTTGCCATCAATAACACCAAACTCGAACTTGGTGTCGGCAATGATGATGCCACGGGTCGCGGCGTACTCGGCAGCGGCCTTGTAGATCTTGAGGGAAAGGTCACGAATCTGCGTGGCGATGTCCTCGCCCACGATCTCGCAGCAACGCTCGAACGAAATGTTCTCGTCGTGGTCGCCGATCTCGGCCTTCGTGGACGGCGTGAACAGCGGCTCGGGAAGCTTGGAGGCCTCGGTCAGACCCTCAGGCAGCTGGATGCCGCAGACGGTGCCGTTCTCGTCGTAGGTCTTCTTGCCCGAACCGGTCAGATAGCCGCGAACGATGCACTCGATAGGAATCGTCTGGGCCTTTTTAACCAGCATGGCGCGGCCAGCGAGGTAGTCACGATACTCAGCAAACTCCTCGGGGAAATCCGCCGGGTCGATGGAAACGAGATGGTTGGGGACGATGTCGGCAAACTTATCGAACCAGAATGCCGAGATGCGATTGAGTACCTCTCCCTTAAACGGAATCTCGTCGGGAAGAATGAAGTCGAACGCAGAAATGCGGTCGGTGGCGACCATCAGCAGGTTTTCACCGGCATCGTAAATATCACGAACCTTGCCACGGGAATCCGGACGACGCTCCATCGTTGTCACGTGAGTCACTCCTTACCTAAATACGACAGAAATGCGGGTTCTTTCCCGCATGTTTTCGCAAACTCGGAGCGGCAGGGACGCGGCCCCTCCTTCACCGAATAGCGAAAAGCTAGTGCTCCATTGTAGTAGATGCCGCGTCTGCCGTGTGCTCGCGGGGCAGATGAATTGTAAAAGTCGTACCCTTTCCAAGCTCCGACTCCACGGATATGTAGCCATGGTGACGCTCGACGATCTGCTTGGTCACGGCGAGGCCAACGCCCAGGCCGCCAGCTTCGCGGGCGCGGCTGGCATCGGCGCGCCAAAACCGCCCGAAGATGCGCGACAAATCGTCCTTGGCAATACCGATGCCGGTATCAGAAACGGCAATGTTGACGTGCTTGCGGTCACTGAGCACCGACACCACGACCCAACCGCCCTCGGGGGTGTAGCGCATGGCGTTGCTCATGAGGTTGATAACACATTGCGTGATCATGTCGGGATCGGCCTCGACGACATCGTCGTGACCCTGGGTCTCGTCCGCAAAACGCAGGCGCAGATCGCGGTCGACAAACAGGCGCTCCTGGGCATTGACGATGGAACGCACGAAAGGAACCATGTCCACCGGCTCAAGGTTGAGCGGAGCCGTGCTGTTTTCCATGCGCGACAGGTCGAGCATCTGCTGCACCAGACGAGCCAGGCGACGCGTCTCGGAAGCAACAGTTTCCAAATGCTCATCGTCGGTGGGATACACGCCATCCTGCATGGCCTCGACCGTTGCGAGCATGGCCATAAGCGGCGTGCGAAGCTCGTGTGCAACGTCTGAGGTCAGGCGCTTCTCGTGTTTCATATCCTTCTCGAGCGAAGTGGCCATCTCATCGAAGGTCTCACCCAGCTGATCGATCTCGTCATCACCGCGCAGTCCCGTACGAGCCGACAGGTCGCCGTCACGGATTTGCTTTGCGGTACTGGTGATGCGATGAATCGGCTTGGTGAGCATGCGCGACACGAGCGATCCGATAACGACCGAAATGCAGATTGCAACAACCGCGGCGAGGGCCATGGCGTTAAAGGTCTTCTCCCTAAACGCAGAGTCCGCCTTGGTGAGCAGAGCGTCGGAGCCGATGGCCCACAGCTTTACCTGTCCGACATGCTCGCCGGAAGACGTTACAATCTCGACGTTAGCAACGCTATCGGAGTCGGTTGGAGCAGACGAGACCGGGCTATGCGATGCCCTCTTGCCGCTCGTGTCGTCGGTCGTAGCCTGGTTTTCGCGTACATCGGCGGTGGCGCTTGCCGAGGGCCAGGAATCGTCATAAACGATCACACCCTTTTTATTGACGACCTGCATGCCCAGATCGTCGGAAACCAAACTCGACGTTGCGACCGTGCGCAGTTCTCCCGCGGTCCAAGAGCCGTTTTCCTCATATGAGGTTGCCAACTTCTCGGCAGCGGAATTTGCGATTTCGACGATATTGGAGCGTGTGTAATCCGAAAAGACCGTGCCCCACACAACAGAGACAACGCCCACCAGCACCAATACCGTCATGAGCGATGTCAGAGCAAAAGCAAGTGCCATGCGCGAGGGATAGCTCATCGTTGGCCGTGAATCGGAGCGAGGCGTGTTCCAACTAGCCTTGGAACCCGCCTCGCTCTCCTGCTTGTGCTTTTGTCCGATTTCAAAGCGCGCAGGTGTCATATGTGATTTCCCTATTTCTCGTCCGACTTATCGGTCTTGGCCGGAGCCTCGAAGCGATAGCCGACACCATGGACGGTGTAGAGCCACTTGGGCTTCTTGGGATCATCGCCCAGCTTGGCGCGAAGATTCTTCACGTGGCTATCGATGGTGCGCTCATAGCCCTCAAAGTCATACCCGAGCACTTTCTCGACCAGCTCCATGCGGTTATACACACGGCCGGGATGGCGGGCAAGCGTGGTGAGCAGCTTAAACTCGGAAGCCGTCAGATCGACTTCCTTGCCCTCGACCAAGATCTTGTGGCCCGAGATATCGATGACCAGATCGCCGAAGTCGAGTACCTCGACGGCGGGCTCGTCGGCCTGATGGGCACGGCGGAACAGAGCGCGAACGCGGGCGACGAGCTCGCGCGGCGAGAACGGCTTAATCAGATAGTCGTCGGCGCCGAGCTCAAGACCGATAATACGGTCCTCGATCTCGCCCTTAGCCGTCAGCATGATGATGGGGACATCCGAGGTATCGCGAATGGTGCGGCAAACGCGCTCGCCGGGGATCTTGGGGAGCATAAGGTCGAGCACGACCAGGTCGAACTGATGCTTCTCGAACTCCTCGATCGCGGACTGGCCGTCGCCGACGCCCACAACCCAGTAGCCTTCGCGCTCGAGATAGGCAGCGACGGCGTCACGGATTGCCTTCTCATCCTCGACCAGCAGAATCTTTTTTGCATCTGAAGCCATAACACGGCCCCCCTGTCTCAATTAGCTAAGAACAAGCCCATTTTAACGCACCTGAGCCCGCCGGATGCCGCTATGACGCGGCAGCTCGGCAGGCGGTACTCACAATTACAACGCGTTTATTCCCCTGTTGGCGCCTTTTTAACCCCTCTAAGCTTAAAGAGAGAATAGGCGTGCAGTGACCGTCTCTGGTATACCCTGGCTGTTGCGCACCGTGGCGTACGTAAGGAATGAGTCCGATTTTCCCGCCGTAGCTGGATAATCGCCATACTCCAAAGCGCGGTCGGGCGACAGCAGCGAGCCATAGGTCTTGGCAGAGGTGTCGATCAGGAAATGCGACGCCTGTACCTTAACAAGGTATTTATTCTTCTTGCCAGCCGCACATGCGAGCGGCTCGCGGGACAGGAAGAGGTACGGCCCTCCCTCATTACCGATATACGTGCCCATATTGCCCAGGCTGCCCACACCACTATAGGCCGCCTCGATAGAAAACACGAAGGTATCGCCCATATATACGGCCTCGAAAGGCGAGACTGACGAGGGAAGGACCAGCTGGGCACGCTTGGTGTTGTTGCCGTCGGTCAGATCGATTGCCGTTATGCCGTAGTAGACGCCCTCGTCGTTGCGGACACGCGGCGAGATGGTCAAAATGCCGTCGCTCGCGCGCGGGGCCGATGCAAAGCGGCCCGTCGATTTCCAAATTGTCTCGGCCTTAGATTCATCAAGCGAGCGACGATAGCAAAACGAATCACTACTCGTTTTATTGCCGCCTGCCGAAGGCATTTTATACCAGATGACCGATGACCCGAACGCCGTGAACAGGGGCGGATCATAGTCCTTGCCACCTCGATCGAGCTCAACCACATCGCCAGAGAGCGAAGCGCCCGACAGATTTTGAGCGTAGAGCTTCCACGATGAATTGGCAAAGTTCATCTCAACCCACGCGAATACGCCGTCGCCGGCACGGACATCGTAGAATGCATATCCCGTGCCCTCGATAGGATCCTCGATTAATGTGGTAAGCGAGCCATCGCCCAGGTTGAGCACACCGAGTGTGTTGGCGTGCAGTGCCGATGCGGGCGCCATCATCGCCGCGGCGTAATCGCCGTCGCAGTAGTACAGCAGCGTACCCAGAGGCAGCGTCCACGACGCCGCCGGCTCAAGATCGATGTCGACTGCCTCGTACTCATCCGTAATCGAGATGATTTTGGAATCATCCTTGATAACCTGCGGCTCGCCGGCGGCATCATCGCTGGTGCCCGTTTTTTTCGAGCATCCGGCAAGCACCGTGGCAGCGCCCGCGGCAGCCCCACCGAGTACGAAGCCGCGACGCGATATTCCGTTCTTGATGTGATCGGCGATACCCATTAGGCGATCTCGGCGCGAGCGGCCTCGATAGCGCGTGTAAGCTGGTCGGCGCAGGAGGTCTTTTTCATACCGCAGGTATTGCCAGCGAGAACCTCAATTACGCGATCGGCAGGAGCGCCCTCGACCAGCTTGGAGATTGCCTTGAGATTGCCGTCGCAGCCACCGGTAAACTCAACGCCCATCACCTTGTTGCCGTCATCGGAAAGGTCAAGGTGAATATTGCGAGCACACACGCCCTGAGGCTTGTAATCAAACGAAATCATGCGATCCCCTCTCAGAATGTTATTCAAGACGACTATTATCCCCGTCTTTCTCTAAATGCAACGAGGCGCTTTGCCGGCAACACACATTACCAGCAAAGCGCCCTAAAAAGCTAACGTTATGCCCGAACCTACTCGAAGCTCAGCTGCTCCAGACGATCAAAGACCGTGTCGATACGGGTGAGGAAGTCCCACGGATCAAAGATCTCGTCGAGCTTTTCCTGGCTGACGGTGCAGCGCGGGTCAGCCTCGAGACGCTCCTTAAAGGTAGGGCCGGAGACACAATCCTGTACCTCGTGCCAGGTTGCCATGGCGTTCTCCTGCACAATGGCGTACGCGTCCTCGCGGGTGATGCCCGTGTCGACGAGGGCGAGCAGCACCTTGGAGGAGAAGATGAGGCCGCGGGTCTTATTGAGGTTGGCCATCATGCGAGCAGGGTACAGCTGCAGGCCGTCGATAACGCGAATGAGGCACTGGAACATGTGGTCGAGGGCGATGAAGCTGTCGGCCTGGGCGACGCGCTCGGCAGAGGAGTGCGAAATGTCACGCTCGTGCCACAGGGCGACGTTGTCGAAGGCAACCTGCGCGTTGGCCTTCACGACGCGCGACAGGCCGCAGACCTTCTCCATGGTGATGGGGTTGCGCTTGTGCGGCATGGCGGAGCTGCCCTTTTGACCCTTACGGAACGGTTCCTCGGCCTCGAGTGTATCGGTCTTCTGCAGATTGCGGACCTCGGTAGCGATGCGCTCACAGGTGGCCGCGGTGGTGGCAAGAACGCCGGCGAGGTAGGCGTGATGATCGCGGCTAATAACCTGCGTGGACAGCGGGTCGTGAACCAGGCCCAGGTGCTCGCAGACATATTCCTCGACAAACGGCTCGATGGAGCTGTAGGTGCCTACGGCACCGGAGATGGCACCAAAGGCAACGTTCTTGCGGGCATCCTCAAGACGATCCAGATCGCGCTTGAGCTCCCAGGCCCAAGAGCCAAACTTCATGCCGAAGGTCATCGGCTCGGCGTGGATGCCATGAGTGCGGCCGGCACAGAGCGTATTGCGTTCCTCGAAAGCGCGACGCTTGCAAATCTCGCCGAGCTTCTTGACGTCCTCGATGATCAGGTCACAGGCCTGGGTGAGCTGGTAGCACAGGGCTGTGTCGCCCAGATCGGAGCTGGTCATGCCATAGTGAACCCAGCGGCTGGGCTTGGGGTCGCCCTCGGGAATATCGGCATCGATGTATTCCTTCATGTTGGTCAGGAAGGCAATGACGTCGTGGCGCGTGACTTCCTCGATCTCATCGACCTTCGTCTTCTCAAAGTTGGCATGGTCGCGGATCCACTGGGCCTCGTCTTTGGAAATACCGATCTTGCCGAGCTCCGCCTGGGCCTCGCAGGCCAGAACCTCGATCTCCTGCCAAATGGCGTACTTGTTCTCGAGGGAGAAGATGTGTCCCATCTCCGGGCGGGTATAGCGATCGATCATAGCGGCTCCTTTTTGGTTATTGGCACGTTGGTCGTAACCCAACCATTGTACCGTGCGCAGGTGCAAGTATGGGCAACAGGCATTAACCTAACATTTTGAAATTGGAGCGGGCAACGGGACGTCTGCGTATTTGCTTCGCAAATACGCACCGGCTTCAGGCGAGCCCCTCGGATTCACGGAGACGATGGGGAAGACTTTGTTGAATTGGCCGTCCCGAGGTCTTCTGTGCTCCATGGAGCGGGCAACGGGACGTCCGCGTATTTGCTTCGCAAATCCGCACCGGCTTCAGGCGCCTGTCGGCGCCTTCGCCTGCTCGCTACAAACGCTTCGCGTTTGCTTAACGCTCGCACCCTGGCGGGTTCGAGTCCCGGCGCTTGGTAGTAAAAAGCACGGCAACGTAACGCTGCCGTGCTTGTGCTTTTTACTGGAGCGGGCAACGGGACTCGAACCCGCGAGTGTCAGCTTGGGAAGCTGATGCCTTACCACTTGGCGATGCCCGCATATGTGGGGGATAGTATAACGCGGTTGTCTTGTTCGATACAAGGGTGGCGATGCTTGTTTTAGCTGTGGAGATTCGTTTGAAAATCGCGTCAATTGTGGAGACGAGGACCTTTGACCTCCTGTTCTCCTTATCTTCTACCTGCGCTTTTGCTTGATTGTTGTATTTGAGCTCAATTTGTCAGAAATTGGGCAAGCTTTTGGTCAGGCTCCGGTACTTACCCGCATGAACCTCGGGGGTAGCCTCATCCTACGCGTCGCAGCCTCCCCGTGCGGCGCACGAGGGATAAGGAGCAGCCATGTCCAACGCACCCACGCACTCTGTCCACAGCGCAATCGCAACAGGTCCGCTGCTCCTGCTCCTCTTCCTGCTTTTCGGCTGCCTGGCACCGGGAGCCGCATTTGCCGTCGATGGCTACGACCAGCTCGGCTTCCGCACTATTAGCGATGATTGTGGGCCCTTCTTCATCGGCAAGTATGAAGCTCAAGACGCCTCGATTGCCTACTGCATGAACCAGGAGCGCCCCGGCCCCACCAAGCCGGGCGGCCCATGGCTCAACTTTGATCAAGGCTGGGTGTGGCTCGACGACGAGTTCGCGGCAATCGTTTGTCACGGATATCCTACCGCCACGTCGTTTGGCGGCTACCATCTTTCACCCGATCGCGCCCGCGCCGCAACCCAGCTTGCCGTATGGATGCTCAACGGCACTACCCATGTCGACGGCACCTACTCCTACACGACCGCTCAGGGCAAAACAAAGAGCGGACACTTTACTGCCGACAATGAAGTCGTGGCGGCTGCGCGGTGGCTCCACGACAGCGCAAAATCAGGAAGCATCAAAGCCACTCCGCACCGCGCGCGGCGCTATCTAGGAGCCGTATCGGGCGGCAGCAAACGTCAGGACATGCTCTATGTACTGCCGGCGGTCTCTGTTTCCTTCCAAAAGCAGTCTGCAAACGCTGCCATTACCAGCGGAAACAATACCTATCAGTTTACCGGGGCAACATTCGATATTTTTGAGAGCGCCAGCGACGCGCGTGTCGGCACCATCCAGATGGACAGCAACGGTCGGGCGCAAGCAACACTCCTGCCCAACACAGCATACTACTTAGTTGAAACGAAGGCGCCAGCCGGCTATGTCCCCCGTCGTGATCGCATCGCCTTTACCACGGGAAATGACGGTGGGCAGGTCGCCATTGATGAACAGCCCGGCACCATCGACCTGCGTATCGTAAAACTCGATGCCGCGACGAATGCCGGCTCCCAGGTGGGATCTTCACTCGCAGGAGCAGAGTTCACGTGTGTGTCGCAATCAACCTCTGGATGGGCGCAAATCCTCACGACCGACGAAAGCGGCCGGGCCACCCTCGCCGATGTCCCCTTAGGAACCTTTACCATCTACGAATCAAAAGCCCCCGAGGGCTACCTGCCATCCAACGACAGCTGGACCTATACCGTTGGAGCCGACCAGCTCGGCGATTCAGGCGTGGTCGAGATCGAATCTCGCATTTCCGATATCCCCATTGCGTTTGACCTTGAGATTTCCAAATTCAAGGATTACGGCAATAGCGACCAATCCGGCCTGGAGCAGCCGGCGGGTGGTGTTGTCTTTGAGGTTGTTGGCAACAGCTCTCAGCAGGTTGTTGGCACACTGACCACAAACATCTATGGCGTTGCCTCCACCAAGGATCAGCCCGAAGCATGGTTCGGCGCAGGCAAGCGACCCGCCGGTGTCCACGGAGCCATCCCATACGACCGCGCCGGCTACACGGTTCGCGAGGTTCCGGAAACCGTCCCCGAGGGTTTTAAACGTGCAGGGGAATGGACCGTCGAGGCCAATCAGATTTCCGACGGCACCGAGCTTCAATATATCGTGGACAACCACGCGCTGTCGACGCATCTCCAGATTGTAAAACGCGATGCCCAAACAGGCGCTTCTGTTCCCCTAGCCGGATTCACCTTCCAACTCCTCGACAGCAATCACGAACCTGTCTCACAAACTTGCTGGTATCCAGCACATAACGTAATGGACACCTTTACGACTGACGCGACCGGGACCGTCACACTGCCCGAATCGCTCGTGCCGGGCACCTATTATGTACGCGAAACCTCGGCCAAAGAGCCCTATCTTGTCGGCGAAGAGATCGAGGTAAACATACCCGCCGACATGAACCTAACGCCCGTTGCAATCGCCTCGTATTATGACCACGCCGCGACCGGAAACATCAGGATCGTTAAAACCGATGCCATAGACGGCAGCAGCCTCGCGGGCGCCGTCTTTGAGATCCGTGCCTCGAGTGATATCGTGCGCCCCGACGGTAGCATTGCCGCGCTCGACGGTGAGACTGTCGCGACCGTCACGACGGATGAAACTGGAGAAGCACGCGCGGACGACCTCCCGCTGGGATCTGGCACCGCACGCTACGAGGTTGTCGAGACTCAAGCGCCGACCGGCTTCCTACTCGACCGGACGCCCCATATCGTAGACCTCGCTTATGCCGACCAGAAAACACCCGTTGTAGAAGCACGGCTTAACGTATCCGACGATTACACCAAGGTTGATATCTCCAAGGTCGATGCAAGCGGAGAGCAGGAAGTGAAAGGCGCACAACTCACCTTATATGGTCCCGATAAAACCGAAATAGACTCCTGGACCTCATCCGACAAGCCGCACCGCGTCGAACATCTTGCACCCGGCACCTACTCGTTGCGCGAAATGATGTCTCCGCGGACCTATGACCTTGCCGAGGAGATAACGTTTGAAATAAAGGATACGGGAGAAGTCCAATCCGTCGCGATGAAGGATGCGCCCATCGAGATCAAGGGGCAGGTCGACAAGCGTCAGGAACTTGTCCAACCTATCGAAAAGGGCCCGTTGGCTAACGGCGATGGTAAAAACCGCGCCACGACGCAAACCAATAGTGATGGGCTTTTCTCCTATACCATCGATGCTCGAAACGATTCCGCTACTTGGGTTGACGAGTTTACGATTACCGATGATCTTGAGTGCGCCAAAGACGGCACAGCGAGATTCATCTCAATCGAAACCCCCGTCGCCATCGGCGACCTCAACGGTCTGTGCAACGTATGGTATCGCACGACGCCGTTGGACTCGACAGACGTCGATGAGCCGGCAAACGCGACACTTGACTATGGGCACGAAAATCCTTGGCTTGAGTCCGACGAAGTAAAAGAGAGCCTGGGTGAGGACTGTCGCCTCGTCGATTACGACGGTTGGCACCTCTGGAAGGCGGATATCTCGACCACGGAATCCACCACACTCGAGGCGAAAGAACTCCACCTTGCGTCCAATACCGTCGTAACGGGCATTCGAATTGAATACGGTGCGGTAGCCGCCGACTTTACGACTCGAAGCGATGCGGATTCTTGGACCCGCGATGATCTCAAAGATGAGCACGACGACCTTGACGATGCCAAAGCAATCCTTGGCACAGACGCTCGGAGCGCAGTCGTACACATGCAGGCAACGTCGGCTTATACGCCCCAAACCGCACTCACCAACAGCGCGCGCGTCGATCTTTGCCGCAACGGTGGCGGCGATAAACTTGAGTCACATGACGAGGACAGCGTCATTCAACGCTGTACCCTACCGCAGGACCTACCGGCAACAGGATCAGTTCCCATCGCCGCTTGCATCACCGCGCTCCTGACCTCGGGTGCCGCAGCCCTATGGTTCGCTCGCCTTAGGTCGATCCCAAAGAAGCGCTAGCGCGATGAAAAAGCGGGCGAGCCAGTCCCCTGGCTCGCCCGCTTTCAATCATGTAAATCGCCGTATCTACTCTGCAGACGAAGATCCACCATCAACGATTGCCTGCTCGGACTCAGGAATCCCATCGGCACCCGTACTCTGTTCTTGCTCCACCTCTTCGCTGATTGCGGAGGCGGGGGTCGAGCCCTTTGCACCCACGATGTAGGCAGCCCCAAATCCTAACGCAATGGCAATCAAGGTCAAAATCACGTAGACAGGCCAATGGCGCTTAATATACGAAAACACGTTGACTCCTTAGAGCTCCGTCTACGAACGGCGGATAACCTCGGTCACGACCTCGGATACCGTGGCAATGTTCGTCGGGTTGACATTGTGGGGCAGGTCGTCCTCGGTACGAGCGCAAGCCAGACGCGTGCCGTCCACGCCGGCGATGGTGAGGGCTCGGCGGCTCGCCTCGAGCGCGGCATAGGCATCGGTCTTGGCATAGGGCATCTCGAGCGCGCCACAATCGACATGGAACGACTTGCACACCTTGCTGACCAGGTTCATGATGCGGCGATCGCCCTTGAGCAGCTGCTGTTCGCCCTCGACCGTCACCACCGAAAGCCTACCGGCGCCGACGGATTCAAGATTGATAAAGAATACGCCGCGGAGCTTATCGCGATGCGAAGCCAAGAAGGCCTTCATACCGGCGCCATCACAATCCGAGGCGCCCGTTGCCACAAACCAGATATCGTGACCGAGCAGCTCATCATCGCCCATAGAGGCGACAGCCGAGAGCATATCTTCGGAAGAAGCGCCATCGGAAGACGTAGCGCCACCCTTCCAGCCATCGTTATCGTCCTCGAAGTTATCCCACGAACCGATACCGCGACCGGACTTCTTGGCATCGTAATCGTCTTCGACGCCCAGCCAGTCACTCATGCTGCCCTGCTCGTTTTTCTTTTTACGGCCGAACAGGCCACCCAGGCCGCGCTTACGAGACTTGGGTGCCGCCGGGGCGGGAGCCGAAATGGTCTCGATCGGCTGCGCGCCCGACGCAACGGGCATAGGAGGCGCAACGGGTGCCGATGTGGGTTCGGGACCCTGGGCAGTAGCAAAGGGGTCGTTGACCTGTGCGGAGGGGTCGGGAAGGTCGAACAGCGACGTGCGAGACGCAACGTTTGCCTGCTTCATAGACGGCAGCGACGGATCGGGGACCGAAGCCAGCGGAGACGAGGAAGGCGCAGGCGACGGAGCCGACGCCGGATCGGGAACATTCATCTGCGGACGCGGTGATGCCTGGGAGGAAATCTGGGCCATAAGGGAATCGACCGTTTCGTCCTGGGTGGGAGCGACATTGGCAACCGTGGCACCGGAACCACTCGGAGTCGGCATGGTGAAAATCTGCGTGGAGTAAGGCCTCGACTCATCTGTCTCGGGAGCCTCGGAAACTGCAGGCACTTCCTCCTGCTCGGCCTCGGTCGACTCATCTTGCTCGGCTGCCGCGTATTGTTCTTCGTCAGAGTTGGCCTCGACGGGCTCGTCCTCGGTCGCATCCTGAATTTCGGCAGCATCAATAGGCTCGTCATCGTCTGCCGCGTCGCCCTGTTCATCGGAAACAGGAAGGGGCTCGGCAATCGCGGTGCCTTGCTTTTCAAACGTTATCGTGGAATCGAACTTCGCGGCATCAAACGACATGGTGCTATCGACGTGCTGCTGAGCCTCGAAAGACGTTGTTGCCTCAACAACATCCGCGGACGTCGGTTGCTGGGACTCAAAGGACGTTGTAGCTTCGGCGGCGTCGACGGGCGCGGACTGCATAGCCTCGTTCTGCTCGAACTCTTGCGCCGCGTGCTCACGTGCCGCCTCGGCTGCCTGCTGCTGAGCGATAGCCTCCTGCTCGGCAGCCTCGCGTGCGGCAGCGCGCTTCTCCTCGAAATCGTCGACAAATTTCTTGCCCTTTGCAAGCGCACCCTTAAAGAAGTTGGAAGCGCTGGCGCCAATCGACGAGAACGCGGATGCAATGTCGGCATGGGGCGTTGCCGCGGGAATCTCGGCCGAGAAATCAGTATCGCTCTCGTAAGACACGCGCCTCGGCTGTTCAACGTAATCGTCGTCAGACTCGTCCGCAACGTCTTGCGCCGGCGCGGCGGGAGCCAAAATGTCCAGTCCTGCCGCGGGATCGATCGCGGACACCGCCTCGGGCTCGGCAACGGCAGCGGTAACCGCGGCAGACTCATCACCCACGGTGACAACGGGGGCAGGCTCGGGCTCAAACGTCGGCTCCTCGCCCTCCTCGTAATCGAGCGTGCAGGACTCGGGAAGCATTCCGAGCGCACGGATGGCATCCGAACCAAAGCGGATGTTGCCGGCGGCATTGCGATAGAGCTTGGGCTCGGCCGCGGCAGGCTCCTCCGTCGGCTCGGCAGCGGGAACCTCGTCATTGAACTCTTCGGCCTGGGCAGCCTGGTTCTGATCCTCGGGCACGATGGCGCCAATCAGCGTCTCGTCGGCAGACGCACCCTCAAAGCCCTCGATCTGCTCGTCGAAAGCCTCGCCCTGTTCGGGCTCGGTTTGAGCGTCGGGAGCAATCGGCTGACCGAACTCGTCCTCGGCGTAGGTAGGCTCTTCATACTCGATGGTGTTGCCGTAGTCGTTTTGCTGCTGGGCCGCGGCATACTCCGCCGCTGCGCGCGCCATTTCCTCGGCACGACGCTTTTGCTCCCCAAAATAGGTATCGAACGGAACATCGTCGGGAAACTCGTTTTCGCCCTGGAAGGGAGCAACGTTGTCCATAACGCCGAGCATAGCGGCGACAGAAGACTTGTTGCACACCGCGCCGGACGTATAGGGAAGAACGTGGCGGTTAGAGATGATGTTTGCCGCGTTGGCAAGTGCAACGAGGGAAGCGAGGATCGCGACAATCCACAGCAGAACCTTGAGCGCGCCGGGGAGCGGCAGGATGCGCAGGATGGCAACGGCAGCAGGGGCAACCGTGGCAACAGGCAACAGCTTGGCGATGAGCGCACGATACGAAGCATAGGGCTCGCGGGCGAGTAGCTCAGCACGGGGAGAGTCGTAGTGTGCGACAACGACCACCGGGCGGTTGCGCGGAGACGCGAGCGGGCCCGAGGCTTTGTGGTAGGCGATGACATTTTGGCTCACGCCCGTCTTGCCCAGGCGCGAAACCACGGGGTGGCCCGTGCGCTCGAGCACGTAGAGCACGGCACCGACAATGGCCAGCAAGGTGCCGACCAAGCCAATACCGCCGCCGATGCCCATCAGCAGAGCACCGGCAAACGCAAGAATACCGGTAACGGCAAATGCCAACCTACTGGGCGCCGGGGCATTGAACTCCTGAACCTCGGGATCAAAGCCGTGGTTGCGGAAGATCTGAGCGATATCCTCGGCAGCCAAGCGCTCTTCTTCGCTGCATGCCGGCGTAATGCCGGTGTTCTGCAGCAGGTGGTTAATATAGTTCTGGGTGTTCGCCATGTGCGCTCCACATCCATAATCCGACAAATAGGCCCAATGCATGCACATTAGAACCGTATATAGTCGAAAGTATACCCCGAGCGAGCGCAAACGACCGAATTCGGGCCATCTTAACGCCCCGAGCGGACAAGGATATAGCCTAATCTCCATATCGGACTAAAATCATGGCAGCAAACCACCTTCTCATGCGAGGACTCTATGACGGCAAGCGACGCGACCGCGACAATTAAAAAGGGAAATTCGGAACCCAGTTTCGATAAAACGGCTCAGCGCATCCTCAATCTTTTCTTTGTGCTCAATAGCTCTCCCGAACCGCTGACGACCGAGCAGATCGTCTTGGATTCCGACCTGGGATATGGCTCCGGCAACATCGACTCGGATAAGCGCAAGTTTCGGCGCGATCGTGACAAACTGCTCGAGCGTGGCATCTTAATCAAGGAGGTTCGCCCCGCCGGTGCGCAGGAGACCGAGGAAAGCTCGTGGACAATCGACCGCGAGCACACCTTTGCAGCAGGCGGCCTCATCACCGCAGACGACGCCGATATCCTGCTCAACGCCATCGACCAGACACTAGCGGCCGGCTCATCCACTTTTGCCGCACCGCTTGCCGATATTCGCTCCAAGATTGCCTACCTCACCGGTAGGACGACGGTGGACGAGGCGCCGATCCGCCGCTCTCCCACCGTCGATGCGGTATGGAGCGCCTTTGCCGAGCGATGCGCGCTGCGATTTTTATATCAGAACGGACGCGGCGAGCAGAAAGAACGTACCGTCTGCGTATACGGCATGTTCGAGCGCGAGGGCGTGGCGTACTTCTGCGGCCTCGACAACGTCACCGACGACATCAGGACATTCCGCTGCGACCGTATCGTTCGCGCTTGGCGTCCTTCGAAGGCCTACGTCATCCCCGCGGACTTCAATCTCAACGACTATCTGTTCTTTGAATTCGATTTTGCCGACCGACCGCCCGTTGCAGCCACGTTCTCGTTCGCCCCTCAGACGCAGATCGATATGATCAACGGCCTCACGCGCGGGCGAGGCCAACTCGCGCACACCGATGCGGGATGGACCTGGACCGTTGACGTGCGCGATCTTGAAGCCGCCGCCTCATTTTGCATGGCCCACGCCATGGACGGCATGAGGCCCGTGGCCCCCAAATCGCTCAAGCAGGCGTGGAACCAACTCATTGAAAGGACGGTGCACGAGCATGCCCGTGCGTAAACTCACCAGCGAGCAGAGGCTCTCGCGCGCCATCGACATCATGGAGGCCCTCTACGCCGCCGGCGAGAACGGCATGACACGAACCGAGATTTGCAGCCGCTTTGACATCACGGGGGTGTCGCTCGACGAAATTCTCGAGATCGTCTCGACGCTCGCGGACCGAGAATCGGGCGCGCGCATCATCTGCGAATGCCGCGGCGAGCGTGTGGTCCTCACCGGTGACGCCGGGCGTGTGCTACCGTTGCGCCTGAGTGCCGCCGAGGGCGCTGTGCTCAACCATGAACTTGAATCGTTGGGGATCGAGCCGCAGACGGCAGCTCGGATTCGACATGCCCTTCTACCCGAAGAGCTCGGCTATAACCAGCGCGTCTTTGACACCGTCAACCACGGGTCGCACTGGCAGCAGCTGAGCTGCGCCATTCAGGACGGCGTTCGCTGCCGCATCTCGTATCGCTCGATGGACGATGCACGGCCACGCGAGCGTCTGGTCGACCCCTTGCGCATTACGGCAAACGGCGACCAAACATACCTGATTGCCTGGGACATCGCAGTCGATGAGCAGCGCATCTATCGCATGGATAAAATCGAGGGACTCACCTTGACGGAAGAATCCGTCGTGTCTCACGCACCGGACGTCGCATCCCTCCACGATTCCCTTGCCCGGACGCAGCGTAGCGCAAAGCTCTTGATGCCATTCGATATGGCGGAGCATCTGGACTGGGCCGGCATCACCCTAATCGAGCGCAGCGGGGCAGACATGGCAATGGTAACCGTGCATTACGGCTCCGAGCGTTGGCTACTGAGCCAGGTAATCGCAGCGGGCGGAGCCATCCGCATCTTGGATGACCCCGCCCTGTCAAAGCGTCTGTGCGATATGGCAAAAACCCTCGTCTGTCCGCTTTAGCGCCGCCGCTCGTGGCGTGCGCGCCACAGTTGCAGATAGTGCCCGATCTGCGCCGATTCGATGCGCTGGTAGGAGCTCGTGGGCAGCGACGTTAAGAACTTCTTTCCGTAGCCCTTCGTCACCAGGCGCGGGTCGGCCAGAATCAGCACGCCGCAATCGGTCGACGAGCGGATAAGGCGGCCGGCCGCCTGCTTGACCTCGAGCACCGCCTCGGGCAGCGAATAGCGCGCCCAAGCGCGGTCTTCGCGCAGGTTGCGCTCGCACGAGAGCGGGTCCGTGGGGCTCGAGAACGGCAGCTTGGGAATGATGACGCAGCGCAGCGTCTCGCCGCTGGCGTCGAATCCCTCCCAGAAGGCCTTAAGCGCAAAAAGCGACGAGGTCGGCTCGTTGATAAACCGGTCGCGCAGGCGACGGGGAGATGAGTTGCGCTGCTGACAGTTGAGTTCCAGACCCGCACGGGCCATCTTGGGCTCAACGCGGGTGTACAGGTCTTCCATGTCGCGCCGATTGGTGAACAGCGTGAGCACCGATCCGCCCATGGCAAGATGGGCGTCGACCAGCACGCGCTCGAGCGCCGTAAGATAGCTCTCGCGATCGCGCGGATCGGGGATATCGCCCGCAACGACTACAGCCATGTTCGAATCGAAGTCGTAGCTCGAGTCCAAGTGCAGCGATGAAGATGTTGAAGCACCGATGCGATCGAGGCCGACCGCGTGGTTAAAGTGTTCAAAGCTTTTGGACACCGTCATGGTCGCCGAGGCAAAGATAGCCGTGTGAACCTCGGGCAGCCACTCGGTTGCCAAGGCCTCGCCAATGTCGATGCGCTCTGCGGTCATTGACTCTCCGCCGGCACGCAACCTGCGATTGACCTGCAGCGAATACACGTAGTGTTCATCGGTGCCGTCGATGATGAGTTTGAGGTTCTCGGCCAGCTCGTGCAGGCGACGCGAGATATCACCCAAGTCGACAACAACCTCGGGCTTGTCGGCAGCGACGGCTTGCACCAGCGCGTCGACGCTCTTGTCAGCTTGTTCCAATGCGTCGATGGCAGCGTAGGCCGACTGTAAGAAATCATGCCAGTCGTCAGATTCGCGCAGCTCGGGGCCAATCCATAGATTGGCATTGTCATAACCCCCACGGGCACGGCGGCCGAGCTCGCGAACGCCATCGAACACGTCGGCGATTGCCATGCTCGCGCGCGCAACCGTCGACGTCGCCTTGGCAGTAAGGCCCAGATAGAGCGTAGAGCCCTCGGAGGTTGCCAAATCACGGGAAACCTGGCTTAGCGCGCCGGTGCTCGAGCCACCCAGGCGCTCAAACAGAACGCGTGATTCGTCCGCCGACACCACGCGCGCCCACTGACGGCGTGCCTCGCGCTCGATGGAATGGGCCTCGTCGATTACCCAATGACGAATCGGAGGCAAAATCCTGCCCTCGGCCGCGACATTGCGGAACAGCAGGGAATGGTTGGTGACCACCACATCGGCATGCGCCGCACGACGGCGAGCACCGTGGACCAAACATTTATCAGGGAAAAACGGGCAGAGGCGACGAGCACACTCGCGCGAGGCCGTCGTAAAGTCGGGGCGGTTGACGCTGCGCCACCGAATGCCAAGCGAGTCGAGGTCGCCATCGGCTGATTGGCAGACGTACGCCATAATGACCGCGACCGCCGTGAGCGTGTCCGCCGGATCGCGCTTGGTGGTAATCTCGACCTGGCCGCGGCTCATGCGCTCAAGCTTGCGCAGGCACGGATAGTGGTCATACCCCTTGAGAGCGCAAAATGACAGACCACCGTCCAGTTGCTCGGCAAGTTTTGGCAGCTCATGGTACATGAGCTGGTCGGCAAGATTGTTCGATTTGGTCGCAATACCAACCGTGATGTTGTTACGGCGCGCTGCCTCGGCAAAAGGTACCAGATAGGCCATCGATTTGCCGACGCCCGTGCCCGCCTCAATTACACGATGAGTGCCCGTGACCAGCGCATCGCGGACCTCGAGCGCCATCGCGATCTGCTCATCACGCGGCTCGTAGGTGGGGTACATGCGATTGACCAGGCCACCTGGCGCATAGTCTGCCTCAATCTCCTCACGACTCGGCATCTTGAGGACCGGCAGTTCGTCGGCGTCCACCCGATCGTCGGCGCGATCGGCCTTGAGAACGTCAGTACGAGCGGCGCTGAGAGAGAAGATAGAACCAGGGTTCTGCCCCGCCAAGAATGAGAAGATAGGACGATAGGACCAAGGCACATCCGGATGCATGTCGGCTAGGCGCGCCATGAGGCCCTGGGGCAAGTCGGTGAGCGCCACGAGCAACACGCGCCATACGCCACACAGGGCGTCGACGTCGGCATTGGCACGGTGTGATACCGAGTCACAGCCAAACAGATCGGCCATAAAAGACAGCTTGTGCGAGGCCAGGCGCGGAAGCGCGATGCGCGACAGCGCCAGCGAATCGATCCAAATATCGCTCACGTTGACGCCGCCTTTGACCGACTCGATAAACGAGCGGTCGAACGTGGCGTTATGTGCGATCACCGGGCAACCACCGACAAAATCGGCGAGAGCGGCGACGGCCTCAACGGCCGACGGGGCATCTGCCACGTCGGCATTTGTAATGCTCGTGAGCTCGGTAATCTCGGCGGGAATCAGCTGCTTGGGATGCACGAAGGTATCGAAACGGTCGACGATCTCGCGGCCCGAAAGACGGGCCGCCGAGATCTCGATCAGCTCATTGTCCTGCACCGAAAGACCCGTGGTCTCGGTATCGAGGACAATCACATCTTCCTCGATAAGGCCAAAGGACTGCGTTTTGGCGCGTTCGGCTAGCGTGGCATAGGAGTCGATGACAAACTGCGGCGTTCCTGACGAAACCGCGTCCTCGATTAGCATGCAATGCCCGCTCGACGAAGGCCCATACGGATCAGGCTGTCACAGACCTGCGGGAACGTTATGTCGTCGGTGTGGCGGATCTCATCCGGATACAGCGACGTATCGGTCATGCCGGGAATGGTATTGGTCTCGAGGATGACGGGGCCGTCCTCACTCACGATAAAGTCGCTGCGCGAGATACCCAGGCAACCGAGAGCCTTGTGAGCGGCACAGGCAAGCTCCTGAGCACGAGCGTAATTCTCGGGCGAAATCTGCGCCGGAATGCGATGGATGTCTGTAGGGTCGACATACTTCACGTCCAGATCGTAGAACTCGCAGTCCTTGGGCTTACGAATCTCGACAATCGGCAGAGCGCGCACGTCGTCCTCGCCGTATACGCCGACGGTGATCTCGGTACCCTCGATACACTTCTCGACCAGCACTTTGTCGCCGTACTCAAACGCCTTGGCGATTGCCGCGGGCAGCTCGGAGGGCTCATGGACCAGGGAAATGCCATAGCTGGAACCGTTGACGGCCGGCTTCACAAAGCAGCGCTCGCCACAAACCTCGACGATATGATCGATATCGACTTCATCGCCCACCTCGAGCGCAAGGCCGGGGGCAATGGGAATGCCCGCCTTGGCGTACAGGAGCTTAGAGACCTCCTTGTCGGCACCGCAGGCGCTGGCAAGCACGCCCGAAGCCGTGTAGGGGATACCCAGGGTCTCCATGGCGCCTTGCATGGCGCCATCCTCGCCGCCGGCACCGTGCATGGCGATAAACGCCACGTCAAAGCCGCCGGTCGCCATGGTTACCATAAAATCATCGGCAGCCGTGTCGAGCAGCTCCACCGAAGTGTAGCCGGCCTCCTTCAAGGCAACCACGACGTTCTTTCCCGAATTGAGCGAGATCTCGCGCTCAGCGGAATGACCGCCCGCCAAGACCGCTACGTGCATGTTCTCTAGGCTTTTACCCGGCATGGGCAGACTCCTCCTCTATAATTTCTGCAGCTGATACCATATTGTAGCGATACCCTCTACGTTTCCCCAAAATCGAAAGGCTTCCATGAATCCCAGGACTAAATCTCAGGACATTCGCGACTTGAGCCAAAACGATATTCGCGAGCTCGTGGCCGAGCTTGGCCAGCCCGCCTTCCGCGCGAAGCAGCTCATCGAATGGGTCTTTGAGAAGAACGTTTGTTCGTTTGACGATATGACCAACCTTCCCAAGGCTTTCCGCGAGCAGCTTAAAGAGGCTTTTGCCTTTGACACGCCGACTGAACTCACCAAGCAGGTTTCCAAAGATGGCTCTCGCAAGTATCTGCTCGAGTACCACGACGGCGTTTCCGTCGAGACCGTCGGCATGCCCCGTCGTAACAAGCTTTCCGTCTGCGTTTCCACCCAGGCAGGCTGTGGCATGGGCTGTGCCTTTTGCGCTACCGGTCTCAACGGCCTCAAGCGCTCTCTGACCGCTCAAGAGATCGTCGACCAGGTACTTCATGTATCCAACGACTTTGGCGAGCGCGCCACGAGCGTTGTCTTCATGGGCCAGGGCGAGCCGTTTGCCAACTACGACGAGGTTCTCAAGGCGCTGCGAATCCTCAACGACCCCGATGGCATCGGTATCGGCGCTCGTCACCTCACCGTCTCTACCAGCGGCGTTATTCCCGGTATTCGCAAATTTGCCGATATCCCCGAGCAGTTCACGCTTGCCGTTTCCCTGCATTCCGCCATCCAGTCGACGCGCAATAAGCTCATGCCCGGTGTTAAGAAGTACACGCTGCTTCGCCTTCACGAAGCGCTTCAGCTCTACACCGAGAAGACCGGCCGCCGCCCGACCTATGAGTATGCCATGATCGAAGGCGTCAACGATACGAATCCCGAAATGCAGGCGCTCTGCGACTTCTGCGAGGGAACGCTGTGCCACGTTAACCTCATTCAGCTTAACGACATCGAGGGTAGCCCGCTCAAGCCGTCGCCGATTCACAAGGTTGAGGATCTTCAGCGTCGTCTTGAGTCCCGTGGCATCGAGACCACGATTCGTAACTCCCGTGGTAACGATATTGACGCCGCTTGCGGACAGCTGAAGCAGCGCTTCAAAGTTCAGAAGAACGCATAGGGGAGTCGCATCCCAAAACGTTTCATGTGAAACATCGAACGACCCCGGTTACAGAATATGCAACCGGGGTCGTTTCATTTATTGACCTTAATTTTGAATCAGCTGCTACCTGTCCCATTTTTTACGGCCAAAATAAGGGGTCCTTGTCTCATGAATCAGACAAGGACCCCCCAAAAAATGCTGAGTAATTGTTAGGTACCTAATAGCCTACATTTTCCCATTGGTTGCTGACCCAACCTTGATTAATCTTGGGATTCTTCGTTACCTGAGCAGTACGCATGGCAACATCTTCCGTCATAACATCCATTTTCTTTTTGGAAGTATCGACGATATCTTGCGCGCCACGAAGCAAACGACCTCGAAGTTCATCGTCTGTCGCGATCTTATAGCCAGCAAAGGCACCAGCCGCGACAGTCGTCACCAATGCAATCGCTGTTAAAATCTTATTCCTCATCTTGGCCTCCTTGATCAAACTGAATCATTTCGCCAAGAATACGAGAGAGCTCTTCCTCGTCTTTAAACTCAATCTCAATCTTATTCTTTCCACGCGAGCTCTTCACACGCACGTTGGTATTAAATACCTGACGAAGCACACGGGCAGCCTTTTTAAAGGACTGAGGCGTTGCAGGCCTTGGCGTCTTAGGTGTCTCTCCGGCAGAAAACAACGGAGCAAGATTTTCTGTCGCTCTTACGGAAAGGCCCTCTGCAACAACTTTCTCTGCAAGTCGAATACGCGCGTCCTCATAGGGAACTGCAAGAATCGCACGTGCATGACCAGCAGTAAGTTTGCCCTCAAAAATCATCTGCTGAACTACTTCGGGGAGATCGAGAAGACGCAGCGAGTTTGTAATTGCAGAGCGTGACTTGCTTACTGCCTTCGACAATGCCTCCTGGGTCATCCCGCTGGCATCAATGAGTTGGCGATAGCCCTTAGCCTCTTCGACGGGATTCAGATCAGAACGCTGAAGGTTTTCGATAAGAGCAAGAGCCAGCATCTCTTCATCATTTACCTCTTTAATGATGACTGGCAATTCTTCAAGGCCAGCAAGCTTTGACGCCTGGTAACGACGCTCACCAGCGATGATCTCATAGCCGTTTCCATGCTTGCGAACCAAAAGCGGCTGCAAAACGCCGTGCTCTTGGATTGACTCGCTTAACTCGCGAAGTTCAGTTTCGTTAAAATGAATTCGTGGCTGATTAGGGTTGGGAACGATATCCTCAATAGGTAGTTTTGTTTCAGATGCGGCATTTGAAGCCGATGCAGCCGAACCACCGGTCTCATACTCGGCCTCTGAGACCAAAGCATTGAGTCCACGTCCCAATCCGCCACGTTTCTTTACACTAGGCACGCTTGATCACCTCTTTTGCAAGGTTCATATATGCTTTTGCACCCTTATTTTGAGGTGCATAGGTAATTACCGGTTCCCCAAAAGACGGAGCTTCGGAGATTTTAACCGTACGGGGGATCAACGTCTTAAATGCCTTATCACCAAAGTACGATTGAACCTCCTCAACAACCTGATTCGATAGAGAAGTACGCGAGTCATACATGGTCATAAGCACACCGTAGGTGTCTAAGCCCTTGTTCAGACGAGATTTGACCATCTTCATTGACTCAAGCAGCTTCGTAACGCCTTCGAGTGCGTAATACTCGCACTGGATCGGAATCAAAACGCTGTCTGCTGCGGTCAAAGCGTTGATAGTAAGCAGGCCGAGCGAAGGAGGGCAGTCAATGAAAATAAAATCGAACTCGTCCTGAATCGGCTCAAGCAAATCTTTGAGACGGGTTTCACGAGCAATTGCGCTTACGAGCTCAATTTCCGCGCCTGCAAGCTGAATTGTAGCCGGAATTACGAATACCTTTTTGCAATTTGTATCAAGAACAAGCGATTCTGCCAGCACATCATTCAACAATGCATCATAGATGCAGTGATCAAGGTCTTCTTTTTCAATTCCGAATCCACTGGTGCTGTTTCCCTGCGGATCAAAATCGACAATCAGTGTCTTACGACCCTGCTCACCCAGTGCTGCTGCAAGGTTTACAGCCGTCGTTGACTTACCGACGCCGCCTTTTTGATTGATGATTGCAATGATACGCGTGTCTTTTGCGCTCTTAGAACGCTTAACGTCGCGAAATCCCACGGTCCCTCCTGGTGTGTATTATAGCTGTCAAACGGAGGATGTTTCACGTGAAACATTCCGAATCGATAGCAACTGCTATGTTTCACGTGAAACACTGCAAGCTGTTAGTATCCATTATGTTTCACGTGAAACATCTAGGCAAGCGGATTCTTCTTTGCCATGCCATTTGCACGAGGCAATGAAACGGATGCTGAATGACTCTTCTTAAGAACAATGAACTCCCTGTGACCCAAGCCTTCAGGCAAATCAATTGCGTCATTCAGAAGCAAAGTGAAGCCGCAAATCTTAGCTGCTGACATGCCGGAAGCAAGCTCCTCATCCGAAGGATTGCCCTTGGTGATAACAAATAGCCCTCCATCCTTCAGGTACGGAGCCGCATACTCAACAAGAATCGGTAGAGGGGCCAGTGCGCGGGCGGTTACAACGGAGAACTGCTTCTTATGGCTTCGAGCATATTCTTCAAGACGATCATGAACCGCATGAGCATGTTTCAATCCAAGAGCATGGACAAAGGAATTAACCGCATCAACCTTCTTGCCAACAGAGTCAATATAAGTAGCTTTACGATGCGTGGTTATGGTTAATGGAATACCAGGGAAGCCCGCACCTGTTCCCATATCGAGCAAAGCTCCCTCAGGAGCCTTATTGATATAGGGGAGCAAAACAAGTGAGTCGAGGATATGAAGTACGGCAGCATCTTCTACGTTAAGAATACGGGTGAGATTGGTTGTCTTATTTGTTTCTAGAACCAAATCCAAATGCTGGATACATTTCCTCAGCTCAATATCAGTTACGCTCAAGGAATATTCTTTGCAATAGGAAGTTAGGCGACTCAACATCTCGTCAGCCTGCTGATCGGTAAGTACAAACAACAGAAGCTCCTTTCTGACAAAAATCAGCGTATCGAGAACTTTTGACAAAAAAAGGGGACGTGGAAACCACGTCCCCCTAGCATAAGCTCGAGTAGATTATCGAGCAACAATCACCACATGGCGATCAGGGTCAGAACCCTCAGAATGAGTATCGACTGCATCGTTGCCACGAAGTGCAATGTGAACCAGTCGGCGCTCGTAGGCATTCATGGGCGGAAGCGAAACACTCTTATGAGTGCGGATGGCACGCTCGGCAGCAGACTGAGCCATGGAGGCGACCTTATCCTGACGGCGACTCTTGTATCCCTCGACGTCCACTACAACCGGATACCTAAAGCCAAGCTTGCGGCTCACCAGCAAAGAGAACATAACCTGAAGAGCATCAAGAGTGCGACCATGACGGCCAATGAGAACAGCAAGGTCGGGAGCCGTTACATCCAAAATCAGCTCACCCTCGTCGCCCTCATACTCATCGATAGGAGAGTTGGCGGCATCGAAGTGCGAAAGGATGGAACGCAGGATGGAAATCGCAACATCGGCAATGGTGTCGAGCTCCTCATCGGTCAGCTCTTCACCAGCCTTGTAGCGCTGTGCAATCTCGGGATAATCGCCCGCGACCTGCGGGGCAACCTCCTCAAGCATATCCTCGATGATCTCTTCAGACATAACGTACTCCAAAAGTTAGGTACCTAAATAAGATTGATATCCCACTACTTCTTCTTGTGCGGGCGCGGCTTCTTCTCGCGACGAGTGACCTCAACCTGCAGCGGAGCGTTCTTAAGACGCTCCTCCTCATCGGCCTTCGCCTTGTCGATGACCTTCTGCGTCACAAAAATCTGCTGGATAACCTGCCAAGCAGACGAGACGTCGTAGTACAGCAGAACACCAACGGGAAGGCTCCAGCCCATCCAAAGCATCATGACCGTCATGACAACGGCCATCATACGCATGCTCTGAGCCTGCTGGCCGGTCTGGTTGCGCGACATATAGAGCTGCGGAATCAGGGTCAGGACGGCAAACAGGATCAGGCAAACCAGCGCAGGCAGTGCAACCATAAAGCCATCGGCAAAGGAAGCGCTCGGCGTGGTGGTCAGGTCGGGCAGGATGTTGAAGAACGAGAACGTGCCGTCGTTAAAGTACTGCGGCAGGTTGCGCAGCAATGTAAACAGGGCGAACAGGATAGGCATCTGAATCAGCAGCGGCAGACAGCCAGCCATGGGGTTGAACTTGTTCTCGCTGTAGAACTTCTGCATCTCCTCGGCCTGACGCTGGGGATCGTCGGCATAGCGCTCCTGGATCTCGAGCATCTTGGGCTGCAGCACCTGCATGCGAGCCGTCGACTTGGTCGACTTGAGCATGAGCGGCGTCAGCAGCAGACGGATGATGACCACCAGGATGATGATGGACAGGCCCCAGTCGACCGCAAAGGTCTGGATGAGCTTGAGCAGCTCGAAAAGGATGTTAACGATCCAATCCCACATGTAAGTTTTCCTCCGATAGCGAGTGCCCGCTAGGGCACAGGGTCATAACCGCCGACGTGCAGGGGATTGCAGCGAGCGATGCGCCTCACGGCAAGCCAGCAGCCTCTCAAAACACCGTACTTCTCAATCGCCTGGATGGCGTATTGCGAGCACGTTGGGTAATAAATGCAGGCGTCAGGCAATAAGGGCGAAATAACCTGTTGATATATGCGAATAGGAGCGATGGCAACACGTCGCAAAACGTGATTGCTCATCGCTCCTCCCCGGCAACGCCGGCGCGCTTCATAAGCGAACGCAACGCCTTGTCCATCTCCTGCGGCGAGGAAACCCTCGTCTTGGGAGTTGCAAACAAGATGATGTCATAACCCGCAACGGGAAATCCGCAGCTGCGGGCGGCCTCGCGCATCACACGCTTAGATCGGTTGCGCACGACGGCACAACCGAGTCGCTTAGCACCAACGAAGGCGACCCTTCCGGAGTCGCCTTCGCCAACCGATTCACATATGGTCATTCGAATCAGAGGGTGATTGAAACGACGCCCCTGACTGAACACATGCTCGAAATCTTGCCGAGACTTAATAGTCTTCATGCGAGATGTGTGTATCGCTGCTAGACAGTGAGACGCTTGCGGCCCTTGGCACGACGACGGGCGAGCACGGCACGACCACCCTTAGTGGCCATACGGGCACGGAAGCCATGGGTCTTGGCACGCTTACGCTTATTAGGCTGATACGTACGCTTCATCTTAAGTTCCTCCTGCTGCATTTCGAGTGTCCGCGGGGACGCGGACGCAGATATAGACACGTGAGCTTGAAGATTGTAGGGAAATCAATGTTCAAATGTCAAGAAATCAAAGGTAAAAGGTTGCGCAGTTCACACGGTTCCCCCATAAGCACAACCGAAATTTGCGCCTCATGGCAACCTTTCACGATATTTCATCGAGTTTTCAACAGGTCATGTTGGCAATGTTGAGAACTTTTCGCCCGTTTTCCAAAGTTTTCAACAAGTTTTGAAAAGTTGTCGAAAGATGAGAAACGTTGCACGGTGAGCTACTATTTGTTCGAAACCTTTTGAAAGATTGCGAGCGGCATGTCTGACGACTTTTACACCATGGTCGATTCCGGAGACCCGGCACCCGACAACGAGCACATCACCGGCGTGCGCGAAGAGCGTGCGGAAGGCGAGCAGACGACCACGCAGGCGCCAAAAGCCATGTACGCCGCGCGCATCGCCGTCTATGACGACATGCTGTCGACACCGCGGGTGATCGTCATTGATCCGCAAGATGTCCGCACGTATTTGGAAGAGACGACCAACACCGTCTACCAGTGCATGAAAGAACAAGGTGGCCACATCTCGCTCATGGTCATCCGCGAGATTGTCGAAAACTTTATCCACGCACACTTTGCCGAGCCCATCATCTCGATTCTGGACGGCGGAGACACCATCCGCTTTGCTGATCAAGGACCCGGCATCGACGACAAGGAACGCGCTTTCGACTTTGGCGTTACCAGCGCAAACAGCAAGATGAAGCGCTATATCCGTGGAACCGGAGCAGGGTTTCCCATGGTGCAGGAGTATTTGGAAAACGCCGGCGGTGCCGTATCCATCGAGGACAACATGGGCAACGGCACCGTGGTTACGGTAAGCCTGAACCCTAAACGAGTGCAGGAAATCGAGCGTGCCGGCGGACGCGGTGCTGCCGTGCGGCCCGAGACGGAGCAGCCCACATATCCCCTGCCGGGAGCTTTTGCGCAGCAGCCCATGGCAACGCAGCAGATGCAGCCCCCCGTGAGGCAGATGCAGCAGCCCGGAATGCTTCCCACACAAGAGCCCCAGGCGACATCGATGTCGATGCCGCCAAACATGCCAGAGGCCGTGCCGCTGGCGGATCAGGATGCAGCAGCAATGCAGCAGGCGACGGGCGCACCGGGTGGCCAGCAAATGGGCTATCAGCCGTACCAACAGGGATATCCATATCAACAGATGCCGCCGCTGGGGTACGGCCAGCAGTTCCCGCAGCAGTACCAGCAGGGATATCAGCAGCCGTACCAGCAGATGCCGCAGCAGCAGTACAACCCCTGGGCCCAGCAGATGCCTCCGCAGCCTTACCAACAGTGGCCTCAAAGTTTTCAACAGCAAATGCCGCCGATGCAGAGTTCTCAACAACCAGCAGCTCAAATGATGTATCCTAATGCAGCAAATCAGTATGCGCAGCCACAACCGGACGTGTTCGTAAGCGATCGCGGCAACGCCGCACTAGGCTATTTGGCGCAAAATCAAGCGTGCGGTGCAACCGATCTGGCGAGGGCGTTTGGAAACTCGGCCCCCACTTGGTCACGCACGCTCAATGACTTGGCGCAGGCTGGCTTGGTCATCAAGCATGGCCAGAAATACCATCTGACCGAACTCGGCGCCGCTCGCGTGCGAGCTCAGAGCTAAAGAACGGGAGAGACAGTGGACGAGGAAGCAAGCATCATCCTGGGGGACGCCATCGCCTTTTGCCAGCGCGACGGCCAAGATGCACGCCTCATCAACATGCTGGGGCAATCGCGCGCCATAAGCCTGACCGAAGATACGCTCACGATCGAGGCACCCTCGCGCTTTGCCATCGCGCAGCTCAAAAAGCATCAGCCGACTATTGAGGCCTATCTGGAAGAAATCGCCTTTGCACCGATCGCGCTCGACATCGTGGCACCGCAAGGCGCCGCAACGGAATCCGCTGCCGCGACGGCGCCCGCCACGGCTCCCGCTGCTTCCCCGGCGGTGCCGGCCTCCGCAGGCGACGCGCCGACAATCGAGCACCAGCACGGTGATGTTTCCCGTGAAACCATGGCACCGTTGCCAACCGCGGCGGCGACGTCAACGAACGCACCCGTCACGCACATGCCCATCGCTCACGACGCAGCGGCGGGCGCGGATTCGGGCATTGCAATCAAAAACACGCTCTCGGCCGATGATTTTCGTCGCATGATGAACCAGATGAAGGGCGGAGCGCCAACTAAATCCACGCAAGCTGCGACCCCCGCTTCACCCATGCCAGCACCGACCGTGCCGGCCGAGCAGAATACGGATGGAGCCCCGCTCGCCGCGAACTCAAAATTTACCTTTGAGAACTTTGTCTACGGCCCCGAGAACAGCCATGCCTATCGCTCGGCACTCAAGTTTGCCGCCCTCGCGGACGAGCGCGGCGCGTGCACATCGCTGTTCATCTACGGCAAATCGGGCCTGGGCAAGACGCACCTGCTGCTTGCCATCAAAAACGAGCTCGCCGAGAAGTCGCCCGAGATCAAGGTCAAGTATGCCAACTCCCAGGCATATCTGGACGACCTGATGACCGAGTTCGACCGCCAAAAGAAGAGCAACGCCCCCATCATGCAGGCGTACCACGGCGTGGACGTGCTCATCATCGATGACATCCAAAACATCATCGGCAAGCGCGCGAGCGTGGACTACTTTTTCCAGCTCATGGACGAGTTCATCCGCAATAACAAGAAGGTCGTTATCGCGGCAGACCGCGCTCCCAAGGACCTGAGCATGGACGAGCGTCTGACCAGCCGCTTCAACGCCGGCATGCTCTGCCTGGTCGCAGAGCCCAGCTACGAGATGAAATACAAGATCTTGCAGCGCTATTACGAGAACACCATCATCGCCGCTCCCGAAGCAGGCGACGACTCGCTGCTGGCGGCCTATGGGGGCGACGGCGGGCACCTGACCGACGAGCACTTTAAACACATGGCCGAAGTCTCGGGCACCAACATCCGCGAACTCGAGAGCTTTTGCGAGCGCTGCGCCGGCGAGGCGGGCGACCGCGAGCGCGAGGGCGGGGAGCTCACCTTTGACGATATCGACACCATCGCCAGCCAGTACTTCGACACATCGGCCAAAAAGATCAACGTGCAAACGGTTCAGTCCGTCATTGAAGAGCAGTACGGCGTGACGCACGAGGAGCTCATCGGCCCGCGTCGCAACGCCAATATCGCCAAAGCACGCCATATCGCTATCTACCTGGCCATCGAGATGTGCGAGATGACCACCACGGCGGTGGGCGCCGAATTTGGCAACCGCAACCACTCGACCGTCAGCACGAGCTACAAAAAGGTCCAGAAGATGATCCAGGAAGACCGCACCGTCACCGAAGACCTCAAGTCGCTGCGCGATAAAATTACACTGCGCTCGTAGGGAAATAGAGACACCTGTTGAAAACTTGTCGAAACCACGGGCATAAGGTGTCTAAAACCCAACCCGCGGTGATGAAAAGTTTTGCGCAGGTTTTGAACGTTGAAAACCACCCCCGTTGCACACAGGTTGCTGTCGATTCTCTTTCTGGGTCTGACCTGCGTCTTTGGGAGTAATCAACAGTTTCGTCAGTGCTATTACTATTATTAAGATATTTATATCTATAGAAAGGTATTAAAAGATGAAGTTCACCGTCAGCCAGAGCTCGCTTACACAAGCCATCGGCGTCGTTATGAAGGGTGTCGCTTCGGCATCCACCCTTCCCATCCTGTCGGGCGTGCTCGTTAAGGCCCAAGACGGCATCTTGGAATTCCAGACCTCTAACTACACCATCTCGATCCGTCATCGCATCGCTGCGCATGTCGAAGAAGAGGGCGAGATGGTTATCCCCTGTAAGATGCTCTCCAATATCACCAAGACCCTCCCCGACGCCCCGGTCACCTTTGAGCTGTCCGAGCGCCAGGTGCTGATTGGTTGCGAGAAAAGCTCTTTTAGGCTGAACACGCTCGATGCTAATGACTTCCCCGAGTTTCCGGCCTATGCCATCGAGAGTGCCGTGGAACTGCCGACCGATATCTTGTCCGAGATGGTCGGCCGCGTATGGCGCGTCACCTCGACCGACAAGGCCCGCCCCATCCTGGGCGGCGTGCACATGAAGGTCGAGAACAACACCGTGCGCCTGGTGGCGACCGATTCCTTCCGCTTGGCCGTGTGCGATACGCAGGTCGAGACCTCGACCCTCGAGGGTTCCTTTGAGCTCAACGTTCCGGCTGACGCTTTTAACGACGCACTGAACATCATGGCCAGCCAGGCGACCATCATGATCGGGGCTACCGACACCCAGGTCGTCTTTGAGGCCGGCAACACCACCTACGTGTCGCGCCGCATCGAGGGCGTGTACCCCAATTACAAGCAGCTCATCCCCGATTCGTGCGTGACGAGCGTCAAGATCGACGTCGCCGCCTTTAACGCCGCCCTCAAGCGCGTGGCCGTTATCGCGAGCGCCAACCCCGCCGTCAAGTTCGAGATTGATGTCGAGAACGGGCAGATGGGCCTGTCCTCCATCTCCAATGACCAGGACCTTGCGCAGGAGACGATCGATGTCGAGGCCGAGGGCGAGTCGGGTACCATCGCCTTCAACTACCACTACATCTTCGGCTGCCTCAATGCCCTGTCCAAGGAGAAGGAGATCACGCTGGAGCTCAAGAGCTACTCGCAGGCGGGCATCTTCAAGTCCTACGACAAGATCAACTACCTGTACCTGGTCATGCCGGTTCGCATCTAGCGCTGCGCCATGACCATGTTCGCCCGCGATCTTTCCGTCGCGCACTACCGCAGTTTCGAGAGCTATCGTCTTGCCCTGGACGAGGGCGTGACGATACTTGCGGGACCCAACGCGGCGGGAAAGACCAATCTCATAGAGGCGCTGCAGCTGCTGACGAGCGGCGCCTCGTTTAGGCATCCGACCGCAGCCGAGCTCGTCCATGATGGCGTGGGCTCGTGCAAGATCGAGCTGAGGCTCGAGGGCGACGGCCGCGTACTTGATATGGGATTGAGTGCGGAGGACGGTAAACGCTCGTTTAGCCGCAACGGCAAGAGATGCTCTGCCGCCGGTGTGCGCGGGGTTCTGCCGAGCGTGCTGTTTTGCCCCGACCATCTGGACATGGTTAAGCGAGGCGCCAGTGTGCGCCGCGCCGCCCTCGACGACTTTGGCATGCAACTGAGCGCACGCTATGCCGATCTTGCGAGCACCTATGGTCGCTGCGTGACCCAGCGCAACGCCTTGCTCAAGGAAACCTGGTGCTGCCGCGAGATGCTCGGCGCGTGGAACGATTCGATTGCCCGCGCGGGCGCGGCTCTGCTCGTGCACCGGTTGGCCCTGCTCGACCGGCTGGCGGGCCATGTGCGTACTGCCTACGGGCAAGTGGCGTCCGGTGAAGCCGCCAACGTGTCCTATGCATCCACGCTGGGGGATTTGCCCCAGGTCGAGGATCGCGAAGAGCTGAAGGGCTGGGCGTACGAGCGCATGCTGGCTGCCCTTGATGGGCACGCCGACGAGGAAATTCGCCGCGGCGTGACGTTGGTGGGACCGCATCGCGACGAGATTGAGTTTACCGTTGCGGGTCGCTCCGCCCGTTCATTTGCCAGCCAAGGACAGCAGCGAACGTTGGTACTGTCCTGGAAGGTGGCCGAGGTGGCCGTGGCTCGCGATGTTCTGGGTACTGCTCCGCTGTTGCTTCTGGACGACGTGATGAGCGAGCTCGACGGCGAGCGCCGCGGTGCTTTTCTGCGGCTGATCGGCGATGATATCCAAACGGTCATAACCACGACCAACCTGGGATACTTTACCGATGACCTGCTTGATCGAGCCAAGGTGGTGAGCATGGGTGAGACGTGCTAATTACGAGCGCGAGAGCGAGACGGTCGCCTTCAGTGGGTTTTTGAACGCAGAGCGCCAGCGCATCCTGGCGTCGGCGACGCCTGAGCGCCGTGCGCAGATGGAAGCCGCCGAGGAGTCGCGCGCGGTCTATCGCGCGTGGAACGCGGTGTGCTCGGGCACGCGCGAGGGGCGGCATGTGACGGGTCTGCGCTACCTGCCCGAGTCCAATGAGCTGCTGGTATATCTCGATTCGCCCTCGTGGACGCAGGAAATGACGCTGTTGCGTGAGATCATCCGCGCGCGCATGGAGCGCGCCGGTGCGCATGTGGACGGCCTGGTGTTCAAAACCACCGCACCCGGTCACACGCCGCCCGCCGCCAAGGAGCGCCTGCGCCCGGCGACGACCGAGCGCCCGCCGGCCCCGCACGCCGACCTAAGTGAGGCCGAGCGCACCGAGATTGAGCGCCAAGTGGCGCCCATCGAAGACCAAAAACTGCGCGAGGCCCTCGAGAATGCCATGAGAGCCAGTGCCGAGTGGGCCAAGGGCGTGCAAAGTAAAAAAGAGCCTTAAATCGCATCTGGTGGCCTTGTAGAGCCAAATACCCTCGTTCCCGAGGGTATTTTTTTACGATAAACTAGTAAGGCTGTACACATTTTCTTGACTGAAGGAGGACGTGTGGCAAACGAAAACGATTACGATGGCGGCGAGATTAAGATTCTCGAAGGTCTCGAGGCCGTTCGTAAGCGCCCGGGCATGTATATCGGCTCGACGAGCGCCAGCGGTCTGCATCACCTGGTGTGGGAGATCGTTGACAACTCCGTCGACGAGGCCATGGCCGGTTTCTGCACCGAGATCCAGGTGACGGTCCACGCCGACAACTCCATCACGGTCGTCGACAACGGGCGTGGCATCCCCGTCGACGAGCACCCTGTTAAAAAGATCCCGACGCTCGAGGTCGTCATGACGATCTTGCACGCCGGCGGTAAGTTCGATAACTCGGCCTATAAGGTCTCGGGTGGCTTGCACGGTGTGGGCATCTCCGTCGTCAACGCACTGTCCAAGCGCGTGGTCGTTCAGGTTCGTCGCGATGGCAACACCTACGAGATGGAGTTCTCGCGCGGCAAGACCGTCAAGAAGATGGAGGTCGTGGGCACCTCGGATTCGACGGGCACCACCGTCACCTTCTGGCCCGACGATGAGATCTTCGAGACCTGCATCTACGATTTCGATACGCTGCATAACCGTCTGCAGGAGACGGCGTTCCTCAATAAGAACCTCAAAATCGTGCTGACCGACGAGCGCGAAGCGACTCCCCACGTGGAGGAGTTTTGCTACGAGGGCGGCATCATCGACTTCGTCAAGTTCCTCAACGAGGGCAAGGACGTCCCCGAGGCCTTTAAGGAGCCCATCTACATCGAGGGCAAATCGGACCCGGACGCGCCTGTGGCCAAGATGGGCGAGGTCGAGGTTTCCCTGCAGTGGAATAGCGGCTACGGCGAGAACGTCATGTCGTTTGCCAACGACATCTACACCCCCGAAGGCGGCATGCACCTTGAGGGCTTCCGTACCGCGCTCACCCGCGTGATCAACGATTACGCGCGCAAGCAGAACCTGCTCAAGGAAAAAGACGCCAACCTGACCGGCGACGATGTGCGCGAGGGCCTTTCGGCCGTTATCTCGGTCAAGCTGCCCGATCCGCAGTTTGAGGGCCAGACCAAGGCAAAGCTCGGCAGCTCCTATATGCGAGCGCTCACGCTCAAGATTGTGACCGACGGCCTCGCCGATTACTTGGAGGAGCATCCCAAGCCCGCTCGCGAGATCGTCAAGAAGGCGCAACAGGCCTGCAAGGCGCGCAATGCCGCCCGCAAGGCGCGCGAGGCGACCCGCCGCAAGAGCCTGCTCGAGACGGCGTCCCTGCCCGGTAAGCTCGCTGACTGCTCGGTGCGCGATGCCGAGCTGACCGAGCTCTTCATCGTAGAGGGCGACTCGGCAGGCGGTTCGGCCAAGGACGGCCGTCGCCGAGACATCCAGGCGATTCTGCCCCTGCGCGGCAAGATTTTGAACGTCGAACGCGTTGGTGACCATCGCGCGTTCTCGAGTGACACCATCCAGTCGCTGATTACCGCGATCGGCTGCGGCGTCACGACGAGTGCCGGCGACGGCGGCGACTTCGATATCACCAAGGCGCGCTACCACAAGATCATCATCATGACCGATGCAGACGTCGACGGTGCGCATATCCGCATCCTGCTGCTGACGTTCTTCTACAAGTACATGCGTCCGCTGATCGATGCCGGCTACGTCTATGTTGCCTGCCCGCCCATCTTTGGCATTAAGGTGCGCAACAAGATCCACTACGTGTATCCCAACGGCCGCCAGCCCGAAGACGAGATCCTGCGCGACACCATCCAGAGTCTGGGCCTGAACCCCGACGATAACGACGAGGACGGCAAGGCCAAGGACGGCAAGATCACCAAAAAGCGCAAGGGCTATACCGTCCAGCGCTACAAGGGCCTGGGCGAGATGGACCCCAAGCAGCTTGCCTCGACGACGATGGACCCCAAGACCCGCATCCTGCAGCGTGTGTCGATCGAGGACGCCGTGGTGGCGGACCGCGCCGTGCGCGAGCTGATGGGTTCCGAGGTCGGCTATCGCCGCGAGTACATCGAGAAGCATGCACATGATGCACGATTCTTAGATGCCTAACCTGTTCGGCTTTCCCAGCCACCGCACCTTCGCCCTCAATCGTCGGTCGCGTACCCAAGTACGTTTCCCTCCTCTTTCGGGCGAATCTGCGGCACCTGGAAAAGCCGTCTCCGTGGTAGGGAACTAATTAGACCACGCAAACCATGAGGAGGTAACGTGGCAGACGATATCAACAATAACGAGGGTATGGACGAGGCCGGCGATGCCGGTATGCCCGACGATCTGAAGCGCCTGCTTGCCCGTGCTGAGCAGGGCGAGGACGGCGACCCGGACGCCTATAACCCCGATGCCGATGATGATGAGGAAGAAGACGACGCCGAGCTCGAGGAGAGCTTTGGCGAAGTCGACCGTGGCGCCTCGGCCGGCGAGGACATCAACGGCGGCCAGCTCCAGATTTCGGAGTTTGGCCGTGAGATGAAGCAGTCGTTCATCGAGTACTCGATGTCGGTCATCACCGCCCGCGCCCTGCCGGACGTGCGCGACGGCTTAAAGCCGGTGCACCGTCGCATCCTGTACGCAATGAACGAGAGCGGCATCTACCCCAACCGTCCGCACAAGAAGTCGGCCTGGACGGTCGGCGAAGTTATCGGTAAGTACCATCCGCACGGCGACTCCGCGGTCTATGAGGCTATGGTCCGCCTGGCACAGTGGTTCTCCATGCGCACGCCGCTCATCGACGGTCACGGCAACTTCGGCAACATCGACGGCGACGGCGCCGCCGCCATGCGTTACACCGAGAGCCGCCTGGCAAAGCCCGCCATGGAGCTCCTGCGTGACCTGCAGAAGGACACCGTCGACTGGCAGCCCAACTACGACGAGTCGCTCGCCGAGCCCCAGGCGCTGCCCGCGCGTTTCCCCAACCTGCTGGTCAACGGCAGCCAGGGCATCGCCGTCGGCATGGCCACCAACATCGCCCCGCACAACCTCACCGAGGCAATCGAGGCCACCTGCTACCTGATTGACAACCCCGACGCCACCGTCGACGAGCTCATGCAGATCATGCCCGGTCCGGACTTCCCCACCGGTGCCATCATCATGGGCAGTGCCGGCATTAAGCAGAGCTACGAGACCGGCCGCGGCTCCATCACCGTGCGCGCCAAGGCTCATGTGGAGTCCACCAAGACCGGCCGTAGCCGCCTGGTCTTTACCGAGATTCCCTACATGGTCAACAAGGGCACCCTGCAGGAGAAAATCGCCCAGCTCGTCAACGACAAGCGCATCGAGGGTATCTCGGATATGCGCGATGAGTCCAACCAGAAGGGTATCCGTCTGGTCATCGAACTCAAGAAGGGCGTCATCCCGCAGGTCGTGCTCAACAACCTGTACAAGTACACCTCGCTGCAGACGACCTTCGGCGCTAACAACCTGGCGCTTGTCAACGGCGTTCCCAAATGCCTGAGCCTGCGCGAGATGCTGCAGCACTACATCGACCACCAAGTCGACGTCGTCACCCGCCGCACCCGCTTTGACCTCAAGAAGGCCCAGGCGCGTGCCCATATCCTCGAGGGCTACCTGATGGCTCTCGACCATATCGACGAGGTCATCAGCATCATCCGCTCCTCGCAGACCGATTCCGAGGCCAGCAGCCGCCTGATCGAGCGCTTTGGCTTTACGCCCGAGCAGACTACGGCCATCCTCGAGATGAAGCTGCGCCGCCTGACCGGCCTGGAGCGCGACAAGATTCAGGAAGAGCTGGACGGCTTGCGCCGCGCCATTGCCTACTACGAGGACCTGTTGGCGCACGAGGAGAAGATTCTGGGCGTCATCAAGGAAGAGATGCGCGAGATCTCCAAGAAGTTCGGCGACAAGCGTCGCACCGAGATTAGCCACGTCGAGAAGGACCTGGACGTCGAAGATTTGATTGCCGACGAGGACATGGTCGTGACCATCACCCACACCGGCTATGTCAAGCGCATCCCGGTGGCTGCCTACCGCGCCCAAAAGCGCGGCGGCAAGGGCGTGTCGGGCGTCAACCTCAAAGAGGATGACGTTATCGACGAGATGTTTATCGCATCCACGCACGAGTACGTGCTGTTCTTCTCGAGCAAGGGCAAGGTCTATCGCCTGAAGGTGCACGAACTGCCGGTGGGTACGCGCCAGGCGCGCGGCACCGCGATCGTCAACCTGCTGCCTTTCGAGGAGGGCGAGAAGATCGCGAGCGTCATCAGCTGCCGCGAGTTCCCCGCCGACGAGTACCTGATGTTTGCCACCAAGAGCGGCATGGTCAAGAAGACCGTGATGAGCGCCTACGACCGCAGCCGCCGCGACGGCCTAATCGCCATCAACCTGAGGGACGACGACGCGCTGCTCACTGTACGTCGCGTGCGCGAGGGTGACAAGATCATCATGGCAACCACCGCGGGCAAGGCGATTATGTTCCCCGAGGACCAGGTGCGCGCCACCGGTCGCGATACCAGCGGCGTCCGTGGCATTAGCATGAAGGAAGGCGTGAGCGTTCTTGGTATGGAGATTACCAACGGTAACGGCGACCTGTTCGTCATTACCGAGCGCGGCTACGGCAAACGCACACCGGTCTCGGATTACCCGGAGCAGAACCGCGGCGGTCAGGGTGTCTACACCATCCAGATGACCGAGCGCAAGGGTAACCTCGCGGCCATGAAGACGGTGGGCCCGCAGCATGAGCTGTTCATCGTGACGGAAGGCGCGACGGTCATTCGCGTCAAGACCGACGAGATCAGCCAAACCGGTCGCGCCACCCAGGGTGTCAAGATGATGACCGTCGACGATAACGACCGAATCTGCGCCGTAGCCCGCATGACGGCAGCCAAAGAGAAGCCCGAAGGCGAAGCAACAGAAGACGGTTCTGCCCCCGAAGAAGCCCCAGTCGATCTAGGCGATGGCAACGACATGCCAGAAGATCTCCTAGACGAGTAAGAGGCTCTAGCTGGTAAAAATCATCAGACCCCATATATCGGCGGTCGGCGCACTGCGCGCCGACCGCTTTTTTGAAAACCTTTGAACCCCACGTCGCCCCCGGCTGCCCGGCGGCATGCGAAGTCGATCGCGAGTTCCGCACGAGCAGGAGAGCACTTAATGTGCTCTCCGTGCGAGCAGGACTGTCCGAGCAGGCGACTTCGCATGCCGCCGGGCAGCCGGGGGCGACACCCCTCAAAGATTTTCAAAAAAGTTGTTGACGCGCGCGTAACGACTCGTCTAATATATCCCTTGCGCGATGGACCTGTAGCTCAGTTGGTTAGAGCGTCCGGCTGATAACCGGGAGGTCACAAGTTCGAATCTTGTCAGGTCCACCACTTTCTTTCGCAATAAACACCCCAGCGAGAGCCGAGTCGCCGCTGGGGTGTTTATTACTTTCTCCGTGGGGGTTTAGCTCAGCTGGGAGAGCGCGGGCTTTGCAAGCCTGAGGTCAGGGGTTCGATCCCCCTAACCTCCACCATGATGGACCTGTAGCTCAGTTGGTTAGAGCGTCCGGCTGATAACCGGGAGGTCACAAGTTCGAATCTTGTCAGGTCCACCATCAAAACTGTGAAGAGCCCTGGGGCATTGCCTTGGGGCTTTTTTCTTGTCTGCGATAAATCTCATTTTGGTTTTGTGTGCTGTGCGAAAGATTGGGTAGTATAGCTATTCAATGCGGTGGAGCTGCCGCGTGTTAACCGCTACGTACCGGAGGTGTTCCATGGTTCGTGTCGACATAGAGACCATCGTCATGGCCGCCGGTCCCGTGCCATCGCTTATCGTGCTTCGCGAGCGCTGCAGCAAATCGGACTCGCCCGCGCCGCTGCGTTCCCTTTCCATTCAGACTGGTTCGTTTGAAGCCGCTGCCATCAGCCGCGGCATCGATAGCGGCCGCGCCGAGCGCCCGATTACCCATGACCTGTTGCTCGATACTGTTGGCGCCCTGGGCGCCAAGCTCGAGCGCATCGAGATCGTTCGCGCCGAGCCGCCGGTGTTCTACGCGACGATCGTCGTACTGGCCGATGGTGACGAGCGCAAGATCGACGCCCGCCCCAGTGATGCCATTGCCCTTGCCGTGCGCAGCAATGCCCCCATGTTTGTGGAGGACGACATCATGAATCGCCTGGGCACTGTTTCTACCCACGCCGAGGAAGTCGACGACGAGCAGGAGTTCGAGAAGTTCGACGAGTTCGTCCATACGCTCTCCCCCGATGACTTCTAAATGCGGGGCGTCCAGGCTGCGGAGCGTTCGCTGATGGCCGGCGGTATGTCGGCTGAGGCGGCGACCATTGCGCGCGAGGCCCAGATGCGCTCGGAGGCTTCTGAGGCGGCTCGCATTGCCTATGTGACGCAGGCCCGCACGCTTCGCGAACGCCGCGGCTCGTTTATCAAGATGGTTGTCATCTCCGCCCTTGTTGCGGCAATCTGCTCGCGCCTTCGTGGTACAGTTGGTGCGCTTGGGTTTTCGATCTCTACGGGCCTGGTGATCTGGGGCGTGGTCGATGCGGTCATGCTGACCAGTCAGATCAAGGTACTCGACAAGCGCGCGATGGATATGATGCGCGCCCGCGACGCTGCCGCTAAGATCGCTGCTGAGGCACAAGAACTGTAACGACGCCAAACTCGATGGGAAGGTCTAAAGATGGCACAGGATATGCAGGACGCCGGTAACGTCTCCGCCGAGCTCGACGCCATGGTGTGCGATCTGATCGGCGCGTTCTTGGACGACCTTGCCGCCGGTGAAAACCCTGGCGTGGTCGTGGCAATTGAGGACGCCGCTTCCAACCGTTATCTGGCGGCGCTCGATGAGGATGGCGAAGAGGCGTGCCTCGAGGCGGCCACCAACTTTATCTCCGAGCACAAGATGGGTCTTAAGGACGAGGGCCTGGGCCGTATCGCTCGCTATGCCATCGGCTACACCGGCTGCGTCGAGATTGACGGCGGCTATCACGATGCTCTGCTCGTGAGCTTCTTTGAGACTACGCTCGAGAGCGGTTTTTCGGCATATGTGCTGTATGAGGGCATGGGCGCCGGCGATGGTTTTATGTGGAGCGACCCTGAACCTGCAGGTGAGGAAACCCCTCTCATCTAAAATCGCTAAAATAAACGAGTTTTCGGTAAAAGGCTCAATATTCCCGCTGAGCGTTGTATCGCTGGGCGGGCCGCATACGCGTGCCGGTTGTATATAGATAGAAGATAGGGGAACTACATGCGCGTAGACAATCTGAGGAACATCGCCATCATCGCTCACGTCGACCACGGCAAGACGACGATGGTCGACAAGCTCCTGCGTGCCACGGACGCCTTCCGTGCCAACCAGCAGGTCGAGGACCGCGTCCTGGATTCCAACGACCAGGAGCGCGAGCGCGGCATTACGATTCTCGCCAAGAACATCTCTATCGAGTACAAGGACGTCAAGATCAACGTCATCGACACCCCGGGCCACGCCGACTTCGGCGGCGAGGTCGAGCGCGTGCTGCGTATGGCCGACGGCGCCCTGCTGCTGGTCGACGCTTTTGAAGGCCCCATGCCCCAGACCCGCTTCGTACTGCGTCACGCTATCGACACCGGCCTTAAGATTATGATCGTCATCAACAAGATCGACCGTCCGGGCGCTAACCCCGAGAAGGCCTACAACGACTGCCTCGACCTTATGGCCGACCTGGGCGCCACCGACGACCAGCTTGAGTTCGCCATGGAGCACGTGGTCTACGCCAGCGCCATGAACGGCTTTGCCCGTCTTGACCCCAACGACGGCAACATGGACATGTATCCGCTGCTCGATATGATCATCGACGACATGCCCGCGCCCGAGGTTGACGAGAACGCCCCGCTGGCCATGCAGTGCGTGACCATCGACCACTCCAACTTCGTCGGCCGCATCGGTATCGGTCGCGTGTATTCCGGCGCCATTCACCAGGGCGACCAGATTCTGGTTGTGAAGAACGACGGCTCCAGCGCCACCGCTACCGTCAAGCAGCTCTTTACCTTCGACTACCTGGGCCGCACCGAGTGCCAGGAAGTCGGCGCCGGCGATATCGCCGCTGTCGTGGGTATTGAACGCACCGATATCGGCGATGTCTACACCGACCCCGAGAACCCCGTCGAGCTCGAGCCCATCGAGATCGACCCGCCGACCCTGTCCATCGTCTTTGAGGCTTCGACCTCCCCGCTCGTCGGTCGCGACGGCGACATCGTGGGCGCCCGTCAGCTCAAGGAGCGCCTGTTCAACGAGGCCGAGAACAACGTGACCATGAAGATCGAGGAGCTCGAGGACAAGAGCGGCGTCGAGGTCTCGGGCCGCGGCATTCTGCACCTGTCTGTTCTGATGGAGTCCATGCGCCGCGAGGGCTTTGAGTTCCAGGTCGGCCGTCCCCGCGTCCTGTTTAAGAAGGACGAGAACGGCAACAAGATGGAACCCGTCGAGCAGGCCGTCGTTGAGTGCCCGGACGAGTACTCAGGCAAGGTCGTTGAGGTCTTCGGTACCTCCGGCGGCATCATGACGAGCATGGACACCTCGGGCATCGTGACGCACCTTGAGTTCAAGATCCCGACGCGCGGCATCATGGGTCTCAAGAACCGCATCATGAACGTCACCCACGGCGAGGGCGTGTTCTACCACACCTTCCTGGAGTACGGCCCCTATGCCGGCGAGATCGGCAACCGCCAGAACGGCGCAATGATCTCTATGACCACCGAGAAGGCCGTTGCCTATGCCCTGGGTACGCTGCAGGAGCGCGGCCAGCTGTTTGTTGAGCCGGGCACCGAGTGCTATGAGGGCATGATCGTGGGCGAGCGCAGCAAGGCCGGCGACATGGTCGTCAACATCGCTCGCACCAAGAACCTGGGCAACCAGCGTTCCTCGACCTCCGATATCTCCGTCCAGCTGGTGCCGCCCCGCACCTTCTCGCTGGAGGAAGCGCTGGAGTACATCGCCGACGACGAGCTGGTCGAGATTACTCCCAAGAACATCCGCCTGCGCAAGCGTCTGCTCAATGCTACCGACCGCAAGAAGGCTGCCGTTCGCGCCGGCCAGGTCAACAAATAAGTGCCGGGCTTTATAGCGTCTAACAAGAAAGGGCGTCGACCGCAATGGTCGGCGCCCTTTTTGGTGCAAGGGGACAGGTTACTTTGCACCACGGTGGAGGAGGTTATCCCCCGAGCGGCTTTCCAGCCAAAGTAAAGTTGTTTAAACATATACATAATTCCACAGGATATAACCGCTTTGATACAAAACCGTTAACAGATAAATATCAACTGGTATTACATTAAAAGACCTCTTTACCAGCGGTTTACATGACTGTTATCTATATTGTATTTTATGCATTGTGGCATAGACGAACCGTCTTAGAAGTTGCCCCCAATGGGTTCTTGCAATGCGCTAGGTAGGTTCTCGTAGATGTTGGGGCTTGTGTTCGATCCGACGATTCGCCGTATTCCACACTGTGTTGTAGGAATTAAGGGACAACTATGGACGCACACCGCTCACGGTCGCTGGGTATGGCGACCCTGGTCTTTATTTTAATTAGCCTTACCGCTGCAGTTTTTCACGGCGCAGCCCCCGTGCGCGCCGAGGATGCGACGACGCCGACGCCGATTGTGATTGATGAGGATACGGCGGACGTTACGGTTGGGCTGTATGCCGATAAGGAACGTCAGCAGCCTTTCGGTAAAGAGAGCTCACCCTCGATTACGACAGCCGATACTATCTACGGTTCTATGGAGGCTCATTTTTATGAGAATTGTGGGCCTACACCTGAAAGGCTTGAGGCGATCTATACCTTTCCCAATTCGATTGCTGTGGAGAACAACGAGGGCGGTGTCTTATGGACGGACGATACCGAGAATGCACAAAGGATGGGAACTTGGTACATAAAGGATAACAAGTTCGTTTTTAATTACGATGACAGCTATCTCAGCGGCCATCCCTCTTCGCTCTATGTGCGGATCAATTTCGAGTTTACGCTCAAAGACAAAGATGTAGATGACGGCAAAAAAGCCGAACTGAAATTTCCAGGCGTTGGCGAAGCTGTGCCGATTAAGATTCAAGATGGCGCAGTTGAGGGAAGTAAATCGGGTATCTTTTCTCAGGATAGCAGTACTGGAATTGCCAAGATAACTTGGACTATTATTCTGAGTGTTACGTCGCACGCAACGGATGTAAAGCTGATCGATACGCTCGGCGACTACCTGGACTTTGACCAAAGCAGCTTCAAGCTCGATGGAAATCCTCTTGGTTCGTCCGTGAGCATCGAAGAGCGAACTGCAATATTGTCGCTAGGTAACCTTTCTCAGGGCGACCATACCGTTACCTACGAAACGACAGTTAGCAAGAACTTGTCTCTTTCTAATGGCACACCTACGCAAGGTAGGAATAGCGTACAAGCAACTTGGGGAAAAGCAAATCCCCAACAATCTCTTACGATTAACGGGGTGTCGGAACCGTTTCAATACGACATGATTCAAAAAGGGGCTGGCTCCGGAACATCGTCTGTCATCACTTGGAAGGTTGTGCTCAACAGGGGATCTCTCAAGGCCGATATGTCTGGCTACGCCTTTACCGACAAGCTCGATGGCAAGCAGGATTATATTGGCAACTACAAGGTCTACAAGGGAGAGACCGCCGATGAAAAACAAAAGATTGATGAGAGAACGCTGAGCGAGTCAGGGGATTCATTTAAGCTATACGTTTAATCCAAAAGAGGGCGACCGGTATGCGACCTATTGCATCGTCTATCAAACCAAGCTGAAAGATGAGAAATCCTACGAAAAGGTAAGCAACACGGCAAGCGTGAAAAAAGAAGGTTCAGATCAGCCCTCCGGAGAAAGCACCGCATACTACAACCGTCCTTGGACGGGCAAGACCATTCGTAAAACACTGCTTAATCCGGATGAGGCATCTCGGACCGGAAAAGCAACTTGGCAATTACGCGTAGAGCTCCGTGATTACGTAAATGCGAAAAACCCAACATCCGTTCTTATCAAAGATACCATGCTGGCGGCTTGGAAGCAGACTATGGGGCCGGATACCTCCGATGGTCCTTCACATGTAATTACCATCGGGGATACCAAGCTGGACCAAGGTCCCGATTGGAAGTTTGAGGGAGGCGCAGATCTGTCGCAGAAAAGCAACCAACATAACTGCAATATCCGAATAACCAATATGGATAAAGTCAAAAAAGCACTGGATAAAGACCCTGAAGTGGTTATTACGTATAAAACGGTGACCGACGCACTTCCTGGTTGGTACTCTAACTTTGCCTCTGTTGATGGGCTTAGCGGCTATTCTGATTACGTTTTTTACTATGTTGAAAGCGAAACGAAGCCTTCGGTAGAGAAGAGCGTAAAAAAAATGAAGATGGTTCGCAGGCACGGTGGGATGAGGCGTTTGATTGGAAACCAGTCGATGGCTCGAACGACAAAGGTGCGTGGATTGTCGACTGGACGGTCTATGTCAATCGAGTTAAGACTCCTGCCGATGAATCTTATGGCGCGGGCAAGCTTAATGGTAAAGATGTCGTTGTTAAAGATGAGCTTCCTGATGGAATGAGTTATATCCCCTGTTCGGCTAAATATTCTTTGTATTCAAATCCCTACGAGACGGCGGTGCCCGGCCGCGAATGGGAACATGAGAGAGAAAAAACCGAGGCTTCGGGTGTCTTGCTGACGCCTGCCGTTGATCGTCGAGAGGTTACGTTTTCGATTCCAACGGAAAAGTTGAGTAACAATACAGGCTATGTGAAGCTGACGTATGCAACTGCTGTCAAGAGGTCAGTGGTCGACACGTCAAAGAACCTCGGCGAGCTTACGAACTCGGCGAGTGCGAGCTCGGATAATAAGGATTTTAAGGCGGGCTCTGATACCGTACAGATCAAGAACGACGTATTGTCAAAGACCGGTGCGTCAGTAAGTAATAGTAAACGAATTCACTACACGATTTTTGTTAATGAATCGGCGCTAGACCTAAAAGACGGAACCGACTACCTCGATCTATATGATGTGATGGATTCTAAGTGCACGTTTATCCCCTCGTCGCTTAGCGTATCTGAGCGCGATAACGGCGAATGGCGTGTGCTGACAAAAGAAAAATACAGGACGGCTCTTGATCTCTTTGTCGGAGGCGCTGGAAAGCAGCAGCGATTGACGTTGAGGCTTCCCGATGAGAAATATCTGAAAGTAGAATATGAAGTTCTGTCCGGTGAGTCTGGTACAGTTTCCCTTTCCAACGAGGCACAGCTTGAAGGTATTGCAGGCGGGTATGTGAAACACGAACGTGAATATGACATAGATGCCGGCGCATCGGGAGGCGGAACGGGGCACGGCATTGTGGTCCACAAAGTGGATGAAAAGGACGTTACCGCGCCGTTGGCTGACGCTACGTTCACACTCTATGCGATTGACATGGATAAGGCGCAGGACAGTGCCGGCGTTGAGGGCGCAAAGACGTTTTTTTCTGACGGAACGACTGGCCCTGACGGAAGTGTGACTTTTGGAACGAGTTCGGGAACGAGTTCGGGCGCCATGGCATCCTGCAAGCTTTACTGCCTCGAAGAGACGACGGCGCCTCCTGGATATCGCGCCGCCCAACCAACATGGATTCTGCTCAAGGGCAGCGCGGACGACGGGCAATACGAGCAAGCCATGAATACGGCGAAATCTTTGCTTGGTGCCAATACGGAGATAACGTCAGATGCAGAGATTTGGGTGTATGACGCGCCCCTTGAAGGCAAAGCGACGATAAAAGCAAAGAAAGTGCTTAAAGGCGGAACCTTCAGGGAAGGTCAGTTCTCGTTCGCGCTCAAGGACGCCGAGGGCAAAGTGCTCCAGACGGTGACCAATAATGACAAGGGAAATGTCTCCTTTGACGTCAAGTACAACAAGGCGGGAACCTATACCTACACCATCTCCGAGGTCGAGCCCGAGGGCGCCGTCGACCATGTTAAAGATCACATCACCTATGACAGGACCGTGTACAACGTCACGGTTAAGGTAACTAATGGCACGGACCAGCTCAACGTCGTAGTTACCTATGGCAAGGGCTCTCAGGATCCGCCAACCTTTACCAACAAATACTCGACCACGCTTCCCGAGGCGGGCGGGGCTGGCTTGACTATGACGTATTTGGCTGGCGCATCGTTGCTGTGCTTTGCCGCGACGTGGATGCATGCTCGCCGCCATCGCGATCAAGATCGAGGTGGTCGCCGTGAGTAGGCTTAGCCGCCGCTTGTTGACCGTCATGATGGTGGCCATGATGGCTATCCTTGCTTTTGCAGTGTCGCCCGAGACGGTCCGTGCTGCCGATGCCGGGGTCATCACGATTAGCGGCGACGTCGCGACGCAATACGATGCGTACCAGCTCTTTTCGGCAACTGTTGCCGATAAGGCCGGCTCCGATCAAAAGGTTGCGACGGACTTGGCGTGGGCGAATGATGCCGTTTGCCAGGCCGTTCTCCCTGTGCTTCATGATGCGGGGCTTGATAGCTCGGCATCGACGGCGCAAGCGGCAGCCGAATGGATGAATGCCGACGGACGCATGACGACTGCGCTGACGGCAAAACTTGCCCGCGCAATTGTCGAAGCAGGCGCCGCCTCCGTGGGCCTTAACGCGGGCACGGCGGCCGAGCTGCCCTGTGGCTACTGGCTCATCGTTGTCGACGACGACGCCATCGCTCAGGGCGAGGCCGGCACCGCGCCGATCATGGCCCTGGTCGGCGGCAGCGCCGTCACCGTCAAGCCCAAGGCCGCGACGCCCAAGGTGGCCAAGCACGTGCTGGAGGACAGCACCGCCGCATGGGGCAAGGCCGCCGACGCCACGGTCGCCGACGACCTGTACTGGCGCCTCTCTGCCACGGTCCCGGCCGGGCTCACGGCCTACGACGCCTATACGGTGCAGTTCGTCGACACCATGAGCGTGGGGCTCGACCCCTCCAAGGCCGCCACGAGCATGCGCATGTACGTGGCGGCGGGCGCGGACGGCGGCTTCGATGTGGTCGCATGTGAGGGCGGCAACGTCAGCTCGACGCCGGCTAAAGGGTGGACAGACATAACTTCACGGTGCAAGGTCTCGGTCGAGGGCAATGCCTTCACCGTGCGTACCGGCGACCTCATCGCCGCGCTCGGCGGGGCAGACGCCTTTACCTCGGGCGCCCGCGTGGTCGCTGTCTACAATGCGCCGTTGGGGGCCAACTGCAGTCGAGGCGCTACCAAGGGCAATCCCAACGAGGTCTTCCTGCGTTACCCGCGCTCTCCCCTCGCCGACCAGTCCGGCGACGCCGGATTCACCCGCACGCCGAGTGACGATGCGACGGTCTACACCTGGGGACTCAGTCTGATCAAGCGCTCAAGCTCGGACGATGAACCGCTCGCGGGCGCCAAGCTGCGCATCATCGATGACCGCGGGCGCATTCTAACGACCGACGGCGCGTGGTCGACGGATGCCGGCGCGTGCGTCACCACCGGCGCAGATGGCCATGTGGAATTGAACGGTGTGGACGCGGGTGTCTACACCGTCGAAGAGGTCGCGGCTCCCAAGGGCTACACCGCCTTTGAGGGCAAACGTGCGGTGACAGTTACGGCCGAGGGCCTGGACGTTAAACAGGTAGCAGCAGCGAAGCCCGAGGTGACCGTGTCGGCCGAGAGCTCCCTACGGGTTGATACCGCCGATGCCGGGACGGGTTCGATTGAGCTGTCGGTGCTCAACACCCCAAGCAAAGAAGCAAGTCGAAGCTTTATGCCCTCGACGGGAGATAGAGCGTTGGTGCTGGTGGCGGTTTTGGCTGCCATCGGAGTGGCGGTTATTGTTGTCGCGCTCGTCATCAAGCGGGGAGGAGGTCGCCGTGAAAAATAATTGCCCCCCCCTTGTTCAATGGCGTACTGCCTCCGTAGCGAGTGACGCGCAGGTCCATCGGCCTGATGATCATTGGTTTTGAAAAAGTTACTAGAGAACCCTCCAAGAAAAGCGGGGCACCCGGTCGATGCGATCGGGTGCCCCGCTTCGTTTGTTGGTGCAAAGTAACCTGACCCCTTTGCACCACCACAAAGGTGCTTGGCATCTTTGTGGTGGTCGGCGGCTAAGCGGTGGGGAGTCCTGGCGTGTTAGCTGGCTGCTGCGGTTTGAGGTGGGCGTTGCGCCAGATGATTTGGATGATGTAGCCGAGTGTAAAGACGAAGGCCACGCCGCTGATGAAGTCGCCTACGAGGGGAAGCCCCGTGAGGGCGCCTGCGATCACGCCGCCCACAGCCGCCATGGCGTAGCGGTTCTGGCTGTTTCCGACCATGCGCGCGATTGCGCACCCCGCAAAGGCGCTCGACACCAGTGCAATGCCAATAACACCGCACAAGAGGGCTCCGGCAAGCGACAGACCAGCGATAGAGATAATCAGCAGTAGGACGGCGGGGACGATAGCAATCGTGCTCAGAAGACCGCTCACCCACAGGGGCATGGGGCGCTGGTGGAGCATGCCGGCGGCGCTGGCGGTCGCGCGCGGAAAGACGAGCTCGAGCAGCAGAGCGACAAAGCAGGTCGAGAGTGCCGCGGCGACGATACCGCCGATGACATCGTTAACGGTGGAAGTATCCTCGTTCTCGGTGCGGTCGATCTTGAGCGCGCCTACCTCGGCTCCTGCGGCACGCTCGGGGTCCTCGGAGACGTGCGCGTTCACGGTGCCGGTGATGTGGGCGTCCTTGCCCAGGATGAGCTTGTCGGCCCAAACCTCGACATCGCCCTCGACGGTGCCATCGATGGTCACCGTATCGCCCGCAAGCGCTGCCGACTTGGTAGAGCCGCGCAGGGCAACCGTCTCGCCTATCGCGTAAAAACAGTTGGCGGTGCTGTCGGAATTGAGCACAACGTGCTGACCGACGACCGTGACGCTGCCATCAACCGTGGTCTTGGCGATATCGATAGTGCGTGCCGCCAAGCGGACGGCGCCGCCCACCGTGCAGTCGCGGATAGAGAGGGTATCGCCCGCGGCGATGATATCGCGGTCAATGGACGCATCGTTCAAGTTGAGGGCCTGGCCGGCCCAGTACAGGTCACCTTCGACGCCGGACGAATTGGCGTCATTGTCGGTCGCAAGTACGTTGCCTGCGGTGTCCGTGCCGGCGAACGACGCCGTGGGAAGTGCGGTGAGCGCGAGCGCGATGAGCGCGAATAAGATCGTGATGCGGCCCCACGCTTTACGGCGTTGGGTCGACGGGAATTGATTACAGGGCATAGTGAATCCTTCGTCAGATGCTCGACATGCACCTAACAGGGTACCCAACGCGTGGGCGCTCTAAAAGAACCTCTCGGTTGCATTTCGAAGGATGAGCCCGCGCCACCTACTTTTTGCGGTGCAAAAAGCGTGCGATGTCATCCTCGGTGGGGCTTTTGATATCAAAGCGCAGCGACAGCCAGCGTAGTCCCATGGTCACCACGACGCAAACGACCAGTGCGACGACATTGCTGACCAAGCCGCTCATGACAAGGCAAACATAGCTTGCCGATCCGGCGATGGCCGCGATGGCATAGAAGTTGGTGCGCTGGAAGATACCCGGCACCACACCCATAAAACCATCTCGCAGCATGCCGCCGCCCACCGCGGTAAAAAAGCCCATCATGATGCACACCGCCGGCGCAAAGCCGTAGACCAGCGCCTTGTCTGCGCCGGTTGCCGCATAAATACCCACCGAGATGATATCGAGCAGGGGAATGAGCTTTTCGGGCTTGTCGACGATTGCCGGGAAGATGTAGATGATGGCCGCGGTGGCGATGGAGAGCGGGAGCGCCATCGGTTGGTTGAGGATGTAGACGTTGCCCACCTGCAGCGTCATATCGCGCAAAAGACCGCCGCCCAGTCCACAGACCACGGCGAGCGCGACGGCGCCCACCAGGTCGAGTTTGTGCTCGCGTGCGACCAACACGCCCGAGATCGATGCCGCGACGACGGCGAACATCTCGAGCCAAAACGGGATGGCAACCATGGCATCCGAGGCGTGTGCGGTAACGATCATAGCGGCGGCAACGGGCAAGATGGGGTCCTTTGAGTAACGGGTTTAGACAATGCCCGTACATAGTACATGTTCGGCGCCGATTGCGACCCTATTGCTCGGCAAACGGTCGGGACTGGGTACGGTCATAGGTTCCATGTTTGGGGATCCGGGTTGATGCTGAACGCGATGGGGGCGTGGTCGAATAGGAGGGATGTCCAAATTTTGAGCTCCGCTCAAAATTTATCCGGTCGGCTTGCGCCGACCGCGCTGCGCTAAAAACGCGCCACGGGCGCGTTTTCTTTACGCTCCGCGCCCTGGCGGGTTCGAATCCCTCCTCCTCCGCCGTATTTGCTTGTTAGGGACTCAAAACAAAAAAGCTCCCATTCCCGGGAGCTTTCTCAACCAAAATGGCGGAGGAGGAGGGATTCGAACCCTCGTGACCTTATACAGGCCAAACGGTTTTCGAGACCGCCGCATTCAACCACTCTGCCACCCCTCCGCGTGGGGTAAAAACAAAGCAGGCTCGAAGGCCTGCTTTGGAATTAACTGGCGGAGAGTCAGGGATTTGAACCCTGGAGACGCTTTTGACGCCTACACGATTTCCAATCGTGCTCCTTCGGCCACTCGGACAACTCTCCGTTAAATGCGAAAGTCAGTATACACGAGGAATCGCAAAGTGCAAACAGAAAAGTTGGCATTTTTTAAAACGCTTGGCCGCGCTTGGCGTTGCAGTGGGGTTTGAGGTGCCAAAAAACGGCTTCCGACCAGCGTGGTTGATTAACTCAATTGTTCAAAAGGGGTATTCATAAGCGACTTGGCAATGAATTTAAAAATCTTTGGGTGGTGCTGTGGACCACCGGTATGCATTTTGCGACCACAGCCTTGTGCCCGTTGACCTGCGGCTTGGCTCAGCTTGTCCCCACGGCACCGTATCTTGTCCACAGATCTGTCAAGCTTTTGGTCGGCATTTGGTTGGAATGCGCATGAAACGTGGTGCGAGTATGGGCATATGTGGAGGTCATGAGGTTGTAGCTGCAAATTATTGCAGCCTAGGAGGTTGAAAGATATTATTACCAAGTCTTTTCCTGCTTCAGGCGCACCTTCACGACCTGAAGCCACATTTGCCCAGAGGAGGTGACAATATGAAGGCTTATGAACTGCTGTTCTTTGTTGACCCGTCGCTCGACCCCGAGACTCGTCTCGCTGTTATGAAGCGTATCGATACCACGATCGCTGAGGGCGCTGGCAAGGTCGACTCCGTTGACGAGTGGGGCAAGCGCAAGCTCGCCTACGAGATCAACGATCTCACCGATGGTGACTACACCCTCATCAACTTCCACGCAGATCCTACCCAGATTGCCGAGCTTGATCGCGTCCTGCGCATCACCGACGCTGTGGTCCGCCACATGATCGTCCGTCGCGACGACCAGGAGTAAGACTGTCGTTTTGGACTGGGCTTGTGCCCCAAGAGGAAGTAGTGAGTTATGAGCATCAATCGAGTGAACATCACCGGTAACCTCACCCGCGATCCCGAGCTGCGCGCCACCGCCGGCGGAACCCAGGTTCTGTCCTTTGGCGTCGCCGTGAACGATCGTCGCCGCAACGCGCAGACTGGCGAGTGGGAGGACTATCCCAACTTTGTCGACTGCACCATGTTCGGCACCCGCGCCGAGGCCGTGAGCCGTTTCCTGACAAAGGGAAACAAGGTCGCGATCGAGGGCAAGCTGCGCTACAGCTCTTGGGAGCGCGACGGCCAGCGCCGGAGCAAGCTTGAGGTCATCGTCGATGAGATCGAGTTTATGAGCTCCCGTGGTGGCCAGGGTGGCTACGATCAGGGCGGTTACGCCCCCGCAGCTCCCGCGCCCGCAGCACGTCCTGCCGCACCGGTGGCTACGCCGCCCGCGGTCGACGTCTACGATGAGGACATCCCGTTCTAAGGGTTGTTCACCTATTTTTGAGTGAGAGGCGGCTTCGGTTCGCCGAAGTTGCCAAATGAAAGGTATTTTGACATGGCTAATGATTTTTCTGCACGTCAGCCGCGTCGTAAGTACTGCCAGTTCTGCAAGGAGAACACTGAGTTCATCGACTATAAGGACACTCAGCTTCTCCGTAAGTACATGACCGACCGTGGCAAGATCAAGCCCCGTCGCGTCACTGGCGCTTGCACGCAGCATCAGCATGACATCGCCAACGCCATCAAGCGCGCCCGCGAGATGGCTCTCCTGCCGTACACCGTCCCCGTGGTTTCCTCTCGTGGCAACCGCGACCGCGGCTAAGAAGGGAGACGCATCATGAAGGTTATTCTTCTCGATGAGATCAAGGGCAAGGGCGGCGAGGGTGACGTCGTAGAGGTCGCTCAGGGTTACGCTGAGAACTTCCTGTTCCCCAAGAAGCTCGCTGTTGCCGCCACCAAGGGCAACCTCAAGCAGCTTGACGAGCGTCGCAACAACATCGCCAAGCGCGAGGCCGTCCGTCTGGCTACCGCCAACGAGACCAAGGCTGCCTTCGAGGGCAAGACGGTCACCGTTGACGTCAAGGTCGGCGACGAGGGCATCCTCTTTGGCTCCGTTACCGCCGCTATGATCGCTGACGCCATCAAGGCTCAGCTCGGTATGGACATCGACCGCAAGCGCGTCGAGCTCGGTAAGCCCATCAAGGTTGCCGGTGCCCACACCGTTGCCATCTCGCTGTACCGCGAGATCAAGGCCGAGGTTGTCGTTCTCGTTGGCGTTACTGCCGAGGAGCTCGCTGCCGAGGCTGAGGTCGAGGAGGCCGCTGAGGTCGCCGAGGCCGAGACCGCCGAGGTCGAGACTGAGGCTGCTGCCGAGTAGCATTTGCTGCAACGCAACAATCTTGTTCTAAGAAGGGCGCTCTGGGAAAACCAGGGCGCCCTTTTGTTTTTTGCGCTGAGTGAGTGTCATGGTGAACGTTGCGTCGAAGTCCTATATACAGGACCGTTCATCCGTTTGGTTCGGTGATGATTGGCGGCGCGCGGCGCGTTTTGGGACCGTGGCTGATACTATGGATGCTCGCAAGCGATATGAATGAGGATGCTCATGGCATATGACGATAGGGAGACCGGGCTGACGGTTGAGGACCGCGGCTCAAAGTTGGGTCTTCCCCAAAACCAAGATGCAGAGGCCAATGTACTGGCCGCTATGCTGCTATCGCCCGAGGTGGTCGAAGAAGCCCAGGTCGAGCTGCAGCCCGATGACTTCTACCGGCCCATTCATAAGACCATCTATACCGCGATGGTCGATATGTACAACAGCCGCATTCCCATCGACTCCATCTCGCTGATCGATTACCTGCGAAGCATCAATAAGCTCGATGCCGTGGGCGGCGAAGCGTACATTTTGGAGTTGATGGGTCAGACCCTGTCGCTCGTCAACTGGCAGCACCATGCCGCCATCGTTCGCCGCGACTCGATGCTGCGCGAGCTGATCGGCGCCACCAACGAGATCAACGCGCTGGCATATAACGCCCCCACCGACACCAAAGAGGTCGTGGAGCTAGCCGAGAGCAAGCTGCTCAAGGTCACGGCGCGCGAGGTCAAGTCGAGCTACAAGACGTTGACCGAGTTTATGGTCGAGGCCTATAACGAGGCTGAGGAAGTGTGTCAGGCCGGTGGCCAGGCGGCGGGCGTGCCCACTGGCTTTCCGTCACTCGATCGCATGCTCATGGGTTTCCGTGAGGGTCAGCTCATCATTATCGGCGCCCGCCCTGCTGTAGGTAAGACGTCGTTCGCTCTGAACCTGGCGCTCAACGCTGCCGCTGCTGGTTATACCGTCGGCTTCTTCTCGCTGGAGATGTCGGGCAAGGAAATTGCCCAGCGTCTGATTTGCGCCTACGCCATGATCTCGATCAGTGACTTCCGCATGGGCCGCATTAGCCCCGAGCAGTGGGCCAATATCAACGAGGCCACGCAGACCTTGTCCAAGCTCGATATTCTGATTGACGATACGCCCGGCACCACAGTGACCGAGATTCGCGCCAAGAGCCGCCGCATGCTCCATAACAAGGAGAAGGCAATCATCATCCTGGACTACCTGCAGCTGGTGAGTCCTCCGCCGGGACGCCGCTCCGAGAGCCGTACCGTTGAGGTTTCGGAGATGTCGCGTGGTCTGAAGATTATGGCCAAGGAGCTCAAGATCCCACTCATCGCGCTGTCGCAGCTCTCGCGTCAGGTCGAATCCCGTACTGGCAAGCGCCCGCAGCTTTCCGACCTTCGTGAATCGGGCTCCATCGAGCAGGACGCCGATATCGTCATGTTCTTGGACCGCTCTGCTGACGAGGCCGAGGCCTCGCGCGACGATCGACCCGACGAGGGCGTTACGCGTATCGTCGTGGCCAAGAACCGTTCGGGCCCGATCGGCGACGTCGACCTGATGTTCCTGCCGGCATCCACCAAGTTCTATGAGCTTGATGGGGCACATGCCGAGGAGTAGGACAGGCGCCCGTTGCACGGGTATACTGGGAATGTTTTGTGCTTCTGCGTGCCGGCGTGGCGCGTAGACAGTCCATGAATGTAAGGAGTAAACATGCCGTCAACCGTTTTGGTCGGTGCCCAGTGGGGCGATGAGGGCAAGGGTAAGATTTGCGACCTGGTCGCCGGCGACTTCGATGCCGTCGTGCGCTACTCGGGCGGCAACAACGCCGGTCACACCATCGTCGTCAACGGCAAGAAGTACGGCCTGCACCAGGTGCCCTCCGGCATCATGTATTCCGACCACGTGTCGGTGATCGGTAACGGCTGCGTCGTCAACCCCAAGGTTGTCCTTGAGGAGATCGACATGTTCGAGGCCGACGGCATCACCACCAAGAATCTCAAGATTAGCGGCAACGCGCATGTCATCATGCCGTACCACATCGATCTGGATGGCGCCTTTGAGCAGAAGCTCGGCAAGAAGAACATCGGTACCACCAAGCGCGGCATCGGTCCGTGCTATCAGGACAAGATGGCCCGCATTGGCCTGCGCATGCAGGACATGCTGGACGAGGCACTGTTCCGCGACAAGCTGGAGACCGCTCTCGCCCGCGTGAACCCCGAGCTCGAGCTCATCTACAACCTGCCCACCTACACCGTGGACCAGATTTGTGATGAGTACCTGCCGATGGCCGAGCGCCTGCGCCCCTACATCACCGAGACGAGCCTGCTGCTCAACAACATGATCGACGAGGGCAAGGACCTGCTGTTTGAGGGCGCCCAGGCGACGCTGCTCGACATCGACCACGGCACCTATCCGTACGTGACGTCTTCCAACTGCACCGCCGGCGGCGCCATTACCGGCTCCGGCGTCGGCATGAAGAACGTCGATCGCGTGCTGGGCGTCATGAAGGCTTATATCACCCGCGTCGGTTCGGGCCCCATGCCCACCGAGCTTTCCTATGAGTCCGAGGCTGGCCACACGCTGACCGAGGAGGGCTATGAGTACGGCGTGACCACCGGTCGCCGTCGTCGTTGCGGCTGGTTTGACGGCCCTATCGCCAACTATGCCTCGCGCGTCAACGGCCTCACCGACATCGCCGTGACCAAGCTCGACGTGCTTTCGGCCTTCGACACCATCAAGGTGTGCGTGGCCTACGACGTCGATGGCGAGCGCTACACCAGCGTGCCCGAGCATCAGGTGCGCTTTGAGCATGCCAAGCCCATCTACGAGGAGCTCCCCGGCTGGAAGTGCGACATCACCGGTTGCCGCAGCTTTGATGAGCTGCCGCAAGAGGCTCAGGACTACGTGGCGTTTATCGAGGATCTGGCACACACCCGCGTGACGTTCATTGGCGTCGGCGCTGGTCGCGAGCAGATCATCAACCGATTCTGGAAGTAATCGGGACTATTTGGTTATTGCGATATACCCCTTTGCAGCCCGGACGGGCGGCCGAGGGGTATATTTGCTTGCAAAGGGCTCGCGCGGAGCGGGCCATTCATCCATAGAGGAGGCACCCTTGAAGGCGGACACTCAAACCATCGACATCCTGTTGTTGGGCAGCGGCGGCCGTGAGCATGCTTTGGCAGCTAAGCTCGCAGCATCACCGCGCGCCGGCAAGCTCTACATTGCGCCGGGTAACGGCGGCACCGCGAGCTGCGGCGAGAACGTTGTTCTCGACGACTGCGATCCTGCGGCCGTGGCGGCGTTTGCGCAGAGCCACGGATGCGGACTCGTGGTAATTGGCCCCGAGGCTCCGCTCGTGGCGGGCGTGGCCGACGCCGTGCGCGCGGCGGGTATTTCCTGCTTTGGCCCGGGTGCCGAGGGCGCCCAGATGGAGGGCTCCAAGCTGTTCTCCAAGCAGCTCATGGAGCGTGCGGGCATTCCGACGGCAGCCTACGGCTCGTTTACCGACGAGGCTTCGGCTCTTGCCTATGTGCGTGAGCAGGGCGCCCCGCTGGTCGTCAAGGCCGATGGCCTTGCCGCGGGCAAGGGCGTTATCGTGGCGACCGAACTTGAGCAGGCCGAGGAGGCCGTGCGCGAGTGCTTTGGCGGCACCTTTGGCGATGCCGGCAACACCGTGGTTATCGAGGAGATGCTCGTTGGTCCCGAGTGCTCGCTGCTGGCCTTTACCGACGGCAAGACCGTGCGCCCCATGGCTACCTCGCAGGACCACAAGCGCGCGCTTGAGGGCGACCTTGGTCCCAACACCGGCGGCATGGGCGTCTACAGCCCGGTGCCCATCGTGACTGACGAGGAGCACGCCACCATGGTGAAGGTCATGGAGCAGACCGTGGCCGAGCTCGCTGCCGAGGGTATCGACTACCGCGGCTGCCTGTATGGCGGCTTTATGCTCACCCCCGCCGGTCCCAAGGTGCTGGAGTTCAATGCCCGCTTTGGCGACCCCGAGACGCAGGTCGTGCTGCCGCGCCTTAAGAACGACCTGGTCGAGGTCATGCTGGCTTGTGCCAACTGCGAGCTCGACCAGATTGAACTCGACTGGCGTGACGAGTGGGCCGTGGCCGTTGTCCTGACGAGCGCGGGCTATCCCGGCAGCTACGAGAAGGGCAAGGTCATCACCGGTATTGAGGATGCCGAGGCCATGGAGAACGTGACCGTGTACCACGCGGGCACTGCCGTGGTGGACGGCCAGCTCGTGACCAATGGTGGCCGCGTGCTTGCCGTGACCGCTCTGGGCGACACGTTCGAGAACGCTCGCAACCTTGCCTACGAGGCCTGCGAGAAGATTGATTTTGAGGGCAAGACCCTGCGTCACGACATCGGCCTGCGCGCGCTGCGCGGTCGCGACGCCTGGGATGCCTAAAATCCGAGAGGAATGAGACGGATGGACGAGAAGAACGAAGAGCTCGTGGACGCGCAGATCGTCGAAGAGGGCAGCCGCATGTATGGGCACGCCGAGGGCGAGCCTGGTGGCGAGGTCGCTGACGAGCCGGCACTGGTGCTGGGCGACGACGACCCGCACGATGCCGAGCTGCACGAGAAGATTCTTTCGGAGGAGTGCGCCTGGAAGGGCAAGATCCTCGACGTCCACCGTCTTGAGGTTGAGCTGCCCAACGGTCACCGCAGCGCCCGCGATATCGTTCGCCATCCGGGTGCGGCGGCTGTTGTGGCACTGACCGAGAGCGGCAAGATCGTACTGGTGCGTCAGTACCGCACCGCCATCGACCGCGTGACGGTCGAGATTCCCGCCGGCAAGCTCGATCCAGGTGAGGATCCGCTCGATTGCGCCAAGCGCGAACTGCATGAGGAGACGGGCTTTAGGGCTGGTCGTATTCGCTTTTTGACGTCGATTGTCACGTCCTGCGGTTTTTGCGATGAGATCATTCATATCTACCTAGCCACCAAGCTCGAGTTCGACGCGCCCAACCCCGATGATGACGAGTTTGTCAACGTGGACCTGGTGCCGCTACACGAGCTGATCGACGCCGTACTCGACGGCAAGATCGAAGACGCCAAGACCGTTGTAGGCGCCTTGGCCTGCGACAGCATCGCGCACCGACTAGGCGGGGCCGAGCTTTAACGAGCGGGGATGATCCCGCAGGTTTGTGTAAGTCAGCGAAAGTGCTCCATTTGAGACAAGGTGGCCTAAAAGAGGAGGGAAGCGTATGGATATACGCGACCGACGATTGAAGGCCAGATTGTCCAAATGGAGCACTTGCAGCGTCGAGACGAAACGCGGTTTGGTAAAACCGCGTAAGGTGATTATGCTGAAGAGGTTTTTGTCTTATTACAAGCCCCAGATGGGGCTTTTTGTTGCTGATACTGTTTGTGCTCTGGTGCTTGCCGCCATTGACCTGGCGTTCCCCATTATCCTGCGCAATTTGACCGGTGGGCTATTTACTCAGGGTCAGGCTGCCATTATGCAGGCGCTCGGCATGATCGCGGTGGGCTTGGTGCTGATGTATGCCGTCCGCTGCGCCTGCCGCTACTTTGTGAGCTATTGGGGTCACGTGATGGGCGCGCGCATGGAGTCCAAAATGCGCGAGGACCTGTTCGACCAGTATGAGCGCTTTAGCTTTGCGTACTTCGACCGCAACAGCTCGGGCGACATGATGAGCCGCGTGGTCAACGACCTGTTCGATATCTGCGAGGCGGCGCATCACGTACCCGAGTGGATCATCATCTGCGGTATCGAGATTATCGGCTCGTTTGTGATCCTCTTTACCATCGCTCCGGTGCTGGCGCTTGCCATGGCCGTGGTGACGGCGGCGTTTGCGGTCGTCATGTTTTGGCAGAACATGCGCATGCGCGAGGTCTTTAGCGACAACCGCAAGAAGATCAGCGGCATTAATGCACAGCTGCAGGATTCTCTGGCGGGCATGCGCGTGGTCAAGAGCTTTGCCAACGAGGAGACCGAGCGTGCCAAGTTCCGTGCCTCTAACGACCGCTACCTTTTGTCCAAGGAGAACATGTATCACGCCATGGGCGTCTATACCGCGACGTATGGCCTGCTCTCGGGTGTGCTCTATGTGATCGTAGTGCTGCTGGGCGGATGGCTGGTCGCCCAGGGACAGCTACAGGCGGTCGATATGGCGACCTTCGCACTCTATATTTCGCTGTTCTGCACGCCGCTTGAGACGCTCGTCAATTCGGCCGAAACGTATCAGAAGGCTATCGCCGGCTTTAAGCGTATGGACGAGGTGCTCTCGACGGCGCCGGATATCCAGGACAAGCCGGGCGCTACGGATCTGCAGGTGACTGCCGGCGCCGTGGAGTATCACGACGTGTGCTTTAACTACGAGGATGTTGAGCTGGGCGAGGGCGATGCCGACGAGCGTCCTGTTATCGACCACATGGACCTGTCCATCAAGCCCGGGCAGACCATCGCGTTGGTTGGCCCCTCGGGTGGCGGCAAGTCCACGACCTGTTCGCTGCTGCCGCGCTTTTATGACGTGGCTACCGGATCCATTAGCATCGACGGTCAGGACGTGCGCGATGTGACGCAGCAGAGCCTGCGCCGCGCCATCGGCCTGGTGCAGCAGGATGTCTATCTGTTTGACGGTACGATTGGCGAGAACATCGCCTACGGCAAGCCGGGCGCTACGGCAGAAGAGATCGCCGAGGCCGCCCGTCGCGCCAACATCGATGCCTTTATCGAGTCGCTTCCGCAGGGCTACGACACCGTGGTGGGCGAGCGCGGCAGCCGTCTTTCGGGCGGACAGAAGCAGCGCGTTGCCATCGCGCGCGTGTTTCTCAAGAACCCCAAGATCCTGATTTTGGACGAGGCGACGAGTGCTTTGGATAACGAGAGCGAGGAGGCGGTGCAGGAGTCACTCGAAGAGCTGGCACGCGGCCGCACCACGATTATCATCGCCCACCGTCTTTCGACCATTAAGCATGCCGATGAGATTGCGACCGTTGAGCATGGTCGCGTTGTGGAGCGTGGCACGCACGAGGAGCTTCTCGCCCGTGGCGGCACCTATGCCCGTTACTATCGAATGCAGTTCGAAGGTGCGCGTGCGCACGAGCTCGACTGATTGATATGACAGGAAGTTTATGGCTGACAAGAACCCTTTGACTCCGGAAGAAGTGACGGAGTTATTCTCCGAAATCGATGCATCCGGCGTCTTGGATCCCACGCTCGCCAAAAAGCGTACCGAGCGCATGCGTGAGAAGGAGGCCGCGGCCAAGCGCGGTGACAAAGCGGCGCTAGCGCAGCTGCGCAGCGAGGACCGCGCGAGCCAGGCAAAACATATCGACCCGCTGTCCGAGGACGATCCTTCGGGCTCGCAGGTGAGCCATACCATTACGAAGACCGCGATGGCCGTGGTCATCGGTATTTTGGTGCTGATCGTGGGCATGCAGATCGGCTACGGCGTGATGCGCCGTCTGAATACCGCCAACCTGTCCGAGAGCGTTTCGGTTGATACCGTTTCGACGGCGCTGAAGGGCGGCCTTGAGTGGGGCAACGGCTTTACGCAGTTCCCGCTCGACTTTACCGTCGATGAAGCCGATGAACGCACGGGCACGGTCGAGGTGACGGTGTTGGACACGTCTTCTGCCAACGAGCTCGAGCTGTTGTCCAACGGGCAGATTCAGGCCGCGGCGCTTGCGACCAACGCGCTGCTCAACGATAAGATCGACCGCGTGGTGTATAACGTTCACGCCTATATCGACGAGGATAGCAACATTCAGCACGATTCCTTCTTTGGCATGTTCCCCGCGCGGGGCCACCAGAGCGCCATTTTGACGTTCGTGTGGACCAAGAGCTCATCCAACGCCACGAGTATCGACTGGAAGATGCGCATCGTGAGTATGGATGACACCATCGCCGAGCGCATTCAGAAGCAGGTGAACTCGGTGTCGTCGTTGATTGAGGATCCGGTGGTGAGCCAGACCAAGATTGACGAGGAAAAGACCGAGCGTGACCTGGAGCATCGTCTGCATGGCCGCGAGATTTTCCGCGGCGGCAAGCCCGATCGCACACCGTCCGAACTGCTGGAACAGGACAAGAAAAAGTAAGAGGCCATCATCCCGCGTGAGCCACAAGCCCCGCGGGATGATTTTTCTGGGACGGGGATTAAAAAATCATTATGCATAGAAAGTCATAATTATCATTTCGTAAACATTTCGATGAAATTAACGCCATGAGGCATGCTTACGGTTACAATACCGCGAGGCCTAACTACACACCTTTAAGCCGGTCCTGTGAGACCGGGAAGGAGAACTATGGCGAACAACCATACCGCGGGCGCTGCCGCCCGCACCTTCGCGCCCAGCGAGCTTTGCCAGCGTATGCTGGCCAAAACCAGCAAGGGCACCTGTGGTCCCTGCATCCTGTATCTTGAGGATGGGACCATTTTTTATGGACGTGCATGCGGCGCCGAGGGCACCGCGACCGGCGAAGTCTGCTTCAACACCTCGCTCGAGGGCTACTTTGAGGTCATGACCGACCCGAGTTATGCCGGCCAAATCGTAACTATGACCTATCCGCAGATCGGCAATTACGGTATCGACGAGACCGACGTCCAGTCGGCCTTCCCCGGCGACGCCGTGCGCCCTGCGAGCGCTCCGGCTATGCGCGGCATGATCGTTCGCGACATGTGCGCCACGCCTTCTAACTGGCGCTCGGCCGTCAGCGTGCCGGAGTACCTGCGCGCTCACGGCATCGTCGCTATCGAGGGTATCGACACCCGCGCTCTAGTGCGCCATCTGCGCGACAATGGTTCCAAGATGGGCATTATCTCGACCGAGATCTTCGACGTCGACGAGCTTGCCGAGCGTCTGGCCGCAGCGCCCACGCTGGTAGGCGAGAACCTGGTCAAGACCGTAAGTTGCCCCGCGCCTCATGAGTTTGTGGCTGCCGACCTGCCTGCCACGCATGACTTTGCGCTTTCGGCTGCCGCTCCTGCCCGTCACAAAGTGGTCGCCTACGACTGCGGTGTGAAGCGCGGCATTCTGGAGGGGCTGGTCCGCGCCGGCTGCGATCTTACCGTCGTGCCGTGGGACACGCCCGCGAGTGAGGTGCTCGACATGAATCCCGACGGCGTCTTTTTGTCCAATGGCCCCGGCGACCCCGACGCCGTGGTGGAGACCTACGAGCAGGTGCAGCAGCTGATCGGCAAGGTGCCGGTCTTTGGTATTTGTCTTGGTCACCAGATGATCAGCCTGGCCTGCGGCGCCCAGATGGAAAAGCTTAAGTTTGGTCACCGCGGTGGCAACCAGCCGGTTATGAACCTGGTAAGCCGCCGTGTGGAGATCACCGCGCAAAACCATGGCTTTGGTCTGCTGTTCCCCAGCTTGGGCAAGCTAGTCCCCGAGCTTTCCGGCGGCGAGACCGAGCATGCGGCCGATGGAGATCTGCGCGTCTGGGTGCGCCGCGGAATCGCGCCGGTCGTGATGAACGAGCGCTTTGGCCGCATTCGCCTAACACATGTGAACCTCAACGACGGCACCGCCGAGGGCATCCAGCTGCTCGACGCCCCGTGCTTCTCGGTCCAGTATCACCCCGAGGCCTCGCCTGGCCCCACCGATGCCCACTATCTCTTTACCGCCTTTACGCGACTCATGGACGGCGAGGAGAACTACCTGGACATCGACACCGCGAAGGACCGCCTGGCTGGCTGGAACTTTGCCGAGACCGCCGCGACCGAGACCGAGGAGAACTAACATGCCGAAACGTACTGACATCAAGCGTATCCTCGTTATTGGTTCGGGCCCCATCGTTATTGGCCAGGCCTGCGAGTTCGACTACTCCGGCGCCCAGGCCTGCAAGGTGCTCAAGGAGGATGGCTTTGAGGTCATCCTGGTCAACTCCAACCCGGCGACCATCATGACCGACCCGGGCTTGGCCGACCGCACCTATGTCGAGCCCATCACCGCCGAGTTTATCGAGCGCGTAATCAAGAAAGAGCACCCGGACGCGCTGCTGCCCACGCTGGGCGGCCAGACCGGTCTGAACGCCGCCGTCGAGCTGGCGAAAGACGGTACGCTCGACAAGTACGGCGTCGAGATGATCGGCTGCGACCTGGCCGCCATCGAGCGCGGCGAGGACCGCAAGCTCTTTAACGAGGCCATGGCCGAGATTGGCCTGGAGGTCGCGCGCTCGGGCTATGCCTACAGCGTGGCCGACGCCGAGGCCATCGCCGAGCGCGTGGGCTATCCCTGCGTGCTGCGTCCGAGCTTTACCCTCGGTGGCGCCGGCGGCGGCATCGCGCACACCCACGAGGAGCTCGTCTCCATCGTGAGCCAGGGCCTTGAACTCTCGCCTGCCCACGAGGTGCTGGTCGAGGAGTCCATCGAGGGTTGGAAAGAGTACGAGATGGAGGTCATGCGTGACCACGCCGGCAACGGCATCATCGTGTGCTCCATCGAGAACCTCGACCCCATGGGCGTGCATACCGGCGACTCCATCACCGTGGCGCCGGCGCAGACCCTCTCCGACCTTGAGTATCAGCGCATGCGTGTCGCCTCGCTCGCCATCTTGGAGAAGATCGGCGTCGAGACCGGCGGCTCCAACGTGCAGTTTGCCGTGAACCCCCAGACCGGTCGCTTGATCGTCATCGAGATGAACCCGCGCGTGAGCCGTTCGTCCGCGCTGGCCTCCAAGGCCACGGGTTTCCCCATCGCTAAGGCCGCCGCGCGCCTGGCTGTGGGCTACACGCTCGACGAGATCGTCAACGACATTACCAAGGCAACGCCTGCCTGCTTTGAGCCCACGATTGACTACTGCGTTGTCAAGGTGCCGCGCTTTGCCTTCGAGAAGTTCAAGGGTACCGACCCCACGCTCACCACGCGCATGAAGGCCGTGGGCGAGATTATGGCGATCGGCCGCACCTTTGAGGAGGCCTTTGGCAAGGCCATGCGCTCGCTGGAGGACGGCCACCAGGGTATCTGCGCCGGTGGCAAGGAGGGTGCCGATAAGCTGAGCGACGACGAGCTCGCTCAAGCCGTGGCCACGCCGACCGAGCACCGCATCTTCTTTGTGGTCGAGGCCCTGCGCCGTGGCTGGGACATCGCTCGCATCCATGCCACCTGCGGCATCGACCCGTGGTACCTCAACCGCATCAACGACATGGTGCAGGTCCAGGAGAGCATCCGCGGCCTGCGTGTGGAGGATATCGACGCCGACGCGATGCGCTTGCTCAAGCAGTACGGCACGAGCGACGCCGAGATCGCCGCGCTGACCGGCTCGGACGAGCGCTTTGTGCGCGCCTATCGCAAGGGCCTTGGCGTGGTTCCCAGCATGAAGACGGTCGATACCTGCGCTGCGGAGTTCTCGAGCGCCACGGAGTACCACTACAAGACGTACGAGAACATCTACCGCACGAGTCCGGATGCCAAGAAGTGCGTGGCTCCCGACGAGACCACGCCGGCGGACAAGCCCAAGGCGATGATCCTGGGCGCCGGCCCCAACCGTATCGGCCAGGGTATCGAGTTCGATTACTGCTGTGTGCACGCGAGCTACGCGCTGGCGGCCCGCGGCTTTGAGACCATCATGGTCAACTGCAATCCCGAGACCGTCTCGACCGACTATGACACGTCCGACCGTCTGTACTTTGAGCCGCTCACCTACGAGGACGTCATGGACGTTATCGACGTTGAGCGCCCCGATGGCGTCGTGGTGACGCTCGGCGGCCAGACCCCGCTTAAGCTGGCGCGCATGCTCGAGGAGAGCGGCGTGAACATCATGGGCACCAAGCCCGATGCCATCGACTTCGCCGAGGACCGCGAGCGCTTCGCCGCTCTGCTCGACAAGCTGGGTATCATGTACCCGCCGGCGGGCCAGGCCACCTCGTTTGAGGAGGCCGAGGCCGTGGCCGCGCACATCGGCTACCCACTGCTGGTGCGTCCGAGCTACGTGCTGGGCGGCCGCGGCATGATGATCGCCTACGATGCCGAGCATCTGCGCGATTACATGGCCGAGGCCGCGCGCATTAGCCCCGACTACCCGGTGTACCTCGATCGCTTCCTGGAGGGTGCGATCGAGTCCGATGTCGACGCCCTGTGCGATGGCGAAGAGGTCTACATCGGCGGCATTCTGGAGCATATCGAGGAGGCCGGTATTCACTCCGGCGACTCTGCGACCTGCATTCCGCCGTTCAGCTTTAGCGAGAGCCTGCAGGCGAAGCTCCGCGAGACCACGCGCCGCATCGCGATGGCGCTGGGAGTCCGCGGCCTGGTTAACGTGCAGTACGCCATCAAGGGCGAGACCGTTTACGTGATCGAGGCCAACCCGCGCGCAAGCCGTACCGTCCCGTTTATCTCCAAGGCCACCGGTGTGCCGCTGGCCAAGTGCGCGGCGCGCATCATGGCGGGCGATTCCATCGCGAGCTTGGGCCTGCCGAGCGACGAGCGTCAGCTGGACTGGTTCTGCATGAAGGAAGCCGTTATGCCCTGGGGTCGTTTCCCGGGAGCCGACGTTATCCTGGGGCCCGAGATGAAGTCGACGGGCGAGGTCATGGGTATCGCCAAGAGCTATCCCGAGGCATACGCCAAGACGCAGCTGGCGATCGACTACAAGCTGCCCGACCCGAGCGCCGGCAAGGTGTTCATTAGCGTGTGCGACCGCGACAAGCGCCATATCCTTTCGGTCGCCCGTATCCTGCGCTATCTGGGCTTTGACATCTGCTCTACCGAGGGTACGGCACGCGTGCTGCGCGGCGGCAACGTGACGTGCGAGGTCGTGGAGAAGATTAGCGGCCCGCACGACGGCGAGCGTCCCAACATCGGCGACCTCATCGCCGATGGCAAGATTGCGGTGATCATCAATACGCCGTACGGTCCGGGCTCGCGTGGCGATGGCTACCTGCTACGTACCGAGGCCGTGCGTCGCGGCGTGACCTGCGTGACCGCGATGTCTGCCGCCAACACGTACGTGAGTGCCATCGAGGCCGTACGCGAGGACCAGCAGGGTCACGGCAGCGCCAACGACATGGGCATGGACGTCATCGCCCTGCAGGACCTGCCGCAGTACACGGTGTAGTTGACCTGGCCGGCCGGGGCGGCAGCCGGACACTTTCTCTCGGAAACTGGGCTTCGCGAAGTTTTCCGAGAGAAAGGTCCGCCTCCCGCCCCGGCTTGCGGTGACTTGGCTGCACCGTGTGCTGCCGAAGGGGCTTTGCGCGATGACTAGGGCTGATAAACTGGTAGTCGCTGAGCGCCACGGGGTCCTCGCGCTGGGAGTAGGTGTGGATGAGGGCAGACGAGACAGCGTAGGAGACAGCGGCAATAAGGATGAAGCCCTCGCCTGTGAGCGTGACGGCGCCGCCGCTATCGCCACCGGTGAGGTTGACGATAACGACTCCGGCAAAACCTATAGCGCAGCCGAGGACTTTGCGCGCAGTGAGCCGTTCTTGCCGGAACACGAGCGCTGCCATCAACACGCAGAGAAACGTGTTCATAGCGTTGACGATTGAGCCGCGCACACCCGAAGCGTTTGAAACGCCGATATAAAAGAAGGCGTACTGCACGATAGTTTGGGCAAGCGAGAGTCTGATAACGAGTGGCCATCCCGTGCGTGAGACGCGAGGCAAGCGACGTCTTGTTATGACTGCAGCGGCAAGTGCGATAGCGCCGGCAAGCATAAAGCGCACGCCAGCGAAGAGAAACTCCGATGGTACGTCGCCGTTTTGGATGCCGAGAAGCTCGTAGCCGATCTTGATGCAGGGGATCGCACTGCCCCAGAGCGCGCAGCAGATGAGGGCGAGCGCAGCTACGCACCATGTGCGCGTGAGAGGGTGGCGCGCGGAGTCGGCGTAAACATCGCAAGAGCTGGCGTCGAGTGCGGATGAGGGTTTGGACATACATCTCCCAAACGAGGCGAAGCAGAAAACGCCTCTATGGTACGCGCAATTTTGTGTCCGCACGCGTTGATAGCATAGAACGCGTCATGGAACACAAGTTCGTAAGAAGAGGAGGACGCCATGATGTCAGAGATTACGGGCTATCGTGAGGAAGTTCAGACCATCAAGACGGCGATATTGCGTGCGCAGTATGCTGCGGCGAAGAGCGCCAACGCTCAGCAACTGCAGCTCTATTTCGCCGTGGGAGGCTACGTCTCCGCCAACACGCGCAATGGCACGTGGGGAACCAACGCGCTCAAAACCATCAGCGAACAATTGCGGAAGGAGCTGCCAGGACTCAGGGGCTTCTCCACAACAAGTCTCAAATATATGCGAATCTTCTTTGAAGCTTGGTCTGCTCCGGGCGATGAACAGGCGTTTCTCGATTCGTCACTCGTGAGTGACGAATCTTCAGACGGTGGCCTTCTGCAAATTCGTCACTTGCAAGTGCCGAATTCAAACACATGTTCTCTCGATGATTTTTTAGCGATTGGGTTTACCCATCATCGGTATATCCTTGCAGGTGCTAAGACCCTTGACGAGCGGCTCTTCTACATTCACAAGTGCGCATTTGAGCACTTAAGTGTGGAGGCGCTCAAACGCTCGCTGAAGGCGGACGACTTTCATCATCAAGGAGAGGTCTCCAACAACTTCCTCTCAACGCTGCCAAAGGGTCAGCAGGCGCTGCGCGCTATCGCCACGTTCAAGGACGAGTATCTGCTCGACTTTATCAATGTTGAGGAACTCGGGGTGCGCGATGCGGAGGATGTCGACGAGCGCGTGTTAGAGCAAGGCATCGTGCAGAATATCAAGCAGTTCATCATGACGTTCGGTCGAGCCTTCGCGTTTGTGGGAAACCAGTACCATCTCGACGCCTTTGGCATCGATCAGTACATCGACCTCCTGTTCTTCAACCGCGACCTCAACTGTTTAGTTGCAGTCGAGCTCAAGAGCGGCCCCTTCAAGCCGGCCTATCTCGGCCAGCTCTCTGGCTATCTACGCATCCTGGACGACTTTGAGCGTCGCGAGCACGAGAATCCCTCCATAGGCCTTGTGCTTTGCAAAGACATGGACAAGGGATTTGTTGACTATGTGATCCAAGACTTCACAAAACCCATGGGTGTGGCCACCTATAAGACGTCGAAGGATATGCCACGAGAGTTGCTCGATGCTCTGCCGCCCATCGATGACTTACGGATGTTGCTGGAGAGGTCTGATGGGTAGCGGTAGGAATTGTTCGGTGTTAGAAGCTTATTTCGCTTATGGCCTTGAGCTTTGCCGATGAGCATGGGGTGGGGAACGTATCAAGGCAGAGTTTGTCATGCAATGAGTATGACAAACTCTGCCTGGAGGAGAGGATACTTCCATGGCAATTGTCCACCGCAATGCTCTCAAGCATGGTTTGTCTGAGAGGGAGGTTCTAGATAATGACTGAGTACAAACTAGCTGATGGATCGGTCCTGACAGACGAAGATATCGAGCGCGAGAGCGTAGAGTTTGAGCAAGAGACTTGGACGGGTCGTCTTGAGCGCATCCATGTCAGGCCTGGCGTTGTTGCTGATGAGCCGCTTGTTGCAGTTACCGTGCGCTTTCCGGCATCCATGGTGGTGGCAATCGACCGAAAGACGGGGGATCGATCCGATTTTATTCGGCGGGCCGTTTTCCCTGCGCTGTAGTAACGTTGCGTCTCCTAAATCGACCTTGGTTTCGTCGAGGAGGTAGATCTTGAGGATGAGGTGTCCTGCTTCGGTGAACCCGTTCTCGAAGACGGGCAGCACGCGCGACACGGACTACCGCGACCTCCTGACCTTCCGCGACGGGGAGTAGCGGCTTGGCGGTGTGCGGCGCCGGCACGTGACGGTGGCGGGCATGAGGCTTGGCCTTCGCGACGGCATGTTCTTTAGAGTTTGCGGTGCATGATGGCACGGCCGTTTTCAAATCGTGAAACATTGCCCGGGAATGAGTAACAGGCTTTGGTTCGTACATCCGTTATAACGGGAGTTGCAAGAAGTGACATCCGTGACGAGAGGTTGAACTCATGACTCAGCACCGGTTTCCCGAAGGTTTCCTCTGGGGTGCTTCCACCAGCGCTTTTCAGGTTGAGGGTGGGTATGATGAAGGAGGCAAAGGTCCGGCAACCACCGATCGCGGCCCGGGGCGTCCCGGCATCGCCGATAACAAGATCGCCTCGGACCACTATCATCACTGGCGTGAGGATGTCGACCTCATGGCCGAGCTCGGCATCAAGGTCTACCGGATGGGTTTCGCTTGGAGCCGCATCATGCCCGATGCCTCGGGGGATCCCAATCCTGAGGGCTTGGCGTTTTATGACCAGCTGATTGACTACCTGCTGGAGCGAGGGATCGAGCCCTTGGTCACCCTGTATCACTTCGAATGTCCGAGTGCGTTGGTCGAGGCCTTCGGCGGCTGGAAGAGCCGTAAGATGATCGACTTCTATGTGCGCTATGCCGAAATCTGCTTCACGCACTTCAAGGGGCGCGTCAAGCGCTGGGTTACCGTGAATGAACAGCTAATTGCGACCTCCGCGCCCAGCAACACGGGTGACACCGAAACCGATCCGCGCCAACGGCAGAAGAACGCCTACCAGATGAGCTATCATGTCGCTCTTGCCGAGCATCGCGCCATCGCGTGCCTGCGACAGATCGACCCCGATGCGCAGATCGGCCCCGTTGTCGCCATGCAGGTGGTCAACCCGCGGACGAGCGCTTCGGCGGATGTGCTTGCGGCCATGAACGCCGAGGAGATGATGCAGAACTACCTGCTCGACCTGAGTGTGCGCGGCGACATCTCGCCTTATGCGCGCTATTACCTGGAGCGCGAAGGTTTCTACCCTGTTGTTGAGTGCGGGGACCACGACATCCTGGTCGCGACGAGGCCCGATTTTCTTGGGGTGAACTACTATTTCAGCAATTGTGCGCATGAGCGCACGGAGCCCATCCGCTTCGACCGGTTCCCTCCGTGGTCGGGCGGGGATTTCGAACTCTGCGATAACCCTGCGATCGCGCCGACCGAGTGGATGTCGAACGGCATCGACCCCCTTGGGCTTCGCGTGGGCATGCGCAAGCTCTACGATCGCTACCAGCTTCCGATGATCGTCACGGAGAACGGCATGGCGCTTTCCGAGTCACTTGACGAGGAGAACAGGGTGCATGATGCCGTGCGCATCGAATACCTTTCACGACATTTGGGCGAGGTCGAGGAGCTCATTCGCGAAGGCTATCCCGTCTTCGGCTACTGCGTTTGGAGCCTCATGGATCTATGCTCAAGTCATCAGGGGTTCACTAAGCGCTACGGCCTTCTGTATGTCGATCGCACGGAAACCGATGCGAAGCAATGCGCTCGTTTCAGGAAGGACAGCTTCTTCTGGTATCAGGACGTGATTAGAGAAAACGGCTTGCCCTGCTGAGCGTCGGTGGTCCGACGAGATTACTCGCCAGTACCGGAATCGGCTCCATAACGCCTCAGGTATTCCATGACTATCAAGTCGATGGCGGCAAGCGCACCGAACTTGCCCGTGTCGATGTTGTTGGTCACTCCGCAGCTCAGTATGCAGGAGGCATGGTTCCAGTAGGCGCTTGAGGTGTTTTGTGTGATGGCGAGAAGACGACAGCCGGAGGCGGCGAGTGCGTTGACGATTTCTGGATAACGAATGGGGTATGTTCCCCCTATGCTGCAAATGATGGCGAGGCTGGATTTGGTGAGCGATTGCACGCAGGCGAGCTGCGATGAATAATCGAGGTAAAGCTCGATGAGGCGGTTCATGATGGTGAGCCTGCTTTGGAAGTAGCGGCCCACGTCCCAGAGGAAGTGGTGGGAGAAGAACGCGACATGCCCGCTGTCGTGCAAATCATCGACAATGGCGGGCAGTTTCGCGATGTTTGCCGCCGAGATGGTCGTTTCGATATTGAGCAGGATCGCCTCCCGGTAGGATGCCAGAGCGCCTTCCGTGTCGTTTGACAGCTGTTCTACAAAGGCATGTGGAAACAACCCGGTTTTGAGGACGTCATGTTCAAGCTGGTTGCGCAGGTCCTTGAAATCAGCGAAACCCATAAACCGGCAGAATCGCGACACTGAAGCCTTCGAGACGAAGCACATGTCGGCGATTTCTCCAATCGAGAGCTCGCTCAGCTTGCTGTAGTTTTTCACCAGCGTGGTCGCTATCTCGTAGTTGGTGTCGTGCTGCATTGCGGTGTCGATGTAGTCAAGCAACCGTTCGGCAACCGATCCCATCGAGATGGATTTTTCCATGATGGCTGTCCCCTTTATGCTCAGTGGCCCGAATAAGAGGGCCTCATTTGACCAAACTATAGCTCAAACATGCCGGTATTCCCGCGGAGTTTCACGTTATGAAACTCGCGTAGCCATCGCGCAACCTTGTGGCACAGCATGTAACCGATTTTGGATATAGCCGGCGTCATACTTAATGCAAGAAGAGACGACGAAGCTTGCCGCCCCGCCGGAACACGGCATCGGCTCTACACAGGGCATCGCTTCGTTGCTTTGCCGCTCGACGAGATATCGGTTGAGGAGGATCGGATGAAGCGGTTATTGCTGCGCGCCGACGATTTAGGTTACAGCGACGGTGTTAATTGCGGGATAGCGGCCGCGGTCCAAGCGGGGCTCATTCGCTCGGTGGGCGTCATGACCAACATGCCGCTTGCAGAAAGCGGTTTGGCGCGCCTGCAAATCAAGGATCTCTGCTTGGGCCAGCACACCAATATCTGCACGGGTAGGCCCCTCAGCGATTCCTCGCTCATCTCGAGCATCGTTGACGATGATGGCAATTTCAAGCGGAGCTCAGCATATCGCGCTGCCGCGCGGGCTGGGGAGGACTTCGTGGTGCTTGACGAGGTCATTATCGAAATCGAGGCGCAGTATCGGCGATTCCTTGAGCTCGTCGGGCGTGAGCCCGATTACTTCGAGGGACATGCGGTCGCAAGCCCCATGTTCTTCCGCGGCCTTGAGATCGTTGCCGAGCGTCACGGCCTGCCCTATTTCGCGATGGGTGCTCCGGGCGAGCCAGTCACCTTTCGCTCGACGCCGGTGCTTTCCTATGTTCCCAAGGATTTCTCGTCATATGAAGCGGATCCCTTTGCGGCGCTTCGAGAGGCGCTTGAAACGACACCGGAAGGGATATGCCGTCTCATGGTGTTTCACCCAGGTTATATCGACGCGTACTTGCGAGATAACTCGACCATGCTCGAGGCCCGCATCCGGGAAGCCGCGATGCTTGTCGACCCTGATGTCGCCGCATGGCTTGCAGAGCAGGACGTGGGGCTCGTGACGTACGCGGACCTGACGTAAGCGTCCGCTGGGGCAATCTCGCCAATTCACGCTGAATGGCGTACTGCCTGAAGCACGTCGTTGTGATTTTGAAGAGAGGTGGATGCGCTATCTAGAGGGGAAGATGCCGCACACGGGCATCGATAGAGTTCACTGCAAAGATTGGAGCTGAAACATGGCGGTATTCGACAAGATCCAAAACATAATGGATAAGACAATCGCACCTGTGGCAAGCAAGGTTGCTGACAGCAAGATGCTCGACGCCCTCATGGGCGGCATGATGTGCACGCTGCCCATGACCCTTGGCGTCTCGGTTATCGCGATTCTCATCAACTTCCCCATTCCGGGGTTCTCCGATTGGGTGGTTTCGAGCGGTCTCATGGCGACCGGCAACTCCATCCTCACCGTTACCATGAACATGATGGGTATATACATCTCCTTCTTCATCGGTTTGAGGTGGGGTAAGGTATGCGGCCTTAGCGGTTATACCGGTGGCATCGTGAGCGGCGCGGTGTTTTTGGCATTCATGCCGCAGCAATCGTTCGAGGATATTCCCATGGCGAGTTTCATCAACACGTCGTACATGGGATCGAACGGCATCTTCGTCGCCATTCTGCTTGGCCTGATCGTGCCGAAGGTGACAGCCATTTTGATGAGCAAGCTTGAAATCAAGCTCCCCGATATGGTTCCGCCCATGGTTGCAGACTCGCTGTCGCCGATGTTTGCCGCCATCGTGCTATTCACTGCGGTGTGGTTCGCCAAGTGGGGTCTTTCTTTCACCCCGTGGGGCAACCTGTTCGATATGATCAACACCTTGATCGGCACGCCGGTCACGATGGTCGGTGCCTCTCCTTTGGCCTATATCATCGTGTGCTCGCTGCAGTCGATCTTCTGGTTCTTCGGTGTCCACCCCAACGTGATGCTCAACTTCTACGCTCCGGTAATCATGGCTTGCAGCGCTGCTAACACCGAGGCCATCATCGCGGGCGAGGCACTGCCCTATGGCGCTTGGGCCGTCGTCGCGCTCGGCACCGCCATCGGTGGCCAGGCTAACGCCCTGGGCATCAGCATCTCGCTGCTCTTCACCAAGTCCGAGCGCTTCAAGGCGATTCGCGGCATCGCGCTTGTTCCGTCGCTTTTCAATATCTCCGAGCCGCTCATGTTCGGTCTGCCGGTCGTGCTGAATCCCACGTACTTCATCCCGTTCGTGCTGAACATCCCGGTCTGCGCCATCGTGGTCCAGGCGCTTTACGCCCTCGGTCTTGGGGCTGCGTTCAATCCCACGATTCAGCTTCCCTGGGTGCTTCCCCAGCCGGCCATCGCATTCATGCAGGGCGGCATCGGGTGCCTGGTGATCTCGGTTGCGGTTTTGGCGGTGTCGGTGCTCATGTATACCCCCTTCACCCTTATGGCTGATCGCCAGGCGTTGCGAGAGGAGCAGGCCGCTCTCGAGGAATCGGCCGCATAGGGATTTTCATATTCACACCATCATTTTCCATGAGGTTGGGAGCGTAGGATGAAACATATCGTACTTATGTGCGCCGCGGGCGCTTCGACGAGCATGCTGGTACAGCGCATGCAACAGGCGGCTGAAAAAGACGGTTTCGTGTGCACCATCGAGGCGCACCCTGTCAACCAAGCGGCGGAATATGCGGATAGCGACGTTATCCTGCTGGGACCGCAGGTCCGCTTTGAACTCAACAAGGTGAAGAATCAAGTGAACTGTCCGGTGGAGCCGATTGATATGACAGCGTATGGGACAATGAACGGCGAGGCCGTGCTCAAACAGGCTCGAAAGTTGCTGGGGGCATAGCCATGTCAGAGATCAAACAAGAAGCGATCGATCAGTTTGAAATGACGTGCTTCTCTATCGTCGCTCAGGTGGGGAGCGCGCGCAGCTGCTACCTCGAAGCGATAACCTGTGCCGAGAATGGTGATTTTGAGGCCGCCCGGAAACTTATCGACGAGGGCAACGTGGTGTTCAACGCAGGCCACGACGCTCACATGAAACTGCTTCAGCAAGAGGCCAGCGGCGAGGAGCTGCCGTTTCGCATCATCTTGCTGCATGCGGAGGATCAGCTCATGAGCGCTGAGGGCTTCCGTATCCTTGCCGAGCGCTTCATCACGGTCTATCAACGCATGGGTGCAAGCGCCTAACTGATTATCTGACGGGAAGCCGGGACTGCCATGCAGCCCGTCTTCCCGTTTCATGAAGATGTTTTCACGATCGAGGAGGTACCCAATGGCATTTCCGGAAGGTTTCCTGTGGGGTGGCGCCACCGCCGCCAACCAGTATGAGGGCGGCTGGGAAGAGGGCGGCAAAGGACCGAACACCTCGGACGCCATGACCAGCGGTAGCCATACGGTGTCACGGCAGATAACGTGGCGTAATACCGCGACAGGGGAAACCGGCGCGCTTCCCGTGTATGCGGTTTGCGAGGAGGGACTTCCTGAAGGGCTGGAGGTGGCGGTGGTTGATGGCTACTACTATCCCAGCCACACGGCCACCGACTTCTACCACCACTACGCCGAGGACATCGCCCTCATGGGCGAGATGGGCTTCAAGTGCTTCCGCCTGTCCATGAACTGGGCGCGCATCTTCCCCACGGGCGAGGAGGCTGAGCCCAACACCGAGGGTCTAGCGTTCTACGACGCCGTGTTTGACGAGTGCGCTAAGTACGGCATCGAACCGCTCGTGACGCTCTCGCACTACGAGACCCCGCTCGCGCTCGTGAACAAGTACGGCGGTTGGAAGAGCCGCGAGCTCATCGACCTGTTCGTGCGCTACGCCACCTGCGTCATGAAGCACTATCAGGGCAAGGTGAAGTACTGGCTCACCTTCAACGAGATCAACATGATGAGCATGGGGAGCTTCATGGCGGGCGGGCTTACGGATGGGAGCCCCCATGCGAAGGCCCAGGCGGCGCACAACCAGTTCGTGGCGTCTGCCCTTACGGTTCGATCGGCGCACCAAATCTCCCCTAAGATCATGGTGGGTCAGATGCTCGCGTACAACCCCATCTACTCCTATTCCGCCGACCCCGCCGATCATCTGCTCGCCATGGAACGCGAGCGTGACGCGCTGTGGTATGCCGACGTGCAGGTGGGCGGCCACTATCCCGCCTATCGCTTGAGGGAGATGGAGCGCGCGGGCATCAAGCTGGAAATGGGCGAGAACGACCTCGAGCTTCTCGCAACCTATCCGGCAGATTTCCTGTCGTTCTCGTGCTACGGAGGCTCGACGGTATCGTTGCGCCAGAAGGAGCTCGAGGTCGCGTCCGGCAATCTCGCTTTCGGCATGGTGAAAAACCCCTACCTCGAGACCAACGCCTGGGGCTGGGCGACCGATCCGTACTGCCTGCGCATCGCCTTGAACGAGCTCTACGACCGCTATCACAAGCCGCTTTGGATCGTGGAGAACGGTATCGGCTGGAACGACGAGGTGAAGGCCGACGGCTCCATCCATGACGGCTACCGCATCGACTACCTGCGCAAGAACATCCAGAGCATGGAGGATGCCGTGGAACTCGACGGCGTGGACCTCATGGGCTACACCATGTGGGGCTGCATCGACCTGGTCAGCGCCGGCACGGGCGAGATGCGCAAGCGCTACGGCTTCGTCTACGTCGACCGCGACGACGAGGGCAAGGGCACGCTCGCGCGCAGCCGCAAGGACAGCTTCTATTGGTACAAGAAGGTCATCGAGAGCAACGGCGAGGACCTGGACTAACCCTATGGGACAGGGGATAAGATTATGGACTGCTATTTCGGTATAGATGCGGGCGGCACTCAGGTGAAATGGGCGGTGGTGAACGCCGACTACCACATTGAGGAGCACGGAAGTATCCCAACATGCACCTCGCCCGCCGACCAGGTTATCGAAACGTTCCGCTCGGTGATCGAGCCCCATCGCGCCCGGGTGAGGGGTGTGGGAATAAGTATGCCCGGAGTCTTTTCCGAAGGCGATTCCGATGGCGTGGTTGGGGGAGGCGGCGCCCTTCACTGTTTGGACGGATATCCGCTCGGCCGCATCTTGCGCGAGAGCACGGGGCTTCCCGTAACCATCGAGAACGATGCGATGTGCGCGGCACTGGGAGAATATGCCGTCGGCGCGCTGAAGGGGGTCTCCCTGGGGTTGATGGTGGTGATCGGTACGGGTCTCGGCGGTGCCGTCGTTGTTGACGGTCACATCTTGCGAGGCGCGCACAATCTCGCCGGCACCGTGTGCTTTGTGAGCAACGATGTGCGCAAGCCCGTGACCTTTGGGTCGGTGTACGGTGATGTCACCAGCTGGCGGGCGCTCCGAGACCAGGTGTGTGCGGCGAAGGGGATTGATCCGACCGATGATATCGACGGATATCGGATTTTCTCTTGGATTGAAGAGGGGGATGAGGACGCTCGTCGCGGTCTGGATGCATACGCGTTGGTCTTCGACAACATGCTGATGGGGTTGCAGTCGGTCATCGACCCTGAGGTCATCGTGGTCGGCGGCGGAATCAGCGCCCGTCCCGAGCTGTTTGAGGCATTTGAGCGCATGATGGATCAGGCTCACGTTCTTCCCATCATACCGAGGCCCTGCATCAAGCCAGCACAGAACGGCAACGATGCCAATTTGCTTGGCGCTGTGCGCACGCTGCGCCGCTCGCTTGGCGAGTGCGATTGATTGGCGGCTGGTGGCCCGACTCGCGGCCTCCTGTCCTAAAAAAAGAGTATGGGCTCCTTCGTTCATTCGAACGAAGGAGCCCACGTTTTGTAAGGGGCCTCCTGGCGAATTTTCATTCGCCAGGAGGCCTTTTGCTGTTGATCGAGAATGTCGCTGGACAGTTAGTTCAGATACGTATTTTTCAGAGGGTGTGTAAAGGCCGACCTGAGCCCGATTGGGCTGAATTTGACTTTCTGAACCGGTGGAGACGCTCATATAAGGGGGAGAAAGGTTGTCATGGGGCTCAAAGTGACTTCAAACCACTCTATTAGCGCCAAGAAGCACGGCCAAAAAATACGTATCTGAACTAACTGTCCACAACCCTCCGCAAACCTTTCATTCCAACCCAAATCAGCCAACGTACGTCATAGCAATCCCCGGTAGGTCGAGGGGTGCTTTGCGGGCGGGACAGGCTTTATCTGAACGACTTTGCAAAGCAACCGGAGTGAAGATAAAGCCTGGCCCGCCCGCAAAGCACCACGCAGACCGCAGGGACGGGAGCAGCTATACTACTCTCAGTAGTTAAGGGTCGCGGATCCGCCGCGTCGCCGCTCTCAACAGGAGGTCTTTGTTTATGGCAGATCAAAAGCCGGTTGTCGGGATCATCATGGGTTCCAAGTCCGATCTGGGCGTTATGGAAGGCTGCACCGCCGAGCTCGAGGCGCTCGGTGTGCCCTATGAGCTCGTCATTGCGAGCGCACACCGCACGCCGGCGAAGGTCCACGAGTGGGCTTCGACCGCTGCCGATCGCGGTATCAAAGTGATTATCGCCGCCGCCGGCAAGGCCGCTCACCTGGGTGGTGTCGTGGCTGCCTTTACGCCGCTGCCGGTCATCGGTGTGCCTATGAAGACGAGTGACCTGGGCGGCATGGATTCGCTGCTGTCGATGGTGCAGATGCCTTCGGGCGTGCCCGTGGCCTGCGTTGCCATCAACGGCGCCAAGAACGCCGCCATCTACGCCACGCAGATTCTGGGCGCATGCGACCCCGAGTACCGCAAGGTTATCGAGAAGATGAAGCAGGAGATGGCCGACGCCTAGACGTTCCGCCGTTTCGCCGCAGTATAAGGAGAGCCATGTCCGACTATCAGGGAAAACGATTCAAGGCTTCTCAGATTCCCGATCCGTCGAAGCCGGGTGCTGCCCATGCGGCACAGCAGGGTCGGACATCCTCTCCTCAGCAGCCGCGCGCGCCGCGTTCCGTAACGCCGGCGACGCATCGTCGACAGGACGCGCCGGCCGCATATCGACCTTCATCTTATAGCACCGCTAAGAAGCCGCCCCGGTCTTCATCGCATGCCGCGCCGTCGGATTACACCGAGCCGCCGCGTAAAAAGCGCCGCTCCATCATTCCTATTCTGCTCATCATCGTGGGCATCGGTCTGATTGTCGCCGCCGCCGCTATCTTTATCAATGCACAGATTGGCTACAAGCAGGCGAGCGAGTCGTATCAGAAAATCGAGAAGCAATATGTAAGCGATAAGGACGCCAGCGGCGTGCCGACTATCGACTTCGATGCGCTTGCTCAGACAAACCCCGAGATTGTGGGTTGGATTTATGTGCCGGGAACCAACATCAACTATCCCGTGGTGCAGACCAACAACAACTCCAAATACCTCAACACGCTGTTCGACGGTACGGCCAATGCATCTGGGGCCATTTTCCTGGATAGCGATGACACCGCGCCGGGGATGGTGGATCAGCAGACTACGATCTATGGTCACCACATGAACGACGGATCGATGTTCAATGTGATCTCGGACACGACCGATCAGGCGACGTTCGACAGCATAGAGTACGTGTATTACATCACGCGCGACGCCACCTATAAGCTGCGTCCGCTGGCGACCAAAGTGGTCGAGGACACGTATGCCAAGGCGCGCACGCCCAATTTTGAGGGCGACGACGGGCTCAAGAACTACCTGTCCGAGATGCTCGACGGTGCCTCTGCCGTGGCGAGCGATGCCACCGATCGTGCCGCTTCGGCAACCAAGGTTGTAACGCTTGTGACCTGTCGTTCGTTATCGCTGAGCAACACGCGTGCCGTCATGGTGCTCACGCCGGTCGAGGAATAGATAATGAGCTGCTCAATGACGGTGAAAGGGGAAATGATGCTCGAGAATGGCAAAACGATGCCTTCGGTTGATGCTTGGCTGCGCGAGGCCAAGGCCGATTCGTCGGCACCTGCGTGCGGTATGTATCTGACACATAACGGTGTGGTGCGCGCGACGCCCAAGGCCGAGGCGCGCGGTGTCGAGACCGATGGCGTGACGCCGGGCCACAAGGTGGGCGGCATGGTGTTTGGCTACGACGCCAGCAAGGTGCAGGCTGCTATCGAGGCCACGCGCGCGATGCCAGGTATCGGCTATGTGCGCGTGTGGTTGGCAAGCGGCGAGCTTGCCGTAGGTGACGACATCATGCTCGTGCTCATCGGCGGGGACATTCGCCCGCACGTGGTCGATGCGCTGCAGGCGCTCGTCGGCACCATCAAGAATGAATGCGTGAGTGAGGTCGAGCGCGAGGCGTAGAGGCTTGCGTCGATAGAAGGCTCGTTTATAAAAATGCCCGCCGGTACGTTTGATACCGGCGGGTATTTTGCGTTTTGGGCGCGGTTGGCGCTACACGCGCGTCGCATCCTTGGGGCTCATGGTCATGCTCTGGAAGCGATTCTCCATAAAGTCATTATCGAAATACTTGCCGTAGAACTGCGCGACGGGAATATCCGGCTCCGTGCCGTTGACGCGCTGGTACCAGTAGTCGAGCGACTGCAGTGTCATAACGCCATCGACCAGCATAATGATGGTGAAGATGACGGTAGCGGAGTAGCGGCTCTTCCACGGAATCATGTTGATGAGCTTGAGCAGCCTCGGCAGCAGCAGCTTGATCCAGATGAGGCCACCCAGGCCCCACAGGCAGGCGAAGCCTGTGCAGGTACGTCCGCCGGTAAGGACGGCGAGCGGATCGGGCATGCCAAAGAGCTTCATGTGCGAGTAGCTCCACGAGACCACGCCAAACGAGGTCTGCATAAACCAGCCCACGAACACCTCAAAGCTTGCGCCGAGCAGCGCGCTCACCAAAAAGATAATGATGGGGTTCTTTTTGTAGAAGCGGTTGAGCACCATGGTCATGAGCACGGCGCCAAATCCGTAGATGGGGCTGAAGGGGCCAAACAGCATGCCGGCGCGGTTCTGGTAGACACCCGGGTCGTCGACCGTCATGTGCCAGATGTCCTCGGCGATCAGGCCGAGTATGCAGCAGACAAAGAATACCCAGAACAGGTTGAAGTAGTTGAGCTTGATGTAGCCTTCGCCGGTTTCATCGCGCCCGAGCATGCCCTCGGCGGCGGCGTCGCGATCGAGCATCTCCTGCAGGCGGCGCTGCAGTTCGCGCTCCTGGCGCAGCGTGGGGTCGACGGTGGCCGAAAGCGCGACGAGGATGCCGAGCTGGATGGCGGGGCGCAGCAAGAAGGGCCCGATACCCTGGAGCATCACGTCGACCAAAAGCTCGACGACGGTGAATGCAATAAGGATGTAGGACAGGCGAGCGGCGTTGCGGCGCTGGTTTTTGATAAGGTCCAGGCCAAAGATGATCAGGATGACGGCGCTTGCCGCAGAGAGCATGATGCCGGCGACGATAAGGCCGACCGCGACGAGCGTGTTGTCGCCGAGCTTGGCGGCGGCGTTGCCGTTGATGAGCGCGGTGATGACCTGCCACATAAAGGCGCCGACCGAAGGGAGCGTGCCCACGCCGGACAGGATGCACAGGACAGCGTACACCTTAATGATGAGGGGGATCTTCTTGACCTCCGTGGCGCTGGGGACGCTGGGGTCGAGTTCGTTTCGATCCATACATAACCTTTCTCGTTTTGCTGTAGGTACAAGGATACGCCGCCGACCTGCCAAAAGACAGGACGAACGTCCCAATTGCAACAATGCAAGCCCCAACGGCGGGCGAGACGCGTCGCAACGGAAGTATGCGGGATCGTCGGCCCCGAGGCGGTTGCCCAATAAAATGTTTGGCTGCAAAACGGATTATAAGCTCGGTGGGCTTTTAAAAAGCGCTGTTCATGCGCGGGAGTGCTTGTCTTGCCGTGCGTATAATAGGGCAGGTAACGCCAAATAACGAGGCTCTGAGGGGATGCCATGTCTCAAGAAACCATCCACGCGGCCGAGCGCGCCGCGGGACAGGTGAAGACCATGTCGACGTATGATCCGGACTCCGACCAGCTGCATGAGGAATGCGGCATTTTTGGTGTGTGGGCACCCGATCGCGATGTGGCTCGACTGACGTACTTTGGTCTGCGCGCGCTGCAGCATCGCGGCCAGGAATCGGCGGGAATCGCCGTGGGCGACGGCGGCACGGTTATGGTTCGCAAAGACCTGGGACTGCTCGATCGCGTGTTCTCCAACGCCGACCTGTCGACGCTCTCCGGCCAGCTGGCCGTGGGCCACGTGCGCTATGGCACCGCCGGCGCCAAGAGCTGGGAAGCCTCGCAGCCGCATCTTTCCACCATCAACAGCGTCATTATCGCGCTTGCTCACAACGGCACTTTGGTCAACACCGACGAGTTGCGCCGCCAGCTGATCGAGCTGGGCGTGCCGTTCCTCTCCAATTCGGATTCCGAGGTCGCGACTAAGCTTATCGGCTACTTTACTCAGCGTACAGGCCATCTGCGCGAGGGCATTCGCAAGACCATGGAGCTCGTGCGCGGCGGCTACGCCATGACGCTCATCAACGAGCAGGCGCTCTACGCATTCCGCGATCCGCACGGCATTCGCCCGCTCGTGCTGGGCAAGCTGGTGGACGAGGGTCTGGACCAGGCCGATGCCGCATCCGTTTCGCAGCTGCCGTCGCAGGACGGCGCCGCGACGGTCGACTCCGCCGTCCGTGTCACGCGCGCTGGCGGCTGGGTCGTTGCTTCCGAGACGTGCGCGCTCGACATCGTGGGCGCCGAGTACGTCCGTGACGTTCGTCCCGGCGAGATCTTGCGCATCAGCGCCGAGGGGCTTGTGTCCGAGCAGGGCGTGCCTGCCGCCGAAGAGCCTGCTAACTGCATCTTTGAGCAGGTCTACTTCGCTCGCCCCGACTCCATCATGAACGGCAAGAGCGTCTATGCCTGCCGTTACGACATGGGTCGTCAGCTGGCACACGAGGAGCCCGTCGAGGCCGATCTGGTCATCGGCGTGCCCGACTCCGGCCTGCCGCCCGCGGAGGGTTATTCGCACGAGAGCGGCATTCCCTTTGGCGAGGGCCTCATCAAGAATCGTTATGTGGGCCGTACGTTTATCGAGCCCACGCAGGAGTTGCGCGCCATGGGCGTGCGTATGAAACTCAACCCGCTGCGCGATAACATCGAGGGCAAACGCCTGGTCGTTATCGACGACTCCATCGTGCGCGGCACCACCATGGTGCAGCTTGTCAAGATGCTGCGCAACGCCGGCGCCAAGGAGATTCATATCCGCATCAACTCGCCCGAGGTCATCTGGCCGTGCTTCTACGGTATCGATACCGACGTGCAGTCGCAGCTTATCAGCGCCAACAAGACGGTCGACGAGATTTGCGAGTATATCGGCGCCGATTCGCTGGCCTTCCTTTCGGTCGAGGGCCTGCTGAAGGTCATGCCCAAGGGCGGCTACTGCGATGCGTGCTTTACCGGCCGCTACCCCGTGGCGATTCCCGAGAGCTTTGGCCGCGACAAGTTCATGGAGGGCTTTAAGCCCCGCAACCTGGATAAGCCGCTGCACTTTGACGACGACGCCGTGGTCGAGAAATACGACGACCGCAGCTGGGAAGAGGAGCACGGCGAGGCCTAAAACCTGCCATTTAGGGACAGGTTTATTTTGGCAGGTTTTATCTGCTGTTTTGTTGATATGACGGCGCGTGCTGTTATGGCGCGCGCCGAAATGAACGCAACTATGAGCACCGTTTGACGCCCGCGCGGCGCCACGGTAGTGGGAGAGGAAGGCTCAGATGAGCGACAGCAAACATGTGACGTATGAGGACGCCGGCGTCGATACCGCCGAGGGCGGCCGCGCCGTCGACGCGATTAAGCAGATGGTCAAGGACACTAACCGCCCCGAGGTTATCGGCGGCATCGGTGGCTTTGGTGGCCTGTTCTCGGCTGCCGCGCTTAAGGATATGGAAGACCCGATTCTGATTAGCGGTACCGACGGCGTGGGCACCAAGCTCGTGCTCGCCCAGATCATGGACCGTCACGAGACGGTGGGCCAGGACCTGGTTGCTATGTGCGTCAACGACATTCTGGCTTCGGGCGCCGAGCCGCTGTTCTTCCTGGACTACGTTGCCATCGGCCACATCGAGGCCGAGCACATGGCAAAGATCATCAAGGGTGTAGCCGACGGCTGTAAGCTCGCGGGCTGCGCGCTCGTGGGCGGTGAGATGGCCGAGCACCCCGGCGTCATGGCTCCTGCCGACTACGACCTTGCCGGATTTACCGTGGGCGTTGTCGACCGTCCCAAGATGCTCGACCCCGCGAACGTCCGCCCCGGCGACGTGATCCTGGGCCTGCCTTCCACTGGCGTGCACTCCAACGGCTACTCGCTCGTGCGCAAGGTTATCGGTGTCGACGGCATCAAGCCGGGCACGCCCGAGGCCGCCGCTAAGGCCGAGGAGCTGAGCCGTCCGCTCGAGGAACTCGGCGGTGCATCGCTGGCAGACGCCCTGCTGGCCCCCACGCGCATCTACGTCAAGCCGATTCTGGAGCTGCTGCGCGGCGGCGCCAACGTGCACGCTATCGCCCACATCACTGGCGGCGGTATTACCGAGAACCTCAACCGCGCGCTCGCCGACGACGTCGATGCCGTGGTCACCCGCAAGGGCACCGAGATGGGTTGGGACGTTCCGCCCGTCATCACCTACGTGTCGCGCCAGGCCGAGCTCGCGCCCAATGAGGCATGTAAGACCTTCAACATGGGCGTTGGCCTGTGCCTGATCGTCGCCCCCGAGGACGAGGCCGCGGTGACCGAGGCTCTGGTCGCGCTGGGCGAGAAGCCGTTCCGCGTGGGCGAGTGCGTCGAGGGTTCCGGTAAGGTCGTGTACTCCGATGAGCGCTAACGAGCAGATGACTGCTGCCGCGAGCCTGGGCTTTGTGCCCTACACCCGTCCGACCGGCACCGATACGGCCGAGCCGCTCAAGATCGGTGTGCTCATCAGCGGTTCGGGTACCAACCTGCAGGCGCTGATCGACCTGATCGCCGCCGGCAAGCTCAACGCTTCGATTGAGCTTGTGGTGTCGAGCCGTCCTTCGGCTAAGGGTTTGCAGCGCGCTGAGCGCGCGGGCATCCAGACGCTCACGCTGTCCAAGGATGTCTATGCCGACCCCATCGCCGCCGACGAGATCATTGCGCACGAGCTGCTCGAGCGCGGTTGCGAGTATGTGGTCATGGCCGGCTACATGCGCATGGTGCACACGCCGCTGCTGGCGGCATTCCCCAATCGCGTGGTCAATCTGCATCCCGCGCTGCTGCCGAGCTTTACCGGCGCGCATGCGATCGACGATGCCTTTGCGCGCGGCGTCAAGGTAACTGGCGTGACCGTGCATTTTGCCAACGAGATCTACGACAACGGTCCCATCATCGCCCAGCGCGCGCTGGCTGTTGAGGAGGGCTGGGACGTCGATACGCTCGAGGAGCACATCCACGCGATTGAGCACGTGCTGTATCCCGAGGTCGTGCAGATGCTCGCCGACGGTCGCGTCCACGTGCTGGAGAGCGGCAAGGTCGCAATTGACGCGCCTCGCGGCTAGCGGCGCACAGTACAATTTAGCCGAGTAGTCAGGGTGGTCATTGGCGCCAAGGCGCGCGTGGCCACCTTTTGTTTTGGGTAGTCATCGGGGACGGTCTTTAACGACTAGTCATTCAAGAACGTCGCAGATGACTTGGTGAGAGAGGTGAGCGCATGGCGGATAACGAAGCGCTGTTTACTCCTGAGCTGGTGTTTTTTGATTGGGAGTGTGTGACGCCGGATGAGGTGTTCGCGTGGCTTGAGGGCGAGCTTGCACCACGTGGCTACATTGCGTCCGGTTGGCTCGACGCCGTTCGCACGCGCGAGGATGCCTATCCCACGGGTCTTGCCATGCCGGCGGCAAATATTGCCATTCCGCATACCGATCCGGGGTTTGTGGCCAAGCCCTATATCGCGGTGGTGAAGCCCGCCGCGCCCGTGACATTTAACGCTATGGCTGGCATGGGCGCTCCGGTGCCGGCGCAGATTGTCATCAATCTGGGCATCGCCGAGCCGGGCGGCCAGGTCGAGGCCCTGCAGGCGCTCATGAACATCTTTATGGACGCCAATGCTGCAGCCGACGTGCTCGGCCAGACCACGCCCCAGGGCATGGTCGACGCCATCCGCCGTCACTTCTAAGGTGGGGCTGAGTCGGCACTTGGGGACTGCCCCTAACTGCCGGCTGCCAGAGCTGTCCCCTTTGCACCAAAATGGTGCAGATTAACCTGTCCCTAATGCACCAAGCGTGCCGCGGGGGCTGCGTTGTGACACAATGGCGTTTGTTCGATTCGTTATGCGAAAGGCCAACTATGGCAAATAAGAAAAAGAACTCCGAGGCCGCGCCGACGCCCGAGCAGCAGGCCCGCGCTGCCTCCAGCTCTCGCAAGAAGCAGCGCAAGACGTACGTGTCTAAGACCGTCAAGATCGTCCTGGTGATCATCGGCGTGCTGGCAATGCTGCTTTCCGTCTCGGCGATGGCGTGCTCCGGCCTTATGTCGCAGGCCGAGGACACCTCGGGCTACAAGCTGACCGGCGGTGTCGCTGCTACTATCAACGGCACCAACCTCACCGAGGACACCGTGACCAAGCAGATCATGAGCATGCGCACGTCCTACGGCTACACCAAGGACAAGGACTGGGCGCAGTACCTGGTCGACAACGACCTCACACCCAAGAAGTACCGCAAGCAGCTTATCGACTCCTACGCGCAGCAGATCCTGCTTCAGCAAGCGCAGAAGGAAAACGGCGTAACCGTCTCGGACGAGGAAGTCGAGAAGGCTTGGAAGGACGCGTGCAAGAGCGCGGGCGGCGCCAAAGCCTTTAAGAAGACGCTTAAGACCTATGGCTACACCGAGGACACCTACAAGGATTCGCTCAAGGAGAGCCTGGCGCAGCAGAAGCTCAAGGATGCCGTGGCACCCACCAGCAAGCCCAAGGACAGCGAGATTGTCGATTACATCAATGAGAACCTGTCCAACTACAACGACGCCCGTCGTTCGTCGAATATCCTGATCAAGGTTGATTCCGACGCTTCCGACGAGGACAAGGCTGCCGCCAAGGCCAAGGCGCAGGAGTGCCTGGACAAGATCAACTCCGGCGAGCTGAGCTTTGAGGATGCCGTGGAGCAGTACTCCGACGATACCGGCTCCAAGGATAAGAAGGGCGATGTGGGCTGGGACAAGCTCACCACCTTCGTCGACAGCTACCAGGCGGCGCTCGAGGGGCTCAACAAGGGCGATGTGAGTGACGTCGTTGAGTCGACCTATGGTTATCACATCATCAAGTGCACCGACTACTTCCATGTCGATAATCAGGTCGATGACATTAAGCAGGTGCCCAAGGACATCAAGAAGTACGTCTCCAACGTGGTGAAGACGCAGGCGGCAAGCACCGCGTACAGCGAGTGGCTGGAGCAGTACAAGAAGGATGCCGACATCACCGTTAACCCCATGCCCAAGGACGTGCCGTACAACGTCAGCCTGAAGGGCGTCACCAAGAGTTCGACCGACGATTCGTCGACGACTGAGTAATCATGGGGCGGTGCCCGCGTGAGTGCCGCCCACGCTATTGAGGAGGATATGCAGATGACCAACGAAGAGCTGCAGAAGGAAATGATCGCCGCCATGAAGGCTAAGGACAAGGTTCGCCTGTCCATCATTCGCCAGGTCAAGGCCGAGGTGAAGAATATCGAGGTCAACGAGCGCCGTGATGTGACCGAGGAAGACGTCAACAGCATGATCAAGCGTCTGATTAAGCAGACGAGCGAGACGCTGGAGATGTCCATTAAGGCCGGTACCGACCAGGAGCGTACCGACAACCTGGCCGAGCAGGTCAAGATTCTGGAGAGCCTGCTGCCCGCGCAGGTTTCGGGCGAGGAGCTCGAGGCCCTGATCGAGCAGGTCATCGCCGAGCTGGGCGCCACGTCCAAGAAGCAGATGGGCCAGGTCATGGGAGCACTCGGCAAGGCCACCGGTGGCAACTTTGATAAGCCTGCTGCGGCAAGGATCGTCGGAGCCCGCCTCGCGTAGGGGCCGAGCGGTACATAGTTGATGTTGAGGGGGCATGGCCGTCATGGTCGCGCCCCTTTTTGCTGGGCTGGACGCTCGTTGGGGACAGACTTAAATGAGTGCCCAATGAGCGGGTACTCATTTAAGTCTGTCCCCAACGAGCGGGTGGAAGGTTGCGGGTTCTTTACGGGAATGTAGTGTGGGCTGCGGAAACGCGGTTCTTTCCGTACAATAGTTCAACTCGTGTAAACGCAGGGAAGGGACATTCATGGCAGACATGATCGAGATCAAGCATCTCAACAAGTACTTTGGCGACCTGCATGTGCTCAAAGATATCAATCTCACCGTCAAGCGCGGCGAGAAGCTCGTAATGATCGGGCCTTCCGGCTCGGGTAAGTCGACGCTCATCCGTTGCGTCGATTATCTGGAGGAGCCCACGTCGGGCGAGGTCATCATCGACGGTACGCCGCTCACCAAAAAGAATCACCTGGAGATGGCTCGCAAGTACAGTTCCATGGTGTTTCAGCAGTTCAACCTGTATCCCAACATGACGGTGCTGGGCAACCTGACGCTCGCGCCCATCAAGCTGCAAAAGAAGAGCAAGGAGGAGGCGACCGAGATCGCCATCGCCGCGCTCAAGCGTGTCGGCATGGCGCATAAGGCCGGCGAGTATCCGCAGAACCTCTCGGGCGGTCAGCAGCAGCGCATTGCCATCGCCCGTGCCCTGTGCACCAAGCAGCCCATCATCCTGTTTGACGAGCCGACCTCGGCGCTCGACCCCGAGATGGTCCAGGAGGTTCTGGACGTTATGATTGAGCTCGCGCAGGAGGATATCACCATGATCTGCGTGACGCACGAGATGGGCTTTGCGCGCCAGGTGGCCGACCGCGTCATCTTTATGGAGGACGGCCGCATTCTGGAGGAGGGCACGCCCGAGCACTTCTTCGATAACCCCGAGAACCCGCGCTGCCGCGAGTTCCTGTCCAAGATTCTGCACTAGGCGCGGTGATGGACATGACGGATATGACGAGGGCGGCCGTGTCGCGCCGTCACTTTTTGCAGCTGGCTGGCGCCGGCATGCTTGCGCTGACGGGGACCGCGCTTACCGGTTGCGGCAACTCCACCAGCGGCGAGGGTTCCGACAAGGGGTCCAAGCTGGCGGCCATCAAGTCGCGCGGCCATCTGAATGCCGGCGTTAAGAAGGATGTTCCCGGCTACGGCTATTACGATACCGCCAAGGGCCGCTTTGAGGGCATGGAAGTCGATTTGTGCTATCAGATCGCCGCTGCCGTCTTTGGCGTGAGCTACAAGGAGGCCCGCGCCCAGGAGCTTGTCGAGTTTACCGACGTAACGCCCAAGACGCGCGGCCCGCTGATCGATAACGGCCAACTTGACGTGGTCGCGGCGACCTACACCATCACCGACGAGCGCAAGAAGAGCTGGGATTTCTCGACGCCGTACCGAACCGACTACGTGGGACTCATGGTCAAGAAGCGTTCGGGCTTTACCTCGATTGAGGATCTGGACGGCAAGGTCATTGGCGTGAGCCAGGGTGCCACCACGCAGGGCCTGATCGAGCAGATGATCAAGGACAACGGCTTTAGCTGCAAGCCCGAGTTTAGGGCCTTTAGCGGCTACCCCATCATCAAGAGTTCGCTCGACGCCGGCAATATCGACGTCTTTGCCATGGACCGCTCCACGCTGGCCGGTTACATGAACGAGACCGTTGAGCTGCTGCAGCCCGAGGTCAAGTTTGGCGAGCAGGGCTACGGCGTGGCGACCAAGAAGGGCTGCGACCTTTCGGCCGTGGTCGATCAGGTGATTTGCGATCGCCTGGCCGATGGCTGGCTCGACCAAGAGGTCAAGACCTGGGGTCTTGTATAGGCGTATCGTCCAAGGAAGGAATCAAATGCTCGAAGGATTATTTGACGCCGACCGTTGGTCGACGACATTTCAAAACATGGGGCCCTTCTGGGAGGGCTTTGGCGTGACGCTGCAGGTGGTCGTTGCCGGTCTGCTGCTGTCGCTGGTGCTGGGCACGCTACTGGGTGTGTTCTCTACCACTCGTTCTCGTGTTCTGCGCGCCATAAGCCGCGTGTACGTTGAGTTTTACCAGAACACCCCGCTGCCCGTGCAGGTGCTCTTTATGTACATGGCCGGCCCGCAGTTTTTGCAGGCCATAACCGGTGCCGACCAGCCGGTGCGCATCGCGCCGTTTGTGCTGGGCTTCTTGGGCGTGGGTCTGTATCACGCGGCCTACATTTCGGAGGTCATCCGCACTGGTATCGAGGCGGTTCCGCGCGGTCAGATGGAGGCAGCCCAGAGCCAGGGCTTCACCCGTGCGCAGGCGTACTGGTACATCGTGCTGCCCCAGACGTTCAAGATCATTTTGCCGCCGCTGTGTAACCAGGCGCTCAACCTGGTCAAGAACACGTCGGTGCTGGCGCTCGTGGCCGGCGGCGACCTTATGTACCGTTCCGACAACTTTGTGAGTCTGTACGGTTACCTGCAGGGATATATCGTCTGCTGCCTTATGTACTTCATCATCTGCTTTCCGCTCGCCATGCTGGTGCAGTGGCTCGAGCGCCGCTCCAAGGAGCGTCCGCGCGGCGTGAGCCTGGCCGAGCTGGGGCTCGACAACGTAGAGGAGGCCTAGCGCATGGAAATCTTCAACGCGACCAACCTGCTCTACATTTGGGGCGGCTTTGTTAAGACAATCGAGATCTCGGCGCTGTCGATCTTTTTCTCGCTCATCTTTGGCACGGTGCTGGCGCTCGTTAAAAGCTATGCGCCCCGCCCGTTCCGTATTTTGGTGAGCGCCTATATCGAGCTGTTCCGTTGCACGCCGAACCTGCTGTGGATCCTGTTTATCTACTTTACGGTGCAGGGTTTGGACATTGTGATTTCGACCATCGCCTTTACGCTGTTTACCAGCGCCGTTATGGCCGAGATTGTGCGCGGCGGCCTCAACTCGATTCCGCGCGGCCAGTTTGAGGCAGCGCAGAGCCAGGGCTTTGGCTTCTTTGCCACCATGCGCTACATCATTTTGCCGCAGACGTTTAAGACAATCATTCCGGCGCTGTTTAGCCAGTGCACGACCGTCATTAAGGACAGTTCGTATCTTTCGGGCATTAACGTGGCCGAGCTCATGTACACGGCAAACGTCGTGATGGCCCACGCGATCGACCTGTCGCAGGTTCTTATGCTCTACGGCCTGGTGTTTGCGATGTACTTTGTGCTCAACTTTGGTATCTCGCTGCTGGTGAGGGCTTATCAGAGGCGAATGGTGGCAGCGTAGAATGTGGCAAAGGGACAGTCCCTTTGTCACATAGAGAAAGGAATCGCGATGAGCGATCTGGAGAACAAGAAGAGTCCTGTGGTCATTACCATCGCGCGCGACTTTGGCGCCGAGGGCCACGAGATTGGTCGTATCCTCGCCGATGAGCTGGGGATTCCGCTGTACGATAACGAGCTGCTGGTGCGTGCTTCGCTGCGCGCGGGCGAGTCGCTCGACAAGATGGCCGCCTACGACGAGCGTCTGGCCGTGGAGAACATGGCGTTTCTGCCCGACCGCTACGATGCGCGTTCGTACTCGGACAAGTTGTTCCAAAAGATGAGCCAGGTGATTTTGGATCTGGGTGAGACCGAGAGCTGCATTATCGAAGGCCGTCTGTCCGATTATCTGCTGCGCAACAACCCCAACCACATTGCCGTGTTGGTGACCGCTCCCTTTGAGGACCGCGTCGAGATCGTGCGCAAGAAGCGTGGCCTTAACAAAAAGAAGGGCGCCAAGCTGGTCAAACAGCAGCAGAAGGCGCGCGAGGCGTTCTATAAGCGCTACAGTGCCGGCAAATGGAAGATGACGAGCGGTAAGGATATCGTAGTCAACCGCGCCAAGCTGGGCCGCGAAGGCTGCAAGGACGTCATCGCCGCGGCCTACCGCTACAAGGTGGCCCAACTCGAAGGCTAACCGACCAAAACCACCACAAAGGGGCCTGTCCCCTTTGTGGTGGTCGGGCGGCCGGCATAGAAAAAGTCCCCGCCGGGCGTGTGCTCGACGGGGACTTTGCCGTTTGATGGCTAGCGCTGTAGGTGATTACTCGCCCAGCAGGCTCTTGGTGATGGAGGCAGCGGCCTTCTTGCCGGCGCCCATCGCCAGAATGACCGTAGCGGCACCGGTGACGATGTCGCCGCCAGCCCAGATGCGGGGATCGGTGGTCTGGCCAGTTTCCTCGTCGGCAACGATGTAGCCCCACTTGTTGAGCTCCATCTTGCCGCCGATCTTCTTTGCGAAGGGGTTGGCGTTGGTGCCGATAGCCGAGATTGCGACGTCGCAGGGAATCTCCTCGATGGCGCCCTCGATGGGCACCGGGCGACGACGGCCGGATTCGTCAGGCTCGCCGAGCTCCATCTTCTGGACCTTGACGGCGCACACGGAGCCGTCCTCGCCAGCGACAAACTCGAGCGGGGAGACGAGCGGCAGAACCTCGACGCCCTCGGCCTTAGCATGGTGCAGCTCGGCGCGACGGCAGGGCATCTCGTCCTCGGTACGACGGTAGGCGATGATGGCGTGCTCGGCGCCCAGACGCTTGGCGGTACGGACGGCGTCCATAGCCACGTTGCCGCCACCAAAGACGACGACGTTCTTGCCGTGCTTGGTGGGGGTGTCGTACTCGGGGAACTTGTTGGCCTTCATCAGGTTCACGCGGGTGAGGTACTCGTTCGCGAAGAAGACGTTGGGCAGGTTCTCGCCGGGGACGTTGAGGAACTTGGGCAGGCCGGCGCCGGTCGCCACGTAGATGGCGTCGAAGCCCTGCTCGAACAGCTCCTCGGCCGTGGCCATGTTGCCCACGACGGAGTTGTACTCAAATTTGACGCCCATGTCCTCCAGGCCGTCGATCTCGCGCTTGACGACTGCCTTGGGCAGACGGAACTCGGGGATGCCGTAGACCAGCACACCGCCGCCGGTAAAGAAGGCCTCAAAGACGGTAACGTCAAAGCCGTTGCGGGCGAGCTCGCCGGCGCAGGTGATGCCGGACGGGCCGGAGCCAACGACGGCGACCTTCTTGCCGTTCTTGGGGGCCATCTTGGGCGTGGAGGCGAGCTCGGGGCGGTCACCCAGGAAGCGCTCGAGCTGGCCGATGGCCACGGGCTCGGACTTCTTACCACGGATGCACTTGCCCTCGCACTGGTTCTCCTGCGGGCAGACGCGGCCGCAGATGGCGGGAAGCATGGAGTCCTCGCGGATGGTATCGAGAGCGCCGCCGAAGTCCTTCGCGCGGATCTGCTCGATAAAGCGGGGAATGTTGATGTTGACGGGGCAGCCCTCAACACAGAACGGCTTCTTGCAGTTGAGGCAGCGCTCAGCCTCGGCCAGCGCCATCTCCTCGGTGAAGCCCTTGTCGACGGGGCGGAAGTCGCAGGCGCGCTCGGCAGCCGGCTCCTCGTTATCGGGGGTGCGGGGCGACTTCATATCGGCAACGAAACGACCGTTAACTAGTGGCATGCGCAGCTCTTTTCCTCATAGGCCTTGAGGGACTCGCCCTCTTCGGAACGGTAAGCGGCCTGGCGGGCACGAAGGTCATCCCAGTCGACCAGGGTGGCATCGAAGTCGGGGCCGTCGACGCAAGCGAACTTGGTCACGCCGCCCACCTCGACGCGGCAGCAGCCGCACATACCGGTGCCGTCAACCATGATGGGGTTGAGCGACGCGGTGATGGGGGTGTCGTACTTCTGGGCGGTGAGGGTCGAGAACTTCATCATCGGAACGGGGCCGACGCAGAAGACCTGGCTCACGGCCTTGTCCTGCAGCAGGCGCTCCAGCGGAGCGGTGACAACGCCCTGCTCGCCGTAGGAGCCGTCGTCAGTGGTGATGTGGATGTGGTCCTCGTCGAGGAGCTCGCGGAACTGGTCCTCCATGAGCAGGAGGTCCTTGGTGCGGGCGCCCATGATGGCGTGCACCTCGTGGCCGGTCTCGACCAGGTGCTTGGCGACCGGGAAGGCAATTGCCAGGCCGACGCCGCCGCCAATGACGGCGCAGGGGCCCTCAGCCATCTCGGTGGGAACGCCCAGCGGGCCCACGACGTCGCGCAGCGACTCGCCGGCCTCGTAGGTGGAAAGCATCTCGGTGGTCTTGCCGATCACCATGAAGATGAACTCGACCCAGCCCTCGTCACCGTTCCAGCCGGCCAGGGTAAACGGGACGCGCTCGCCCGTCTCGTTGGCGCGAACCATGAGGAACTGTCCAGCGTGCGCATGCTTGGCGATTGCAGGCGCCTCGATGCGGAACTTGAACACCTTCTCCGAGAACTGCGTCTTCTCCAGGATCTTATACATAGAACCCCTCTCTTGTTAGGGCCGCCGAACCGTGCCTCCACGGAAATGGACGGTAGCCCGAATAAAACCGTACGTGCACAGGCGTTGTGCAGACATACGGTGCAAATTATACCCTCATGGACATGTCACTTACGTGTGTCTTCGGCGGTTGGGAGCAGGGTTTATCCACTTCGACCTGCCAAAGGGGGAGAGGTTTATTTTGGCAGGTTTTATCAGGCAAAACGGCAAAGGGGGCCGGCCTCGCGCTTCGGTGAGGCCGGCCCCCTTTGGAGCGTTGCATATGTATAGCGGCACAGGGTTTATTGCGACGCAGCCGCCGCGGCGTTTCCGCAGATGAAACCTGCCAAAATAAACATCTCTAAATGGTAGGTTTTAGTGCTTGCCGTTGGCGGAAGCGGCGCCGTTTACGTGATCGCGGGCGTAGATTACGCCGTGGACGATGGCCAGACCGGCGGCATCTGCGGCGCGGGCGCAGGTGTCCTGGAAATCCTCGGCTTCGCGGGCGCGCAGCTGCTTGAGCACGTAGTCTGCCACGGCCATCTTGCCGGGAGGGTTGCCGATGCCGGTGCGGATACGGCTAAAGTCGCGGCTGCCCATCTTGTCGATGATGGAGCGCAGGCCGTTGTGACCGGCATGGCCTCCGCCCACCTTAACACGCACGTCGCCGGCGGGAATATCGAGCTCGTCGTGGATGACGAGCAGCTCCTCGGCCTTGATCTTGTACTCGCGGCAGAGCTTGGAGATGGGCCCGCCCGAGGTGTTCATGTACGACTGCGGCTTGACCAGTACAATCTGGCGCTTGCCGTTCTCTTCCTCGGCATCGTTGATGTTGATGAGCGCGACCTCGGCGCCTGCTTGGTTTTTCCAGTACGTGACGCCGGCCTGACGGGCCAGCTCGTCGATCGCCTTAAAACCGGCGTTGTGGCGGGTCTCGGCATACTCATCGCCAGGGTTGCCAAGTCCGGCAACCATGCGAATCTTAAGCGGCTGTGCAGCTGCCATGTTTGTCCTCCGTTACGTAAATAGTTCAATCAACGACAAAGGCTACCACGCCCGCCGAAGGCGAGGCTTTGCTTCAGCGAAATCCCACCAGACAAAAGCGCGGCCGCGGCAGAGCGAGCCGTCGGAACAGAAGAAACCCCCGCGCGACCTTTGCGAAGCAAGGGGGAGCGCGGGGGTTTCTTCTGTTCCGACGGCGATGCGCCGGGTTACAAGGACGATGCGACTACAGCGCGAAGTCGCCGCCGACGAGCGTGGAGACGGGCTCCTCGTGGTAAACGGCGGAGATGGCCTGAGCGAACTCCTCGGCGACCGAGATGGTCTTGATCTTGCCGCCGACCTCGACGGGAATGGCATCGGTGACGAGGCACTCGACGATCGGGGCGTCGTTCAGACGCTCGATGGCCGGACCGGAGAAGATGCCGTGGGTGGCGCAGACGTAGATATCGCCAGCGCCCATAGCCTTGAGCTCCTTGACGTTGGCGCACAGGGTGCCAGCGGTGTCGATCATGTCGTCGTTGATGATGCAGGTCTTGCCCTTGATGTCACCGATGATGCCCATGACCTCGGCGGCGTTGTGGCGCGGACGGCCCTTGTGGGCGATGGCCAGGTCGCAGCCGAGCATGTCGGACAGCTTCTTGGCGGCCTTGGCGCGGCCCACATCGGGGGAGACGACAACCAGGTTGTCGGTGTCGAAGTGCATGTCGTTGTAGTACTGGCCAAACAGCGGCAGCGCGGACAGGTGGTTAACCGGGATATCGAAGAAGCCCTGAATCTGGCCCTGGTGCAGGTCGAGGGTGATGATGCGGTTGACGCCAGCGCGCTCGAGCAGGTTGGCGACGAGGCGGGCGGTGATGGGCTCGCGCGGGCCGGCCTTGCGGTCCTGGCGGGCATAGCCGTAGTGGGTGATGACGGCGGTGATGGAGCGGGCGGATGCGCGCTTGGCAGCGTCGGTGGCGATGAGCAGCTCCATGAGCATGTCGTTGACGTTGCCGCCGGCCACGGACTGAATCAGGAAGACGTCGGCGCCGCGGACGGTCTCGTCGTAGCGGGCGTAAATCTCACCATTGGCGAACTGCTTTAGCGTAAGGCCCGAAAGCTCGACCCCAAGGTACTCAGCGATCTTCTGAGCGAGGGGACGGTTGGAGGAACCGGAATACACGCGGATGGACTTGCGCATATTCTCCGACTTCTCGGGATCATTAATCGGCATTACCCTTCTCCTTTATATCGAATGCCATATAGATGCCTTGTTGCATTGTAACCGCGCGACGGGGTTAATCGGGTCTTGATAACGTCTTTACCGTCAACGGACACGAACCGACCACTCATCCGGTTGCGCAGGTCACGATAGAAAAAGGAGCCGCCCCCATGGGAACAGCTCCTTAGATGCTTGGTAAAACGTTATACCTCGTCGTCCTCGTGCAGACGGCGGCGGTAATCGGCGGCCCAGCCCTCAATGTTTACCTGGCGGGCACGACCCAGGCCAAGTGCGTCGGCCGGGACCGGCTCGGTGATGACGGAGCCGGCGGCCACGAGCGCGCCGTCGCCGATCTGGGCGGGCGCGACCATCATGGTGTCGGAACCGATGAAGGCGTCCTTGCCGATGACGGTCTTGTGCTTGTGCACGCCGTCATAGTTGCAGGTGATGGAGCCCGCGCCCACGTTGACGCCGGAGCCCATGGTGGTGTCGCCGATGTAGGACAGGTGCGGCACCTTGGAGCCCTCGCCGATCGTAGACTTCTTGATCTCCACGTGCGTGCCGGCCTTGGAGCCGTCGAGCATGTGGGTGCCCGGGCGCAGGTAGGCGCGCGGGCCGCAGTCGACGCCGTTCTCGATGACGGCCTCGATGGCGATGGTCTCATCGATGGTGCAGCCACTGCCGACGGTGGTGTCGGTGAGACGGCTGTTGGGACCGAGCTGGCACTCCTCGCCCACGGTGACGTGGCCGATCAGGTGCGTCTGCGGCCACACGACGGTGTCGCGGCCGATAACGGCATCGGGGCCGATCCAGGCCTGCGTGGGGTCGATGAACGTGACGCCCTCGGCCATCCAGTGCTCGTTGATGCGGTCGCGCGCAATGGCGGTGAGCTGCGCGAGCTGAATGCGGCTGTTGACGCCCAGGCCGTCGCGGTAGTCATCGCAGTGGAAGATGGAGACCGCCTGGCCGTGACCCTTGAGGATTTCGAGCATGTCGGGCAGGTAGTACTCGGACTGCGCGTTGTCGTTGCCGATCTCGTTAATGTGGGCGGCGAGCTGCGCGCCGTCAAAGGCGTAGCAGCCGGCGTTGCACTCCAGCAGCGTGGCGGCCTGCTCGGGCGTGCAGTCCTTCTGCTCGATGATGCGCTCGATCTGGCCGTCGGCGCCCAGCTTGATGCGGCCGTAGCCGAAGGGGTCGGGCGGGGTCATGGTCATGACGGTGCAGGCGAGCTCGCCGGTAGCGACGGTCTGTGCGAACTTGGCGACGGTGTCGGCGGTGATGAGCGGCAGGTCGCCGTTGAGCACGACGACGGGGCCTTGCGTGATGCCGCAGGCCTCGAGCGCGACCTTCACGGCGTGACCGGTGCCCAGGCGCTCGGTCTGCTCGACGCACTCGACCTTGGTGGCGCTGCTGGCGTAGGCGCCATCGATGAGGGCGCGCATCTCGTCGGCGTGGCTGCCGATGACGACCACGACGCGGCTGCAGCCGGCCTTGACGGTGGCGTCGACGATCCACTGGACCATGGGCTTGCCCAGGATCTTGTGCGAAACCTTGCAGTGGTTCGACTTCATGCGGGTGCCCTCGCCGGCAGCGAGAATAATTGCGGTTGCGTCCATGTGATCTCCTGTTACGTTATAGAGACGTGTGTTTGGAAACGATACACGGCGCAATATGATACCGCAGGCATATGTTGAGCGCGTAGCGATTGGCTCATGGCGGCCGATGTCGGTGCCGCCGGCGTGGCGTTTGCGCTGCTTGCGTGCGGCGTTGGCGATGCCGCGGAGCTGTCGTTTGAGCGAGGGGACGGGGGTGCCCGTGGACAACATGCGAGAGGAGTTTGGCGGCGAGCCCGTCGCGGCGTTCTCGATGTCGCATCCGGCTGTGCCGGCCCTCTACATGGTGCTGACGCTGGGGCTCACCATGTTCTCGATGCAACCGGTGCTGATCGCGCTGTCGCTTGCGGGTGGGCTGGCGTACGGGCTTGCGACGCGCGGTGCTGCGCGCACGTTGGGGGCGCTTCGCTGGCAGCTGCCGGTGATTTTGATTATCGCGGTGCTCAATCCGCTGTTTAGTGCATCGGGCTCGACGGAGCTGTTTCGTATTGGCATGCGTGCGGTGTATCTAGAGAGCATGGTTTACGGCCTGTGCATGGGTGGGCTGTTTGTGGCGAGCGTGCTGTGGTTTGAGGCAGCGGCGTCGATGCTCGAATACGACAAGGTACTCGCGCTGCTGGGCAATGCCGCACCGGTGATTGCGCTTATGATCTCGATGTGCATGCGGCTTATCCCGCAGTTTTTGCGCCGCGGCCGCACGGTGCTGGCGGTGCAAGATGCGATTGACGTGCCGGGGCGCGCGCCGGCCGACCCCGTGCGCTCGCGCCTGCGGGCATCGAGTGTGTTGATGGGCTGGGGCATGGAAGATTCGCTGGAGCGCGCGGACGCGATGCGCTCGCGCGGGTGGGGTGCCGCGACGCGTCGTACGACGTATGCGCGGTATCGACTGGGGCGCGGCGATGTTGCTGCGCTGGTTGGGTTTGCACTGTTTGGCGTGGTCACGGTGACAGTGGCGTGGACCGCGACGACGCAGTATTCGTTTTATCCGCAGCTCTCGGTGCCGGCGCCGTGGCCGGGCTATGTCGTGTACGCTGCCTGGATGGTGCTGCCTTGCGCGTTGCACGCGATTGATGAGAAGAGGTTTGGCTGATGGCTCGGTTTGATAGGAGCTCGGCGGCGGGTGTGGCATATGGCTCGGCCGCGCCGGCGATTGAGGTGCGAGGCCTTAGTTTTGCCTATCCCGGGGCCGAGGCACCGGTGCTCGAGGGGCTTGATTGGCGTGTTTCCCAAGGTGCGTTTGCACTTCTTGTTGGCGGTACCGGATCGGGTAAGTCGACGCTGCTGTCGCTGCTCAAGCCCGAGATCGCTCCGGCGGGCGAGCGCACTGGCGATGCGCGCGTGCTGGGCGAGAACGTTGCCGACATGGACGTGCGCGCATCTGCGGAGCGCGTGGGCTATGTGTTTCAGGATCCCGAGAACCAGATTGTGTGCGAGACCGTGTGGCACGAGATGGCGTTTGGCCTGGAAAACTTGGGGCTAGCGCGTGACGAGATGCGTCGTCGCGTGGCCGAGACCAGCTATTTCTTTGGGCTGGAGGATTGGCTCCACCGCGATACCGATACGCTTTCGGGTGGTCGCAAGCAGCTGCTGTCGTTGGCCGCCGTGTTGGCGCTCCGCCCGCGCGTGCTGCTGCTCGATGAGCCCACGTCTCAGCTCGACCCCGTTGCCGAGAAGAGTTTTCTGCATGCGCTGTTTCGCGTGAATCGCGAGCTGGGCTGCACGGTTGTTGTGGCGACGCATCAGCCGCGCCCAATGCTCGAATACGCGACGTGTGCGTACCGGATTGAGGACGGTCGCGTGCGCGAGGTGGCGGATATGGCTTCTTTGGGACGCCGAGAATCGCTGTTTTCCGATGACATGTTGGGGTGGGGTGCTATCCGATGTGCAAATAAAGGAGTATTCAGCAGGCGTGAGGACAATTTGGGCTCTCTGGAGCCGCCCGGGGACGTATCGAGCGCGAAAAAAAGTTCAGAATTGGACAAATCGTCCGAATTTGTGGCGCAAACGTCGCTCGAGAACGGCTCGGAAGCCTTCTCGCGCACGGATGGAAGCAGAATACTCCAAAAAATGCACGGCGGGTCGGCTACCACCCTGTCGGAAGGCTGGTTTCGCTACGATCGAGCGTCCGGCTGGGTGCTGCGCGGGCTCGATGCGTCGTTTTCGGCTGGCGCGGTGCATGCGGTTGTGGGCGGTAACGGCTGCGGCAAGTCGACGATGCTTTCGGTGCTGGCCAAGACTGCCAAGCTGCAGCGTGGTCGTATGGTGCGCGGGGCGGCCTCGGCTGCGCTGCTGCCTCAGAATCCCAAAGCATTGCTGGTTGCCGAGACGGTTCGCGATGAGCTGATGGAATGGGCCTCGACCTGCGGATATGACGAGAACTTGGCGCGGGAGCGTGCGGCGAGCTTGGGGTTGTCGGGTCTGGATGGACGCCATCCGTACGATCTTTCGGGCGGGCAGCGTCAACTGCTTGCATTGGCAAAACTGCTGCTGATTGGCCCCGAGCTGCTGCTGCTTGACGAGCTCACGAAGGGCTTGGACTTGGAGAGCCGCCGCATCATCGCCCGCGCCCTGCGTGACCATGCGAAGGCTGGCGGTACCGTCATCATGGCCACGCACGATTTGGACTTTGCCGAGCAGGTAGCCGACGACGTCGCCATGATATTTGACGGCGAGATTGCCTGCATGGAGCCGCCGGCCGACTTTTTTGCCGACAACGTGTTTTATAGGGCGTGATGGGATGGCGGATTATCGCATCGTGCGCCTACTCGCAAAACTGGAGATACCGCTGCTGCTGGCGGTGCCGGCGGTGATAGCTGCGGCGTTGCTGTCGGGTGTTGAGCAGACAGCGTTGGCCATGCTGGTTGTGGTGGCGCTGGTGCTCGCGCTGTTCTTTGCGGGTTACGAGGCATCTCGTCCGGGTTTGCGCCAGATTATGCCCACGCTGGTGCTGGCGGCGCTGGCGGCGGCGGGGCGCATCCTGTTCGGGCCCATTCCCGACTTTAAACCGGTGAGCGCCATCGCCATTATCGCGGGGGCGACGCTTGGTCGCCGCAATGGTTTTATGGTTGGCGCGCTGGCGGCGCTGACCAGCAATTTCTTTTTTGGACAGGGCATGTGGACGCCATGGCAGATGTATGCCTGGGGTCTGGTTGGCTATGTTGGCGGTGCGCTGGCGCATGCGGGCGCGTTCGACCGTGCGGATGGAACCGTGCGCATGCCGGCGCTGCTGACCTACGGCTTTGCTTCGGGCTTGCTCTATGGCGTCGTGATTAACGCGTATGACATCATTGGATTTGTACAGCCGCTTACTTGGGCGGGTGCCGTGGCGCGTCTTGCCACGGCAGTGCCGTTCGATATCACACACGGCCTCGCGACCTGCGTGTTCTTGGCCGCCCTGTACAAGCCCTGGTGTCGCCGCATCAACCGAGTCGTCGTGAAATACGGACTGTAGGGCATTTCGCGTTCCCTCACGAACTTGCGGTGGAATAGTTCTCGTTTTTGGCTATTTGCTGCCCAAACAGGAACTATTCCACCGCACCTTATAGGGGGAGAGGGGTCACATGATCTGTTTTCCTCTGTCCCCCAGGAATTACTTGGGGCTAGAGCTCTAGCGTGAGGGTGACGGGGCAGTGGTCGCTGCCGAAGATGTCGCCGCGGATGCCGGTGTCGCGTACGTTGTCGGCGATTGCGTCGCTTACCAGGAAGTAGTCGATGCGCCAGCCGGCGTTGTTCTTGCGGGCATTAAAGCGATAGCTCCACCAGCTGTAGACGCCCTCGACGTCGGGGTTTGCCGCGCGCCAGGTATCGGTAAAGCCGGCGTTGAGCAGCTCGGTAAACTTGCCGCGTTCCTCGTCCGAAAAGCCTGCGTTGCCGCGGTTGGACTTGGGGTTCTTAAGGTCGATCTCCTCATGCGCCACGTTAAAGTCGCCGCAGGTTACGACGGGTTTGCCGGTCTCGCGCTCGAGCGCGTTCAAAAAGCCGCGGTAGGCATCGTCCCAGGCCATACGCACGTCGATGCGCGCGAGCTCATTTTGTGCGTTGGGCGTGTAGACATCCACAAACCAGAATTTGTCGAACTCGAGCGCGCAGACGCGGCCCTCGGTTGCGGCTTGGGCGACGAGCACGGCCGCCTCGCCTTCGCCGGCGTAGGGCAGCAGCGCATCGGCGCGCAGTACGCGCAGCGGCTCCTGGCGGCTAAAGACCGCGGTGCCCGAGTAGCCCTTGCGCTCGGCGTAGCTCCAGGTTTGGTGATAACCGGGCAGGTCAATATCAACCTGGCCTTCTTGCAGCTTGGTCTCTTGCAGTGCCAGGATATCGACGTCGAGTTCTTGCGCGATCTGGATAAAGCTCGGGTCCTTTTTGAGCACGGCGCGCAGGCCGTTGACGTTCCACGAGGCGAAAGTGTATGTCTGAGGCATGGTGTCCTTTCGACGGGGTTGGCAGGCTTAAGATTAGCGCAACAGGGGCGGTGGTGGGCACCGCGCGTGCTGACCCAAAGGCCGCATGCTGGGACATCGCCCGACGCTGCCCGACCAACAAGGACGGAGGACTCATATGACGCAGGCAATATCGGACCCCAGGCAGGCCTCCGCCGCGCTGGCGGATCTGTTTGACACCCACAAGCGCGTGGTCTTCTTTGGCGGCGCTGGTGTTTCTACGGCAAGTGGCATTCCCGATTTCCGCAGCGTGGACGGCCTGTATCACCAGCAGTTTGCCTATCCGCCCGAGACCATGCTGTCGCATAGCTTTTACGAGGCGCATCCGGCGGAGTTCTTCGACTTTTACCGCACCAAGATGATCGCGCTTAACGCTAAACCCAACCGCTGCCACACCAAGCTGGCCGAGCTGGAGCGCGCCGGTAAGCTTGATGCCGTGGTGACGCAAAATATCGACGGCCTGCATCAGATGGCCGGATCACAGCGCGTGTTCGAGCTGCACGGATCGGTCCATCGCAACATTTGCCAGTCGTGCGGCACGGTCTATAGCGCCGAGTGGATTTGCTCGCGCGAGCACGAGGATGCCGCGGGCGTGCCTGCGTGCCCCGCGTGCGGCGGCCGCATCAAGCCCGATGTGGTGCTCTACGAAGAGCCGCTCGATGAACATGTGCTGACCGGTGCCGTTGCCGCCATCGCCGCGGCCGATGCCCTCATTGTGGGCGGGACCTCGCTCGTGGTGTATCCGGCGGCAGGCCTTACGCGATACTTTAACGGCGATACGCTGGCCATTTGCAATCTTGCTCCCACTGATCAGGATGCAAATGCCGACCTGCTGATTTCTTGCGACATCGCGGCCGCGTTTGCGTTCTAGCCCGCGCGCGCGGATACAATAGAAAGACTGAGTGCAAAGCGACCCCGCCGCCAGCTCCCCAAGCTCGGCGGCGTGGGCATTTTAGGAGGATGTTCATGGCGAACGACAGCAAGACATGGCGGTGCGGAAAGTATGAGCTCAGCTTTGACCGTCCGCGCATCATGGGCGTCCTCAACGTGACGCCCGATTCGTTTAGCGATGGCGGGGAGCACTTCGACCCCGATGCCGCCATCGAGTACGGCCTGGCGATGCTCGACGCCGGCGCCGACATCATCGACGTGGGCGGCGAGTCCACACGCCCTGGTTTTACCCCGGTCAACCCCGACGAGGAGGCTCGCCGCGTGCTGCCCGTGGTGCGCGCGCTGGCCAAGGAGGGCGCCATCGTCTCGATCGACACGCGTCATGTAGCGGTTGCCAAGGCGGCCGTGCGCTGCGGCGCCTCGATCGTCAACGACGTGACCGGCTTCACCGATCCCAAGATGGTCGAGTTTGTTAAGACGAGCACCTGCGGCGTCATCGTGATGCATGCCGGCGAGGTCGCCGCGCCCGCCCGCACGCACGCAACGGTGCAGCTCGATACCTCGGCTGCGGCGTTTGTTGCCGAGAAGGCACGCGAAGCGGCTGCCGAGGCCGCGCGCGAGGCCGAGAAGCCGGCCCGTCGCCGTCGCGGCAAGTTGCTGGGCGAGCCTAAGCCGGAGGCCAAGCTTCCGGGCGGCGTGGTGCAGCCCTCGTTGCCGTTTGGCGAACCGGAGCCCACGTCCGAGCCTGCAAGCGAGCAGGAGACGCCCGCCGCCGAGCAGTCTGCCGCCGAGACCGTCGCACCCGCGCCCGAGGCCGCGCCCGCAGCCACCGAGGCCGCATCGGAGTCCAATGACCGCCTGGCCGCCATGATGCGCCGCAGCGCCCGCCGCGAGGAAGCCTACGTGCCCACCTCGCAGCTCCGTCGCTTTACCCTGCCCGATTCTGCGCCCATCATGCGTCGCGTTATGGGCTTTCTGTCCGATCAGGCCCGCACGCTCATCCATGCCGGCGTGTCGCGCGACCGCATCTGCATCGATCCTGGCCCGGGCTTTGGTAAGTCGGCTAACGAGGATATCGTCATCCAGCGCGAGACTGCCAAGATGGCGTCACTGGGCTATCCGCTCATGTGCGCCGTGTCGCGCAAGCGCTTTGTGGGCGCCGTCTCGGGCGTGACCGAGGCCGCCGAGCGCGATGCCGCTACGTTTGGCGTGTGCCTGGGCGCCATCCAGGCCGGTGCCAACATCGTGCGCGTGCACGACGCCGCGGGTTTTGCGCAGTTCCTGAACGGCTACTGGGCGGTTGCCAAGCCGCAGCCGCGCCGCGCGTTTGTGGCCGTGGGCTCCAACCTGGGGCATCGCTGCGACAACATCCGCGCCGCACGCGAGATGATCGCCGAGATTCCACTCACCTGCGTGTCCAACTCCTCCAAGATTTACGAGAGCGAGCCGGCCTACGAGACGCGCCAGGACGCGTTTGCCAACGCCGTCATCGAGATCAAGACCGAGCTGGCGCCGCTGGTGCTGCTCGACGAGCTCATGAAGATCGAGGCCGAGCTGGGGCGCGACCGCTCCAAAAAGGCCAAGGCCAACGGTCCGCGCACCATCGACCTGGACCTGCTGTGGATGGACGGCGAGACCCACGGCGGCAAAAAGCTGCGCCTGCCGCATCCGCTGATCGGCGAACGCGACTTTGTGCTGGTGCCACTCGAGGACCTGATGCACGACCCGGCGCGGTTCTTCCGCTACAACGGTGTCGAGGTCAAGGAGCCCGAGGACCGCGTGGGCCATATCGTGGGCGAATTGGGGCGTATGTAGATGATCGAGATGAATGCTGTTGCCGCCGGCACCGAGCTCGACGCGGCGCGCGACGCGGGCCGCGAGGGCGTGTCCGCGGGCTGGTGCGCGTGGAGCGCGGGCGATGCTTCGCTGACGTTTTCGCTGGTCGTGCGTCCGGATGTGAACATGCATGCCTTCCACGGCCTGCCGTTTGTGGCCGCGATGGGCATGATGGACGCGCTCGTGGGCACGGCTTCGACGCCGGGGTTGGGCCTTGCCGGTAAGGTGGGTATCCAGTGGCCGAGCGATATCGTGTGCGGTGCGCCTGCGTTTGAGACGTCGTTTGCACGCGTCTCCGTCAACGGTGGCGCCGGTGCCGCAGGCATGTTCGGTGCCGTGACGGTGGATATTGAGCGTTCGGCGCTGAGCGAGCTTGGTGTGGACGTGGCTGACGAAGCGCTGGTCGAGGAGTTGACCGCCGCCGTGCTGACCCGTGTGGACACCTGGGCGGTTGTTGCCAACACGCCGCAGGGCGCTGCCGGTCCGCTGGCCCCCGTGTTGGGCGAGTACTTCGACATGGTGCCGCTGCTGGGCCGCCAAGTTGCGGCGGTGTCGCCCAACGGTTTGCCGCTTGCGGTCGGTGTGTTTGCGGGCCTGGACATCTGGGGCCGAGCGACCATCAAGACCGATGCCGGCGAGCAGGAGTTTCCGCCCGAGGCCGTACGAATTCGCGGGCTGTAGCGCGAGGCACCAGCGCTCAAAGACAACGATGACAACGAAGCCCTCCTCGGCCTGCACCGAGGAGGGCTTTTGTGTGGCTGCAGGGCGGTATCTCGGTCCTATTCCTCAAAACTGAAAAATTTTCGATTTTGAGGAATAGACCTGGCGATCGTTTGCGGGGACTGTGGCATCGGGCATGCTCGACTTATGCCCCTGCCTTACCCCAGCTCCTGCATGCGGCGGTAGATTTCGCAGATACCCTTGATGGTGAGCTGTCCGTCGACCACGTCGAAGGCATCGGTCGAATCGGCGACGATGCTGGCGAGACCGCCCGTGGCGATAACGGTGGCGTCCTCACGACCCAGCTCACGCTTCATGCGCGCGACCAAGCCCTCGGCCATGGCGGCGGCGCCCATCACGGCGCCGACCTTGATACATTCCTCGGTGTCGCGGCCGATGGCGTGCTCGGGCGCCTCGAGCGGAACGCTGGCGAGCTTGGCGGCACGGGCGGCAAGCGCGTCCATGGAGATGCGGATGCCCGGCGCGATCGCTCCGCCAATGTAATAGCCGTTCTCATCGATGACATCGATATTGGTCGCGGTGCCAAAGTCCACCACGATTGCCGGCGCGCCGTAGAAAGTTTCGGCCGCAACGGCGTTAGCGACGCGATCGGCGCCTACGGCCTGGGGACGCGCCGCGCGCAGCTTGGTCACCGCGGCCGTCTGCGGCCCAATGACGATGGCGTCTGCGGCAATGCGGTCGGCCACGGCGTGCCATTCGCGCGAGAGCTGCGGCACCACGCCCGCAAAGGCGATCGCGTCGACCTCGTCGAGCGAAAGGCCGTACATCTTAAAGAAGCCCATCAGGCGCACGTGGATCTCGTCGGCGGTATAGGAGCGGTCGGTGGGCATGCGCCACGACTGCACCAGCTCGTCTCCGTCAAACAGGCCCATGGCCGTCTGCGTGTTTCCCATATCGATAGCGAGCAGCATGTCTACTCCCGGTGTCGGCGTAAAAGGACGCGCACCATTGTATACGTGCCGTCGACGGCGCTCGGCTGCGATTCGTTTACGGTGATAGGGGCTGAGGGGTTTAAATATGAAGGAATTATGCTCTACGAGATTTTCCTTGTCGTTTACCGAACTCCCGCGTAATATTCTTTCTTGCGCACATGAGGCGCCCAGACATTGCGGGGTGGAGCAGTCTGGTAGCTCGCCGGGCTCATAACCCGGAGGTCGTAGGTTCAAATCCTGCCCCCGCGACCAAGAACTTGCAGCTCGTCGGCCTAGCCGGCGAGCTTTTTTGTTATTCCGGGACCGTGTTCTCGGTCCAATTCTTGGCCTCTCAAGCAAAATCTCGATCTGTAACAGTAAGACCCAGTTTTGCCGCGTAACTGTTACAGATCGAGATATACCGGTGGGTTGGGTCGTGTTTGTCTAAATCTGTAACACGAGGGACGGATTTTGCCGAGTTGTTGTTACAGATTGAGATTTTCTAGCAGGCGGGTCCGTTTGTCTCGATCTGTAACAGTAAGACCCAGTTTTGCCGCGTAACTGTTACAGATTGAGACAAACCGACGGGCCGCCCCGTCCCATCCACCAGCTGCCACCTGATATTCGCCGATTTCCGTTGTGCCGCTGTGCCCCCATGCCATATCCTCTAGACAACTACGCGGCATCATCGCCGCCGCGCCTACAAGAGAGGAATGTCCATGACCGCACCTGCATCCAAGCTGCTCCAGCCCATTACGGTTGGCCCCCTTGAGCTCAAAAACCGCATTATGTTCCCGCCGCTGACCACCGGTTACGAGGAGCGCGACGGTTCCATTGGCGAGCGCAGCCTGGCTTTTTACGAGCGCTTGGCCCGTGGCGGCGTGAGCTACATCGTCATCGGCGACGTCGCTCCCGTCATGACCGCAAGCCCCACGCCCAAGCTGGCGACCGACGCCCAGATCCCCACGTTTAAGGCGCTGGCCGATACCATCCACAAGCACGGTGCCAAGGTCGCGCTGCAGCTGTTCCACCCCGAGTACGATGTGCCCGGTGTCGGCCGCATGGTCATGGGATCCATGGCTGCCGCCAAGGCCGCGCAGGAGGCCAAGGCCGCCGGCGACGAGGAGACCTTTGCCGCCAAGATGGCCGAGTCCAACGAGATCCGCAACCAGGCCTACGCCAAGCTGCACCACGACATGCAGCACTTTGTGAACGAGGCGAGTGTGGAGCAACTCACCCAGATCAAGGAGGCCATCGCTGCCTCGGCCGCTCGCGCACAGCAGGCCGGGATCGACGCCATCGAGGTCCACGGCGACCGCTTGGTGGGTTCGCTGTGCTCGGCCATCCTCAACCAGCGCACCGACGAGTACGGTGGTTCGTTCGAGAATCGCGTTCGCTACGCGCTGGAGGTCGTCGCTGCCATTAAGGAAGCCGCGCCGCAGCTGATGGTGGAGTACAAGCTCCCCGTGATCATGGAGAACCCCGACGGCACGCCGCGCGGCAAGGGCGGCCTGCAGCCCGACGAGGCCTGCGAGTTTGCCAAGCTGCTCGAGGGCGCCGGCATCGATATGATCCAGGTCGCGCAGGCAAACCACACCGGCAACATGGGCGACACCATTCCGCCCATGGGTGCCATGCCCTACAACTGGACGCTGCCCGTGGCCGAGCGCGTTAAGGCCCTGGTCTCCGTGCCGGTGGCAACCGTGGGCCGCGTTGTCTCGGTCGAGGCCGGCGAGAAGATTCTGGAAGACGGCGCCGCCGACATCATCGCCTACGGCCGCTCGCTCATGTGCGACCCCGACATTGCACTGAAGGCCGCCACGGGTGAGCCCATCCGCGAGTGCCTCAACTGCAACAAGGGTTGCGTCGATGCGATTCAAAACCGCAAGTACATTTCGTGCGTGCTCAATGCCGAGAACGGCGACGAGGCGACCATCGCCATCAAGCCGGGCGAGGGCGACAAGAAGATCGCCGTGGTGGGCGGCGGTATTGCCGGCCTGGAGGCCGCACGCGTGGCGGCCAAGCGCGGCTACGACGTGACCATCTACGAGGCGAGCGATCATCTGGGCGGCCAGATTGTGCTGGCGGCTGCGCCTCCGCGCAAGGACGAGATCATGCGCTCGGTCGAGTACTACGAGAAGATTCTGCCTGGCCTGGGCGTGAAGGTTGAGCTCAGCCATGCCGCTACCGCTGAGGATCTCAACGCCGCCGACGCCGCGATTGTGGCCGTGGGTGCGCACGACGTGGTCATCCCCGTTCCGGGTGCCGACTCGGACAAGGTCGTCTCGAGCTGGGACGTGCTGGCCGGCAAGGTGGAGCTCAGCGGGCGCGTCGCCGTCATTGGCGGTGGCCTGGTGGGCACCGAGACTGCCGAGTACCTGCTGCAGCACGGCTGCGAGGTGGCGATCGTGGAGATGCTCGACAAGATTGCCGCGGGCGAGTCCGAGACCATTCTGCCGCTGATCATGAGCGACTTTGCCGAGCACAACGTGGAGCAGCATGTTAAGACCCGCCTGACCGCCATTACCGACGAGGGCGTGGAGGCTGTTCGCACCACCGAGGACGGCGGCGAGGAGCCGGTGAAGATCGCCTGCGATTACGTGGTGATGGCTGTGGGCTCCAAGGCCAACGCGTTTGACCTGGACGGCGTGACGGTGCCCGTGACCTGCGTGGGCGACTGCTCGGGCGAGCGCACCGCCGACATTGCGAGCGCCATTCGCACGGCGTATCACGCGGCCAACGAGCTGTAGTTAACTTCGCGGCCAGGCGGGGCGGTAGCACGGATCCGCCTCGCCCGGCTGTGTCCCGTCGGGTGTCAACCGGTGCGGGGCCTGCAAGCGCAGCAGGTCCCGCCCTTTTTGTTTTGCTCCGTTGGATGGCAATGCGCGGTAATCATGAGGAGTGAGGACGTCTACTGCCTTGCAGATCACTCAAAATTATTGGGGGAGGGGTTAATAACTATATCCTCTATACCAAAGGACATAAAGAGATGCCAATTTTGTTGGCAAGCGAATGACGATTAGCTGCGAGTCAGCTACCAGCGTAAATAATCGATAAAGAAATGTCGTAATTTGGTGCCAAATGCCCAGATAACGCCGCGTCTACTTTAATTAACTGCTTTGAGCAAACAGTAAAATGCTACTATCTAACTTGCACGTAAGAAAGCAGATTAACGGTTAAGGCTAAGAAGTGGCAGGTATGTCGGAAGCAACTAGGACTCGCACGCATGCGCCCGAGGTTAGGCAGCGCGCCGTCGAGATCCTCCAAGAGGGGGTCGGTCATCGCGCCCTCGCCGCGGAGCTTGGCATTCCCCAGGCCACAGCTCGTCAGTGGGCCCGTGCGTATGCCGTGGGCGGTGCCGACGCCGTTCTCAACGCCGGTTCGCATCATCACACCTATTCGTACGAAGTTAAGCTTGCCGTGGTTAAGGATCGCTTGGAAAACGGCTTAACGGTTCGCGAGGCCATGATCAAGCACAAGATTCCCAGCGAGTCTTCGGTCAAGGCTTGGTGCCGTCAGTACCGTGAGAGCGGCGAGTCCGCACTGGTCGATAAGCCGCGCGGTCGCAAGCCGCGCGTTAAAAAGGCGGAATAGCAAACGGGATGGTGCGCCCACAGGGGCGCATTTTTCTTGCCGCGCCTCTGCTCCAATGCGGACATGCCCTTACCCCGTACGCCCAAAACTCCCCAGTTGACCGAAAACCTGCCGCCGCTGCTCCTCAATTGAGCTATAACGTTAAACAATTGCAGCGTTTTTGCATGGGGGAGTGATGGTATGACGCTACTGTATTTCCTTACCCTGTTTCCGCTGGTACCGGCGCTGGGCATGCTGCTCGCGCGCGGTGACCGCGCCCGCGATACGGTGGGGCTCATAGGCTCCGGCATTATTATGGCGGTGACAGTTGTAGTCGCCATCATGTTTTTTGGCACAGGCCCGCAGAGCTTTGAGGTTGCCCCCGGCACCTCGCATGTGCTCTCGATCATCAGCTCCGCCATCGACGCCATCCTGTGCGCCGTCATCCTGTACAACGCGTGCAAATATAGGAACGCGCTCACCACCGTGCTCGGCATAGTCCAGCTGGTGGGCTCGCTCGCCTTTGCAGCCATGACGCTGCCCGCGGCCGAAGCCGTCACGGCGACGCCGCTCTACCTGGACTACATGAGCGTGATCATGGTCCTCGCCGTCGGTATCGTCGGCAGCCTCATCTGCGTGTATGCCCTGGGCTACATGAAGGACTTCCAGGCCCATGACGAGCACGAGGCTGCGCTACGCGGGCAGACCGCGCCCGACCGTCGCCCGCAGTTCCTGGCGCTTATGTTCCTGTTCCTCTCAGCCATGTTCGTCATCGTGACGAGTGACAACCTTGAGTGGCTGTTCTGCGGCTGGGAAATCACCACCGTGTGCTCGTTCCTCATGATTGGCTACACGCGCACGCCCGAGGCCGTCAAGAACGCTTTCACCCAGATCATCCTTAACATGCTGGGCGGCATCGCGTTTTTGGCCGGACTCATGTACCTGCACGTTAACGGCATGCCGCTGACCATCTCGGGCATGATCGAGCTTGCCGGCGCTGGCACCGCGCAATCTGCGCTGCTGGTGATGCCGGTCGTTCTGCTGTCGCTCGCCGCACTCACCAAGGCCGCACAGATGCCGTTCCACACCTGGCTGCTCGGTGCCATGGTTGCCCCCACGCCCACGAGCGCCCTGCTGCACTCGTCAACCATGGTCAAAGCCGGCGTGTTCCTGATGGTCAAGCTGAGTCCGCTCTATGCCATCTATCCCGTAACCGGCTTTATGGTCACGAGTGTGGGCGCCATCACGTTTTTGCTCGCTGCCCTCATGGCCATCTCGCAGAGCAACGCCAAACGCGTGCTCGCGTACTCCACCATTTCCAACCTGGGCCTCATCAGTGCCTGCTTGGGTGTCGGCGCACCCGAGGCCGTGTGGGCGGCCATCTTCCTGATCCTGTTCCACACGGTGGCCAAGTCGCTGCTGTTCCTGTGCGTGGGCACGGCCGAGCATCATATCGGCAGCCGCGATATCGAGGACATGGACGGTATGTTCAGCCGCATGCCGCACCTGACACGTCTGATGATGCTGGGTATCATGGGCATGTTTGTGGCGCCGTTTGGCATGCTCGTGTCCAAGTGGGGCGCCCTGGTGGCGTTCGCACAGACTGGCAACGTGCTCATGATCATGGTGCTTGCCTTTGGCTCGGCCGCGACGTTCTTCTTCTGGGGCAAGTGGCTTGCCAAGCTTTCGGGCGTCGACCCCACGGCTCAAAACGTTGAGGTCAATGTCCATAAGACCGAATGGATGGCGCTCAACACCATCGCCGCGCTGCTGATTTTGTGCTGCGTGGCGTTCCCGGTTATCTCGAGCGGTCTGGTGTCGCCTTACTTGGCCATGGTGTTTGGCCGCGTGCCGTACGTTATCGGCAAGGACGCCATGTATCTGATGGTGGTTATCGTGGCTTTTATCGCCGTGGTGCTGCTGACGTCATTCCGCGTGAGCAACAAACCGCACGTCAACGTGTACCTTTCGGGTGTGGGAACCGACAAATATCGCCATTTCCGCGGCTCGATGGGACACGAGGTGAAGGCCGAAAAGCGCAATTGGTACTCGGAGGACGCCCTTGGCGAGAAGCGTATTGGCCCCGCGGGTAGCGTCGTGTGCTGCAGCATTATCTTGTTTGCGCTGCTGTGCTGCGCGTGGATTGGGCCCGAGCGGCTTGCCATGAGCGCACCCTCGGTGTTGCGCGGCAAGTATTTTGAAGGTTCGGGCGTCGTGGGCATCTTTGTAGGTACCGTGGCGTTTGCCCTGCTGGCGCCGCTTGTGGGCGGCCTGATCGACGGCGTTGACCGCAAGCTGTCCGCCCGCATGCAGGGCCGCGTGGGCCCGCGCCTGCTGCAGCCCTTCTACGACGTTGCCAAGCTGCTGCGTAAGGCTCCCGCCAGCGTAAACACCATGGACGATACCTACATGGCGTGCGCGCTCATCTTTACCGTGGTGGGCGGCGGCATCTTTGTGTCGGGCTCCAACACGCTGTTGTGCGCCTTTATGGTTACGCTCGCCGCGATCTTTGTGGTGTTGGCGTCCGCCTCGACGCAAAGCCCGTTTGCCCAGGTTGGCGCCGACCGCGAGCTGCTGCAGGTTATGAGTTACGAGCCCGCCGTTCTGCTGATGAGCGTGGGCCTGTACCTTGCCACCGACAGCTTCGATTCCATCGCCGTGACGGGGCAGTCGGCCCCCATCATCGTGTACAGCGCGCCCATCTTCCTCGCGCTGCTCGCGGTGCTTACCATCAAGCTGCGCAAGTCGCCGTTTGACCTTTCGTACTCGCACCATGCGCATCAGGAGATCGTCCAGGGCGTCGCCACCGAGATGAGCGGCGGCACGCTGGCCAAGATGACCCTTATGCACTGGTGCGAGACCGTGCTGTTTTTGATGTGGGTGGGCATGTTCTTTGTTTGGGACAACCCGGTGAGCTGGCTGGTCGCCCTGGTCGTGATGGCTGCGACGTATTTTGTCGAGGTCCTGATCGACAACACCTTCGCACGCAGCACCTGGCGCAGCTGCTTTAGGCTCGGATGGGGCGTGGCGCTGGTGTTTGGCCTGCTCAACCTTATGCCCATCCTCGTCGACGTGTTTATTTAGGAGGCGGCATCCATGGATCATAAAATGTCGCGCTCGCCGTGGGTTATTCATTACGACGGCTCGAGCTGCAACGGATGCGATATTGAGGTGCTGGCCTCGCTCACGCCGCTGTTCGATGCGGAGCGCTTTGGCGTGGTCAACACCGGCAACCCCAAGCATGCGGATATCTTTTTGGTGACGGGGTCGGTCAATGCCCAGAACCTGCCCGTCGTGCGCCAGATCTACAACCAGATGCTCGAGCCCAAGTGCGTGGTGGCGTGCGGCATCTGCGCGTGTTCGGGCGGCGTGTTCCGCGATGCCTATAACGTGATCGGCGGCGTGGACCGCGCGATTCCCGTGGACGTGTACGCGCCCGGGTGCGCCATTCGCCCCGAGACGGTGATCGATGCCATCGTGGAGGCGTGCGGCATCCTGGATCAGAAGGAGGCCGTGATGCGTGCCGGCGGCGACCCGCTCACCGTGGGCGGCGCTGCTACCTGGGACGGTGGCGTTGAGCTGGGCGAGGACGGGTTTGTGGCTGCGGGGGCCGGGGCTGACGGTGCCGGTGACGCGCCTGCCGAGAAGCCTGTCACGCCCGCCGCTGCAAAGGAGGCCGAGTAATGCAAAAGGCTATCTATACCACCGTCGGGATCGACGAGCTCCTGTCGCATGTCCAGGCGCTCAAGGGCGTCGGCGCGCGCTTTGTGCAAATGCACGCCGAGCGCAATGTCGACGACGGCACGTATCGCCTGGTCTATACGTTTATCAACGTTCGTGCTGCTCAGGAGCATATTGCGCAGGACGGCAGCTATGCGATCGAGAACCTGGTGGTTGAGGGAATTGATCAGTGCCAGGAGATTCCGTCTATCAGCTCGTACTATCCGGCGGTATTTCCGTTTGAAAACGAAGCGCACGACCTATTTGGTCTTGCCATCACCGACATGCAGATCGACTTTAAGGGCTTTTTCTACCAGGTCTCGACTGCCGAGCCCATGAGCGTTATCACGCCCGAGGTGAAGGCCGCGCGCGAGAAGGCCATGAAGGTCCGTGCCGCCGCCGAAGCCAAGGCGCGCAAGGCCGCTGCCGAAAAGGCCGCCGCTGCTGCGGCTGCTGCAGGGGAGGGCGCCGCGAGCGCCGGCGATGCTGCGGGCGCTGCCGTCGCTCAGCCCGCTGCGGCTGCCGGCTCCGATGCCCAGCATGACGATGCCGCCGCCAAGGCCGCGCTCAAGGCTGCCGAGATGGAGGCAAAGCTCGCCGCCATGGATCCCGAGAAAGCGGCCAAGGTCCGCGCGGCGCTTGCCGCCAAGGCCGCCCGCGACAAGCAGAAAAAGGAGGCGTAAGGCCCATGGCACATCGCTCCGTTATTCCGTTTGGCCCGCAGCACCCGGTGCTGCCCGAGCCGCTTCATCTGGACCTGGTGATCGAGGACGACCGCGTCATCGAGGCAATTCCGCAGATCGGTTTTGTGCACCGCGGACTCGAGAAGCTCACCGAAAAGCGCGACATGCATCAGTTTGGCTACATCGCCGAGCGCATCTGCGGCATCTGCGCCGTGGGCCATAGCTGCGGCTATGCCAGCGCCTGCGAGCGCATGCTCGGCATCGAGGTGCCCGGCCGCGTGCAGTATATCCGCACCATTTTGCACGAGCTTTCGCGCATCCACTCGCATTTGCTGTGGCTGGGCCTGCTCGCCGATGCCTTTGGCTTCGAGGCACTGTTCTATCGTTCGTGGACGCTGCGCGAGCAGATTCTCAAGATCTTCGAGAGCACGTGCGGGGGCCGTGTGATTCTGTCGATCAACGAGATCGGCGGCCTTAAGCACGACATCGATGACTCCGAGCTGGCAGGTATTGTCCAGACGCTCGATGCCATGCGTCCTGACTACGAGGCCCTGGTGCATACGTTTTTGGACGACAACAGCTGCGGCGAGCGCCTGCATGGCGTGGGCGTGATTAGCAAGAAAGACGCGCTGGAGCTTTCGATGGTCGGTCCGTTTGGGCGCGCATCGGGCGTGGATTACGACGTGCGCATGTTTGACGACGGTGCCTATGCGGATCTGGCTGCGTTTGAGCCCATCGTTGCTACCGATGGCGATTGCTATGCCCGCTGCCAGGTGCGCTGTGCCGAGGTCACGCAGGCCATGGACATCATTAAGGAGCTTGTGGGCAAGATTCCGCACGACGGGATCGGCGGGCGCACCAAGCTTACGCCGGCCGACGGCGCACGCGGCGAGGTTGTGATTGAGCAGCCGCGCGGCGAGGCGTATTACTATGTGCGCGGTAACGGCACCAAGAACCTGGACCGCTTCCGCGTGCGCACGCCGACGTCGCAGAACCTGGCGGGTCTGACACATGCGCTGCAGGGCGTGCTCCTTGCCAACGTGCCCATGATTATCCTGACCATCGACCCCTGCATTAGCTGCACGGAAAGGTAGGCGCGGCATGAGTTTGCTGACATTTGCCAAGACGGCCTTGGGCTCTATGGTCAAGCAGCCGGTAACGGTGTGCTATCCGCAGGAGAAGCTCTCGGCACCCGAGCGCTTGCGCGGGCATATCGTCAACGACATGGACGTGTGTATCTGCTGCGGCATGTGTGCGCGCCGCTGCCCGGCGGGCGCGCTCGCGGTCGATCGCAAGGGCGGAACGTGGTCGATTGACCCGTATGCCTGCGTGGTGTGCGGAGAATGCATCGAAAGCTGTCCTAAACACTGCCTGGCTATGGACACCGCCCGCACCCCGGTTGCGGCGGACAAGACTCCCACGGTGGAAACCAAGCCGGAATAGCGCTGGAATAGAGCTGGAATAGGGCCGGTGGGGCAAAACGCCCCACCGGCCCCGCGCGTAGGCGCGCGGTCAGACCGCCGCGAACAAAACTATGCCGGATTACGGGGCTGGATAGCGAACCTCCGACCATACCGATAATCGTGAAACCAAAACCGCAGGTAGATGGCTTGCTTTTTTTCAAAAATAAGGGGTATGGATGAGGGTTCTGACTTCAGCCCCGTAATCCGGCATGGTTTTGAAATGGCACCATATCCGTAACAGCCCTTGATCTCCCGTGGACAGAGGGAAACGGATCATTTTGGCCTCGCGAGTGCCGCTACGTGACCCGTCTGCCACGAAATGGGCCCATCTACTACGTTTAGGCTGCTACCCTCAACCATGGCGAACAACGCAAAAACAAAACCGCAGGTAGAACGCCTGCTGTTTTTCGTAAAACGTGGGTATGGTCAGGGGTATCAGGTCAAACATAGTAGATAGGCCAGTTTCGTGGCGAGCATCGCCAACTGATCCCCCGGGGACGGAGGAAAACGGATCATTTTGCTCCTGCAAGGCCCCACATGGTGCCGTTTGCCGCTGTGCGCGCCCACGACTTTTGAGGCACACCCGTTTTCCTGCGAAAACGCCGTGTCTCAACTTTGGTGAGACATTTGTCTCACGCCCAAAACTGAATCTGGAACGTGTGTCACCTGCCCAAATTGTGTCTCATTCCGTAACTTTAGGCTGATGCAAGGTCTGAGCCTGCGAGAAGGGAGACGCGATGAGTAAGTACACGAGGGGTCTCTTGGCGGTGATACTGGCCGTAGTGCTGGTGTTGCCGGCTGCAGCATTTGCCATGCTGCCCGAGGCCAACGCCAGGTCCAGCACAGGAATGGACGGACCGATAATGACCGGAAAGGTCGTCGACCCCGACACCAGCAACTACTGGAAGTTCTGGGCCGGCGGCTATAACGGAAAGGAAGTAACAACTCAAAACGTCGGCCGAATCTGGACCGACAAGACGGTCAAGGCAGTCGAGAGCGGGGATTCGGATTTCCTGACCACGCTGTCTGCTATTTCCTCGACATCCGATACGACGGTTTCCGGCAAGCCGCTCGATATCGTGATGGTGTTGGATGCTTCTGGCTCGATGAGTGATCCTATGGGCGGCGGAGACCCCACCAAGCGTATCGATGCGCTGAAGACGGCTGCCAATAGCTTTATTGACACCATCGCGGAGCAGAATGCGAAGATTTCGGACAAGCCCAAGCAGCATCAGGTTGCCGTCGTTAAGTTCTCGGGCAATAAGTCCACCACGGTCGGAAATAACTTTTATCGTGATGATGGGTACACCTACAACTACTCACAGACCATGATGGGCTTGACCAATTGTTCTGAAGCCAGCGCGACTGAACCCGGCGCAACTGATCTTAAGAAAACAATCAACGCAATTAATCCCGCCGGTTCTACACGCGCCGACTATGGCTTGCAGTTGGCTGATGAGGTATTTTCGTCTGGTCGCGCCGACGCCAAGAAGATCGTTGTCTTCTTCACTGATGGTTCACCTACGAGTTCTAGTGGGTTCGAGAATGGGGTTGCCGATAGCGCCATCGCTAGCGCCAAGAGCCTCAAAGCTAATGGTGCCGACATTTATACTATCGGCATCTTTAACGGAGCAAATCCCAGCGCCGTCCCCACAGCTGAAGGCACGAGCAAAGTGAACAAGTTCATGCATGCTGTGTCGAGCAACTATCCTGGTGCCACGTCAAGCATCTCTTTCTGGGGCGAATGGACCATCAACTTTGGTGCACGTGCGGAAAACTCCGGTTACTACAAGTCGGCAACTAGCGCCGCTGAGCTCGAGAAGATCTTCGAAGAGATCTCGGGAAGCATTATCCAGACTGGTTATCCGACCGAAGTCCATGACGGTTATGGCGAGCATGAGTCCGGCTACATTACGTTTACTGACGAGCTGGGCGATTTTATGCAGGTCGACAACTTTACGTCTGTCGTGTACAACGGCGAGACGTTTGACGATCTGAAAATGAAGACCGAAGGCAACGTCGATACCTATACATTTACTGGTGCCGCCGCGAACTTGGTTATCACCGTTCAGCATGCCGGAAAGGGCGAGCCCCAGACCGGCGATATCGTAACGGTCAAGATTCCTGCGTCGCTGATTCCGCTGCGCCACTTTAAGATCACCGATGGTGTTCTTACGGTCGACAATACTGAGCCCATCCAGGTGAACTACACCTCGAGCGTTAAGAAGGACGCGCTCGACAACCTGTTTACGCCCAAGAACGTAAAGGGGCTCGAGGACTACATCAAGAGCAATACGACCACCGCAGAGAACGGTTCCAAGACCGTTAACTTCTACGCGAACAAGTGGAACGCTGGCGCGCTGGGCGATACGATCGCGAATTTTGAGCCTGCCGACACCAACCGCTATTACTATTTCCAGAAGCAGACTCCCATTTACACGGATAAGAACTGCACGACGCCCGCAACGGGTTCGCTGGCTGTCGGCAGCAAGTATTACTACAAGGATGAGTTTGAGGCGCTGGGCGCAGACGGAAAGGCCGAATCCCGTACTGCTGTTATTGAGTTTGCCGGTGAACACGCTGCGAACTTTGAGGGCGCCGTCGTGCGCGACGCGAGCGGAAACCTGTCGTTTAGCAAGGGAACCGCACGCCTGGCCTTTATTGATGAGCTCCACACCACCAAGGAGAGCGTGGGCGGTAACCTCACCGGCACCGCGGCCGACGTGCTCAATCCCAAGTGGAACGACACGTCTGCCAAGTCGAACGCCACGGAGGTTGACGTTCACTTGGGCAACAACGGCAAGATCAGCTATAAGTACGATATGACGCCGGCAACGGTGGATACCAAGGCGGAGTTTGGTCTGACCAAGGTACTCGAGGGCCGCGAGTGGACGGGTACGGATGCGTTTGAGTTTGAGCTCTCCGCGACGTCCGACAACAATGCCCCGATGCCCGACCCCGCGACCGTAACTGTGACCAATGCCGATCTCGACAAGGGCAAGGCGGCCATTAACTTTGGCAAGATTACTTATGCCGAGCCGGGCAAATACACCTATGAGGTCCGCGAGAAGAACGCTGGTCAAACTATCGATGGCATCACCTACAGCAAGAACGTTGCGAAGATCACCGTGACGGTAACGCCCAACAAGAAGGGTGAGCTGAGCGCTGAGGTGAAGGTGGCTTGGAGCGAAGCCGACGTGACCGAGTTCAGGAACACCTACGCTACGAATCCTGTTGAATCCAGCGTTACCGACCAGATTGCCGTGACCAAGGTCCTGACCGGGTGCGACCTTACGGCCGGCGAGTTCAGCTTTGAGTTGCGCGAGGTTAGGGGCGAGGACTCCAAGCTTATCGAGACCGTTGCGAACGCCGCCGACGGCAAGGTGACATTCAGCCCTATCAGGTACACCGAGATCGGCCAGCACACCTACACGCTGCACGAGGTCAAGGGCGACGCCGGCGGTATTGCCTACGACAACACGGTCTACACCATCGTGACGACCATTGCCGACAACGACAAGGGCCAGCTGGTGGCTACGCACGAGCTGAAGAGTGCCGAGGGCGTCAAGAACATTAAGTTCGAGAACGCTTACAATCTGACCCCCAAGAGCTTCAGCGTCACCGATAAGATCGCCGCGACCAAGTCCCTGACTGGGCGCGACCTCAAGGCCGGCGAGTTCTCCTTCGAGCTCGTCGAGGGTAACGATGTCGTCGCCACCGGCACTAACGCCGCCGACGGCAAGATCGCGATGACTGCCATCGAGTACACCGAGGCCGGCGAGCACACCTACACGTTGCGCGAGGTCAACGGCGGAACCGCCAGCAACGGTATATCTTACGACGGCAAGACCTATACCATCGTGACCACCATCACCGATAACGGCGACGGCACCCTCAAGGCCGAGCATGTCCTGAAGGACGCCAAGGTTGCCGAGTTCAAGAACGCCTACAACCTGACGCCTACGGACTCCAGCGTCACCGACGAGATCAAGGCGAACAAGGTCCTGACTGGGCGCGACATGGCTGAGGGCGAGTTCTCCTTCGAGCTCGTCGAGGGCGAGGGCAAGGACGCCAAGGTCGTCGCCACCGGCAAGAACGCCGCCGATGGCAAGATCACGATGAGCACCATCGAGTACACCAAGGCCGGAACGCACACCTATACGCTGCGCGAGGTCAAGGGCAACGCCGGCGGTATCACCTACAGCGATGCCAAGTTCACCATCGAGACCACCATCACGGACAACGGCGACGGTACGCTCAGCGCCACGCATGTTCTGAAGGACGTCAAGGTTGCCGAGTTCAAGAACTCCTACAGTGTGACCCCGACCGATGCAGACCTTGACTTTGATCTGAGCAAGGCCATCGACGGTCGCGAGTGGACGGATGGGGACGAGTTCAGCTTTACCATTACCGCCCCCGATGGCGCCCCGCTACCCGATCCTGCAACCGTAACCGTGAGCAAGCACGATGCGAAGGACGGCATTGCCGCCATCAAGTTCGGCAAGATTCGCTACACGGCTGCCGGAACCTACAAGTACGAGATCCGCGAGAACGCGGGTAATACGGTCGGCATGACGTATGACTCCCACGTCGCGACCGCCGAAGTAACCGTGACCGAGGACGGCGAGGGCAACCTGACCGCCAACGTCACCAAGAAGGAAAACGGACGCTTTACCAACACGTACCGCACTGAGCTTAACTACACCGCGGCCGGCGGTCTGTGGCTCAGCAAGTATCTGGACGGCCGCCCCATGACCGAGGGCCAGTTCACCTTTACCGTGACACCTGCTGACGACGCTTCGGCTCGCGCGCTCGGTCTGCTGCCCGGGGCCAACAGCTTCAAGTCCCCCGAAGCGGCAGAGGCAACGGTCGGACTGATCGACATTCTCGCTGGTCATGAGGTTAAATTTACGCAGGCTGACGCCGGCAAGACCTTCAAGTACACCGTGGCCGAAAAGAATGACGGCCAGCCCGGTTACACCTACGATGACGCCGTACGCACGGTGACGATCGCCATCGCCGACGACACCGCCGGTACGCTCACTGCTACGACGACCGTTTCCGGTGGTCCCGAGGGCATGCATGAGACGGTCCACAAGAGTGGCGAGAACAAGGTCGAGAAGGCCCTGGTGCCGTTCCACAACAGTTACAGCGCTACGACCAACACGCCTGGTGGCACCGCTGCTCAGGTTGTCGCCACCAAGACCCTGACCGGTCGTCCGATGGCCGACGGCGAGTTCTGGTTCGGCATTGCCTATCAGGGCGAGCTTGTGGGTTACGAAAACCTCAAGCCCAATATCGGCGGGCATGTGAGCTTTGATGCGCTGCACTACGACACCGAGATGCTTGCCAATCTTGAGGCGGCTGGGCTTGCCCATCGTACCGACAAGGACGGTAAGCTCGCTTGGACCATTAACTACACGGCCTACGAAGATTTATTCGGGCTTCCGAATGGCGTTTCCGCTACAACGTGGAGCTTTGGCTTTAAGGTTATCGTCGTCGACAACGGTGACGGTACCCTGACGGCAACGGTCGACTACGGTGGCATCGAGCCCTTGTTCGAAAACGTCTACGGCGCCGAGGCCGTGGATGCTGCACTCACCGGCACCAAGAAGCTCCAGGCAGCCGAGGGCCTGACCCCGGCCGACATCGCGGGTAAGTTCACCTTTACCGTGACCGCCGATGAAGCGGGTGCCCCGATGCCCGAGCGCGCGACCGCAGCCAACGACGCGGCTGGCAACGTGGACTTTGGCAAGATCCACTTTACGCTCGAGGACCTCAACCGCGCTCTGGGCGTGACGGACGATGCGACCGATAAGGCCGAGGCAGACGAAGCTGACGACGTCGACGTCGATGTCGACGCCGACGAGCCCGGCGACGAGTCCGAGCCCGCAGCCCCCACCGCTCCGCGCTCGCACACCTTTACTTACACGGTGACCGAGTCCGGTAGTGCCCCTGGCGTGACCAACGACGCCAACGCCACGCGCAAGGTTTCCTACACCGTGACTGACGACGGTGCCGGACACCTGAGTGTTGTGCACGAAGGCGATGACGGTGCGGCCTTCACATTCACCAACACCTACAGCGTGACGCCCACCGATTCTTCCGTGACCGATCAGGTCAAGACGGTCAAGCGTCTGACCGGCCGCGACCTTGCAGCTGGCGAGTTCACGTTTGATCTGCTCGAGGACGACGTGGTTGTCGCAAGCGGCACCAACGACGCCAACGGCACTGTGACGCTGAGCCCGATCCGCTACGAGGCACCTGGCACGCACACGTACACGCTGCGCGAGGCTTGCCCCAACGCGCTCGGCCTGTACAAGGGCGTCACCTATGACGGCACGACCTACACCGTCGTGACCACCGTTTCCGACAACGGCGACGGCACGCTGACCGCGACGCACAAGCTCGAGGGAACTACCGAGTCGGCTGGCTTTACTAATAAGTATCGCGCCATGCCTACCCAGGTCTCCATCGGCGCCATCAAGGTACTCGAGGGACGCGAGCTCAAGAAGGACGAGTTTAGCTTTAAGCTCGTTGGCGAGGGCATCGAGTCCACCGTCACCAACGATGCCGACGGTAAGATCAGCTTCGATAAGTTCGAGTACAGCGAGCCCGGCACGCACGTCTACACCATCAGCGAGGTCAAGGGCGACGAGGCCGGTATGACCTATGACAAGTCCGTCTTTACCGCGACCGTCAACGTGGTCGACGACGGCGAGGGCAACCTCAAGGCGAACGTCGCCTTTACCAAGGGCGACAAGAGCGTTGAGGGTATCGTGTTCAACAACACGTACAAAAAGCCCGAGACGCCCGTGCCGACACCCGATCCCGGCACGCCCAAGACCGTGACGAACATCGTCGAGACGGTCAAGGGTTTCCTGCCCACCACAGGCGACCAGCAGGCTGCCGCTCTGCTTATGGCATTTGTCATCGCCATGGCCGGCGTCGGAGCCCTGGTCTGGGGTATCCGTAAGCGCTAGGCACGTCGACAGCGCCCGGGGCCAAAAGGCCCCGGGCGGCCGGCGGGGAGCCAGAACATAGCCCCACCCCCAGCCCCAGCCGCCACGGAGGTATCTCCCTCCTCCGTGGCGGCGCTTTTGTGTGCCGGGGGCGCCACGAAACCGGCCCATCTACTACGTTTAGTCCCTTACCCCCAACCATGCCAAAAAACGCGAAAACAAAACCGCAGGTAGAACGCCTGCGGTTTTCTGGAAAACGGGGGCATGGTCGGGGGTATTGAGTCAAACGTAGTAGATGGGCCGGTTTCGTGGCGAGCGGTTTTGGCTGATTCCTTGGGGGCGAAGGAAAACGGATCATTTTTAGCCCCGCGCGGCTTGAGGAGACGTTCGCGTGGGGTTGCTCGAACAAAACAATGCCGGTTTACTACGATGAATCCGAGATTCCTGACCACACCCGCATTTTTGCAAATATCGCAAGTGTTCTACCTGCGGTTTTGTAAGTGCGCAATTTGCCGTGGTCGGAGATATGTGGTTCATCGTAGTAAACCGGCATAGTTTTGAAATGGCATCAAATTGGCGACAGCCAGCGGCTAGCCTCGCAGATAGGCGATGGCGATTTGGGTGCGGTTGCGTAGCCCCATTTTGGCTAGGATTGAGCTGATGTGGTTGCGCACGGTGCCTTCGCCCATGTATGCCGTGGCGGCAATCTCCTTGTTGTCGAGACCGCGGGCGATGAGTTCGGCGACTTCGAACTCGCGGTCGGTCAGGCCGGCAAAGGCCGCGGGCCGGCGGGTCGCACCGGCTTCAGCGTCCGCCCCATCAAAGTCGACATCCTCGATCGCCTTGCCCTCGAGCACGCGCTTGCCAGCCATGACCTGCGCCAACGCTGGCGGAATGGCGGCGACATCGGTCTTGATCAGGTAACCGCGGGCGCCTAGCTTGAGCGCCGACACAATGTACTCGTCATCCGAGAACGTCGTCAGAAACACCACGCGCGCCGCAGGGTCGTGCTCAAGGATTTCGCGCGCCGCCGATAGACCGTCGAGTCCCGGCATCTGAATGTCGAGCAGCGCGATATCGGGTGCATGTTCGGCATAGAGCGAAACCGCGTCGTTGCCGTTGGCGCCGGTACCTACCACCTCGATCTGCGGCTGGGCGCCCAAGATAATCTTGAGCGAATCGACCACCAAGCGGTCGTCGTCGACAACGATGAGCCTCATCGGCCCTCATCTCCTTGCTGTTTGGGAACGGTGGCAAACACGCGCCAGCCGGGGGAGCCGGAACGCGGGCCGGCGGTGAAGGTGCCGCCAAGCGCCTCGGTGCGCTCGCGCATGGAGGCGAGCCCCATGCCCTCCGTGGCGCCGCGGCCGCTTGCTTGGACCCCGTCCGCGCCATCGTCGGTAACGATGAGCTGGTAAAACGACGGATGCTCCATGCATCGTACGGTGACAGCATGGGCGCAAGCGTGGCGCATGGTGTTGGAGAGCGCCTCGCGCAGGACCGCTGCAAAGCAGTTGGCGACGTTTGCGGGTGCATGTTCGGTCATAACTTCAAGCTCAATCTGCGGGCCGCCGTCCGAGCGCGCGCCTTCAACAATGCGTTCGAGCTGCACGGAAAGGTCGACGGCGTTGTCGTTGAGCGCGTGGACGCTGGTGCGCACAAGCTGGAGCGCCTCGTCAACCGTGCGTTTGACGTCGGCGAAATCGGCGGCAACCCTGGGCTCGTCGGCGTGGACCACGCGTAGGGCTTCGGCCTGCAGTGAGGCGCGCGTGAGCTGGTGCCCGACGTTATCGTGGATCTCGCGCGCGATGCGGGCGCGTTCGGCGAGCGTCGCGAGCTCGACTTCGTAGTCCTGGCGGTCGGCAAGGTCACGGTTGCGCGCTTCGAGCGCGAGGGCTCGTTCTTGCAGCTCGTCGCGGGTACGGCGCATGTGCTGTTGCTCGCGCTCCAGCTGCGCGGTGCGCAGCGACAGCAACGTGGCGGCGACCGAAAGGATGGCGGTTAACAGCAGCGTTCGGGTGGTGAGCACGCCGCCACGAAGGTCCGCGACAAGCGCGCAGACACACACGGCGCCAATCGCCAGCGCGGGCCAGATTCGTTCACGGCGCACGCGTCGCGCGATGTCATAGAGGGCGAGAGGCGCAAACGGCACAAACGGCGGCACGAAGACGGCCGCGATGATGTAAGCGTAGCTCGCGGCCTCGCTCGCGCGTCGCGTGCGTTCCTCCTGTGCGACCTCGGCCAGCGAGGTGGCAATAACGCCAAGGCAAAACGCCGCGACCAGGCGAGCGTCCACAGCAAGACCCATGGCAGCCGCAATACAGCACGCCAGCACGATCGATTTGTCGAAAAGCCTGTTCATACGGGTATTGTACGCGATGCCGCGCATGGGGGAGGCGCCACCCGGAGCAACCGTGACATTCCTCCCACGCGGCAAAGCGGGGGCACCGGCGGGCCGCGCGACCAAGCCCTACACTCGTGACAAAGCTCACTGGTGCGCGCCGTCCGCTCCTGCGATGATGCAATCGTACCGGGCCGCAAGCAACAGAAGGGCCGCCTCATGACAGACATCGTCCATGTCGAAAACCTCGTCAAGCGCTATGACGATCTTATTGCGCTCGACCACTTTAACCTGAGTATCGCCCCCGGCGAGATCTTTGGCCTGCTGGGCCCCAACGGCTCGGGCAAGACCACGTCCATCAACTGCATTCTGCAGCTGCTTGCCTATGACAAAGGCACCATCGAGCTGTTCGGCGAGCCCATGACGCCCGCCCGCTACGACCTCAAGCGCCGCATCGGCGTGGTGCCGCAGCAGGTGGCGGTGTTTGACGAGCTCACGGTGCGCGAGAACATCGACTATTTCTGCAGCCTTTACGTTAGCGACCGCAAGCGCCGCCGCGCGCTGGTGGACGAGGCAATCGACTTTGTCGGGCTGGGCGACTTTGCCAAGTTTCGCCCCGGCAAACTCTCGGGCGGCTTGGCGCGTCGCCTCAACATTGCCTGCGGCATCGCGCACAAGCCCGAACTCATCTTCTTCGACGAACCCACGGTGGCGGTCGACCCGCAGAGCCGCAATGCCATCCTGGAGGGCATCTGCCGGCTGCGCAACGAGGGCGCCACGGTGGTGTATACCAGCCATTACATGGAGGAAGTCGAGCAGATTTGCAGCCGCATCATGATCATGGACGGTGGTCGCGTGCTGGCGCAGGGCACCAACGACGAGCTCAAGCGCATGATTCAGATGGGCGAGCGCGTGACCGTCGAGGTCGGCGCCGTCGAGGCCGCCACGGTCGAGCGGCTGCGCGCCCTCGAGCATGTGCTTTCGGTTGAGCTGTCCGGCGGCGAGCTCGTCTGCACCTGCGAAGCGAGTCCGCACAACCTGGTCGACATCCTCGACACGTTGCGCGCTGCCGACGTGGCGCTCGGCCGCGTGTGGAGCGAGCCACCGACCCTCAACGACGTGTTCCTCGAGATCACCGGCCGCGAGCTGCGCGACTAGGGGGCAGCCATGTTCAACACCATCATCACCACGGTCAAGACGCTGCTGCGCCGGCCGAGTACGTGGGTCTGGGGCGCTCTCTTTCCCGTCGCGCTTTCCACGATGTTCATGTTTATGTTTGCGAATCTGAGCTCCGACGGCAAGATCGACCCGGTGCCGGTTGCCGTCGTGGCGGACGAGGCTTGGGACGCCTCGACCTTTAAGGACGTGGCGACGTCGCTTGCCAAGGAAGGCGACGATCAGCTGCTCGAGATCCACGAGCTCGACGACGCAGCCGATGCGAACCGTGCGCTCAAGGCCGGCGAGGTCGCGGGCATTTACACGGTGGATGCCGCGGGCACGCCCAAACTCACGTTGCTTTCGAGCTATGACAACTCGCGTGCGTCGTCGGTGCTCACTGACCGCAGCATCCTTGAGACGGTGGCAAGCTCGTATACACAAAATGCCGAGCTCATGCGCCAGATTGCCCAGGACAACCCGGCGGCGCTCGCCGACCCGGAGGCGGTTGCGCGCGCCCTGTCGCTCGAGGGCGGCACCCGCCGCGTAAGCCTGACACGCACCACACCCGATGGCACGGTCATCTACTACTACGCGCTCTTTGGCCTGGTCGCGATGATGTCTGCCGAGTTTGCCGCCTTGAGCGTCGTCGACCTGCAGCCCAATCTGTCGGGCCTTGGCGCGCGTCGCTGCGTGGGCGGTCTTTCCAAGACGGCGTCGCTGGCCGGTATCTTTGTGGGCTCGTGGCTGGTCTCCTTTGCCTCGATGACGATCGCAATCGGCTACGTGCACCTGGTCGTGGGCCTCGACTTTGGCGGGCGCGAGGGGCTGTGTCTGGTGGGCGGTGCCGCTTCCGCGCTTGCCGCCACGGGCCTGGGGCTCTTTGTGGGCACGCTTCCCGTTAAGGGCGGCAAGGCGTCCAAGTCGGGCATCCTCACGGGCTTTGCCACCACGTGCGCCCTGTTCGCCGGCCTCTACGGCGAGCCGGCGATGGCACTTGCCGACGACGTCGCCCGCGCCTGCCCGGCCGAGTGCTGGCTCAACCCCGTCAAGCTCATCTGCGACATGTTCAATCGCCTGTATTTCTTTGAGGACCTGGGACCTTTTGCCGTTCGCGCCGGCGCGCTGGTCCTTATGGCGATGCTGTTCGTTGCCGCCGCCACGCTGATCTTTGGAAGGAGCCGCTATGAGCACCTTTAAGACCGCGCTTCGCATGGCGCTCGCACACCCGCTCTATCTGCTTATCTACACGGTGTTCATTTCGCTCATGGGCGTGTTCATCGCGGCCTCGGTGAGCTGGAACTCGTCGCAGCTTACCGAGTACAAGCCCTACGACACCAACGTGATCGTGGTCGACCGCGACAATAGCGACCTTTCGCGGGCGCTTACCAAGCATCTGGGTTCTCGTTTTGAGCTGGTCACGGGCGTCGGCGACGACACCTACGACCTTGCGGACGCGCTATCCAAGAGCAACAGCGCCAAGGGCAGCGCCGACTGCGTGTTCTTTATCCCGGAGGGGTTTGAGGACGATCTTGTTGCAGCCGCCCGTGCGGGGGAGGCCCTGCCCAAGCTCGACGTGACCTATGGTTCCGGCACCATGGCGGCGGCGCTTTCGTCTGCCGAGGCCTCGCGCTGGATCTCGCTCGCGGGCGCTGCGGCCGCACTTGAGCCCGCCGCCTCTAACGGTAGCGTCGCCAAGGCTGCCGAGCATGCGGCCGCGAAGCGCGCCAAGGTCGAGATCGATCAGGTCAAGGTTGACTCGACAGCCGCCGCCACGCTCGAGTCGTATTTCAACTTTGGCGCGTACGCGATTATCTCGTCGGTCATCGTATCGGTGGGGTTGGTGTTCTCGGGCATGAACGAGCCCGAGCGCGTGCGTCGTATGGATGCCGGCCCGGTCTCCGAGCGCCAGCGCTCGCTTGCCGTGTTCGCGGCTGCCGCAGTGCTCACCGTCTGCATCTGGTTTGTGTCGAGCATGATGGGCGTCGTGGGCTTTGCCGGCGCGGTTGCCGAGGTCGGCGTGGGTCGTGTGTGCCTGGCGCTGGCGGCGACGTTTGCCCTGGCGTGCACGCCTCTGGCCGTTGGCTTTGCCCTTTCGAGCCTGGGTGCGCGTGAGGAGCTGCTCAACGGCGTGGGCAACCTGCTCGGCATGCTCATGACGTTTTTGGGCGGCGCTTGGATGCCGCTGTCGCTCATGGGCTCGACCGTGCAGACGGTGGCGCACTTTGTGCCGACGTATTGGGTGAACGACGCGATCGGCAAGGCGCTCGCTTCGGACCTGACGTCTGCCGTGTTGGGCGACATCGCCTGCGACCTGGGCGTCACCGTGCTCTTCGCCGCCGCCATCGCCGCCGTAGGCCTAGCCCTCGCCCACAACAAATCCCGCGCCTAACCGCCTAGCCGTCGGGTACTCATTGGGGACAGACTTAAACGACCACCTAGTCATTGGGGACAGTCTTTGCCGAACCGCCGGCTTGCCGGCCGGGTTGCCAAGGACTGTCCCCAGCTGCCGGCAGAAAGGGAACGTCCCCAACTGCCGGGTGGCGAAAGAGTGTCCCCAGCGACTAGTCATTTAAGAGCGTCCCCAATGACTAGTCTTGAAACAAATCCCCACTCTCGCTCCAAAATAGTTCGCCAAGGTTTACTATTACCCTATTAAAGTAGCAACAGGCTAACAATGGGGGATGCCATGGCAACGCAGAAAGCCTATGTCCAGGTCAAAGGGCTCAAAAAGCACTACGGCGACGGTGATGCGCGCCTGACGGTGCTCGATGGCATCGACACGTCCATCAATCGCGGCGAGATCTGCGTCATGCTGGGACCCTCGGGCTCGGGCAAGTCGACCTTTCTCAACCTGATCGGCGGCCTGGAGGATGCCGACGGCGGCTCCATCATGGTGGACGGCTGCGACCTCACGGTGCTCAAGCCTACCGACCTGGGCGAGTATCGCCGCCGTGAGCTGGGATTTGTCTTCCAGTTCTACAACCTGGTGCCCGATCTCACCATCAAGGAGAACATCGAGGTCACGGCGCACCTATCCAAAAACCCGCTCAATGTCGACGACCTCTTGCGCTCGCTGGGCCTCTACGAACACCGCAACAAGTTCCCGCGCCAGGTCTCGGGCGGCCAACAGCAGCGCTGCGCCATCGGCCGTGCGCTCGTCAAAAACCCAGGCCTGCTGCTGTGCGACGAGCCCACGGGCGCGCTTGACTACAAGACGTCCAAGGAAATCTTGCAGCTCATGGAGGATGTCAACCGCACCTACGGCTGCACCGTCATCATTGTCACCCACAATGCCGCCATCGCGCGCATGGCAAATCGCGTGCTGCGCCTGCGCGACGGGCGTATCGTCGAGGATGAGCTCAATGAGTCGCCCGTCGCGGCCGCCGAACTCGATTGGTAGGCGGCGCCATGACACCTCTCGCAAAACGTCTCCCGCGCGAGCTGCGCCGCAATATCGGCAAGTACCTGGGCATCTTTCTGCTTATGTGCGGAAGTATCGCCCTCACGTCGGGCTTTTTGCTCGCGGCGCATTCCATCGGCTGCCTTATCGACGACATGCGTGATGCGTACACGATAGAGGACGGCCGCGTGACCACCTCCTTCGAGGCCACCGACGATCAACTCAAGGCTGCCGAAGACGCGGCGGAGGACGTCGGCGGCGTCACGCTCTACAAGAATTTCTCCATCGACGCCATCATCAAAAAGGCGACCGGTGACGACGGCACCAAGCGCACCCTGCGCACCTACGCGCACCGCACCAAAGTCGATATCGCGTCCTACTGCGAAGGCAGGCAGCCCAAGGCGGACGACGAGGTGGCCATCGACCGTGTCTTCGCCACCAACAACGACCTCGCCGTGGGCGATAAGGTTGAGCTTGAGGGCCGCACCTACATCATCTGCGGCATCATGACCCAGCCCGATAGCCAGGCGCTGTTCCTCAACAATTCGGACTTTACGGTGAACACCATCACGTACGGCGTGGCCGAGGTCACCGATGGCGGCTTTGCCGCGCTCGAAGATGCCGGCGGCGCACCCGCCTACACCTACTCCTTTACCTTTAACGACCGCGATCTCTCCACCGCGGACCGCATCGACGCCGAGCAAGATATGGTCGAGGCACTGACCGACGCCGATGCGCGCGTGGACGATCTGATCGACGCCGATTCCAATCAGGGCATTGGCTATGCGCGCGATGACGTGGACGGCGACTCCATGATGTGGATGACGCTGCTCGACATCATCATCGTGATCATGGCGTTCGTCTTTGTGGTCCTTACCGACGCCACCATTGAGGAGGAGAGCGCCATCATCGGCACGCTGCTCGCCAGTGGCTATCGTCGACGCGAGATCGTGCTGCACTACCTTGCGCTTCCCGCCATCGTGGGCGTGGTCGCGGCGCTTTTGGGTACTGCACTCGGCGTTGTGTTCTTTACCGAGCCCATGCGCAGCCTCTATTACGGTTCGTACAGCCTGCCGCCCTTCCAGGTGTACTGGAGCTGGGAGATCTTTGTGAAGTGCGCCGTGGTTCCCGCCGCCGCGCTCATCCTCATCACGCTGGTGGGTCTGCTTCGCAAAATGGGCAAGACGCCATTGCAGTTTCTTCGTCACGAGGCGAGCGGCAAATCGGGCACCAAGCGCGGCTTGCAGCTGCCGGAGCGCATGGGCTTTGTTTCCCGCTTCCGCCTGCGCATCTTCCTGCGCAATCTGGGCAACTTCGCCACGCTCTTCGTGGGCATCGCGTTTGCCTCGCTGCTACTGCTCTTTGGCCTGGCGATCCTGCCCACGATGACGCACTATGCGGACAACCTCGAGACAAGCCTGGTCGCCGAGCACCAGTACACGCTCAAGGCGCCGCTGGAGCTTGAGGGCACTGCCGAGGAGTGCGAGCAGTGGTCGGCACTCGAGCGCTTGCAGTCGGTTGACGGCGCACTCCTCACCGCCGCCCAAGATGCCGATGACGATCTCGACGACGCGGCCGATGCGGCGCAGGCGGCAGCCGATGCCGCGACCGCATCTCCGTCTGCCGAGAGCCTGACTGCGGCGCAGGGTGCGCTTGCAAACGTCCAGGACAAGAAGGATGCGCTTTATGCGCGCCTCGATGACCTTGCCGATGCCCTCGGCTGCGACCGCGACGAGGCTATCGACCTGATCGACAAGGCCTCTAAGATCGACACTGACAACGACGACATTCACCCGGTTAACACGACCGATAACGGTGCAGACAAGATTGCGCAGACCGAGAAATATGCCGTTTACCAGCTGCAATACAACCGCGGCGATGGTAATGGCGAGGAGACGATTTTCGTCTACGGCATCTCGTCCGATTCGCGCTATTGGAAAGACCTCAACGTTGGCGATGGGCGCGTCGTCTTTGGCGGCGGCCTGCTCGACAAGTTTGGCTGGAGCGAGGGCCAGAAGGTCACGCTCATCGACAAGTACGAGGGGGAGCATTATTCCCTTGAGTACGCGGGCAAGGACTGTGCCTGGGGCTCCAAGTCGGACATGAATATCTATATGAGTATCGACGACTTTAACGAGCTGTTCGGCAACGACGCCGCCTACTTTAACGGCTATGTGAGCGACGAGAAGCTCGACCTCGATGCTCGTTACTTTGCCGGCGACACCACGCCCGACGACATGCGGGCCGTGGGCGACCAGTTCATCGGCATGATGAGCAAAATGATCGGAATGATGATCGGGCTCGCGGTGTTTATCTTCCTGCTGTTTATGTACCTGCTGACCAAGGCGGTGATCGACCACAGCGCCCGTTCGATCAGCTACATGAAAGTTTTTGGCTATCGCGATAGCGAGATCTCGCATCTGTACATCCGCTCGATCACGTTGTGCGTGGCGGCGTCGCTCGTGCTGAGCCTGCCCGTGATCATCGGCTCGCTCACGGCCATCTTCCGCTCGATGCTGCTCGCCTACAACGGCAATATCGAGATTTACGTGCCCTGGTGGTCCATGGCCGCATGCGTCGGCATTGGCTTTGCGACCTACCTGGTCGTGGCGCTGCTACACACGCGCTCCATCAAGCGCGTGAGCCTGGCCGAGGCCCTCAAAGTCCAAGAGTAGTCATTTAAGAACGTCTCCAATGACTAGGTGCCGTACTTGACTTTAACTCTGCTTTAACTGGTACCATCCTCTATGTCTGTAACGCCATATAGACCGAGGGGATATATCTATGACCGTAACTGCACCCGCAGCACCCGCTAAGGTGTACTTCACCAACCTGCGCACGCATGCTCGCGAGAGCCAGCTCGACAAGCTCAAGCGCCTCATTCGTCACGCCGGAATTGAGCAGATCGACTTTGAGAACAAGTTCGTTGCCATCAAGATTCACTTTGGCGAGCTGGGCAACCTGAGCTTTTTGCGCCCCAACTACGCCCGCGCCGTCGCGGATGTCGTGAAGGAGCTTGGCGGCAAGCCCTTCCTCACCGACTGCAACACGCTCTATGTCGGTAGCCGCAAAAACGCGCTCGAGCACATCGACACCGCCTACCAGAACGGCTTTACCCCGTATGCCACGGGTTGCCAGATCATCATTGCCGACGGCCTCAAGGGCACCGACGAGGCGCTCGTCCCGGTCGAGGGCGGCGAGTACGTGCACGAAGCCAAGATCGGTCAGGCACTCATGGACGCCGATATCGTGATCAGCCTCACCCACTTTAAGGGCCATGAGCAGGCCGGCTTTGGCGGCGCCATGAAGAACCTGGGCATGGGAGGCGGCAGCCGTGCCGGCAAGATGGAGCAGCATGCCGCCGGCAAGCCGAACGTCGCGATCGAGCACTGCGTTGGCTGCCATGCCTGTGAAAAGATCTGCGCTCACAACGCTATCTCGTTCGACGACACCCGCGAGCGCGAGCTTGCCAGCGGCGCTACTCGCACGGTGCACGTGGCTGCCATCGACCACGATCGCTGCGTGGGCTGCGGACGCTGCATTGCGGCATGCAACCAGGACTGCATCAAGCCCGGCTATGAGGCCGCGGCAGACGTGCTCAACTGCAAGATCGCCGAGTACACCAAGGCCGTTGTCGACGGCCGCCCGAGCTTCCACATCTCGCTCGCCATGGATATCAGCCCCAACTGCGATTGCCATCCCGAAAACGACACGCCTATCGTCAACGATATCGGCATGTTCGCGAGCTTCGACCCGGTCGCCATCGACCAGGCCTGCGCCGATGCCGTCATGGCATCCGAGCCGCTGCCCAACACCGAGCTCACCGATAGCGCGGCCAAGATGGAGCACAATCACGAGCATCTGGAGGGCGAGCAGGCGCGTGATCCCTTCTGCATCACGCATCCCGACACCGACTGGCGCGCGTGCATCGCGCACGCCGAAAAGATCGGCCTGGGCACGAGCGAGTACGAGCTCATCGAGGTCAAGTAGCGTCTAACTATTGGACAAAATAAGCGCCTTTGTAGCGTAAGTTGAGCAAAAGCCGCCCACGAGCACAACGCTCGCGGGCGGCTTTTCGGAAGTGCGGTGAAAAAACGAATACCGCCGACCGCAAACCGATTTTTGGCAACAAAACCCCAGACGTTGCTTTTTGCCTAAAAATTCTTGTCGAGGAAGTCATCGACCGTATTCCAGTAGAGTTCGGGGTCGACCTGCGCGCTCTTGGCGTGGGTGGCGCCATGGATAGTGAGCTTTTGCTTGACCTTGCTGGCGCATGCGTCGTAGTTTTGGTCGAGCATGCTGTACGGCACAAAGGTGTCTTGGTCACCGTGGATAAACAGCATGGGAACCGTCGCGCGCTTGAGCTGTTCCACGCTGCTCGCCTTATGAAAGTCGTAGCCCGCGCGCACGTTGCATACCAGGTTTGCTACATCGAGCAAGGGAAAGCTGGGCAGGCCGAACACGTCCTTGAGCTGCAGAGAAAACTCGTCCCAAACACTCGTATAACCGCAGTCCTCGATAATGCATTTCACGTTTGCGGGTAGAGATTCCCCCGCGACGTTCATGGCGGTTGCCGCACCCATCGACTCGCCAAAGACCAGGATGCGCGCCTCGGGGTCAGCCTGAACGATTTGCTCGATCCATGCGACGATGTCGAGGCGCTCGGGCCAGCCCATGCCGATATAGTCGCCGCCGGAGCGCTCGTGGGCGCGGGCGGCGGGTGCGAGTACGTTCATGCCGCGGTCGTGGAATCGCTTGACGTATCGGGCCATACCGATGGGCTCGTTGGTATATCCATGCAGGCAGACGGCGTAGTCGTGCGTGCTCTCCGATGCAGCAAAATACCAGGCGGCGAGCTCAGTCCCGTCGTCCGCGGTGAGGCTGCTGCTCTCGCGGTTCTCTTTAAACCACGCCCGTGCCTCGCCCTCCTCGGCATCCATCTGCTCGCCCTTTTCGGCGTCCTTGCCGTCCTGCATCATCTTCATGGTGTATGGCGCGCGGGGATTCAGCGCGAAGTCAAACAGAAAGTTGCCGGCAAACCCCAGCAGCGCGACAACGAGCACCAGCGCAACGACGCCGGCTATCTTGAGCTTTCGATGGGAACGTGCGTTTTGAGACATAAGAAGCTTTCCTATAAGATGTTAATACATCAACATTTAATGCAAGCGCATTATGGACGTTCGCCGTTGATGCGTCAACAGGCAAAGAATGGGTAAACAAAGGGTCACGTATGGTGCAAATTTCGCACGTACCTAGACGCTTTGATATAGTGTTGAGAACTCTTTACGTTGGAGGATGTAACCGGCATGTCCGATTCGAGCGACAGTTCTAAGCCGCGGCCCAAGACCGCGGCCGTTCCACACTACACGGTGGGCGAGGAGATCATGAACTCCGTCACCCATGGTGTCGGCTGCCTGCTGGGTATCGCGGGCCTGGTGCTCCTGATCGTATTCGCTGCCCTGCGCGGCGGAGGCCCGGCCCACATGGCCGCGGCAATTGTCTATGGCGTCAGCATTATCCTCGAATACCTAGCCTCCACGCTCTACCACGCGATTCAGCCCGCGCGCGCCAAGCGCGTGTTTCGCATCATCGACCACAGCTGCATCTACCTGCTCATAGCCGGCAGCTATACGCCGTTTTGCCTCATCACGCTCGCAAACGACGGCGGCGCTGTGCTGTTCTTTGCCGTATGGGCCATCGCCATCATCGGCATCGCCCTCGAGTGCTTTATGCGCGAGCGCCAGCCGCACTGGGTAAGCGGCCTGGTCTACCTGCTGATGGGCTGGCTTGTTGTCTTTAAGCTGCCCGAACTTGTGGCGCTGCTCAACCCCGTGGCACTTGCCCTGCTCGCCGTCGGCGGCGTGTGCTACACCGCGGGCGTGCCGTTCTATATCGCCAAAAACGTGCGCTATCTTCACAGCGTGTTTCACCTGTGGGTACTCGCCGGCAGCATCTTCCAGTTCATGGCGGTGATCCTCTTCGTAATCTAGCGATCGCGCCTGCGCCCGCGGGCCCGTTCGGGCGCCCGCCGGGTGCAACTGCCCTATCCGTCATCAACGTTTTGACTTGACGTCCCGAATCTTGGAGGTTCGAGAAACTCCCGATGGACATAACCATCTCCCTTATCACCACCCTCGTTTTGACCCTCATCAACGGCTACTTCTCTATGTCCGAGATGGCGCTCACCACGGCCAAGCGCGCCGTGCTGGAGCACGAGGCCGAGGAAGGCGACAAACGCGCCGAGCGTGCCATTAAGCTAGCTGCCGACTCCGACCAGCTGCTCGCCACTATCCAGGTCGCCATCACGCTCGTGGGCTTCGCCTCGTCCGCCGTCGCCTCGACGAGTCTGTCCGACCCGCTCGCCACGTGGCTCATGAGCTTTGGCATCGCGCCGCTCTCCGCCATCGCGCGCGGCCTGGCGCCGGTCATCATCACCGTCGCGGTCGCCTTCGTGTCCATCGTGATTGGCGAGCTTGTGCCCAAGCGCATCGGCCTGGCCAATGCCGAGGGCGTATCCAAGCAGGTCGTGGGACCGTTGTCATTTTTCCAAAAGATCGCCCGTCCGCTTGTGTGGCTGACTGGCGCTTGCTCCGATGGCCTGGCCCGCATCCTGCGCATCAAGAGCGCCGACGACCGCCAGAACGTCTCGGAGGAGGAGATCAAGTACATGGTCTCGGAGCAGGACGACCTGCTCGACGAGGAAAAGCGCATGATCCACGAGATCTTCGACCTAGGCGACACCGTTGCCCGCGAGGTCATGGTGCCGCGCGTGGACACCACCATGTGCGAGGACGACGAGACGGTCGCCGACGTGTTGTCCACCATGCGCCAGACCGGCTTCAGCCGCATCCCCGTCTATCACGAGGATCCCGACAACGTCGCCGGCATTGCGCACATCAAGGACCTGATTCAGCCCGCGCTCGACGGCAAGGGCGACCAGCCCATCGCCGGCTTTTTGCGCGACGCCACCTTTGTGCCCGACACCAAGGACATCCTACCGCTGCTGTCCGAGATGCAGACCTCTCACGACCAGATCGTGGTGGTCGTAGACGAGTACGGCGGCACGGCCGGCATTATCACCATCGAGGATATCGTCGAGGAGATCGTCGGCGAGATCGAGGACGAGTTCGACCCCGACAACAAGTATCTCACGCGCCTTTCGCGCCGCGAGTGGCTCGTTGATGGGCGTTTTTCGTGCGATGACGCGATTGAGCTTGGTTGGCCGCTCGAGGAAAGCGATGATTATGAGACCATCGCCGGCTGGATTTTGGAGCTTTGCGACTCGGTGCCCGACATCGGAGAGGTGTTTGAGGTCGCGGGGTACAAGTTTAAAGTTCAGTCGATGCGTGGCCAGCGCATCTCGCTCATTCGCGTGATCGCTCCGGCCGAAACCGATAAGAAGGATTCCGAGTCTTCGGTAGACGAGCCGACGACGTCGGGTGCGGGTTCCGCGAATCCGCACGACGGCGACGAGTAGGACAAGGAAGAGTAGGGGAGAGTTATGGCAGGCCTGTTCAACATCCTTAAGGTCACCGTCAGTGAGGACAAGATCTGCGCGCATGTGCTGGTGAACCCCGGCATGCCGCTCATGACCTCGGAGGACATCGAGGCCACGGCGCGCGTGTACTACCTGGTGCCCGCGATTGCCAAGCACCTGTGCCTGGGCGATTCCGGCCGCGAGTTCCAGGACTGCATGGGCCAGACCGAGCTCTGCCATCTGCTGGAGCACGTGACGGTCGAGCTCATGAACGAGACCGGGCTTGCCGGCAGTATCTCGTGCGGCCGCACGCGCGTAAGTGAGCACGACGAGCGCGTCTTTGAGGTTGAGCTTTCGTGCCCCGACGACGCGCTGGCCATCGGTGCGCTGTCTTCGGCTACCTTTATGATGGACTGGGCGTACCTGCACGCCGACCAGCCTGCCCCCGACGTGGAAGGCACGGTCGCGGGCCTGCGCAACCTGGTGCTGGGCATGCGCGCCGAGGCCGAGGGCAAGGATCCTCACGAGGCCGTCGCCGCTGCGAACGGCGAAGATGCTGCCGAGGACGAGGGCGCTGACGAGGGCGATGTGCCGGCCGACGCCGAGCCCGTTGCCGATGCGACCGCCGAGCCTGTTCCCACCGAGCCCCAGGGTGTCCCCAACTTTGACGACGAGCCCCAGGCGGCGATTGATACCGAGGGCGCGGTTGCCGAGAACCACGAGGCTTCCGCTGCCGTCTTTGGCGGTGCGGCGACGGTTCCGGCAGGACCTGCGCATGAGGGCAGCCTGCCGCTCGTGGACGGCGCCGGCGAGGACCCGGGTGCCACGGCGGCCATGCCGGCTATGCCCCAAGAGTAGGCCTACGCGTTTATCACCATCACGTACCTGCGCCTTTGCCGTACGTAGATGAGCGGAGCGGCAAGTGATGCGCTGCGGGTATAATGGACAACATTCAAACGGTGGGCACCGACGTGCCCGCAGGAGAGGAATGATCATGGGTAAGACTTTCAGCTTTGTCTCCGGCGCACTTTTTGGTGCCGCTGCCGGCGCTATTGTCGGCGTTGCTCTGGCCCCGCGCTCGGGCGCCGAGACCCGCGCCATGGCTGCCGATATCGCCAACGACGCCTGGGACAATATGCGCGACACCTACGAGCACAGCGCCGAGGAGGCCCGTGCTGCGGTGAATGACTTTGGCCCGATGGTCGACGCCAAGACCGACGACCTGCGCGCTAAGGTTGACCTGGCCCGCGAGCGCATGGACCAGCTGCGCGAGCAGCTCAACGACGCCATTTCGGGCGGCAACGTGACGCCTGCCGCCGACGTCGTGGTCGAGAACGCCGTCGAGGCTGATACCGAGGCTGCGGAGCCCTCGACCGAGGCATAATGCGCGCCGGGGATTTTGTCGGCGCCAAGATTTATCGCAAGCCTACCGAGGACAAGCGCACCAAAAAGGACGGCACGCCGCGCAGCCCTAAAAAGCTCGGAAAGATTCACTTTCCGGTCTTTACCCCGGGCGGTACGCGCGTGGTCGGCTTTATGGTCCGTCAGTCCGATATCGCGGGCATGATCGAGCGCCCCGATCGATTCGTAGCGCTCGACGCCATTGGTGTCTACGAGGGCGCCATTGCGGTCGATGACGTCAAGGACACGTACGATGCCGCCGCTGCCAAGCGCCTCGACATCAACCTGGACGATTGCATCATCTGGGTCGGTATGGACGTGCGCACGGAATCAGGCGACGTCGTGGGCTATTGCTCGGACGTTGAGTTCAAGCCACGCTCGGGCATCGTGCAGGCATTCTATGTGACCGCCGGTGCTGCTTCGAGTGTTTTGGTTGGTGACACGCAGGTGCCGCCGACGATGCTGCGCGGCTATGCGGACGGCGCGATGATTGTTTCGGACGAGGTCAAGTCGCTCGGGTATTCGGGCGGCGCCGCCGCAAAGGCTGCCGAGGCAAGCGTCGTGGTGGGCGATAAGGTCAAGAAGGGCGCCAAGATGCTCGATGACAAGGGATCGGTTGCCGTGGACAAAGGCAGTCGCGCACTGGGCAAGCAGCTCGGCAAGACGCGCGGCATGTTCAAGGCCTTTAAGGACGAATACCAAAAGGCGAGCGGAGGCTCGTCAAAAGCTACAAAATAGCGACGTACCAAATGATGGGAGGCAAGCCGGAGACCTGTTGCTCCGGCTTGCTGTGTTTATGGGGGAGGGCACATGCGCCAAAACGGATCCAACTTAAACGGGCGTTCGGGCGCGCGTCCGACGGCGCGCCGCGATCTGGGGCAGCTGCCCAGCGGTCAGCGCAAGCGTCACCGTAAGCCCGGCGCGATGTATCTCAACCATAGCCGCGGCTTTAGCGACCGCAGCGCTCGCATCGGCAACAGCCGTACGCCCCGTCGTTCGTCTCGCCTGCCCTATGCGCTCATTGCCGTGGGCTGTGCGCTCGTGCTGTTTATCGCTGCCGTCGTGGGCTACGTCAACCGCAGTGTGGATGTGGAGCTCAACGGCCAGAAGACCGCGGTGCGTGTGGGCTCTACGCTGCAGAATCTCATCGACGACCAGGAGTTGACTGACACCTACGACGCAGGCGACCTGCTGGCCGTCGATGACAGCGTGCTCAAGCGCCATGGGGGCGAAAAGCTGTCGGTGAAGGTCGACGGCAAGCGCGTGAAGCAGGGCAAATGGGATAGCCGCGAACTCGAGGGCGGCGAGAAGGTGACGGTCAAGGATGGCCGTAACACTTACGAGAAGCACGAGGTTCAGGCTACGGTTATCGAGCCCAAGCTCAAGGTCGAGGGCACGGGCGCTATCGAGTATGTGCAGACATGGGGTGTCCAGGGCCGATCCGAGGTGTGGGTTGGTGAGCAGTCAGGCAAGACGCAAGACCGCGGCGAGGTTGTGCCCGCCACCGATTGCGTTGTTGCGTGCGCCAGCGTGGCGCCCAAGGGCAACAAAAAGTACGTGGCACTGACGTTTGACGAGGGTCCGAGCGGCGCCACCAAACAGATCTTGCAGGTGCTCAAGGAAAAGGGCGTCACCGCGACGTTCTTCCTTTCGGGCGATGCGGCCGAGGCCTCGCCTGCCACGGCCAAGGCGATTGTCGACGCCGGGTGCGAGATCGGATCCAACAGCTACAGCGACGATTCGCTCAAGGGTCAGGACCGTGAGGCGGTACGCGAACAGATCACGAAAGGCACCGATGCGATTAAGTCGGCGACCGGCGTGAAGACGATGCTGCTGCGTGCTCCCTACGCTGCCTTTGACGAGCAAAACTGGATTGATGCGATGGACCTGGTCTCCGCCGTGGTCTCGTGGAATATTGACTCGGGCGACTGGCTGCTCAACGGTGCCGACGAGCAGGTCTCGACGGTGCTCGATTCGGTGACGCCGGGCAATATCGTGCTGCTCACCGATAGAGACGAATGCGCCGAGCAGACGCTCGAGGCGCTGCCGCAGATTATCGATGGCCTTGTCGCCGACGGCTACAAGATCGTGACGCTCAGCGACCTGGTCAAGACGGACACGTCGCTGAGCAAAAAGCTCACCTCGCTGACGAAGGTCGCCATGCCCAAGGACGCCGTGTTCCCCCAACTTGCCGAGGACGACGACACCACAGAGTAGTCATTGGGTAGTCGTTTAAGAACGTCCCCAATGGCTATGTCACGGATGCGTCAGCGTTTGGTATGCCTGCAATGTGCAGCGCATAAATTCGATGCCGCAGGGCGATGCTGATGCTATAGTTACTGCGGTTAATGAGGGTCAAGAGGAAGGTTACAGGTGAAATCCAAACCTCGACCATACAGTCGATGACCCCATGCAGGTGCTTTTTGCGCATGCACGGGGTGTAAGCGTCGAGCGGCGTGCCGCCCGCGCATGCGTATACATATCCAGAAGCCCCCGGACGCCGCACGCGCGGTCGCGTCCGGAGGAATAATGATGGGGAGCACCATTGAATTATCTGAGTGAGATGCTCAAATTGCCGGTCTTGGACGTCGACGGCGAAAAGCTCGGCGTGGTGAACGATTTTGGCATTGCTACCGGCGAAGTTTTTCCGCACGTGACGTCGCTCGCGTTCCGCGGACCCGGCAAGACGCCGTTTATGATTAGCTGGCGCAAATGGGTCGACCGTATCGACGAGACGGGTGTACACCTTAAGACGTCGGCCACCGAAATCCGTTTTTCGTACCTGCAGCCGACCGAACTCTTGCTTGCCCGCGACGTGCTCAACAAGCAGATTGTCGACACGCAGGGTATGAAGGTCGTGCGCGTCAACGACATCAAGTTTTCCATGTCGGGCGAAAATCAGCTGCGCCTGCTGGGCGCCGAGGTCGGTGCCCGCGGTCTGCTGCGCGCGATCAGCCCCACACTCGAGCATGTCGTCGAGGGCTTTATGAAGCATCTGGGCAAGCCGCTCAGCGAGGACATCATCGCTTGGTCCTACATGGACCTGCTCGACCGCTCGACCAAGAACATTCAACTCTCGGTGTCGCACAAGACGCTTGGCGAGCTGCACCCCGCCGACATTGCCGACATTATCGAGCAGCTCGACCCGCGCCTGCGTGCGCAGGTGTTCGCGCAGCTCGACACCGCCCAGGCCGCCGAGGCCATCTCGGAGTTCGACGACGACGAGCTCATGACCGAGATGCTCGAGGGCCTGTCCGACACGGACGCATCGTCGATGCTGGCCATGATGGACCCGGACGATGCGGCCGACCTGATCGACGAGCTCGATTACGAGAAGGCCGAGAAGCTCCTGCGCCTGATGGGCGTCAAGGAGGAGAAGGCGATTCGTAACCTGCTGGGGTATGAGGACAACACCGCCGGCCGCATCATGACCTCGGAGTTTGTCTCCCTGCCCGCTACGGCAACGGTCGGTGACGCCATCGAGGCGATTCGCGAGCTCGACGAGGACTTCGAGAGCGTCTACTACGTCTATACCGAGGATCCGAGCGGCATGCTGACCGGCGTGCTTTCGCTGCGCACGCTGATCGTAGCCGACCGCGACGCCACGCTGGGTCAGCTGGCCTATCGCGACCTGGTCTATGTGTCGCCCGACGAGGACCAGGAAGACGTGACGGACGAGATGACCAAGTACGACCTGGTTGCCATCCCTGTCTGCGACGAGAACCGTCATATCCTGGGTATCGTAACCTTCGACGACGCCATGGACGTTATCGCCGAGGAGCATCAGGAGGACCTGCAGATCGCCGGTGTCGGCTCGGGCGATAGCGCGTCGGACGACTCGACGAACGTGCTCAGCTGGTTCGTGCATCGCCAGTACTGGGTTGTTGTATGGGGCATTGCGTCGTGCATCATGGCGACCGTGCTGGGAACGGCGCTCGGCTCCGCGCATCTGGTGGTGTTCCCCATGTGCGCCATGCCGCTCGTGCTGCTTGCTGCCTCGCGCATGGTGTCGTTCGTCAAGAACTACTTCCTCGAGTACGACGGCCACGACGACGAGCCCAAACCGTACCTGGGATTCTTCTTCCAGAGCACGGGTATGGGCCTGATCCTTTCGCTCGTGACCTACCTGTGCGCGCAGCTGGTGCGCACCGCTGCATTCCCCGATGCGTCCATGTTTGAGGAGCAACTCTTTACCGGGTGTTTTAATATCGCTGCTATCATTTGCCTGGTTGGCAACATGAGTGCCGTGATTTACCTGATGGTGCTGTTCTGGCGTGACGAGCATGACCTCAACACGTCGGGCACCGCCATGAACGTTATTGCCGTCATGATCTCGTGTGTGGCGTACTGCATCGCTGCGGTGCTGCTCACCATGTCGGTCATTGGTTAGGTGGTCGCGTGCAAAATACCAAGCAAAAGTCGGGCACCAAGCAAAAGTTGACCATCGCGGCCATCTTTGGCGCTATGGGCCCCGGTCTGCTGGCGGCGCTTTCGGGCAATGACGCCGGCGGCATTGCAACGTATTCCAGCGCGGGTGCCAGCTATGGCTACAAGATGCTCTGGATGCTTCCCGTCATGACTGTGCTGCTCATCGTGACGCAGGAGACCGCGGCGCGCTGCGGCTGCGTCACGGGCAAGGGCCTGGCATCGCTCATTCGCGAGCGCTTTGGCGTGCGCAAGAGTGTACTTGCTATGGCGGCGCTGTTGATCGCCAACACGGCTGTGACCATTTCGGAGTTTGCGGGCATCGCCAGCGGCCTTGCCCTCTTTGGCGTGCCGGCGAGCATTTCGGTGCCGCTGGTGGCGCTGCTGGTGTGGATGCTTACCATGTCGGGCAGCTTCCAGCGCATCGAGAAGATTCTGCTGCTGGTGAGCTGCGTGTTCGTGACCTATATTGTCGCCGCGTTTATGGCTGGCCCCAACTGGGGTGAGGTCGCGGTCGACCTGGTCGTGCCTAACATTCAAAATGACCCCAGCTACGTGTCGCTCGTGGTCGCAACGATCGGTACCACCATCGCGCCGTGGATGATTTTCTTGGCGCAGAACAACGTGGTCGATAAGAACGCGGGCGAGGACGATATCGTGCTGCAGCGCATCGATACCGTGAGCGGCTCGCTTGCCGCCGATGTCATTGCCGGCTTTATTATCATCACGACCGGTACGGTGTTGTTCCCGGCGGGTATTCAGATTAGCGATGCTGCCGATGCCGCCCGCGCGTTGGAGCCTATTGCGGGTCAGTGGTCCACGGTACTGTTTGCCTCGGGCCTGGTCGCGGCGAGCTTCTTGGCTGCCTGCGTGCTGCCGGGCGTTACGTCGAGCGCTATCTGCGAGGCATTTGGCTGGGAGCGCGGTGCCGACCGCAGCTGGGACGAGGCCCCGGTCTATCGCGGCATCATTACGGCCATCATCGGTATCTCTGCCGTGCTGGTGCTTATGCCCGGCGTCGATCTGTTCCAGATTATGATGACCTCGCAGGTCATCAATGGCGTGCTACTGCCCGTGGTTCTGGTGTTCCAGGTGGTTATTGCCGCTGACCGTCACATTATGGGCACTAACCGCAACGGCCGCGTGTGGAATGTGCTCACTTGGGCGACTATCGGTGTGATTACGGTGCTCACGGTCGTCATGTTTGTTCTGCAGGCGATGGGTTACAGCGCTTAGCGCCTCTTTTGGACTCCAAACAGGCCGCAGCGATGGGCTACGGCCTGTTTTTGTCTGCTATAGGGTGTTAGTTATATGGCAGTGGGCAATAAATGCCAAATATGAGTACTGTTGCTAAGTGAATAGCATTTACATTCAAGAAGATAATAAACATAACCTATAGTATGTTCATTAAAATTGGCTCCAATACGCCTTAAACCAGTCAGGTTGGCTGTCTTAGGGGGTTGTAGGGTTCGCTCGGACGTCATTTTGGGTGGTTTTGCCTGCTACTAAAATGGTAACAGTACTCATATTTGCCCTTTTTGCCCACAGACCTTTGAGGGTGCGGCGAAAAGGGCTTGTTTTGATTGTTTGGGGCAGGCGCGAGGCGCGGAAACGATGTCTGGAGCGACGGAGCGGCCTGGAATTCATCCGTAGAGGTCTTCATTGGCTGCGCCAGGAGTGTCCCTAGGTACCGGCACATAAGGAACGTCCCTAACTGCCGCAGGGGGTGTCTGCCGTGGCAGACACCCCCTGCTGGTGTAAGCAGATTTGGCTGCGCGTTACTTGTCGGTGCCCAGCTTGTGTGGCTTGAGAGCGAGCGCATTGACGAGTGCGTCGGTGGCAGACTTGACGGCTGCCGGCTGCGGATCGTTGACGTGATCCTCGGGGTGTACGGGTAGGTCCTTCTTGACGGCATCGTGGATGAGGTTGAGGTACTCGGTCACACCCGTGTTCGAAAGGTGCGTGCCATCGCCATCGAACAGGTCGTTGCGGTTGGCACTGTATCCATACCAGTCGATAACGCGTACGTTCTTGTAGCGCGTAGCGGCGTTGGCGATGGCCTGGTTGGTAGAGCCAACCCACGGCTGCGGGCTGCGCGTGTTCACAAACACCACAATACGCTTATCTCCTGCATCGGCCATGATAGCGTCGATCTGGTCGTCGGTTACCAAGCCGTTGGTGCCCAGCGCAAAGACCACGATCTTGCCGGCAAGGTTCTGCTGGATATAGCCCTCAAATGTCGCGCGGCCCGCATCAAACTGGCGGCCCTTTTCGGCATCGATATGGCTGTGCGGGAAAACGCCGTCAAAAGTGTCCACGGCACGCAGCGACACGGAGTCGCCGATCATAAGCAGATCGTAGGAGCCATCGGGGAAGCCGTCGTTGTCCTTGTCGGTGTCGTCGGCCGCCTGCTGGTCGGTGGGCGCGGTGTTCTTGGCTTCCTTGTTCAGAACTTCGGCGCCCTCGCCGCTCAGCGCAGACGTCTCGGGCACAAAGATCAGGCCGCCCAGTGCAACGACCAACACGACAGCGCAGGCTGCGCAGACAGGGACGTGCGCGCGTGCCCAGTTGGCGGGCGTGGTGGTGCCATCGCGGAATTCGGCGACGGTGCGCCCAAAGGCGCCCTTCCTAAACGGAGTCTCGATAAAGCGATAGCAGCACTCTGCCACGGCGACCACCAACAACACCTGCAAAATGTACTGCCACCACGGCGTATCGTTGATGTTGGCGACCGGGTTCATGAGGAGCAGCAGCGGATAGTGCCACAGGTAGATGCTGTAGGAGCGCTTGCCAACCCACACGAGTGGCTCGGCGGACAGCGCGCGGGCAACCATTCCCTGGGGCTGCACGCAGGCCGCGATGACCATGAGCGTGAGGATCGAGCACAGCAGCGTGCCTCCGCGATACTGGAAGGCGGTGTAGCCGTTGGTGAGCGCGACCATGGCGGCAAGGCCAACCAGACCCACGACGCCCAATACATCGATGGATGCGGGCGAGGACCAAAAGCGCACGAGGGCGCTCGGCTGTGCCGGGGCGGTCTCGGCTGATTCGTCGGCCTTCTCGCCAGGCTTGCCCTCGGCGTTCTTGCCGTGCTTGCCGGCGCCAGCCAGGCGGTTGAGCCCCAAACGACGAGCGAGACGCACCGGCGCCAGGTCGCGATCGGGGATAAAGGCCATCCAGGCGCCCAGCAGCAGCGAGAACACGCGGGTGTCGGTGCCGTAGTACACGCGGCTGGGGTCGGCGGCAGGGTTGTAAAGCATCATCATGGCGAGGGCAGATACCGCGGCAAGGCCCAGAACCACGCGGCGCGTGTTGGGTTTGCTCACATGCATGGATACCATGGCAAACAGCAGTGGCGGCCAAATCAGGTAGAACTGTTCCTCGATTGCAAGCGACCAAAAGTGCGTGAGCGGCGAGGGGTCGCCCAGAGCATTGAAGTACGAGACGTTTTGGGCAATCTGCCACCAGTTGTTGAAGAACAGCAGCGACGGCAGGATGTCGGGGCGCATCTTGGTGAGCATCACGTGGTTAAAGATAGTGCACAGCGCGCAGGTTACAAACACTACCGTTACCACGGCGGGGACCAGGCGACGGATGCGGCGAATCCAGAAGCTCTTGAGGTCGATATGGCCGGTCTTAGCGACTTCGTTGAGTAGCAGGCGTGTGATCAGATAGCCCGAAAGCACAAAGAAGATCGTGACGCCGAGCAGACCGCCCTGCGCCCACGTGAGGTTGAGGTGATAGAGCACCACCGCGACGACGGCAAGCGTGCGCAGGCCGTCAAGGGCAGGGATGTAGCGGGACTTAGGGCGAGCAGGCATCTGCTCCGCGGCGGGAGTGTTGGCGCGGCCCGCGTTGTTGGCAGAAGCGCGATGGGGGCTCGCGGTGCGTCGCGGCTCGTTGGCACGGCGTTCGCTCTTCACGCGTTCGTGCGGCGCCGGCTCGTTGCCCGTGCGGCGTCGACCGCGCGAGCCCGATTGCGAGAGTTGTTCCATAAAACATCATCCAATGACGAGAATAATCAGCACGCCTTCATTGTAGCTGCCTGCTCCTGTGAATGCTTGCTGCTGGCGCAAGCTCAAGCGCGCGTCCACATCAAAGTGAACTAAAGTTATAGGGGGTGCGAGAGTGCACGATCGACGGCCGACGGTGGGCATAAGGCCCGCAGATGAGGAGGTTTCCATGGCAGATCGCGGCATCGTTGTGGTGTTCGGCAGCATGAACATGGACCTTTCGGTGGCGTGCGAGCGCATACCGCGTGCGGGCGAGACCGTCGGTGGCAGCGGGTTTATCACCAACGCCGGCGGCAAGGGCGCCAATCAGGCCGTAGCTGCCGCGCGTATGGGCGCGTGCACGCACATGATCGGCGCGGTCGGTCGCGACGCGTTCGGCGCGTCGCTCGTGGCGGGGCTCCAAGACGCCGGCGTGGACTGTGACTTTGTAGTGCATCGCGATGACGTGGAGACGGGAACGGCGACCATCATTCGCTGCGAGGGCGACAACCGCATCATACTGTCACCGGGCGCCAACCATGCGCTTGCGGGCGCGGACGTTGCCTGCGCGCTGAGGCGTCTGGTGGCCCATGAGCTCGACGGCGACGCCAGCGAGATTGCCCCGGCTGCCGGAAGCGTCTTTATCGCCCAGGGCGAATGCGACCTTGCGGCGACGGCCGAGGCGCTTGTTTGCGCTCACGAGCTGGGGTTCTATACGGTCTTTAATCCAGCGCCCGCCTGCGAGCTGCCTGCGGAGGTCTGGCCTGCGGTCGACCTGGTCTGTCCCAACGAGACCGAGTGCCAGGTGCTGACGGGCATTCTGCCCACGGATGATGTGAGTTGCGTCGCCGTGCTCAATGCGCTGCTCGACAAGGGCGCCGGCGCCGCGGTCATCACGCTGGGCGGTGCCGGCTCGGTTACGCTCGGCGATGGCGGTGAGCTGCTGCGCATGCCGGCACTTTCGAGCACGGTAGTCGATACCACGGCCGCCGGCGATACGTTTATCGGCGCGTTGGCGGCGGCTCGCCTAGAGGGCTTGCCGCTCTTTGAGTGCATGGCCGCGGGCGCTCGCGCCTCGGCAGTGACGGTGTCGCGCCTGGGCGCTCAGCAATCGATTCCCACGCGCGCCGAAGTTGAACATTGGTTTGGTTAAACGATAAAGACGGAGAAGCGGAGTAGAACAATGGCAATCAAGAAGCTGATCCTTGATCTGGATATGGGTGTGGACGATGCGATGGCGCTGGCCTATGCCATCGCGAGCCCCGAGGTGGAGCTCGTGGGCATCACCACGTGCTTTGGCAACGTGCGCGTCGAGCAATCGGCGCACAATTGCCTGGCGGTGCTCGATCTGCTGGGTCGTCCCGAGGTGCCGGTGTACCTGGGCGCCGACCGTCCTCTGCAGGCGACTGAGCCTTATACGCCGCCGGCGTCCACCGCGCTCATTCACGGCAAGAACGGCATCGGCGGCGCGAGCGTGCCCGCGTCGCCCTACGAGCCGGTGGGGGCGACCTCGGCCGACGGCAACGCTGCGGTCGATTATCTGATCGATGCCGCGCGCACCTATGGTCCCGATCTGGTCTACGTAGCGACTGGCCCGCTCTCCAACCTGGCGCTCGCCCTGGAGCGCGATGCGGCGGCGATGATGTCCATCGGCCGCGTGGTCGTGATGGGCGGCGCCCTTACCGTGCCCGGTAACGTGAGCGCGGGCGCCGAGGCCAATATGGCGAGCGACCCCGAGGCAGCCGACGCGGTGCTGCGCTCGGGCCGCAAGCTCACTATGGTGGGTCTGGATGTGACGCATCGCGTGGTGCTCACGCGTCGCGACATTGCCGGTTGGACGGGCTCGGGCACCATGGCCGGTTGCGCGTTTGCGAGTATGGTGGAGCACTACATTGGCTCGTACGAGATGAACGCCCCCTACCTGGGTGGCTGCGCGCTGCACGATCCGCTGGCGGTTGCCGTGGCGATTGATCCCACGCTCGTGGGCGCGCTCGGCTGCAACCTGCGTGTTGATCTGCTGGGCGAGTACCGCGGTCGCACCATCTGCGATGAGCGCCGTCTGTCCGACCCCGACAAGAGCGCACTCGTGGCGCTGACCGTCGACGCCCCGCGCTTCCTGTCCGAGTTCAAGGCGCGCATGGCTCGCGTCCTGGGCTAAGTTGTCTTTTTGGGACGGGGCTTTTTTGACTGGTATGATTGGTGCGACCATTCGAACCAGCTAAAAGAGCCCCGTCCCAATTTGACTATCGAGAGGATTTGCCATGGAGCGCATCGCGAGCTTTTCCGTTGACCATCTGCTGCTTGAGCCCGGCGTGTATGTGAGCCGCATCGACCGCGATCCGGCGACCGGCGCCGCCGTCACCACGTTTGACCTGCGCCTGACCACGCCCAACAAGGAGCCGGTCATGAACACGGCCGAGTGCCACACCATCGAGCACCTGGGCGCGACGTTCCTTCGCAATCATGCCGAGTGGTCGAGCCGCATTGTCTACTTTGGCCCCATGGGCTGCCGCACGGGCTTTTACCTGGTTGTCTTTGGCGAGCTGACGAGCGAGAAGATCTTGCCGCTCGTCCGCGAGCTGTTTGAGTTTGTCGCCGACTTTGAGGGCGATGTCCCCGGTGCCGCTCCCGAGGAATGCGGTAACTACCTGGACCAGAACCTCCCCATGGCCAACTGGCTTGCGCGCCGCTACCTCGACCGCGACCTGGCCGATATCGACGAGAAGCACCTGCACTATCAGCAGGCGTAAGGGCTTTATCGCCCAAAACGCGCGCATTGGGCGCCTTCGCTTATGCGGGGGCGCCTTTTTGTTGATTGGTCGGGACGAGCGTTCAAAATCGCTCATGTTTGTTCTAGAATGTTCGTATAGTCACATTTACGAACAGGAGTGAACATGCATATCTACTCTGTCAACGATCCCGAGTTCAAATCCTATGGCAACGTTTGGGATGACGTTCCGTCTGAGCTCACGTCGCCCGTGCTCGAGGCGCTCTCTGCCACGCCCATCCCCGAGGGCAGCAAGTACGTTGCAAGTGCGCCGGAGCTCGAGGGCGTCAAGGATGCCGATAAACTGGGCTTTCTCATGTTTGGTGGCCGTCCCTTCCAACTGGGCTGGTGCAACGGACACAACACGCAGCTCAACTGCCTGGAGTATCACCGCGCCAGCGAGTTTAACCTGGGTGCCCGCGATTTTATCCTGCTCGTGGCGCATCGCTGGGAGATCGAGGACGGCAAGCTCGACACCGCGTGCGTCAAGGCGTTCCGCGTGCCGGCGGGTACGGTTGTCGAGGTCTTCAACACCACGCTCCACTACACGCCGTGCATGGTCGACGAAGGCGGCTTCCAGGTGATGGTGGCGCTGCCGGCGGGCACCAACGGCCCGCGCCCCGAGGCCGCAGCCGACATGCCTGCCACCGGTGACAGCTACTGCTACTGGAAGGCCGACAAGTGGGTTCTCTGCCATGCTGACAGCCCCAAGGCTGCCGAGGGCGGCTACGTAGGCCTCATCGGCAAGAACCTCGACATCACCGTGGACTAGAATCTTCCGTCTCGATCTGTAACATCTAGCGGGCTAAATCGTCTCTACCTGTTACAGATTTAGACAAACTGCAGGGGACAGACCGAACAATCTCGATCTGTAACACCAGGCCCGGTTTTGACGGCCTACCTGTTACAGATCGAGACAAACGGGCCCAAACCACCACAAAGGTGCCTGTCCCCATTGCGGTGGCTTGGGAAGGCGGGTATCAAAAAGTGTCAGACGGGGCGGTTGCCGGGCGCCTGCACGCGAAAAGAAGTATCGGTCTGCGCCGTTGCCGTTGAGCGGCGCGTTGTTTGCAGGGATACTGAGCCTATGACAACAGCGTGCGAAAGGATTGATGCATGGCTTTCCGTAATGACTTCCTGTGGGGCGGCGCGACGGCCGCCAACCAGTGCGAGGGCGCCTACAACGTGGACGGCCGCGGCCTTGCCAACGTGGACGTGGCTCCGCATGGCCCCGAGCGCTATGCGGTGGTCTCCGGCCAGCGTAAAATGCTCGACTTCGAGGACGGCTATTACTATCCCGCGCAGACCGGCATCGATTTCTATCACCACTACAAAGAGGACATCGCTCTCTTTGCCGAGATGGGCTTTAAGACCTTCCGTATGAGCCTGGCCTGGACCCGCATCTTCCCCAACGGTGACGAGACCGAGCCCAACGAGGCTGGCCTGGCCTTCTACGAGGACGTGTTCCGCGAGTGCCAAAAGCACGGTATCGAGCCGCTCGTGACTATCACGCACTTCGATTGCCCGATTCATCTCATCAAGGAGTACGGCGGTTGGCGCAACCGCAAGCTCATCGGCTTCTACAAGAACCTCGCAACCACGATCTTCACCCGCTACAAGGGTCTGGTGAAGTACTGGCTCACCTTCAACGAGATCAATATGATCCTGCACCTGCCGTTTATGGGTGCCGGTCTGGTCTTTGAGGAGGGCGAGAACAAGGAGGCCGTCGAGTACCTGGCCGCCCACAACGAGCTCGTCGCCAGCGCTTGGGCAACCAAGATCGCCCACGAGATCGATCCCGAGATCAAGATCGGCTGCATGCTCGCCGCGGGTAGCTACTACCCCTACAGCTGCCGTCCGGGCGATGTGCGCCAGGCGCAGCTCGACAACCAGGACAATTACTTCTTCGTCGACGTCCAGAGCCGCGGCTACTACCCGGCCTATGCCGTCAAGAAGCTCGAGCGTCTAGGCATCGATGTGGGCATGACGGACGAGGACCGCGAGATCCTGGCCGCCAACACCGTCGACTTCATCAGCTTTAGCTACTACAGCACCCGTTGCTCCGCCGGTGCCGACAACCCCGATGTCGAGCGCACCCAGGGCAACGCCTTCGCCGGCGCCAAGAATCCCTACCTGCAGGAGAGCCAGTGGGGCTGGGCCATCGATCCGTTGGGCTTCCGCATCACCCTTAACGACCTGTACGACCGTTATCAGAAGCCGCTGTTTGTGGTCGAGAACGGCCTGGGCGCCAAGGATGTTGTCGAGGAGGATGGCTCCATCAACGACGACTACCGTATCGACTACCTGCGCCAGCATATTGCCGCGATGCGTGATGCTGTGACCGAGGACGGCGTTGACCTGCTGGGCTACACCACCTGGGGCCCGATCGACCTGGTGTCTGCCGGCACGGGCGAGATGTCCAAGCGCTACGGCTTTATCTACGTCGATCGCGACGATGCAGGCAACGGCACCCTCAAGCGCTCCAAGAAGAAGAGCTTCGACTGGTACAAGCATGTCATTGAAACGAATGGTGAGGACCTGTCCTAAGGAAGCTGAGACACTCAACTTCATAGCCTCCTAACCAAGGCGCCCGGCGAGTATGTGCTCGCCGGGCGCCTTGCCGTCTGCGGATTTTGGGACATGCGGCCCGCTTTTTCGACCCATCTGTCGGTACACTAAAAGCACTATGGGTACCCGCGAGCGACATATCGGCCACGTGGCCGCCCGATCCGCACCCGTGGCGGATCCCAGGGGCGGCAGGCTCTTCGCCATGCCGCGATTTCTTGTTGGCATAACACATCAGGTATACCGTCACCGCGTCTTTGCTATCGCCGGCGCCATCACCGCGCTGTTCCTCATGCTTTTGGCAGTCTTGCCGGCGCTGTTCGCCTTCTACCCCAAACTATCTAACGCCGTGCCCGCCTATAGCGAGGTGTCCGAAGAGGTCGTGGATGCGCTCGTCCACTCGAGCTCTCTCCTGCTGCTTGTCGCCGCAATTGTATTTTCGATCTGGGGCGTATCGGTCTATCTGCGCTGTTTGGACTATGTGTTGCGCCGCCGCCTTGTTGCCGTCGCCACCATCTGCACCCTGTGGATGATCGAAGTCATTCTCAAGTACAAGTCATTCACGCCGTTCTATGCCACTGTGCTGTGGTACCTGTACTACGTGCCCATGACGCTCATTCCGCTGCTCTACCAGTTGTGTGGTCTGCGCCTTGCGGGCCTGGAGCAACACCGCCTGGGTCGCCGCTACTGCGTTGCGCTGTGGATTGCGGCCATCCTGCTTATCGGATTTGTGCTCACCAACGATTTTCACCAGCAGGTCTTCCACTTTGACCGTACAAGCGACACCTGGAGCAACGATTACACGTACGGCTGGGGTTATTTCGCCGTCCTCGTGTGGACGGCCTTTAACTTTGTGGCCTTTTTTATCCTGGTGGGCCGGTCCTCGTCCTTTCGCATCCAACGTTTCTCGGGCACGGCGGCGCTCGTGCTGCTGGGCGGCGCGTTCTTTGCCATCTCATATGCGCTGCGCGTGCCCTGGGCATGGAGGCTCAACTTCTCGCTCATCTATTGCGTCTTGTGCGTGGTGGCGATGGAAATCTGTCTCGATTGCGGTGTCGTTCCGTCATATCACGACATCGCCGGCATTTTCGACACCTTGCCGCTCGACCTCAAAGTCCTAACGCGCGACCTGCAGGAAGTCTATGCCACGCCAGTGTCAAAGCCAATGCCGGTAGGCGTGTGCGAAGAGCTGCGAGCCCAGGAACACGGGCATGCCCATGCCTTTGCCGTGGAGTCCAATCCCGATGTAATGTACCGTGCCTTTCCACTGCTGGGCGGATCGGCCCTGCTTGCCCAAGACGTGTCGGATCTCAACGAGCTTAACCGTGAACTGGCACACCGTCGTATGGAGCTGCAGCGTCAAAATGAGCTGCTCGCTGCCGACTACGACCTTAAGACGCACCTGGCAGATCAAGAGGCCGAGACCTTGCTGGTCCAAGACGTGGACCAGGCGCTTGCCCGCGCGCTCGAAGGGATGTACGACCTGCTGAGCTCGCTGCCGCCGTTGACCGATGAAGCGTCTTCGCACGAGCGTTACCGCATGCTGCAGCGCGCCAAGATGCTCGTCGCCTATTGCAAGCGCAAAGGGTCGCTCACGTTGGCACAGCACGGGGAGAGCGGTTTTGATCGCGACCGTATTCAGCTCATTGCCAACGAGCTCGCAAGCGACCTGCGCACCATCGATATCGATTGCGCTTCGATTATCGCCATACGGCGCCCGATGCACGCCAGTACGGTAAGCGCCCTGTACGACTGCGTGTATGACTTTGCGTTTTTTGCCTACACCACCGACCATCCGGCGCTTATGTATCACTTGGGCGACCATGACCGATGCAGTGTCGAGCTGCGCGCCACGCTTTTTTCCAACGATGATGAAGATCTTTCGCAGACGCCCGCCGCGCAAGAGCTCGAAAGCGCTCTGCAAGGGCGCAACGTGGCATACCGCCTTGAGGGCGAGTCCGGCCAGCTGCGCATGATCGTCTTGATGCCGAGGGCGGGTGAGTGACGATGCAGATTTCGCTCATCCTTCCCCAAATCGTTGCGCTCGATGTTGTCTTTGCCCTGGCTGCGTGTCTGCAGACGATCCACGTCCCGCTCATCGCATCGCGCCGCTCGTCCTATAACCGTAAGGTGATTTGCGCCTACGAGGCGAGTCTTGTGCTTCACCTGATGATTTCGGCGCTCATCTTATTCGCGTCGTCTGGCTCGTATCTGGTGGCGCCGCTTGTCGTTTGCGCCAGGGCAATGGGCGGAGCGTTGTGGCTCAATGCCGCGATCTTTGCCTATGGCGTGGTGCTTATGGTGCGCTATCGTCGCCCCGTCATGCTGGTCGAGCTGCTGCTTGTTGTCGCCGTTACACCGCCGGTGGTTTTTGCCATGGGCTCGACGTGGACCGTTGTCCTTATCGCAGAGGGAGCGTTCTTCCTGTTCCGTTCCATCGCGGCGCTCTTGATGGACGTCCGTAACCGCCAGGAGGATATCACCGCGTTCTCGACGATCGAGACCATCAACGTGATTCCCGTGGGCATCCTGTATCTGGACCCGAGGGGCCGTCCGCTGCTCATGAACCGCTGCATGCGCAAAAACCTGGTGGAACTTCATATGCCCACCGATTTAGGTGACATGAGCGGCACATGGAACGACCTGCGCAAACTCAGCATGCAAATGCCCGAAAGCAGCAGGAACCGTGTGCGGATTAATCTGGACCGTTTTGGTGAGGCGCGCGTTGTGGTCGAGGTTTCTCCCGCCGAGATTCGCTTGTTCGTGCACGATGACGTTATGGTTTCGGGCCGCCTCTTCGAGCGCATTATCGGTCTGGATGTAACAGAGTATGCGCATGCCCATGATCGCCTAGCGCAAGCCAACCACCTGCTTGAGCTTGCGGGCCAAGAGCTCCAAGCCCAGATCGAAGAAGTCAAAAAAGTTGCTGACAATGCGGCCTATCTGCGTATGCGCGCTCGCGTGCACGACGTGATCGGGCAGCGCCTGTCCATCCTCCATCGTTATCTGGAGGAGGGGCGCTTGGATGACGAGTCACTCGAGCAGATCGACCCGCTGCTGCGCTCAATCGCTGCCGATCTGCGCAGCGGGGGCGACACCGAACCGGCAGAGCAACTGGGCGATATCGTCCATGCCTTTGGCCTGGTGAGCGTGCAGATCGATGTTGAGGGCGAGCTGCCAAGCGACGCGCGTGTCGCCGCCGCATTTTTGCAGATTATCCGCGAGGCCTCGACCAATGCCACCAAGCATGCGCAGGCGCATCGGGTCCGCGTGCGTCTGTGGCAGGAGACGTCGGAAGACGGCGCTGTTGCGCGGATGACCGTTTCTAACGACGGCGCGCCTGCACCCGTATCGTATCGCGAGGGAACGGGTATCCCTGGTATGAGGCATGTCGCACAGAATCTGGGCGGCAGCCTGGAAGTCCACACCGCCCCGCCCTTCACGCTTACGGTGTCCATCCCGCTCGCCTCCAACGCCACGGTCCAAAGGAGAAGTTCATGATCCGCGTCCTTATAGTTGAAGACCAGGCCATCCTGCGCGAGAGCCTGGCGCGCTCCGTTGGCGACCAGCCCGATATGACCGTTGTTTCTGCCATTGCCGATGCTTCCGAGGCCTTGGGTGTCGCGCTCAAGGAGCGCCCGGACATGATACTGATGGACGTATGCACCGAGCATGATTCCAACGGCATCGTGGCGGCGGCGCGCATCAAAGAACAACTGCCCGAGTGCCGCGTCATTATCATGACGGGTATGCCCGAAATTACTTTTGTGGACCAGGCGCGCGAGGCGGGCGTCGACAGCTTTGTGTACAAGAACGTCGGTATCGACGAGCTATTCGCCGTGATGCGCTCCACGCTGGCGGGTTACTGCACGTTTCCCAAGCCGCCCGAGAGCATCTTCTCGGGCACGGCGGCCCTCGACGATGTCGAGCTGTCGATCTTGCGCCTTGCCTGCGAGGGTAAGAGCCGCCGCGAGATCGCGGCCGAGCTGTTTATGAGCGAGGGCACCATCAAACGCCGCATCTCGGAGATTCTCAATAAGACAGGCTACGACAACATCATGCGCCTGGCCGTGCGCGCAGTAACGGAGGGCAGCATCGTTCCCAACATGGAGCGCTAACGCTCGTTACGCATCGGCATAAAGCGGCGGGGCCGCAGGATCAACTCCTGCGGCCCCGTCTGGCATGTGCGCGGATGTGTCCGCCAATCCGCGGCTGATGTTACGTGCCGCTACGCGATGGTCGCGGTGTAGGAGGCGACGTCCTCATAGGAATCGGTCAGGTAGGCGTCGATGCCGATGGTCGTATTGACGAGGTCGTCAAGGCTGTCAAGCTCGCCGCTCGAGAACGTGAATTCCTCGGTGGCGTTGGTGCCGGGCATCAGGTGAGCCGAGAACCAGGGTTCCTTCATGGTGCCGTTGACGTTGGTCTTGCCGGTGGGGGCGTAGAAGGTCAGGTCCTTGTCGCTCTTGTTGGTGATGTTGACGACAAAGCCGATGTCGCCCCAGTCGTCCTTGAACTTCTCGGTGATGGTGATGGTGCACAGGTCGTCATCGGCGACGGTGACGGCGGGGGAGATTTCGATGCTCTGGACGTCGTCGTCTTCGACGGCCTCATCGATCTCTTCTTCCTTCTCGGCGTTCTCGCGATCCTTCTTCACCGTACCGGACAGATCCTTGTCGGACTTCGTAAAGATAAGCTTGTCGCCTTCCACCTCGAGGACGAGCTTGTCGTCCTTGAGCTTCAGATCGTGCGACTCATCTTCGGCGGTGATCGTTACGGTGGTGGCGTCCTTGGCCTCCCATTTCAGGTCGGCGACCTCAAGGAACATGTCGAGGACGCCCGTGCCGTCTTCGTCGAGGATCAGGATACAGTTGAGGCCCCACTCCTTGAGCATATCCATGTACTCATCGGTGAGCTCTTCGCCATCCAAGGTTCCACCCGAGAGTTCCCAGCTGCCGACGAAGTTGGCCTTGGGGTCCTTGCCGCCGCCGCTGCAGCCCGTCAGGGCAAAGGCAAGCGCTAGGACGCATGTCAGAAATGCGAGTACGGACTTTTTGAACGTTGTCTTCATGGTGTCCTCCTTCATCGAACGAAACCCATAGAAGCAAATGCGGGGGTGGCGGACCTCCCCGCCAATTACCAGATAAAGGGGCTAGGGCCTGGGCGTTCCGCAGTTGCTGCAGAACTTGCCGCCGTTTTCGCTACCGCAGTTGGGGCAGAACCACTTGGCCGGTGCCGGGGCGGGTGCGGGACTGCCGCACTCGGAGCAGAACTTGCCGGTGTTGGTGGCGCCGCAGCTGCAGGTCCATGTGCCGGCCGCAGGCGCGGCGGCGGGAGCCGGGGCAGGAGCCGGAGCCGGCTGCGGGGCGGCCTGCTGCTGTGCCTGGCCGGCGGCGAACAGCTGGCTGGCATTCATGCCGCCCATGCCACCTGCCATGCCCATGCCCATAAAGCCTGCCATCGCGCCGTTGGGGTTGGCGGCTGCCGCGCGCATCGCATCGCTCTGGGCGCTGGCGATGTTGGCGGCTGCCATGGTGGGATCGCGCATGACCGCGGCCTTCTGCAGGTCCTTGATCATCTGCTCGTCTTCTTGCGAGGCGGCGATGGAGTTGACGCCAAAGCTCACGATCTCGACGCCGCGCAGGTCGCGCCAGTCGGCGGAGAGGACCTCGTTGAGCGCGCGGGCGAGCTCGGTGGTGTGGCCGGGGATGGCGCTGTAGCGGATGCCCATCTCCGAGATCTTGGCAAAGGCGGGCTGCAGGGCGGTGAGCAGCTCGGACTTAAGCTGGCTGTCGATCTTGTCGCGCGTGTAGCTATCGGTCACGTTGCCGCATACGTTGGTGTAGAACAGCAGCGGGTTGGTGATGCGGTACGAATACTCGCCGTTGCAGCGCACGGAGATGTCGACGTCCAGACCGATGTTGTTATCGACCACGCGGAAGGGTACGGGCGAGGCGGTGCCGTACTTGTTGCCGATGATCTCCTTGGTGTTGATGAAGTAGACACGCTGGTCCTTGCCCGCGTCGCCGCCAAAGGTAAAGCGGCTGCCGATATTGGCGAAGGTCTCCTTGATGGAATCGCCCAGGTTGCCGCTAAAGACGCTCGGCTCGCTGCCGGTGTCAAAGACAAACTCGCCGGGCTCCAGCGCGACCTCGATGATCTTGCCGTTTTGCACCACGAGCATGCCCTGGCCGTCGTTGACGGCGATGACCGAGCCGTTGGAGATGACGTTGTCCTCGCCGCGCGTGTTGGAGCTGCGGCCGCCGGTGCGTTTGCTGCCCTTGCAGGCCAAGACGTCAGCAGGCATCGATTCGCAGTAGATAAATTCCTTCCACTGGTCGGCCATGACGCCGCCGGCGGCTCCCAATCCAGCTTTCAAGAGTCCCATGGTGATCTTCCTTTCTCGTCAAAGCCCGGGTGGTATTGGTTGGATTGCTTAGTCGTCCTTGTCGTCTTTCATGACAACGGTGGTCTCGGTGTGGCTGAAGGTGTCGTGCTTCTCGGTCAGGTCGAGCTCGCCACAATACTCATCGGCATGGGTTGCTTCGTTGGCCGTCTTGAGCTGGCCCACCAGTAGCACGTCTCCGATAATCACGATGATCAGCGGCGCGATGATGTTGATGAGGATGCCCTCGATATCAAAGGTGAGGTAATCCGGATTGAAGGCGTATTCCCCCATAAAGAGAATCTGGGAGAGGATAAATCCGATCGCGAAGAACAGCACCGAGGCGATGGCGAGCTTGGGCTTGGAGCAGGGGAGCTCGCCGACCAAGCGGCCGGTCTGGCCGTTCATGGCAAACAGGTAGCTCTTGCCGTTCCACGAGGTGGAGAGCATCCAGACGGGGAACAGGGCGTAGTCGCTGTCTTCCCAGGTGTAGTCGAACTGCTTGCTTTCGACCGTGGCATCGTCGTATTCGTCGACGACGGTCTCGCGCAGGGCCGAGATCGTGCTTTCTTCCATACGGCGCTCGGCGCGCGCCTTGCAGGTCTCGCAGTCCTCGTCGTAACGGTTGGCGATGTAGCCGGGCATATATGCGACCGAGAACGGACGCAGCGCGTCGTAGTCAAACGGCTCGATGGCATCCATGTGGCCGTCGGGCATCTTGGACGATCCGTCGACGGGCACGCGCTTAAACGAGATATTGCCCTTGCGATAGGCATCGTAGTGGTCGGTGGTCGTGACGGTGCGGTCGGATTCCTCGGTCACGGTCTCGTTGGTCGCGTCAAAGTACACTTCGCCGTCAACGCGGGCGCCGTAGAGCCAAAACGGCACGTAGACACCTTGGACCTCGTCGATGTGGTTGCCGGTGACAAAGCTCTTGGGCAGCAAGATCTTGCCCTTGTAGTGTTCCTTGAGTGCGGCCGTGACGTCATCGCGCCCGAGCTTAAACGGAATCACCAGGTCGGGCGAGAAGTCGCCCGAGAGCTGGCCGGGCGCCACGGCGGAGTTACCGCAGTACGGGCAGGTGGTGACGGCGACGGTGCCGTCGGACACGAGCTCGGCGCCGCACGACGAGCAGATGTAGCCGGCGTTTTGGGCGAGCTCCTGCACCGCGTCGTCGGCGACGGGCTTGGGCGTTGCGGCTGCCGCATCGGCTTTGGCGTCGGCCTTGTCCTGGCGCTCGCGATAGAGGGCCTCGACTTCTTCGACTTCAAAGCGCGAGTCACAGTAGTCGCAGACGAGCTTTTGCTCGGCGCTTGCAAAATGCAGGGGACCACCGCAGGCAGGGCACTGATAGTTAACGCTCTCGAAGGCCATGATCGGTCCTTTCCGTGCCGGGGGCTATGCGCCGATGGCGCCGCCGCAGTATTCGCAGCGCCCACTGGCATCGGGAATGGTGGTGGCTCCGCAGAAGGGGCAGGTCACCGCGGTCTTGGGGGCCTTGGCGGCCACGACGCTGTCGCGTGTCTCCTGACGCAGCTGCACCAGCGCATCGCGGACTTCGGTTGCCTGGCGCTTGGTCTCGCGATATTCGATGGAGCCGCGCTGATCGATGGTGGAGTCGTTCACGCGCAGGTTGATTTCGGTAAAGTACGGCGTGTTGACGTGGATGGTCAGATTAAAGTCGTAATCCAGGTCGTAGCGCGGCGGGTTGTAGCTCTCGCGCTCGCCGTCCTTGGTCTCGCGATAGATCTCGGTGCGATGCTCGTCGATATCCATATCGCAGCCGAGTACCTGCGAGAACTCGATGATGTCGGGATTGGCGTCGCGCCAGCGGCTCTGCGAAGTGATGATCAGCAGGCCCGCGTCCTCATCGAGCATAATATTGGTGCGCCCGGCAGAAAGCGTGCGCGTGGGGTTGAACGAAGACAGGCGCTCGGCGTTGGCCTCGCGGTAGGCGAGTTGCTCACGGATGTCGTCCGCGGTGCTGGAGCGATAGCCGTGAAAGTAGGGGGAGAGCTTGCCAGCGCACTCTTTGCACAGGTAGCCTTCATTGATTTTTGTCTTACCTAGAAGTCCCAGCTCGGTACCGCAAATCGCGCACTCTTTCTTCTCGAACATCTTGTCAAAGAAGCCCATGGCTGCCTCCCATCAACTGGTAGCGTGTGTCACTTTTGATGATGGGGGAGTGCGCGATCCTTCGCGATACCCAGACGGCTCAAGGAGTCTCCACAACTGGGACACATGGCCCATTTTTGACTAGTCATTGGGGACGTTCTTAAACGACTAGTCGCGGGGGACACTCTTCGGCCACTCATTGGGGACGTACTTAAATGAGTGGCAGTTGGAGACGCTCCTGGCCGAGCTAGAGGTCGCGCGTGCCCCATCTTGGCCATGTGGCTCAAAATCGCGGCGTGATGTGGACGACTGGGGTCGAATTAGCAGCATTTCGAGCTTGGCTTCGATATTGAGATTGGTTCTTTATTAAAATGGAATTCCAGACAATTGAGCGGCCGGGGGTTAACCGTGAGGGGCATGGGAGACACAACCGCATATTTGCGTCGGGGCATTCGGGAGATTATATGCCTGGCGCTGTTCTCCTTCACGTTTTTGGCGTGCGAGTATCTCTTTGATGTGCGCATGGCCGAGTTCGTGTCTCCGAACGAGGTCGTTATTTATGAGAGCCTTGTCATCGGCGCGAGCGTGATTGGCTTTTTTGTGCGTCCCATTCTGTACTATCGCCGTCCCCATGCTATCGACGCAACGAGTGACGTCACGGGCGTTTTGCTGGTGGCGGCATTGCTGCTGTTGATTATGGCGGTTCAGGTTGAGGTGGTAATTGCCGGCGGTTTGGTGGCGTGCTGCGCGCCGGGCTACTGCGGATCGACTGCCCATGCAAATTTTGCGAGGCGCTTTGCGCGAACGCCCTGCTTGGCGCGCGCCGCCGCGCTTTCTTACGCCATGGGCGTTCTGGTGCAGGTTCTCAACCACATGGTGATGCCTGTCGGCATTCCTCAGCAGGCTGTTCTGGTCGTCTGTGCGATCGCGCAGGTGGCGTTGCTCCACGGTGCCCGACGCGCCAAGCTGCGCGACGAGTCCGATCCCAACTTTGAACCCAGTGCTGCCGGGCTTTCGGTAGATGTTCTGGAATATGGCGCCAAGTGGCATGACGATCCCGAGGCAAAGGCGGCATTCCGTCGCGCCGTAGTTCGCCTGACCGTGGCGACGGCGTATCTTTCCAGCGTATTCGCCGCTTTCAACGCGGGCTTCACGACCCTGCATGCTGTCGGAGCCGTCGATTTGGGCGATTGGCCGCGCCTGCTGCTTGTCGTGAGCTCGTTGGTCGCTGGCGCACTATTTGACCTGCACGGCCGCTCGTATATGAATATCGGCATGACATGTGCCGCCATACTGTCCACGCTTTCGTTCTTTGTGCTTATCGTCGATGTCAATGGCGGCAACGAGCTTGCTGCCACGATCATCTTTTATCTGGGCTCGGGCTTTTTCGTGGTGTTCTTTACCACAAAATATGCCGCCGTCTCGCTCTATGCGCGCTGGTCATATTTTTGGCCGTGCATGGGTCGCGTCGTCAACAACGTGTGCTCGATGTTCGTGACGGCGCCGGCAGTGGCGATTATCTCGAGTCAAAATGTGCTGGCTGCGGTCGGTGCGGCGCTCGTGATGTTTGTGGGCATTGCGATTACGCTGCTGGGGCAGTTGGGGCAACGAGCCGATGATGCCGCGATGCGGGACGGACTGCCGCTTGCCACTGACGATCTTGGTGGGGGTCTTGCGCCCATATGCTCCGACCCCGAGCCCGTGGAGGCAGCGGAGCTCACATCCGATGAACGCCTTGATGCCTTCGTCGCCACCTTTGGGCTTACAGAGCGCGAGCGCGATATTCTTGAGGTCTTGGTCGTTTCGGACCAGAGCGTTCAGGACATCGCCACAACGCTCTTTCTTTCGCGCTCCACGCTCTACCGCCACATTTCCTCGATCAACAAAAAGGCCGGTACCGCCTCGCGTGTAGCCCTTATCAACTTCTTCTGGTCCTGGACGCCTCAAGACTAGCTAATCCCCCAATAAGTTGCGGTGGAATAGTCCCTAAATCAAGGTCACGGGGCTTTAAACAGGAACTATTTCACCGCAATTACTGGGGGGATAGACTGCGGCGGCGGCAGAGGCAACGGCAGCGGCGTTGGCAGCTGTGGTAGTGGCAACGGCAGCTGGCAGGGTGTTTTCCGTCTACTTGCTACAGCAGCTCGCCGTGGCGGGCAATGTAGCGGCGCTTTGCCAGCTGGGTGAGCGCGATATAGGCGTTAACGATGCCAATGAGCAGCCCAAAAAAGCTCGTGGGCAGCGGCATGAGGCCGAGCGCATCGGCGATGGGGCTTGCCGGCAGCCAGGTGACGAGCGCCAGGCCCAGCACGGTAAGAACGCACAATGCGGGCGCGGCGTGGTCGCGCGGGCTCGGCAGGCGCGGGGAGCGCAGCATGTGGATCACGAGCGTCTGCGACCACATGGACTCGACAAACCAGCCACTCTGGAAGATCGTGGCGAAGGTCGTCATACCCGCGACGTTGTCCGCGGCGGCAAGCTCGGACCAGCTTGCGCCTACGGTGGCGGGGCACACCACAAAGAAGAGCGCGGCGAAGGTCACGATGTCAAACAGCGAACTCACGGGGCCCAGTTCGAGCATAAAGCCCTTGATGGACGCGGCGTTCCAGGCACGCGGGCGGGCAGTCCAGGCGCCATCGACGGTGTCCCACGGCAGTGCGATGCACACGATCTCGTAGACCAGCGACAGCAGTACCAGCTGCAGGGCGCTCATGGGCAAAAACGGCAAGAACAGGCTCGCGACGGTCACGGACAGCACATTGCCAAAGTTGGAGCTCACCGTGGTCTTGAGGTACTTGAGCAGGTTGCCGTAAGTGCGGCGGCCTTCGATGATGCCGCGCTCGAGCACGCCCAGGTCCTTCTGAAGCAAGATGATATCGGCGGATTCCTTGGCAATATCGACGGCCGAATCGACCGAGATGCCGCAATCGCTCGCACGCATGGCAGCGGCGTCGTTGATGCCGTCGCCCATAAAGCCCACGGTGTGGCCGAGCAGCTCGCGCATGACGCGCACCAGGCGCGCCTTCTGCAGCGGCGAGAGCTTGGCGAAGAGGTGGGTTTTCTCGGCAAGCTCGGCAAGTTCGGCGTCGTCGAGCGCATCGATCTCGGAGCCGAGCAAAACGTTGCTCGCATCGATGCCGATCTGCGCGCAGACGGTGGCGGCGACGCGGTCGTTGTCGCCGGTCAGGACCTTGACCGCTACGCCCTTGGCCTCGAGGGTGGCGACGGCGCCCGCGGCACTTGCTTTGGGTGGATCGAGGAAGGCCAAAAAGCCCATCAGCACCATGTCGCACTCGTCGGCGATGCCAAACTCGCCCACGCAGCGCGGATTGGTCTTCTGCGCCACGGCAATCACGCGCAGACCCTCGGCGTTAAGTCCGGCGACCTGTTTGCGAATCTGGGCGAGGTTCTCGTCGGTGAGCGGCTGGGCGATGCCATCGACCTCGACAAAGGAGCAGATCTCGAGCATTTCCTCGGCAGCTCCCTTGGTAACCATCTGGGTTTTGCCTTGGGAGTCGGCGACAACTACGCTCAGGCGACGGCGCGAGAAATCGAAGGGCACCTCGTCGACCTTGGTATAGCGGTCGCGCAGGCTCTGGCCCAGCATGGAATCGGGCACGACGGTCGAGGGCGTCACATCGGCACGGTCGATTACGGCCAGGTCGATAAGGTTTTTGAGGCCGGTCTGGAAGAAGCTGTTCAAAAACGCATGGCGCAGCACGCGCGCGTCCTCGTTGCCATCGGTGTTGAGGTAGCGCTCGAGCACGATGCGGTCTTCGGTGAGGGTGCCGGTCTTGTCGCAGCACAAGACGTCCATCGCGCCGAGGTTTTGAATCGCCGGCAGCTCCTTGACGATAGCCTGGCGACGGGCGAGGTCCTTGGCGCCCTGCGACAGGCTCGTGGTCACGATGACGGGAAGCATCTGCGGCGTGATGCCCACGGCCACGCTCGTGGCGAACAGCAGCGCGTCGATGACGTTGCCCTTGGTGGCGGCGTTGATGGCAAAGACGGCCGGCGCCATAACGAGCATGAGGCGTACGAGCAACATGGAGACGCTCGAGACGCCGCGGTCAAACGCGCTCTTTTCGCCGCGCCCGTTGAGCATCTTGGCGATGCCGCCCAGGTAGGTGTCCGAGCCGGTGGCAACGACAAGCGCCATGGCGGTGCCGTTTTGCACGGAGGTGCCGGTAAAGACGATGTTCTTGCAGGCAGAGAGTGGCAGTGCGGAGCCGTCGGCGCCCTCGACGACGGTGACGGCGGTGGTCTTCTCGACGGCCTCGCTCTCGCCGGTGAGTGCGGACTCGATGACAAACAGGTCGCGCGCGGTGATGATGCGGGCATCTGCCGGCACCATATCGCCGGCAGAGAGACGGATTACATCGCCGGGGACGAGCTCGTCGAAGGGGATCTCGATGCGCTCGCCGTCGCGCAGGGCGGTGCAAGTGTTGGAGACCAGGTCCTTGAGGGCCTCGGCCGCATTGCCGCTGCGGGCTTCCTGGATAAACTTCATGCCGCCCGATACCAGCAGCATGGTGCCGATGACGATGACCGTGGAGGGGTCGCGCTGCGGTTCGGGCACGGCGAGCACGTCGATGTAGAGCGAGACCAGTGCGAGCGCGGCGAGGATGCCGGCGAAGGGATCGATGAACGCGTCGGCGATGCGGCGGGCGAGCGTTTTGGTCGTTGCCTCGATGGTGTTGGGGCCGACGGCGTTCAGGCGCTCAGTTGCCTGCTCGACGGTGAGGCCGTTTGCCGTGGCGTCAAGCAGTACGAGGGCGTCCTCGGCACTATGGGTGGCGGCGAATATGGTGTTCTTGGACAGGCCGGTATGAGCGGCAGGGCGCGCCGTGCGGCGGCGCTTGGAGATGGCTTCGAGTACCGTGACGGTTTTGAGCATCAGCATAGGGTCCTCCTTGTTGAGGGGAGTTAGCGTACGTGTCGTATTTGCTTCAAAAAACCTAGATGTCGCTCACGTCAAGCTCTTGAGCCCACAAAGGGTGCAGCGCGCCTTTGCGGTGGTTTTGGCGATCTGCCGGTGGCGTTTATGCGTGTGCGGAGTCCTCGCGGCGTGCCGAGGGCGACATGCAGGTTTTTCGACTAGGACTGCCTTCCATGGCACACCTCCTAAAGGCTGAGCGCAGCGCGCTTTGGGTATCTCGTACCCCTTTTTAATCCGCCCGTATTCTTGATGAGGGGGTTTGACATGTCAACCCCATTGTTCGGAAAACCATTCCCCCTGACAAAGCCTTTACAGAATGCCGTGGCCCCAAAGCGCGCCCGCATCGACGCTTCGCCTGCGCTAAACTGGAAGGCACGTACGCGATTACGAGAGGAGCCCGCATGGAGGCTTACAAGCAAGAGTTCATCAAGTTTATGGTCGAGTCCGACGTCCTTAAGTTCGGCAGCTTTACGCTCAAGAGCGGCCGTCAGTCCCCGTTCTTTATGAACGCCGGCGCTTACGTGACGGGCTATCAGCTCAAGAAGCTGGGCGAGTATTACGCCCAGGCCATCCACGATAACTTTGGCGACGACTTTGATGTGCTGTTTGGGCCGGCCTACAAGGGCATTCCCCTGGCCGTCGTGACCGCGATTGCCTACCACGAGCTGTACGGCAAGGAGGTCAAGTACTGCTGCGACCGCAAGGAGGCCAAGGACCACGGCGCCGACAAGGGCAACCTGCTGGGCTATGAGCCCCAGGACGGCGACCGCGTGGTCATGGTCGAGGATGTCACCACCAGCGGCAAGTCCATCGACGAGACCTATCCCAAGGTTAAGGCTGCTGCCGACGTCGAAATCAAGGGCCTGATCGTGTCCCTCAACCGCATGGAGGTCGGCAAGGGCGGCGTGACCACTGCGCAGAAGGAGATCGAGGCCAAGTACGGTTTTCCCGTCGCGAGCATCGTTTCCATGGACGAGGTCGTCGAGACTCTCTACAACCACGAGATCGACGGCAAGGTCGTCATCGACGACGAGCTCAAGGCCGCCATCGACGCTTATTACGAGCAGTACGGAGCACGTTAGTTACGGCGTTTTACCAAACGCCGTAACCGGCCGACGCTGCGCGCCGCCCAGGGCGACAATTTGTCATTCAAAAGGCGAGGCATGACCAGAAGGTCTATGCCTCGCCTTTTTCATGCCAACTTGTTCGCCCTGGACGTCGCTCGCTGTCCGTCCTCTTCTTGCGGCGTTGCCTTGCTCCGGATGGGTAGTCATTGGGGGCGTTCTTAAATGACTAGTCGTGAATGAGCGTGGATAAGCGTCCAAAAATCCACGCTCGTCGCTACTTGAGCCCCGGGAGGCGGGTGTAGGGAAACGAGCGCTCCAGGAACTCGGAGCAGCGGGCGTAGTCTTTGGCGAAGTAGCTGCTGTAGAGCGAATCGAGTACGTATTGCACGGCGATGTGGCTCGCGAACTGCGTGATGCGATGCGTCATGCTCTCGTGGTCACTCACCGTAAGGTAGGCGGCAAAACCAGGGTGCAGGCGCGCGCAATAAGGCGTGCCGATGACGATGACCGGGACATGCCGGCTGCTGAGGATCGGCAAGATGTCCTTGAGGTTGGGGGCAAGGCCGCTGTAGGAGATGACGATTGCCGCATGGTCGGGACCCGAGGCGAGTGCCGTTCGCACCTGGGCCTCGACACCGTCGTGGCACGTCGCGCTTTTACCGGCGGAGAGCAGGCGGTCGCGGAACATTCCCGCTGGATAGAGGTTGTGCGAGCCCGTGTAGATGTCGACCTGTCGGGTGTTCGCGATGAGCTTGGCGGCGTGGTCGAGCTGCGTGGGGTCGAGCAGCTCCTGCGTTTCGGCCAGCGTGGTCTGGTAGAGTCCTTCCATTCGCTCCATAACCTGCGCAGGCGTGGACGTGGCATCGAAGGGAAAGTTAATGTCCACGTCGCGGCGGTTTCCCGCCTCGGTTGCCAAGCGAATAAGCTCGACTTTGAGATCCTTGAAGCCCTCGAGGCCGAGCTTTTTGCAAAAACGGTGCACGCTCGCGACCGAAACGTTGGTGCGCGCGGCAAATTCCTTAATCGAAAGCCCGCGGATGTCCTTACCGATGGCAAGGGCTGCAATGCCGAGCTGTTGCTCGGTGGGGGTGAGGCCCTGCGCCTCGGTGATCTTGCGTTTGATATCCATGCGAACTCCCACACTCGCCAAACCTGCCAAAAAGGGACAGGTTTATTTTGGCACGTTTTGGTCGGTGTCAGGAAGTGTCAGGGACGGGGCGGCGGCAGGACTCGAGAACGAAAAGAAGTGTCGGGTTTGGCGCGCCCGCTTCTGCCCGTCCCGTGCGCAGGCGATACTCAGCTTACCGACCCGCGATGCAAAGGAGATGCTCGTCCCACGAGCACTACCGGGAAGGGCTACCGGGAAGGGCTCGCGATTCGAGTCCCCACCTTAGCATTTGAACCATTTGGCACTATAATTACCGTAGGCATGCGCACAACGTTGCGCTTAATCAAGAGGAGAAAACATATGGGTCTGTTTGACATGTTCAAGAAGAAGGCTGAGCCCGCGGCTGCCGCTGCTCCGGCCTCCATCTCTGCTTCTGCTGGCGCCGACGTGCTGTGCTCGCCCGTCAAGGGCAAGGTCATCAAGATGGCCGACGTGCCCGATCCCGTCTTTGGTGGCGAGGTTCTGGGCAAGGGCTGTGCCGTGTGGCCCGAGGACGATCTGGTCTACGCTCCCTGCGACGGTAAGGTGACCGTCACCATGGGTCACGCCGTGGGTCTGCAGTCCGATAGCGGCATCGAGGTTCTGGTGCACGTTGGCGTCGATACCGTCAACATGAACGGTGACGGCTTCGAGGGCTTCGTCAAGGCCGACGACGTCGTGAAGGCCGGCCAGCCCATCCTCAAGATCGACCGCGCCAAGATCGCTGCTGCCGGTTACAAGGACTGCGTCGTCGTGGCCGTGTCCAACACCGCCGAGTTTGCCGACGTCGAGCTCACCGTTGAGGCAGAGTCCGCCGTCGCCGCCGGTGACGCCATCGTTAAGGTCGTCCGCAAGTAAGCTGCGGCGTTCAAAGGATGTGCAAGGGTGGTCGGGTTTTCCGGCCACCTTTTTTATTACACCGTGGGGAAGCGTTTTATTGCACGTTGGGCGGGCTTGCAAACCGTTCGGACGCTAAAACGAACCGACCGCGCCTTCGCGTTGCCGAGGGTGTTCATAAGTGGATAGTATGGGCTTACTTATTACAACGTGTGCCGCGTCCGGGAAGCGCGGTGCCGCTCATTGGGAGGAACAACATGAAAAAGAAGCTGCTGCTTGCGCCCCTCATGGCCGTCTTGGTTGCATGTGTGGTCGTGCTTTCCGGCTGTGGAGGTCCTTCGGTTGAGGAGCTCATCACCGAGGATCTTACGACGCAGTTTGACGAGGTCAAGAACGGTGGCGAGGACTTCCTCTCTGGCCTAGAGGAGGCTTCGGGCGACGAGTTCGAGCAGCTGGGTATCGATCCCAAGGAGTATGCCAAGACCTATCTCGAGGGCTTTGACTACAAGATCGGCGACGTGACGGTCGACGAGGACAAGGGTGTCGCGACCGCCGAGGTCTCTATCACATGCAAGTCTATGAACAAGATCGTCGAGGACTTCTCCACCCAGTATCAGGAGAAGGTCGCTGCGCTTGACACGGTTCCTTCCGATGACGAGCTGTACAAGATGGCCGGTCAGGTTATGGTCGATGTGACCAAGGCCACCGAGCCCAGGAAGACCACGGTTATCTTCAAGTACACCTGCAACGACGACGGTGAGTGGTCTGCCGACGACTCCGTCAACTCCGAGATGATGGATGCAATGCTGAGCTAGGGGGTTACGCGGTAGTTCGTTGCGGCGTTTTACCAAACCGCGCAACGGCTCGACGCTGCAAGCCCGCCAGAGCGGCAATCTGCCTTTCAACTTCGGCGGCATGACCAGAAGGTCAATGCCGTCTTGTTTCAAGGCACCTTGCTCGCTTAGGGGCGTTTTCGCTGTCCGCCATCTACCTGCGGCGTTGCTATGGTGGTCATTGGGGCGGCACTTGGGGACGTTCCTTTTCTGCTGGCAGTTGGGGACACTCCTTGTGCCAGCGTTGCATCGAGTGCTTGGGAAACCGCGACCCGGTTTTTGGCCGAATAGTGGGTCGCATTTTCCGGATGGGGCGGGTTGCGGAAAGTGCGACCCGGAATATTGCTCTGAAACGGGATGCGGTTTCCCTGATGCGCCTCAAACGGAAAGCGCATCCCATTCCGGAGCTCCAAAACGGGATGCGCTTTCCGCGCGGAAGAACTGTCGCAGCTGCGTTAAGCAGTGTCGCTCGTTACTCGCCCAGAATCAGCGCCGCGAGCTCTGCCTGGCTGTCCACCACGTAGTCGGCGCCGGCGGCCTCCAGCTCTGCGCGGCCGCGGAAGCCCCAGCTGACGCCTGCGCTCTTAAGGCCGGCGTTGTGGCCGGTCAGGATATCGACATTGGAATCGCCTATGTAGAGCGTGGTCGACGGATCGGCGCCTAGCTCCTCCATCACATGCAGCGTGACGGGTGCTTCGGGCTTGGGCGGAAACGCATCAACACGGCCCTGTACCAGCGCAAAGCGCTCGGAACCAAAATACTTCTCGATAAGCGGAGCCGCCGAGACGTGGTCCTTGTTAGTGAGCACGGCAAGCTGAACGCCCGCGGCGCGCAAGCGGTCGAGCATCTCGATCGTGCCGGCATAGGGGGCGGTGTGGTCTTCCTTGTGCTCGCCGTAGTAAGCCCTAAACTCGGCAAGCGTCTGCTCAAACATGCGGCCGTCGCCTGCGTACTCGGCGGGCATAAAGCGCTCAACCAGCTTGAGCATGCCGTTTCCCACCTTGTAGCGGTATTCGTCAACGGCAAACGTGGGCCAGCCGTGCGCCTCGCAGGTATGGTTGCCGGCGGCCGCCAGGTCCTCGAGCGTGTTGAGGATGGTTCCGTCCAGGTCAAAGATCACATGGGAAAAAGCTGCTGCCATGGGTGCTCCTGCCGCTTGAGTTGTAAAACGCACCCCATGATACTGGGCATGCGTGCCGGGCATGTTTGGAATCTGAATATCTTTAATAGCCCTGAGCCTTTGTCGTTAGCAAATTCTCGGCAGCTGCTCTCCTACGAGCATGTCGAGGATGCGGGTCGAACCCCAGCCGGTGCGCACGCGCACGGCGGGACGGGCGCCCTCGGCAAGCGGCAGCACGCGACCGATGACGGCGGCATTCTCGCCGTAGCGGGCGGCGCGCATGGCGCTCAGCGCGGCATCGGCTTGCTCGGCCGGCACGACGGCAACCATCTTGCCCTCGTTTGCCACCTGCAGCACATCGTAGCCGAGCATCTCGCAGGCGGCCTGCACGTCGGGACGCACGGGCACGGCATCCTCGTCGACCTCCATGGCAACATTGCTGGCCTGGGCAAACTCGTTGAGTGTGGACGCCAAGCCACCGCGCGTGGGGTCGCGAAAGCAACGCGTGCCGGGCGCTGCGGCCAGAACGTCGGCAATCAGGTGGTTGAGCGGTGCGGCATCGCTTTCGATCGTGCTCGAAAACGCCAAGCCCTCGCGTTGGCTCATGATGGCGATGCCGTGGTCGCCCAGCGTACCCGATACCAGGATGACATCGCCGGGCTGGCAGTTTGCGCCGCTGAGCGCCACGCCCGCAGGCACCTCGCCCACGCCGGCGGTATTGATATAGACGCCGTCGGCCCCGCCGCGCTCGACCACCTTAGTGTCGCCCGTGATTATGGACACGCCCGCCTCGCGCGCCGTCTCGGCCATCGTCTGCACAATCTGGCGGAGCTTATCCATGGGATAGCCCTCTTCGAGGATAAAGCCGCACGATAGGTAGCGCACGTTGGCGCCCGAGGTCGCGACGTCGTTGACGGTTCCGCATACAGCGAGGCGGCCGATGTTGCCACCGGGGAAGAACTGCGGCGAGACTACAAAGCTGTCGGTTGACATGGCGATGCGCCCGCTCGCGGGCAGCGTAGCGACGCCGGCGTCGTTGCCCTCGAGCAGCTCGGGCGACCCAAAGGCATCTAAAAAGACCTCATCGATGATACGTTTCATCATCTGGCCGCCGGAGCCGTGACCCAGCAGGACGGTGCTATCGGTAACGCTATGGGACATATCGAAAACTCCAATCATGGGAGGTGTCAGCGCGCGGGGGCGTTCGGGCTAGACTCGGTAACGGTAGTATGCTGCGCAGCTGCCCTCGGAGCTTACCATGCACGGGCCGACGGGGTGCTCGGGCGTGCAGGTGCGGCCAAAGAGCGGGCAGCTGCTCGGCGTAATGGCCCCGCGCAGCACGTCGCCGCAGCGGCACCCACGCGGCTCGACCGTCGCCTCAACGGGCACGTCAAAGCGGGTACGGGCATCAAAGCGCGAGAACTCGGGACGAATGGCGAGTCCCGAAGCCGCAATCGACCCCAATCCGCGCCATGTGGTATTGCACGGCTCAAATACCTGCTCGACCAGCTGGCGCGCCACGGGATTGCCGTCGGCATTGACGCCGCGACGGTAGGCGTTGTCGATCGCGGGCTGCCCCTCAACAACCATCTGGACCAGCATACAGATACCCTGAAGGATATCGACCGGTTCAAATCCCGTGACCACGCCTGGGGTATCGAACTCGTCGACCAAAAAGCTAAAGGGCGCCAAGCCCGTGATGGTGGCGACGTGGCCCGGCAGGATAAAGCCGTCGATGGTCGTCTCGGGGTCGTTGGCGATGGCGCGCAACGCCGGCGGCGTGGTCTTGTGGGCGCAATAGACCGAGAAGTTTAAAAGCCCGCGCGCCTCGGCCTCCAAGATGGCGGCGGCGATGGTGGGCGTCGTAGTCTCAAAGCCCACGCCCATAAAAATGACCGGGCGATCGGGGTTTTGCTCGGCAATGTCGAGCGCGTCGAGCGGGGAATAGACGATGCGAATATCGCGCCCTGCCGCCTTTTGCGCAGCGAGCGAGGTGGACGATCCGGGCACGCGCATCATGTCGCCAAAGGTGGTGATGATGGCGCCGTCTATGTTGGCGAGCGCGATCGCGTGGTCGATGTCGTGGTTAGCGGTGACGCAGACGGGGCAGCCCGGTCCGCTCAGCAGCTTGAGCCCGGCCGGCATAATGGAGCGAAAGCCATAGCGGCCGATGCTCACAGTGTGCGTGCCGCAGACTTCCATAAGGTTGATGGCGCGGTCGCCGACAAGCTCATGAATGCGCTCGATGAGCTCGCGAGCCAGCTTGGGATTGCGGAATGCCGAGAAATCGATACCGGAGCGAGCCGGTTGTTCGGGCGCCACTAGTAAGCCTCCGCCGGGTTGGTGGCAAGCTGGTCTTCTTCGACCAGCTCGGACATGGCATTAACAAGCTCGAGCGTTTCTTGCGCTTCCTGCTCGTTGACAATCTGGATGCCAAAGCCGGCGTGTACGAGAATATAGTCGCCAACCTGCGCCGTCGGCACGAGTCGCAGCGACACGGGGCGCTCGATGCCCATCATGTCGACGGTGGCCTTGAGGTCGTCGTCGCGTTTGACTACTTTACCGGGAACGGCAAGGCACATATTGTTCCCCTTTTATACGCTTTGCGCTGGACGGGCGCTCAATAATCCATCAGTTGATGGTAGCGCTCGCGGGGTTCGCGGGCAAACGCGTTACGCCTGTGAGACGGCTGGGCGCGGCGGCGTGCGAGGGCGAGCTACTGTGATGCAATCTGCGCAAGACGAGCGCTTGCGACCGCCGCCTGACCGTAGGCGATGCAGCCGTCATTGACGGGTACGGTGTGGGGGACAAGGACAGTAAGGCCTGCGCTTTTGAGCTCGCGGGCGAGGAGCTGAAGCAGAAGTCGGTTCATGAACACGCCGCCCGAGAGCGCGACGGTGTCGATGCCCTCGTGCACGCAGATATCGCTGGCGATGCGCGCCGAGGAGCGCGCGACGGCGACATGGAAGTCGAGTGCGAGCCTGTCGGCGGGCGCTCCGGCTTCAATTCCTCCCAAAAGTGCCTCAAAGAGTGCTTTCTGGTCCAGAACATAGGGGCCGTCCAGCCACGATGGGCCAGATGCGAAATAGCCGGCGTTGTCGTCGGGAAAATGGGCGATTTCGTTGTCGAGCGCGCGCCAGGCGGCAGCCTCAAGCTCGATGGCGGGTTCGCCCTCGTAGGTTGCCTTGTCGCAGATGCCCAGAATTGCTGCCTCGGCATCAAAGAGACGCCCCATGCTGCTGGTACGCGGGCTGTTGATGCCGCGCTCGATCATGGTGGCTGTCACGCTGCGCGTTTGCTCGTCGAGGCTGTCCAAAAGCCGAGCGGCACCTGGGTGCTCGAGCAGGCCGAGCTCACTGAGCAGGGCAAAGGCGTTGCGGCGGGCATCGCGCACGGAGGCCGCCCCGCCGGGGAGCGCCCAGGTGCGCAAATGCGCGGCGCGCCTAAAGCCGCCAAGGCTGGCAACAAGAAGCTCGCCGCCCCAAATGGTCCCATCGGTGCCGGCGCCGGTGCCGTCAAAGGCGATGCCAAGGACGCGCGCGTCGGTTGTAAGCTGGCCCGCGGCGATGGCCTCGGCCATTACGCTCGCGATATGCGCATGATGGTGCTGCACCTCGACGAGCGGCAGATTGCATTTTTGTGCTTGCTCGCGCGCCCACTGGCCCGATAGATAGCTGGGGTGTAAATCGCAGGCCAAGGCGGCGGGCGCCAAGTCAAAGAGATCTTCCAAGCGCGTGCGCGCGGCGTTCCAGGCATCGAAGGTCCCGCCGTTTTCAACATCGCCGATATGCTGCGACACAAAACAGGTTGCCTCGCCGTTCGTCCCTTCACGCGCGAGCGCAATCGTGGCCTTTTGTTGTGGCCCGCAGGCGAGCACGCAGGACGGAGCGCCGTCGAGCGCCGGCAACGGCAGCGGCTGGGGTGCATATCCGCGAGCGCGGCGCACGGGCATAACGGCGCCGTCGACCACGCGCACCACGGAATCGTCATAGCGCGAGAGGATCGCGCGGTCGTTACCGAGCAACGCGTCGGCAATGCCGGCGGCAACGAGGTGTTCCCAGGCAAGGTCGTCGTCGGTTTCGATGGGTTCTTCGCTCAGGTTTCCGCTGGTCATAACGAGCGCGTGCATACCGTGCGACGCGGCAGCTGCAAGCAGAAGATGCTGAAGCGGGGTGTAGGGGAGCATAACGCCAAGTTCGGGCAGGTCGTGCGCGACGGACGGTGCGAGTATGAGGGCGTCGGGGGAGCCGCCGCTCTCGCAAACAGCACGTCGGCGCAGCAGCACGATGGGGCGGATACTGCCGGCGAGCAGATCGCGTTCAGCATCGTCGATATAGCACAGGCGCCCAGCGTCGGCAAGACGGCGCACCATGACGGCAAGCGGTTTGTTGCTGCGGCGTTTGCGGCGGCGCAGCTCGGCCACCGCCTGCTCGTTGGCAGCGTCACAGGCTAGATGGAATCCGCCCAGGCCCTTGATGGCGACGATGCCACCGCTGGCCAGCAGCTCAACGCAGCGCTCGATGATAGCGTCGCTGGCCTCGCGCGTGGTGCCGACGGCCGGTGTCGCGGACGAATTCCCGCACGCATCGCCGTTCACAGCCTCGCGCCACGTAATATGCGGCCCGCAATCAAAGCAGGCATCGGGCTGTGCGTGAAAGCGACGGTCGAGTGGATCGGCATACTCTGCGGCGCAGGCGGGGCACATGGGGAAACGGTCCATCGACGTGGCCGCTCGGTCATAAGGCAGCGACCGGATGATGGTAAAGCGTGGACCGCAGTTCGTGCAGTTGATAAAGGGGTAGTGATAGCGTCGGTCGGCGGGATCGAACAACTCGCGCAGGCAATCGTCACAGGTGGCGATATCGGGCGAGACGAGCGTCGTGTGCGCGGTCTGGTCCTGCGATGCTACGATGCGAAAGCCCTGTTCATTGGCGGTATCCCAACCGTTGGCTGCCAAGTCCACAACCTCGACATGCTCTACGCGGGCTGCCGCAGGCGCATGCTCAGAAAGCGCGGCAACAAAAGCATCGAGCGCATCGACCGGAGCGTGCGCCTCGATATGCACGCCGTCGCCCGCATTGAGCACCCATCCGCAAATGCCATGCGCCATGGCCTCGCGATACACAAACGGTCGCATGCCAACGCCCTGCACAATGCCCGTCACATGAATATGCACATGCCGCATGCGACACCCCTCATCAAAACCGACCAAAAAGGGACAGGTTTATTTTGGTAGGTAAAACTTCTAAACCTGCCAAAACAAACCTGTCCCTTTTTGGCGGGTGCGCTGCGGGAAATCCCGCTATAGCCCCAGGCTCTGCTTGGTGGCGGCGCAGGTAAGCTCGCCGTGCTTAACGCCGCGCAGGCCCAGCAGGCGGTCGGCTAGTTCGTAGACGCGCTCGCCGCGACCCTTGAGCGCCAGAATCTCCAAGCAGTTGTGGTGATCCAGATGCACGTGCATGGTCGATACGATCTCGTCGGTGTAGTCGTGCTGCACTTCGTCCAGACGGCGCGTCAGGTCGCCGGTATGGTGGTCATAGATCATGGTGAGCGACCCGATAACGTGCTCATCGGGCGTGCGCATCTGCTCCTTGGCGATCGAGGCGCGAATCAGGTCGCGCACGGCCTCGGATCGGTTGGCCACGTCGCCGCGGCGTGCGATCTGCTCGTCAAAACGGCGCAGCAGGTCGTCGGGTGCGGTAACCGAAAAACGGACCAGCTCGGAGCCGGAACCACTACAGTGGCAGCCCGCGTCACCGTCCGCCCCGTGCGGATGCTCGTGCTCGTACCCGCAGCTGTGCTCGTGTTCGGCCACCTTACACCAGCTTCACGGAGCCGACGGAGTTGTGGTCGGCCTCGATGGCTTCCTCGTAGCCCTCGAGCGCGTCATGCGCCTCGTGCAGCGCGGCCATGGCGGCCTCGAGCTTGGCGCCGATGCGCTCCATGTCAAAATTCTCGGTCGCATGCAGCAACTGATGGCTCCACTCGTGAGCGAGCTCGATGGTGTCGTCGACCTGCTTGACGCTCATGGCAAGCTGGCTCATGTTCATTCCAACATCATGCATGGGAAATCTCCTTTTGTATGGGGCAGTTCAGTGCTTCAGATTTTACTACGCCCGCTCTGCGCGCAGTTACATAAGAAAACGGGTACGAGTCTGTGCGACCCGCACCCGTTCACTGGGGGCTGTTTGTGACTACCATATTATCCGTGGTTGCACTCGGTGCATCCAGAAGTCCGGCGAGCGGTGCAAAAGCGCTCATAGACGGCAACACGTAACAAGCGTATTACAGATGCTTCTCCAGCAGCGCCTGCAGCCTCGCCTTGGGCAGAGCGCCAACCGAGCGGTCAATCTCCTCGCCGTTCTTAAACACAATCAGCGTGGGTATGCTCATGACGCCATACTTCATGGCCAGGTCCTGGTTGTCGTCGACGTTGCACTTGGCAACGGCGAGCTTGCCCGCCAGCTCATCGGCAACCTCGTCAACGATGGGCGAGAGGGATCGACAGGGCCCGCACCACGGTGCCCAAAAATCGACCAGCACGGGCAGGCTGTCGTTAACGATGGAATCGAAGTTCTCGGGGGTAATCTGATTAATGTCAGCCATGGTGACCTCCATAATGCGACGCGGCTCGGCCGCGTAAAACTCAGTACGACCGTGCTTATACCCAGCCGCCCGCAAAGCAACCACTCGCGGGCAGCTCTTTTATATAATGGTGGGCACGCAAACGATTGGAGAGCGCATGTCCACGTCACAAAGCCAGAAAAAAGAAGCCATCGCCCAGGCGGCCGAGCAGGAGCTCGCATCGCTCGCGGGTCGTGGCGTGCGTATCGCGGGCAACGCGTGCTCGCCGATCGTGCTGGTCAAAGGCGATTTGGACGAGGCCGAGCGTTCGGGTGGCGAGCTTGCCGCCGGCCCGGATGGCGCGGCGTTGCGCAAGGCGCTTGGGGCCATCGGCTACGCGCCCGAGGATTTTTGCGTGCTGTCAAGCGTCGCCGGCGTGGGTGACGGAGCGGTCACGGTGGGCGAGACTCTGCCGTGCGAGCTGTTCCGCGAGGCGCTTGAGGCCTTGGACCCCGAGGCGGTGCTACTGCTCGACAACAACGCGGCCGACGCCATGCGCGAAACCTACGCCGATATGCTCGTGGCGATCGATGACTTCGACACCGCCATGCTCAAGCCCGGCCTGGTCGCCCATGTGCAGGGCCGCCGCGTGCTCGCGCTCGACGGTTTTGAGGCGGCGCTCACTGACAAAGCCGCCAAGCAGCGCATGTGGGCATACATCAAGCAGCTGACCCCGGCGGCCGCTCCGCTGTAGCGGATTGGCGCCGGTAAGGCGGCCCTGACGGGTCGAGCGCGGCGCCGGCTTATCGCGCCCCTACATCACGGCGCGAAGCTCAAACCGGTCGCCGTTGATGCGGAACTGGCAGTTGCCGTTCATGCGTTCGACGGCAAGCTTAATGCTCTTGGTTCCAAAGCCGTGTCCGGTGTGCCCGGCTACGGGCATGCCGTCGACCATGCGCGGCGCGCGGTCAAACGTGTTGGAAACTAACAGCAGCAGCTGGCCGTCCTCTAATCGCAGGTCAAAGTCGACGAATCGCTTTCCTTGGGGTGCGGTGCTTGCGGCGGTGATAGCGTTTTCCAAGGCATTTGAGAGCACGCTAAACAGGTCGGCTTCACCTACGTGGATGGTTTCGGGTACGGCGGCGCGCAGGTTGGCGGTAATGCCGTTTCTATTGATATCCGAGTTAAATGACGAAAGCGCGATGTTTACGGTCTCGTTGGCGCAGAAGCGGCGTACGGCGGTGCGATCGCCGGCTTCGCAGAGTTCATCGATGCGTTTGAGCGCCTCGTCGGTGTGGCCCTCCTCAATTAAAGCGGCCAGGCCGCGTAGGAAGTGGCGCATGTCGTGGCGCAGAATCGACAGCTCGCGCCCAGATTGACGCCAAGCCTCGAGCTCTTTGATGGCGGCGCTGTCGCGGGTTTCGAGCATCCAGCGCTCTCGCTCGGCGGTTTCCTTTTCTTCGTATTCGCGCAGGTAAACGGCAAGAAACATAAGATAGAAGGCACAGAGCGCAAATGCCAAAAACTCAACCGTTACCACCGAGCCCGAGTGGAACAGCGTGGTGTAGACGTTGGTGGCATAGTCAAAGACGTAATAGACGAGCGGCAGGATTAAAAGGATGCCCAGCTCGGTGGTGCTTTTAATCGCCAAGCGTGGACCGATGTCGCCGGCCCAATGCAACAGGACGGCAAAGACGGCGAGTGTGGTCGCGATGCGCGCCAGATAGTACGCAATCTGAGAATCGGTTGCGGCAAATGCGGCGATGCCCATCCAATTGCTGAACTGGCAGCTCAGATAGGCACTCGTAATGCCGAGCACGGCAAGCAGCGGGCTCAGGCGGTAGCGCGCGCACAAATAGATGACGAGCGGCAGATGCACGACGAGCGGATATACCTGGCGGGCAAAAAGCTCGCCGCCGACGGCATTGGCGAGGCCAAATGCGCATCCGGTTACGGCACCGACCAGCACCAGTTCAAGCGCATGACGCCGGTTGATCTCGACACCGCACAGCGCCGCCGAGGCAAAGACGCCAAAGAGCAGCGTCGTGGCGTGGTGGATTGCCCAAAGGACCATTTCGACCGAGGAGACCATCAGTGTCTCCCACCCTCAAAGCGCGCCGCAAAGTAGGCGTCTTGGAATCCCTGCCTGCAGCTGCGCGAAAGCGGGATGCACGCGCCCGAGCGCATGACGATGTCCGTGCGGTCAAAGTGATCGATATTGCGCAAGTTGACCTGGTAGCTACGGTGGCATTTAAAGAAGGTGGCATTTTGCGCCAAACGGTCCTCGACGCTGCGGAACGACTCGAGTGCCTCGATATCGCGTCCGTCGCGCAGGTGGAAGACCACGTGCTTGTTGCGCGCCTCGGCATATTCGATGTCGGACAGGCGCAGGGCGTGGTAGCCAAAGGACGTTTTGATCACGAGCTCGTCGGTTGCCGCCGGGCGCATGCTCGAAAGCTCGTCGAGTAACTGCGCCAGGCGTTCGTAAGTCACGGGCTTGAGCAGATAGTCGAAGGCACGGACCTCGTAGGACTCCAGTGCGAACTCGGGCGACGAGGTGAGGAACACCAGGCGCACGGCGGTATCGGCCTGGCGCAATTCGCGCGCGGTGTCCATGCCGTTGACAAGCGGCATGATCATGTCGAGCAAGATGATGTCGGCGCGCGATGCGGCATGGCGGGCCAGCAGGTCCTCGCCGCGCGTGACGAGCGCAACATCGACCGACGTGCCCGTCTCGCTCGACCAACGGTCGATCATCCGGTGCAGTCTATCTAGAAAAGCGACGTCGTCGTCGCAGGCAATAATCTTGAGCATTCTGAGCCCCCTTAGTAGTTCGATTTTGCCACATTGGGTGCGGACCGCTTGTGGGGGTGCAGACCGTTTGCGCCCCACGGCGTGCAACTCACGCCAAGCGGTATTGCGGTGGCGAAAGATGCCTCCTGCGCCATCGAGAGCTCAGCTATCCTCAGCTTGCCAGTTCGAATATGGACCTGCCACATGATTGAATCTTTATTTCAACTTTACACCTAGGTTTACAGCTGTCTTGTCAGCTGTAAACCTAGGTGTCATACTAAAGCCCCAAGATTCGCCAAAAGAGAGGGGCCTTGATGGCACAGAGCGCGAACATGGATGCATCGGAGCTTGCACGCGACATTGCGGCCGGCCTGGCATCGGCAACGACGGCAACGGAGCGCGCGGCATTGGTGCCCGCAGAGCTCGTCGAGGCCATTCAGCAACTAAAAACCCAACGTGACTCGGTGATCCTGGCGCACTATTACGTGGCGCCCGAGGTCCAAGCCGTTGCCGATTACGTCGGCGACAGCTTCTACCTGGCTAAGCTTGCCAAGAGCCTGCCGCAGCAGACCATCGTACTGTGCGGCGTGGAGTTTATGGGCGAGAGCGCCAAGCTGCTCAACCCCACCAAGACCGTGCTGCTGCCCGAGCCGGGCGCGGACTGCCCCATGGCTCACATGGTCAAGCGCGGGACGGTCGACGCCGCCCGCGCCGAGTACGGTGACGACCTTGCCGTGGTCTGCTACGTCAACTCCACGGTCGAGATCAAGAGCTGGAGCGACGTGTGCGTCACCAGCTCCAACGCCGTTAAGATCGTGTCCGAGCTGCCGCAGCAGCATATCCTGTTCATTCCCGACCAAAACCTGGGCCGCTTCGTAGCCGAGCAGGTGCCGCAAAAGCACGTCATCCTCAACAACGGCTACTGCCCGCGCCATCACATCATCACCGTCGAGCAGATCGTCGACGCGACGGAGACCCACCCCGACGCGCTCGTACTGGCGCACCCCGAGTGCAAGGCCGACGTCCTTGCCGAGGCCGACTACATCGGCTCCACCGCCGGCATCATCAAGTATGCCGAGGAGTCCGACGCGAGCGAGTTCATTATCGTGACGGTCCGCGGCGTGCTCTACGAGCTCGAGCGCCGCTGCCAGGGCACCGGCAAGAAGTTCTACTTCCCCGCGGTGCAGCCCACCTGCGTCAACATGGATCTCATCACGCTCGAAAAGCTCGTGCGCTGCCTGGAGACGGGCGAGGGCGAGGTGCAGATCGGCGTCTCGGACGAGGCAGCAGACCAGGCCAAGCTCACGCTCGACCGTATGCTCGAGTACGCAGCACGCTAGAACAATGTTGCATGAGGGACGGTCCCTTATGTCACATTCAAGGGAGAGGATTCCTGTGGAAACCAAGCAATACCCCGATATGGAGTGCGACGTCGTCATTGCCGGCTGCGGCGTGGCGGGCCTGTACGCAGCTCTCAACCTGCCGACGAGCACGCGCGTGATCATGCTCTCCAAGGGCGCTGTTGACGAGTGCGATTCGATGCTCGCGCAGGGCGGCATTTGCGTGCTGCCCGAAGGCTCGGACTACGATGCCTTCTTTGAGGACACCATGCACGCCGGCCACTACGAGAACCGCCGCGAGAGCGTCGACATCATGATTCGCTCGAGCCGCTCGGTCATCAACGACCTGCTGGCGATGGGCGTGGATTTTGAGCGCAAGGCCGATGGCGGCCTCGACTTTACCCGCGAGGGTGCGCACAGCCGTCCACGCATTGCCTTCCATGCCGACATTACGGGCAAGGAGATCACGACCAAGCTGCTCCAGGCTGTTCGCAAGCTGGATAACGTGCAGATTTTGGAGCACGTGGCCATGACCGACATCCTGACGGGCGAGCGTGACGGCGTCACGGTGTGTGCTGGTGTCGTTGCCGTTTCTGTGGACGAGGACAACTCGGTTCGTCCCGCCGACGAGCTGGCAAATGTCGCCGAGGGCGCGCATGCCGGTAAGCCGTTTAAGATCCATGCCCGCCACACGCTGTGGGCAACGGGCGGCATCGGCGGCGTATACGACCATTCGACCAACTACCCGCAGCTCACGGGCGATGCCTGCTACATTGCTCAGGAGCATGGCATTAAGATGGAGCACCTGGACTACGTGCAGATTCACCCCACGGGGCTGTTCTCGCCGCAGCCGGGCCGCACCTTCCTGATCAGCGAGAGCTGCCGCGGCGAAGGCGCGATTTTGCTCAACGCCGCCGGCGAGCGCTTTACCGACGAGCTTCAGCCGCGTGATGTGGTCGCCGCCGCTATTCGCGAGCAGATGAAGCAGGACGGTACCGAGCACGAGTGGCTGAGCTTTGCCCCCGTCGAGCGCGACGTGGTGACCGGGCACTTCGCCAACATCCGCGCGCGCTGCCTGGAGGACGGTCGCGACATCCTGGATGAGCCCATCCCCGTCACGCCCACGCAGCACTACTTTATGGGCGGCGTGTGGGTCGACAAGGACGGCCGCACATCGATGCCTGAGCTCTACGCCGCGGGCGAGACGGCCTGCAACGGCGTTCACGGCAAGAATCGCCTAGCTTCCAACAGCCTGCTCGAGTCCCTAGTCTGGGGTCGCCGCGCCGCTTGGCGTATGCGCACCGGCGAGTCGCTGGCCGTGGAGCAGGCGGGCGAGCCCGCGCTCGATGGCCGTCATCGCGCCCTGGGCGCCGACCCTCTGGCAATCGATGATTTGGCCCGTGCCGCCGGCACGCAGGCCGTGGAGGAGTAGACCATGAATCCCATTACCATGAAGCTTGTCGTCGATGATCTGATTTTGCAGGCCCTGCGCGAGGACATTACCTTTGAGGACGTGAGCACGGCGAGCGTGTGCCCCACGGCGCGCCCCGCCACGGTGGAGCTCATCGCCAAGGCCGACGGCATCATCGCCGGCCTGGATGTGTTCGCTCGCACCTTTGAGCTGCTGGATTCGCAGAGCTCGGTGCTGTTTGATGTCGTCGACGGTGACGAGGTGCACGCCGGCGACCACGTGGGCCAGGTGCGCGGCGACGCGCGCGTGCTGCTTTCGGGCGAGCGCGTGGCGCTCAACTATCTGCAGCGTATGAGCGGTATCGCCACCTACACGCACAACATGGCGGCGGCGCTCGAGGGTACCAAGACCGTGCTTGTCGACACGCGCAAGACCACACCGGGCATGCGTGTGTTTGAAAAGGCGGCAGTCGAGATCGGCGGTGGCAGCAACCACCGCTATAACCTGTCGACGGCTGTCATGCTCAAGGACAACCACATCGACGCCGCCGGTGGCGTGGCACGCGCGATCGAGATGGCGCGCGCTCATGCGTCGTTTACCACGACGGTCGAGATCGAGTGCGAGAACCTGGACATGGTGCGCGAGGCCGTGGAGGCCGGTGCCGATATCATCATGTTCGACAACATGACCCACGACGACATGGCTGCAGCGATTGAGCTTATCGCCGGTCGCGCCAAGACCGAGTGTTCGGGCAACGTGGACGCCAGCAATATCCGAGCGCTCGCCGACCTGGGCGTTGACTTTATTAGCTCGGGGGCGTTGACGCACTCTGCGCCGATTCTCGACCTCTCGCTTAAGCACTTGCGTCTGCTGGACGGTAAATAATGGACGCCCGCGAGCGTCGCCGTGCCATCATGGCCGTGCTCGAGGGGGCCAAGGGGCCCGTATCGGGCAGCGCGCTTGCCCGCGAGGTGGGTGTGAGCCGCCAGGTCGTGGTGCAGGACATCGCCCTGCTGCGCGCCGATGGGCACGATATCGTGGCGACCAATCGCGGCTACGTGCTGCAGGAGGCCCCCAGCAGCCCCGCCGTGCCTACGCGCTTGGTCAAGGTTCGCCACAGCGTGGAGCAGGCAGGCGATGAGCTCACGAGTATCGTCGACGCGGGTGGCGCCGTGCTCAACGTGATCGTCAATCACCGCGTGTACGGTAAGATCACGGCCGACCTGGACATCCGCAATCGTCGCGATGTTGAGCGCTATCTGCGCGATATCGAGAGCGGCAAGAGCTTTCCACTGCTAACGGTGACGAGCGGCTATCACTTCCATCGCATTGCGGCGGAGGACGAACAGACCCTCGACGAGATCGAGGCGATGCTCAAGGAGAAAGGATACCTAGCCGATTTAATGCCCTACGAGGATGATTTGTCCTAGCCCGACACCGTCCCCAATTAGCTGCCCACGAATGCAAAAGGAGGCCTCCGCGGCGATGCGGAGGCCTCCTTTTTGTGCACGGTGTACTTTTGAGTGTGCAGGTGGGGGAGTTGTTACTCCTCGACGATCTCGGTGATCGCGCCAGCGGGGCAAGCGTCCTGGCAAGCGCCACAGGCGACGCAGGAGTCCTCGTCAGCGACGGTAGCGACGTCCTGGAGCTCCAGAACGCCAGCGGGGCAGGAGTCGACGCAAACGCCACAAGCGATGCACTCGTCGGCATCAATTACGGGATGAGCCATGGTAGTTTCCTCTCTGTTGACCGACGCTACAGACGATGCGCGCCGGTTTGATTCGGGCAAAAACATACCACGGGAGCGACCGTTTGCAATACCCTCTGGCCGGCATCTTCATACCGTTCGCCGAGTATGCCAAGGTTTACTAAAAAACGCGCAGGTGGGGCCGTTGAGCTGCGCAAATGTTAGCTAAAGGTGACTTGAGATATTGAGCTATTGAGCGAGCTTTTGGAAAGCGCAACCCAGAATTGGCGTCCAAAACGGGTCGCGCTTTCCGGTCGAGCCCTCTGGCGGAAACTGCGACCCAGAATCCACACTCAGACTGGGATCTATTTTCCCGAGGGCCTTGGTTGCGGAAACTGCAGCCCGGAATTCACGCTCAAACCGGGATTTGCTTTCCACAAGGCCATCCCGAGGGGCTCCAGACCCAAGCCTCAGCCATCTCTACATAGATCTCAATAGATTTGCCGAGAATTCAAACAGTGCGTCTACCTGCGTATTCGCGAACCTAAACTCTCAGCAATAAGAAATCTTATATGAATTGACTTAGATTTTGTATATTCCGGCCCATAAGGGGATACACTACATCCTGAAAGACAAGCCGAAGCGCCGCGCGACAGATCGTCGAGGCGGCGCGAACGCAAAAGAGAGAGGGAATTTCTAATGAGTAAGATTCTTGGTATCGACCTTGGTACTACTAACTCCGCTATGGCCGTCCTCGAGGGCGGTTCTCCGACCATTATCGTGAACGCCGAGGGCGACCGCACCACCCCGTCCGTCGTGGGCTTCCGTGCCGACGGCGACCGCGTCGTGGGTAAGGCCGCTAAGAACCAGGCTGTCACCAACCCCAAGAACACCGTGTTCTCCATCAAGCGCTTCATGGGCCGCAAGTACTCCGAGTGCACCTCCGAGATCAAGACCGTGCCGTACGAGGTCAAGGAGGGCCAGGGCGGCCGTGCCGTCGTCGACATCGAGGGCAAGGATTACACCGCCGAGCAGGTGAGCGCCATGACGCTCGCCAAGATGAAGGCTGACGCCGAGAAGTATCTGGGCGAGACCGTCACCGACGCCGTCATCACCGTCCCGGCCTACTTCAACGACGCCCAGCGTCAGGCCACCAAGGACGCCGGTAAGATCGCTGGCCTCAACGTCAAGCGTATCGTCAACGAGCCGACCGCTGCTGCCTTGGCCTATGGCCTGGACAAGCAGGGCACCGACCAGCGCATCCTGGTCTTCGACCTGGGCGGCGGCACCTTCGACGTCTCCATCCTCGACCTCGCCGACGGCGTGTTTGAGGTTCTGTCCACCTCGGGCGACAACCACCTGGGCGGCGACGACTGGGATCAGCGCGTCATCGACTGGATGGCCGATAAGTTCCAGCAGGAGAACGGTGTCGACCTGCGTCAGGACCCCATGGCCCTGCAGCGTCTGAAGGAGGCTGCCGAGAACGCCAAGAAGGAGCTCTCCGCCGCCCAGCAGACCACCATCAACCTGCCGTTCATTACCATGAACCAGTCCGGCCCGCTGCACCTCAACTACACGCTGACCCGCGTCGAGTTCGAGAAGATCACCCGCGACCTGCTCGAGCGCTGCAAGCAGCCTGTCACCAACGCCCTGCGCGACGCCAAGCTTAAGCTCTCCGATCTGACCGAGGTCATCCTCGTCGGCGGCTCCACCCGTATGCCCGCCGTCCAGGAGCTCGTCAAGACCATGACCGGCAAGCAGCCCAACATGTCCGTGAACCCCGACGAGGTCGTTGCCGACGGTGCTGCCGTCCAGGGCGGCGTGCTCACCGGTGACGTCGAGGGCATCCTGCTGCTCGACGTTACCCCGCTGTCGCTGGGCGTCGAGACCATGGGCGGCATCATGACCAAGATGATCGACCGCAACACCACGATCCCGACCTCCAAGACCGAGGTCTACTCCACCGCTGCCGACAACCAGACCAGCGTCGAGATCAACGTGCTCCAGGGCGAGCGCGAGCTTGCCCGCGACAACAAGTCGCTCGGTAAGTTCCAGCTGACCGGTATCCCTGCTGCCCGCCGCGGCGTGCCGCAGATCGAGGTCACCTTCGACATCGACGCCAACGGCATCGTCAAGGTCTCCGCTAAGGACAAGGGCACCGGCAAGGAGCAGCAGATCACCATCTCCGGCTCCACCGCGCTTTCCGACGACGAAGTCGATCGTATGGTCAAGGACGCCGAGGCTCATGCCGAGGAGGACAAGAAGCAGAAGGAAGAGGTCGAGGTCCGCAACCAGACCGACAGCCTGTGCTACTCCACCGAGCAGACCCTCAACGAGCTCGGTGACAAGGTTTCCGCCGACGTGAAGTCCAAGGCCGAGGCCGCTATCGCCGACGCCAAGAAGGCGCTCGAGGGCTCTGACGTCGAGGCTATCAAGGCCGCCGGCGAGTCCCTGCAGTCCGTGGCCTACGAGCTGGCCCAGGTTGTCTACGCCGACGCTCAGCAGCAGACCGACGGTGCCGCTGGCGCCCAGCCTGCCGACGATGACGTTGTCGACGCTGACTACGAGGTTGTGGACGACGAGGACAAATAATCATGTCCGCTCGTAAAGCTCGCACGGAGGCGGCCGCCGCTGGCGCCGCCCCCGTTGACTCTGAGGAGAAGGACGTGAAGATTCCCGTAGAAGCCGTCGACGATACCGAGGCCAACGAGGCCCCGGCCGCCGAGGCTGCCGAGAACCAGGTTGAGGATTCCAACAAGGAGGCGACGATGACCGAGGACGAGATGGTGGAAGCCGCTATCCGCGCCGGTGAGGAAGCCGCCGACAACGACTTTAAGCTCAAGTTCGAGCAGGCCCAGAAGGAGCTTGCCGACGTGCGCAACGAACTCGATGCTGCGGCAGAGGCTCAGAAGGCCGCCGAGGACAAGGCAAAGGACGCCACCGAGCGCACCGCCCGTCTACAGGCCGACTGGGAGAACTTCCGTCGCCGCACCGCCAACGAGCGCATCGCCGAGCGCGAGCGCGCGACCGAGAAGCTCGTCACTGCGCTGCTGCCGGTGGTTGACGATATCGAGCGTGCAATCGACCATGCCCGTAGCCAGGAGCTTTCCGACGATTTTAAGCAGTTCGTCGATGGCGTTGACGCGGTACATGCCAAGCTGCTCGACGTGTTTGCGCACGAGGGCGTTGAGCCCATCGACCCCAAGGGCGAGGCGTTCGATCCGCTCGAGCACCAGGCCGTGGGTCGCGTCGAGGACGCGTCGCAGTACGACGAGACCGTCAACGACGTGTACCAGAAGGGCTACCGCATGGCGGATCGCATCCTGCGCTCCGCGATGGTGACGGTGACCTACGGTGGCGAGAAGCGCCCCGCACCGGAGCCCGAAGCGGCGCCCGAGGATGCCGCGGCCGATACGGCCGAGAGCACCGAGGAGTAATTGAGAAGGGCCCCGGGGCAACACCCGGGGCCCTTTCTGGCCTAGTGCCATATGAAAGCATGAGCCGTCGCCCGCTGGGCGGCGGATGAAACAGGAGAGGAGCTACGATGGCTGCAGGCAAAACCTTCTATGACATCCTGGGCGTATCCAAGAGCGCCTCCGACAAAGAGATCAAGAGCGCGTTTCGTAAGCTCGCGCAAAAATATCACCCCGATGCCGGCGGCGACGAGGCCAAGTTCAAGGAGATCAGCGAGGCCTACGAGACGCTTTCGGACGAGAAGAAGCGCAAAGAGTACGACCAGATGCTCATGTTTGGCGGCATGCCGGGCGCGGGCGGCGCGTATGGCGGCGGCTACGGTGCCGGCGCGGGCGCCAGCGGCTGGGGCGACATCTTCGACAGCATCTTTAGCGGTAATGGCGCCTGGGGCAGCGATTGGGGCTCGGGCTTTGCCGGGGCTGCGGGCGCTGCCGGCGCCGGCGCTGGCGCGGGTCGCAGCCGCGCTCGCAAGGGCGGCGACTTGTCGCTGACCGTCGATGTTTCGGCCGAGGACGCGTTTCGCGGCGTGACGCACAAGGTCACCTATCGCATTCCCTCGACGGGCGAACAGCAGACCATTACGGTCTCGGTGCCCGCGGGCGCGGTCGACGGCGGCAAGCTGCGCTACAAGCGTCGCGGCGAGTATGGCGTTGCGGGTGGCGAGCGCGGCGACCTGGTCGTGACCACGCATGTGGAGGAGCACCCGCTGTTTAAGCGCAAAGGCGCCGACGTGACCATGGAGGTACCGGTCTCGGTCTACGAGGCGGCGCTCGGCTGCACGGTGGACGTGCCGACGCCCGGCGGTGCGACGGTTCGTCTGAAGGTACCCGCGGGTACCCAGACGGGCAAGAAGTTCCGCTTTAAGGAGATGGGCGCGCCCGACGTCAAGCACCGTGGCCGCACCGGTGCGTTGCTCGTCGAGATCAAGGTGCAGGTTCCCACGAACCTGTCCGATGACGAGCGCGATGCCATGGCCAAGTTGCGTGAGGCCGACACGCGCGACTACCGCGAGAAGGTCAACCGTTACAAGGCGACGTACTAGGGCGGTCGCGCCGCACGCCCGCGCCCGCGGGCTTATGATGGACGATGACGAGACGGAAAGGGGTCAGGTAGCATGGCCGAGGACAATAGGAACAAACCGCTGTACATGATCAGCGTGGCGGCCGAGCTGACCGGCATGCATCCGCAGACTCTGCGCGTCTACGAGTCCAAGGGCCTGGTGAACCCCCAGCGCTCGGGCGGCAACACGCGCCTGTATTCGCGTGCCGATATCGAGCGCCTGGAGCTCATCAACCAGCTGACCGACGAGGGCATCAACCTTGCCGGCGTGGTGCGCATCCTCGATATGAAGGAGCGTGCCGAGGAGCGCGAGCGCGAGAACGAGAAGCTTCGCGCCCGCGTGCGCCAGCTCGAGGACGAGCTGCACGAGTACAAGATGCAGAAGAAGATTACCGCCCTGGCCCCGCGCGACGGCTCGGTCAACCCCGAACAGGTCATGCGCAAACTTTTGGGCGCAGGCGGGGATCTCTAGGTTACGCCGTTCTGCCGAACGGCGTAACGACTCGACGCTGCGCGACGTCCAGAGCGACAATTTGTCATTCAAAAGGCAAGGCATGACCAGAAGGTCTATGCCTTGCCTTTTTCATGCCAACTTGTTCGCTCTGGACGTCGCTCGCTGTCCGTCCTCTACCTGCAGCGTTGCCTTGCTCGCTCTGGCGGGCTTTCGCTGTCCGCGCCAAAACATCGGCGTTGTTATGGGTAGTCATTGGGGACGTTCTTAAATGACTAGTCGAAAGGGACGCTCTTGCGCCAAATCGGCTGGCCCCACACCGGGCTCGTCCTTTGCTTTACCGAGATAAAGTGAACGTGTAGATTCGTAACCCACTCGCAACCGTTCTATGGCACGATATTGAACGAATGTATGCTATGCGCCCAAATCTCTTGGGCAGAGTGGGAGACAGTATGGTCAAGCTGTACGAGGACGGCATCTACCTGCGCAGCGGCAGCGAGGTTGTGCCTGCGGCCGAGGCTGCCGAGCGCGGTATTACGCAGACGCCCGAGGATGCCAAGCGCGGCACCATTGCGTATTCGATCCTTCAGGCACACAATACGTCTGGCGACCCAGGGGCGCTCAAGATTCGCTTCGATGCCATGGCGAGCCACGACATCACTTTTGTCGGCATCATCCAGACGGCGCGCGCCTCGGGCATGGAGCAGTTCCCGCTGCCCTACGTGCTCACCAACTGCCATAACTCGCTGTGCGCCGTGGGCGGCACCATCAACGAGGACGACCACGTCTTTGGCCTTTCTGCGGCCAAGAAGTACGGTGGCATCTTCGTCCCGCCGCACATCGCCGTCATCCACTCCTTTATGCGCGAGAACTTCGCCGGTTGCGGCAAGATGATCCTGGGTTCCGACTCGCACACCCGCTACGGCGCTCTGGGCACCATGGCTGTGGGCGAGGGCGGCGGCGAGCTGGCAAAGCAGCTGCTGCGCGACACCTACGACGTTGCCTATCCCGGCGTCGTCGCCATCTACCTCACGGGCGCCCCGCGTCCCGGCGTCGGCCCGCACGACGTGGCGCTCGCCATCATCCGCGCCGTCTTTGCCAAGGGCTACGTCAAGAACAAGGTCATGGAGTTCGTGGGCCCCGGCATCGCGAGCATGACGACCGATTACCGCAATGGCGTCGATGTCATGACCACCGAGACCACCTGCCTGTCGAGCATCTGGGCCACCGACGAGGACACGCACGCGTTTTTGACCATGCACGGCCGCGGCGACGACTACCGCGAGCTCAAGCCCGCCGATGTTGCCTACTACGACGGCTACGTCGAGGTCGACCTGTCGAGCATCAAGCCCATGATCGCGCTGCCGTTCCATCCTTCAAACGGCTTCGAGATTGACGAGCTCAACGAGAATCTCGAGGACATCCTGCACGAGGTGGAACTCGAGGCCGCCGAGATCGGCGAGGGCAAGACGCACTTTAGCCTGCTCGATAAGATCGTCGACGGCAAGCTGCACGTGCAGCAGGGCGTTATCGCCGGCTGCTCGGGCGGCAACTACGACTCCGTGGTCCAGGCTGCCCGCGTGCTCAAGGGCGCCAACACCGGCTGCGGCGAGTTCTCGCTGTCGGTCTATCCCACAAGCCAGCCCGTGGCGCTCGAACTTACGCGCCGTGGCTATATCTACGACCTCATGGAGGCCGGTGCGATCGTGCGCACGGCGTTCTGCGGTCCGTGCTTTGGCGCCGGCGACACGCCCGCCAACAACGGCCTGTCCATCCGCCACACCACGCGCAACTTCCCCAACCGCGAGGGTTCCAAGCCGGGTAATGGACAGCTGAGCGCCGTGGCCCTGATGGACGCCCGCTCCATTGCGGCGACGGCTGCCAACGGCGGCATCCTGACGCCGGCGACCGACCTGCCCGAGGAGACTTGGGACGAGGCCTGCGAGTACACCTTTGACGATGCGCCGTACAAGAAGCGCGTGTACTGGGGCTTTGGCAAGGCGGAGCCTGCCGACGAGCTGGTCGAGGGTCCCAATATCAAGCCGTGGCCCGCGATGGAGCCGCTCGGCGACGATATCCTGCTCAAGGTGTGCTCCAAGATCATGGACCCGGTCACCACGACCGACGAGCTTATTCCTTCGGGTGAGACGAGCTCCTTCCGCTCCAACCCGCTGGGCTTGGCCGAGTTTACGCTCAGCCGTCGCGATCCGGCCTACGTGGGTCGCTCCAAGGAGGTCGACGCGGTGGAAAAGCGCCGCGTGGCCGGCGAGGCCGCAGGCGACCTGGCGGCACTCGATGCCGAGCTTGCCGGCGTGTTTGAGGCACTGGCCGGCGCCGGCGTCGCGGCCGATGCCAAGGCGACCGAGTATGGCTCCATGCTCTATGCCAAGAAGCCCGGCGACGGTTCTGCCCGCGAGCAGGCCGCGAGCTGCCAGCGCGTGATTGGCGGTCTGGCCAACATCGTCCACGAGTACGCCACCAAGCGCTATCGCTCCAACGTGATGAACTGGGGCATGGTGCCCTTCCAGATGGAGGCCGAGCCCAACTTTGAGGTGGGCGACTACGTCTTTGTGCCGGGTATCCGCGCCGCGCTCGATGGCGATCTGAAGGACATCGCCGCCTACGTAGTGCGCGCCGACGGCGCGGTCGAGCAGATTGAGCTCTACATTGCCGATATGACGGCAGAGGAGCGTGCCATCGTCAAGGCCGGCTGCCTGATCAACTACAACAAGTTCAAGGCCGCTGCTGAGTAACGCACTTAATTGTCCGCCCGGGGCTTACCCTTTCCCGCCCGCTCACGCGCTTCGCGAGGGTCGCGTTCGGGAAAGGGTAAGCCCCGGGCTACATTCCTGCGTTCTCGTTGGGTCTTGAGGGACGCTAAAAATAGACTTGCTTGAAGTCGCCTCTGTTATCGGGGCGGCTTCTTTTTATCGAAAACCACCACAAAGGGGACAGGCACCTTTGTGGTGGTCCGCGGTTTGTCTCGTTCTGTAACAGGTAGACCCTTATTTGCCGAGTAGTTGTTACAGATCTAGATAAACGGGCACCGCTGAACAATTCATCTCGATCCGTAACATCTGGACCCAAAAACGGTCGCTAGATGTTATGGATTGAGATGGTGAACGCCGGGGCCGAAGATCACCACAAAGGCTCCTGTCCCCTTTGTGGTGGTGGGGGGCGAGCTCGATGTTGCCGTGCTCGTTGAACGACATTCTAATGAGCGTTTCTACAGAATTTCATCTGGGCCGGCGGGTTTGGTTGTTTTGGGGATGCCGAGTTTGGATGACGCGAAATCGTCAACATCGTCCTTGATTCCATCTTTGGTGTAGACGGTGACCGTATAGGTGCTGTGCCCGAATTCGCTCTTGTCGCGTGTCGCCCAGGCCTGCCAGTAGGCAGCCCCGTTTCGCCCTTTGATTTTTCCGACACGGCGGAGTTCTGTTCGCTTTAATTGCTGGTTGCTATAGATGGTTCGACCGGCCTCCTCGGTGAGCCCGCACTGTCCAAGCATCTTGTCGAGGACTTGGTTCATGTGGCGCTCATCGGTGTTTGGTGCGTAGTCGTAGGCGAGGGTGATGGAGTCGAGTGGCTGGTCGTCGATCAGATAGTTTAGCGCCTGAGGTTCAAGGCAGAAATAGGGGGAGCATCCGTCGACCTTGCCGAGCAACGGTAACTTGGACTGCCAACTTCCGGTGGGAATTGCATATTCGTAGAACACGCCACGGCAGACAAAGGAGAGCGAGGTGGCACGCGAGCCGGCGTCGATCATCCCGCAAAGATCGAAGGGCGAGGCGATACCAAAAGAAAAGGGCGTGATGACGATAAGGACGAGCATCACGATGGGTATGGCGAGAATGGCGATGACGTTGCGACCGGTGGAATGAGACGGCTTCATATGCGCTCCTCGAGACAAAGATCTGTTGAGGATAGGCAGAAATGGATATGTTCAGAGAACAATTCAAGTTTAATCTCATGGCGCGAGATGGTCGACCGTTAGCGTCGAAAACCACCACAAAGGTGCCTGTCCCCTTTGTGGTGGTGAGGAGCGCGCGGCTTCTTTTGGTAATAGTGTTAGCTGGCGATATCATTAGTGCAGGTGGCGAAGGTTTGCATTGTGGGGTGTTTTGCCGTGAGCCGTTCTGCCCGTATTGGATTGATTGTCTTGGCGCTTGCGATCGCTGTGGTTGGCGCGGGCGCTGTCGGTATGGCATTTCTACCTGCTGCGGTGACGGAGCCGTTGGTCAAGCCTGTGGCTCAATCTGTCGAACTTCTTACCGGCGACGACAAGCCCGAGACCATTACCGTTGATTTTGATGAGCAGCCGGCTGTGCTGGGTATTAGCAATTATCCGTGTATTCAGCTTGGGGCCATGCGCTATACCACGGATACAAGCCTGATCGATAGGGCGTCCGAGCTACTCAAGGGCAAAACATTTAAGCGTTGGTATGGATATGCGTCCTATCGGGCAAAAGCGAACGACATGGTTGGCGGATGCCACTCTTCCATCGAGCTGGACACTGCGAAGGGCGCAAAGTTATGTGATGTCTCGTACGATCCGGGCTACGAGGGCAATGAGGGTCCGGGCATCTACATCATGGACGGCGATGTCGCTTATGTCATGGAGGGCGACCAGACCGAGCTCAACGATTTTATGGGCCAGTGTATCCAAGATGCCTATAAACAGACCTGCTTGCCTGACCCGCAGACTGCACGCGATAGTGGGTCTGCCCGTACATGGCTGCTCGAAGACGAGATGCCCTGGAGCGGCGAATCGGGAAGTACGGGTTCGGCGAAGGAGTAGAGACCGCGACCACCACAAAGGTACCCGTCCCCTTTGTAGTAGTTCTCGGCTTGTCTTGATCTGTAACATCTTGGCCGCTAAAAGTGGGCCTGGTGTTACAGATTTAGATTTTCGATTCGGGTGTCTTCTGTTCGTCTCGATTTGTAACAGATAGAGCTCTATTTGCCGATTAGATGTTACAGATTGAGACAAACGGTTGCCGCTGAACAGTTTGTCTCGATCTGTAACATCTGGAGCCAGAAACGGTCGATAGATGTTACAGATCGAGATAACTAGGGGACGAGGCCGCAATGGGTGAGCGTGCCTACCCCTACCTTTCAATCACTCAGAAAATCTTATATATAGAGACTTAGATTTGTGTATAAGATCGCGCAAAGCTGGCAACAATACTTCTCGAACAACGTGAAGCCGCCCCGTAGGGCGGCTGCCCCAAGAGAGGTGATTCCATGAGAATCGATAAGCTAGCAATGACGTCGCGCGAGGCGCTGCAGACCGCCATGAGCACGGCTGCCGACGCGCAGGCCGGCGCGGTAGAGCCGATTCACCTGCTGTCCGCCCTGCTCGGTGCCGGCGAGCGCAATATCTCCGTGATCATCGAGCGCATCGGTGCCGACCCGGCTCAGCTCGCACGCTCCACACAGGATGCCATCGACCACGCGCCCAAGGTTTCGGGCGAGGGTCAGCAGATGGGCCTTTCCAATGAGCTCGTTCGCGTCATCGAGAAGGCCGAGAAGAAGGCCACCAAGATGGGCGACAGCTTTGTGGTGACTGAGCATCTGCTGATGGCGCTTGCCGAGGACAAGGGCGAGGCGGGCCGCGTGCTGCGCGACGCCGGCGTCACCAAGGAGCGCATCGAGCAAGTCTACGAGGAGCTGCGTGGCGATGACCGCGTGACATCTGCCGAGGACAAGACCCAGTTTGAGGCGCTGGAGCAGTACGGTCGCAACATCTGCGACCTCGCCCGCGCCGGCAAGCTCGACCCAGTCATCGGCCGTACCGACGAGATTCGCCGTACCATCCAAGTCCTGTCCCGCCGCACCAAGAACAACCCCGTGCTCATCGGCGAGCCGGGCGTCGGTAAAACCGCCATCGTCGAGGGCATCGCCCAGCGTATCGTGGCCGGCGACGTGCCGAGCACCCTGCGCGACCGCGACCTCATCGAGCTCGACATGAGCGCGCTGGTCGCCGGTGCCAAGTACCGCGGCGAGTTCGAGGACCGCTTAAAGGCCGTGCTCAAGGAAGTGCAGAAGTCCGAGGGCAAGGTCATCCTGTTCATCGATGAGCTCCACACCATCGTGGGCGCGGGTGCCACCGAGGGTTCCATGGACGCCGGCAACATCCTCAAACCGGCGCTCGCTCGTGGCGACCTGCACGCGATCGGCGCGACCACGCTCGACGAATATCGCAAGTACATCGAGAAGGACGCGGCGCTCGCGCGTCGTTTCCAGACCGTTATGGTGAGCGAGCCTACCGTCGAGGACACCATTTCGATCCTGCGTGGCCTCAAGGAGAAGTACGAGATCTTCCACGGCGTGCATATCACCGATAGCGCGCTCGTGGCAGCTGCCGACCTCTCCGATCGCTACATCGCCGACCGCTTCCTGCCCGACAAGGCCATCGACCTGGTCGACGAGGCCGCAAGCCGCCTGCGCATGGAGCTCGACAGCATGCCGGTCGAGATCGACGCCACCACGCGTCAGCTCACCCAGCTGCAGATCGAGGAGCAGGCGCTCATGAAGGAGACCGATGACGCCTCCAAGGAGCGTCTGGAGGCCCTGCGTCAGGAGATCGCCGAGGTCCAGGAAAAACTCAACGTGCAAAAGGCCGGCTGGCTCAACCAAAAGAATGCCATCGACCACGTGCAGGAGCTCAAGGGCCAGCTCGACGAGGCCAAGAGCGAAGAGGAGCGCGCGACGCGTAACGGCGACCTGGGCCGTGCGTCCGAGCTGCGCTACTCCGTGATTCCGGGCCTGCAGCAGCAGATTCAGGATTCCGAGGCCGCGCTCGAGGCGCAAAAGCAGCAGGACGGCGAGGGCCTCAACGAGCAGGTGACCTCCGATGAGATCGCCGAGGTCGTGAGTGCCTGGACCGGCGTGCCCGTGTCCAAGATGATGCAGGGCGAGCTCGACAAGCTGAAGGGCTTGGAGGGCGAGCTGCATAAGCGCGTCATCGGCCAGGACGAGGCGGTCTCCGCCGTTGCCGCGGCCGTGCGCCGCAGCCGTGCGGGCCTCTCCGATCCGGACAAGCCCATCGGCAGCTTCTTCTTCCTGGGCCCCACCGGCGTGGGCAAGACCGAGCTCGCCAAGGCGCTGGCCGAGTGCCTGTTCGACGACGAGCGCGCGCTCGTGCGTATCGACATGTCCGAGTACATGGAGAAGTTCAGCGTCCAGCGTCTGATCGGCGCGCCCCCGGGATACGTGGGATACGACGAGGGCGGCCAGCTCACCGAGGCCGTGCGTCGTCGTCCGTACTCCGTGATCTTGCTCGACGAGATGGAGAAGGCTCATCCGGATGTCTTTAACGTGCTGCTGCAGGTGCTCGACGATGGCCGTTTGACCGACGGTCAGGGTCGCCAAGTGTCCTTCAAGAACACGATTATCATCATGACGAGCAACGTGGGCTCTAAGGCTATCGCCGAGCTTTCCGGCAAGGACGAGGAGGAGATGCGCCATCAGGTCGACGCGGCCATGGCTCAGACCTTCCGCCCCGAGTTCCTCAACCGTATCGACGATATCGTGGTGTTCCATCCGCTCGGCATGGCGCAGATCGAGAAGATCGTCGACATCCAGCTCGCCGACGTTCGCGCGCGTCTGGCCAAGGAGCGCATGACGCTTGCCATCACCCCGGCGGCCAAGCAGATGCTCGCCGTGGGCGGCCTGGACCCGGTCTTTGGCGCCCGCCCGCTCAAGCGTCTGGTTCAGCGCGAGGTCGTGGATGCCATTGCTGCCGCCATCATCGACGGCACAGTGCGCGAGGGCGATCAGGTGACGGTCGATGTCGACAAGGACGGCGGCTTTACCGTCGTGTGCGACAACACGCCGGCGGCCACCTACGAGGTCCCCGACGCCGAGTAGATCTTTAGGACATGCCTTAAAATCTGCCAGCCGTCTCTAAACGCCAAGGGCGGCGGATCCAATCGGGTCCGCCGCCCTTTTTCGTGCGACAATCGATAATGTTGAACACGATTGCATGGCAAGGAGATATGCAGATGATAGACAAGAACAAGACGAATGCGCCGGCGATCGATGCCGCGCCCGCCGCACGCAAGCCTGCGCCTAAGCCGGCGCCCAAGCCGCGCGACCCCTACATCCGTGCCGAGAACGAGGACGATGACGGCTACGATCCCTACAGCGATCGCCGCCCCGAGCGCGAGCCGATGTTCGAAGCCGATCCGTGGCGCTGAGTGCCACCCAAAAGGCCACCAATAAGTTGCGGTGAAATAGGGACTGTTTTGCGGTTTGACCAGCAAAAACAGTCCCTATTTCACCGCAACTGCGTTAGGGATTTTTCTACAGGGGGAAGGTAGTCAAAAAAGCCCCGTCCCAAATTGACTGCTCGGGGAGTCGCATTCGAGCTCGGTTGTCCTCTTAGCCACTCGATATCCTTCGGAGCAATAACGGTGATAAAACTTGCTTAAGTGTTAATCAAGCTACACACAATCTTGCTCTCTAGCTAATCAAGAATCAGTATAATTTTGATTAGCTAGAGAGCAAGATTGGAGAATCATGGCATTCAACGACTTGATCGCCCAGAAAATAAAGGACTTTGAACAGCAGGGGGTTCCGCAGGTCTTTGAGCGAGACCTTGATCTAGGAAACCCACAGGAGCCAAAGCGCGACAACATCGTAAATGTGATTGTGGGGGCCCGCCGTTGTGGAAAGACGTATCGCCTGTATCAGGAGATGCGGCGGCTTCAGAGCCGGGGCGTCGAGCTTGACCGGATGCTTTACTTCAATTTTGAGGATGAGCGCTTGCGCCCGTATGAGCCATCGCTGCTGGCGGACGTGCTCGACACGTTCTATGCGCTGTATCCTGCTGCTCGAACCGAGGGCGCTTACATTTTCTTTGACGAGATCCAGGAAATTCCCGAATGGGGTGCGTTTCTGCGGCGTGTAGTCGATACGGAGAAAGCGACCGTCTATGTGACGGGATCTTCTTCCAAGATGCTGTCCTCAGAGCTTAAGAGCGAGTTCAGGGGTCGTTCTCTTATACGGGAGCTTTTTCCGTTGAGTTTTTCGGAATACGTTCGATATAAGACGGGGAACGTTCCCGAGCCAGATGCGACCTTTTCCCCAAGAGATGCAGCGCTGCTTCGACATCATCTGATCGGATATCTTGAACGAGGGGGATTCATCGCGACGCTTGAGCAGACGCCCACAGACGCGATTCAGCTGCTACAGGAATATGCTTCGCGAACGGTCGCTATGGATGTCGTTGAGCGTTACGACGTCAAGAACCCTCGCTTGGCATCGCTGTTCCTAACGCGGTGTATGGCATCTTCGGGACGAGAGCTGTCAGTGAACAAAGTGTACAACGAGTTCAAGAGCAGACAGATACCCGTCAGTCGTAATTCGCTCAGCGATTTACTTGAGTATTATGAGGACGCCTACCTGTTATTTTCTGTGCCGGAGTTCACGCGTTCACTGGCAAATAACATGCGGTCTGCGTCTAAGGTCTACGCTGTCGACCCTGCGATGTTTGGAGCATTCTCTCCGGCATCGGCATTGGACCAGGGCCAGAGGCTCGAGACCGCAGTGTTCAATGCGCTAAGAAGAAGGACTCCCGCGGTGAGGACCGGCTCGGTCTGCCGCCTGCTGATCAAAGAGAAGAGCAAAAGCCATGAGGTGGACTTTGTGGCTGGGGACGCGCTTCTCATGCGGGCTTATAGCCTGATTCAGGTAAGTGCGGATATGGCAAGTGAGAAAACGCGCGAGCGCGAAATTGCCGCGCTTGATGCCTCGATGGCCCAGTTCGATCTTGGCGAGTCGGCAATCGTTACCATGGATGAACAGACCGATATTCCATGCGAGCACGGTGTGGTCCACGTTGTGCCCGCATGGAAGTGGCTCCTTGCCTAATCATCTATGGACCTGTGGGGTCAGGACCTCCTGGCTCCTTCATCACGGTTGGGGAGCACCTTGCTGCGCCAGGCTAGTCCTGGGCTTTGATACTCGGCAGCAGGATCTGCGCGAGGTAGTCGGTCTCGAGTTTGGTGGCGGCGTCTGCGTTGCCGTCTTTGCCAATCAGGTCGTTCTTGATCTGGCTATACGTATAGCGGTTGCCGGTCGTCAGCTCGACAAGCTCAATGGCCGTGTCCATGGGGTAGGTCGACACGGGATTCTGGGTGCGCCCGTTGATAGTCTGGGGCACCACGTACGGATAGACGGGGCCGCTGGCATAGACGGTATAACCGTTGCCCAGATTGGCCGCACCCAAAACCGTATCGCCCTCATCGGGCGTAAAGCTCTCGCCCTCGCGCACCGCGACGAGCGTCACGATCGGCGTATCGCTGTCGCCGGCAAGATAGATGCATAGTGTGCTGCCATTCTGCCAAGTCTCGACCTTGCCGTACCACTCGACGGGGATATCGAGCTGGTAGAGGTCGGTTGCCTTGTGGCGAGCGTCAGCATCACGGGACGCCTGTGCCTTTTGCGCGCTCACGGCATTGACGGCGGCGTCGCGCCGCGCGGTTGCTGCCTGCTGGAGCACTTTGGCAGCCGCGGCGGAGCTCGCACCGCCCTCCTCGGCATACTTGGCGGCGGCATCGATCTGGTCGTCAGTCACCGTGTCGGCCGAAGGCACCTTGAGCTTAAAGGTGGCCTGGGCACTTAAATCCTGTCCATCGCTCTTAACGGTGACCTGCGTCTTGGTGGTCGGGACGGTATAGATGGTGCCGTCGGCCGCGATGGGGGAGGCAGCGATGGAGAGCGTGTAATCGCCGGGCAGCAGTTTGATGCCGCGGCCGTGCTCGTCAACATAGAGCGTTTCGCTCACGGAGGAGCCATCAGCGTCCTGACCGCTCACCTGTACGGGAATCTTGGAGCCGGTGGAACAGTCAAGGCCCGCGGCGTGCACGCCAATCTGCACTGACATCATCGTGTGGGCATTGGCGGCGACAGCGGCAGCCTGCTCTTGCTGATATCCGTTCCAGGCAGCATAGCCTGCACCGCCGGCGACGAGCGCGACGGCCACAACGCCGGCAACCATCAGGTTGCGGCGCTTGGGCGACATCTTGCGATGACGAACCTCGGCTTCGCGTGCCGAAGGAACGGGCGGTAGGGGAATATCGCCCATGGCGATGGTCTCATCCACGGCTGGTGCGGAACCCAGGCCAGGAAGCTCGCGAGTCAGCGAATCCTCGGCCGGCAAGCTGTCGAGCAAGACGGTTTCCTCGCCTGTGTCGGATTCGGGCTGGTTGTCGGCCTCGCTTTCGGTGCCTTCGTGATCTGCCTCATCCTCGGCAGGCTCAACGTCGCCTGCATCCTGATCATCGGATTGCGCCTCGGTTTCCGGCTCATCCTGCACATCAACGCCCGAATCGTCAAACGCAATCTCATCGAGTGAAATCCGGTCTAGGCTCTCCAGGGCCTCGGCACACGCTTCTGCATCTTGGGCCGCATCCTCTTGGCCCATCGTCTCATCTTTCATATATCCCCCAAGCTCAATATCGGGACAACACTGTACCCAAAAATGGAGCCATATAAAGCGCGTGCGAAATATAAGATCCGATTTAACCCGAGCGCATCGTTCGGCCGCATCCTCGCGGCAGCAAAAGGCCCCCGGAACGCGAACGAATCGCATTCCGGGGGCTCTACAATGCGTTGAGTTGCGCGGAGCCGGCTATGCTGCTTCGCGCTCAAGCGATGTCTGCGCCAGGCGCGTTACTCGGCGTGCGCGTAATCAACCTTGGCGCGGCGAGCGGTAGCCTTCTCCCAATCGCTGGTGCCCTCAAAGACATCCTGCTTGTAGGGATTGCGGCCGAGCTTCTTGGCGCGGTAGGCGATGTAGATGATCGCGGCGACGTTGGCGACCAGTGCGGCGATCGAGACCGCGGTAGCGGCGCCGGGGTCGAGCGTGGAGTGGGTCACAAAGACGGACTCCTCCTGGAAGTACGGGAACACCTGGGCAAACATGCACCAAATGGCCAGCGTAAAGGCGCGGTTCTGGATCCAGCCGCCCTTGTTCCAGATAAAGGCGGCGACGGTGGGCGCCAGCAGCAGCGCAAAGCCGCAGAACCAGGAGTGGGTGGGCAGGCAGTTGTAGGTGTAGCAGAAGTTCCAGATATCGTAGGCGATGATGTAGACCCAGGTCATGTCGGGCCACAGCATGTCGGTTTGATCCTCGGAGGCGTAGACGCTCCACCAACCGGTCATGCAGAAGATGTTGATGATGCCCGCGATGCCGTTGAACACGTTGTTCCAGCCGGCCAGCTGCGTAGCACCTTCGGAGGTGACCCAGGTGGACTCGCCCAGGACAAAGAAATGATAGGCGCTCTCAAAGTCGGACACGACGGCGATCATGATGTTGATGGCGACGATCACAAACGGCCATGCGCGGAACCAATGCGCCTTGCCGATCTTGCCCCACTGGTACTTAATGGCAATGAAGCCCCAGCAACCGGCCAGCGCCGCGTATACCTTGGCGTAGTGGAACCAGCTGTTCTGGTACACATGGGTGGGGTTGGTGAGCGCCCACTCGGCACCCTGCGAGACGCCGATGGCGATGGCGACGCAGTAGATGGTCATGGCCAGCGGAGCCACGCCAAAGATGATTGCCGCGCCCAGCTTGGTGCGGCGGCCGACCTCGTTGAGCACGATCAGGCCAATAAAGACCATGGCCCAGCCGGCCCAGTGGATAAGGGTATCGCTACCCCAAACATCGAACAGCATGCTGCTCTCCTTTCACACGCCCGCGGCCCCTCTTCTGATCGCGGGCAGTTTGGCCAAATGTCGTCAGTTCTGGGGCTTGCGCTCCGGATACTTGGCGGTATAGCCCTCGATGTGGAGTGTCGAGGCGATGATTTCCTTGACCGTCTCGTCGGGCACATCGGGGTGCGTGCGGATATACATCAACAACCCCATGATGAGGGTGTAGAACGTCTCGTAGACATGATCGATGCGTAGCTCATGATGGGCGACAAAATCCACCACGGTGGTGTCGCAGATATACTGCGCCACGCGCTGGACCACGTTGTGCAAAAAGCCGCCGTAGAGCGCGCCGCTGCTCGAGGTGAGCGTGCTCGGCAGCTCGTGGCCGCTGGCGACCAGGCGCTTAAAGAGCGGGGCGACGGTGTCGAGCGCGCCCTCGATATCGCCGACGGTGCGGTTGGCATTCCACTGCTCGAGTTCGGAGATAAAGCCGTCGATCGCCTCGTCCATGACGGCGGTGACGGCGGCGTCCATATCGGCAAAGTAGTGGTAGAACAATGAACGCGTGCAGCCGGCTCGCTTGGTCACGGCCGATACCGATAGGTGGGACACGCCCAGCTCGGAGCTTACGGTGCGCACGGCATCGAGGATCTCGCGACGGCGTTCGTCGCCCGTCAGGCGCTTTGCCGCGCTATCGGATGCGGGAACGGCATCGACCACAGAGGTATCTGCTGTGTTGTTGCTCATGTTTTGCCGCCTTTCATCCTCTTTTGCCTGACCGTTCGCCTAACAGTCTTGAATATTGTTGACGGTTCGTCAATACTATTTTTGACACAATGTCAACTAATGGCGGGTGAACGGCATGGGGGCATGACCGGCCTGCAAAAAAGAGGGGCGCCGCGGCCTCGTCGGGCTGCGGCAAGAGAAGGGACAACTATGATTCTCAACGGACCGGGGATTAGTTACACCGAGCCCGACATCGGTTCGGAGTTCGTGCCACCGCTTCCGGAGCATCCGCGCGAGGCAATCGTCAAGCTGTGCGAGCACTGCACCAACCGTCTGCTGCATCGCGATGAGCTGCTGGGCTACGAGTACTGGTCGTTTGCCGAGGCCGCAACCGACGAGCAGGCCGAAGTGCTCTGCAAGATGAAGATGCGCCGTCCCTATACGCTGCCCGAGATGGTCAAGCTCACCGGCATGCCCGAAGCCGATATCGAGAAGATGCTCGACGACATGAGCTACACGGGTCTGCTCGAGTACAACTGGGAAAACCCCGAGCGCGCCAAGCAGTGGGTGCTGCCCATGCTGGTGCCGGGTTCCGCCGAGTTCCTCAACATGCGCGTGAGCCAGCTCGAGGAACATCCGGTCTATGCCAAGTTCTTTGAGCAGGCGTCCAAGGGACCGCTGTCCAAGGCCACGCCGATGGTGCCGCCCGGTGGTGCCGGCATCGGCATGCATGTCATTCCGGTCGAGAAGGCTATCGATGCCGCGAGCACGTCGGTGCCGATCGAGCATATCGAGCATTGGCTCGACAAATACGATGGCAAATATGCCGCAAGCACCTGCAGCTGCCGCGCGAGCCGTCGCGTGATGGGCGAGGGCTGCGCCGACGACCCGGCCGATTGGTGCATCGCCGTGGGCGATATGGCCGACTACGTGGTCGAGACCGACCGCGGCCATTATGTAACGCGCGAGGAGGTCTACGACATCTTGCGCCAGGCCGAGGACAACGGCTTTGTGCACCAGATCACCAATATCGACGGCGAGAACAAGATCTTCGCTATCTGCAACTGCAACGTCAACGTGTGCTACGCCCTGCGCACCTCTCAGCTGTTCAACACGCCCAACCTGTCGCGCTCGGCCTATGTCGCCAAGGTCGAGAAGGACAAGTGCGTGGCCTGCGGTCGCTGCGTTGAGGTGTGTCCGGCCGGCGCCGCCAAGCTGGGCCAGAAGCTCTGCAGCAAAAAGGCCGGCGGACAGGTGCCCGAGTATCCGCGCCAGGAGCTGCCCGATGCCACCAAGTGGGACCACACCAAGTGGTCGCCCAACTACCGCAACGACAACCGCATCGAGACGCACGAGTCCGGCACCGCTCCCTGCAAGACGGCCTGTCCCGCGCACGTTGCCGTTCAGGGCTATTTGAAGCTCGCGGCTCAGGGTCGCTATGACGAGGCGCTGGCGCTCATTAAGCGCGAGAACCCGCTGCCCGCTATCTGCGGCCGTGTGTGCAACCGCCGCTGCGAGGATGCCTGCACCCGCGGCCGTGTGGACGCCGCCGTGGCTATCGACGAGGTCAAGAAGTTCATTGCCCAGCGCGATCTGGACGCCGCGACCCGCTACGTCCCGCCCGTGGTGACGCCGACGCGCGCCGGCGGCTTCGACCAGAAGATCGCCATTATCGGTGCCGGTCCGGCCGGCCTGTCCTGCGCTTTCTACCTGGCCGAGAAGGGCTACAAGCCTGTCGTGTTCGAGAAGAACGAGCGCCCGGGCGGCATGCTCACCTACGGCATTCCCAGCTTTAAGCTGCAGAAGGACGTCATCGAGGCCGAGGTCGAGATCATTCGCCTGATGGGTGCCGAGTTCCGCTATGGCGTGGAAGTCGGTCGCGACGTGACGCTCGACGAGCTGCGCGCGCAGGGCTTTAAGGCCTTCTACGTTGCCATTGGCTGCCAGGGCGGCCACCTTGCCGGCATTCCGGGCGAGGGTGCCGAGGACGTGGCCGTGGCCGTCGACTTCCTTCGCGAGGTCAACAGCGGCAAGATTGATGCGCTGCCCGGCCGCACTATCGTGGTGGGCGGCGGCAACGTGGCTATCGACGTCGCGCGCAACGCCTGCCGTCTGGGTTCCGAGCACGTTGAGATGTTCTGCCTGGAGAGCGAGGCCCAGATGCCTGCCAGCGAGGAGGAGCGTCGCGAGGCCGTTGAGGACGGCGCTCACATCAGCTGCGGCTGGGGCCCCAAGGAGATTCACCTGGACGAGGCCGGTCGTGTGTGCGGTATCACCTTCAAGCGCTGCACGCGTGTCTTTGACGACGAAGGCCGTTTTGCGCCCGAGTATGATGAGAACGATCTGCGCCGTGTCGATGCCGACCGCGTGGTCATGTCGATTGGCCAGTCCATTGTGTGGGGCGACCTGCTGGCTGGCTCCAAGGTGGAGCTCGGCCGCGGCCAGGGCGCCCTTGCCGATCCCCAGACCTATCAGACCGCCGAGCCCGACATCTTTGTGGGCGGCGACGTTTATACCGGTCCGAGCTTTGCCATCGATGCCATCGCCGCCGGTCACGAGGCCGCCGTGTCCATCCATCGCTTTGTGCAGCCGGGCTCCACGCTCACCATCGGCCGCAATCAGCGCCGCTACACCGCGCTCGACCGCGACGATGTCGTGATCGAGAGCTACGACAACGCGAGTCGCGAGGTTGCCCACGTGGACCGCGAGCGCGAGAAGGTCGCGCCGTTTAGCGAGTACGTCGAGACCTTTACCGAGGAGCAGGTGCGCGCCGAGACCGCACGCTGCCTGGGCTGCGGTGCCTCAATCGTCGATCCCAACAAGTGCATCGGCTGCGGCCTGTGCACCACCAAGTGCGCGTTTGACGCCATCCACTTGGATCGCGACCGTCCCGAGTGCTCAATGATGGTCAAATACGAGCAAAAGCTCCCAAGCCTGGGCAAGTACGCTTTGAAGCGCGCCATCAAGATTAAATTTGGTAGGAAATAAGTAGCCATAACGGGAACGGCGAAAGGATTAAAAGTGCACGAGCTCGGAATCGTCTATCACATCATTCGCGATGTTGAGAATGTGGCGCGCGCTCATGGCGTGCGTCGCGTTTCGAGCGTGACGCTACTGCTGGGCGAGGTCTCGGGCGTCGTTCCCGACTTGCTGCTCGACGCTTGGCGCTGGGCAGCAGATAAAAAGCCTATCACCGAGGGCGCGGAGCTTATCGTGGAGCCCGTCGAGGCCGTGACACATTGCGAGGCGTGCGGCTGCGACTACGCGACGGTCGAGCACGGCAAGACCTGTCCCCAGTGCGGTAGCGGCGAGACCTATTTGCTGCAGGGCCAAGAGGTAATGATCAAACAGATCGAGACCCCCGACGAGGACCCGGCAGACGCTGCTCCTGACGGCCTCTCCGACGCCCCCGATGCCGTCGACGCCGCCAACCCTCTCCACATCGCCTAACATCCAATGACTACATGGGCTAGAGTTCTAAACATATTTGCTTCGGTTAGTCAAGTCATGTCTGTTTAAACAAAATGGTGGCACGCAGACGCATTGGGATCCACCTAAAAGAGGTCTTAACGAACAGTGCACCTTTATATGTCTTTGAAAGCAATCAGCAAATCATGTTTTAGCAGACAATAAGCTGTAAACCGGCAACGTAATCAATTTGTAACAAATTTAGACGTTTAAACAAATAATCCAACCATTTGCGAATTTAGCTATAATTCCACAATCCAAACAGGTATACTCCTTTCATGTCGTGTAGGAAATACGTAGACAAAAAGGAGGTTATGTGATGGTAAGTATTGTTCTTGCTAGCCACGGGGACTTGGCAGCTGGAATCAAGCAGACGGGCTCGATGGTCTTTGGCGATCAGCCGTCTGTTGCCGTGGTCTCGCTCGAGCCGAGCATGGGCCCCGACGACTTCCGTGCCAAGGTCGAGGAAGCAATCGCTTCCTTCGAAGACCAGGAGCAGGTGCTCTTCCTCGTTGATCTGTGGGGCGGCACGCCGTTCAACCAGATCAGCGGGCTCATCGAGGGCCACGATTCCTGGGCTATCGTCACCGGTGTCAACCTGCCTATGCTCATCGAGGCATATTCGCAGCGCTTTGACGCAAAGAACACTGCACATGCGATCGCAAAACATCTCGTGACTGAGGCTAAGGCTGGCGTGCGCGTCAAGCCCGAGTCTCTGGAGCCCGAGGAGAAGAAGCCGGCTGCGGCCGCCGCTGCTCCTGCAGGCGCCATCCCTCCGGGAACGGTCATCGGCGATGGGCACATCAAGATCGCCCACGTCCGTATCGACACCCGTCTGCTTCATGGCCAGGTGGCCACCACGTGGACCAAGCAGATCAACCCCAACCGCATCATCGTGGTTTCCGACGGCGTTGCTCACGACGAGCTCCGCAAGACCATGATCGAGCAGGCCGCCCCTCCGGGAGTCCATGCCAACGTCGTGCCCATCAAGAAGATGGCCGAGGTCGTCAAGGACACGCGCTTTGGTGACACCAAGGCCATGCTGCTCTTTGAGAATCCGCAGGATCTGCTCAAGGCCATCGAGGCCGGCGTCGATATCAAGGAAGTCAACATCGGTTCCATGGCACACTCCAAGGGCAAGGTCGTCGTCACCAACGCCGTCGCTATGGGCGATGACGACGTCAAGACTCTCGAGGCCCTCAAGGCCAAGGGCGTCAAGTTCGAGGTCCGCAAGGTTCCTTCGGATTCCTCCGAGGATCTCGACGCCATGTTGAAGAAAGCTAAGGCCGAACTGGCCGCTCAAGCATAGTAAAGGAGGGTCCGATACATGTCTGCAATCACTATTCTGCTTGTTGCGATTGTCGCGTTGCTTGCCGGTATGGAAGGCGTTCTGGATGAGTTCCAGTTCCATCAGCCGCTCGTGGCATGCACGCTTATCGGTCTCGTAACCGGTCACCTTCAGGAGGGCATCCTCCTGGGCGGTTCGCTCCAGATGATGGCCCTTGGCTGGGCTAACGTCGGCGCCGCTGTCGCGCCTGACGCCGCTCTGGCCTCGGTCGCTTCTTCGATCATCATGGTGCTCGCCCTCAACGGTGGCGCCACCGATTCGGCCAAGGCCGTTACCGCCGCCATCGCCGTCGCCGTCCCGCTGTCGGTCGCTGGTCTGTTCCTGACCATGATCTGCCGTACCCTGGCCACCGCTATCGCTCACGCCATGGACGGTTGCGCCGAGAAGGGCGACTTCTCCGGCATCGAGCGCTGGCAGTACGCTGCCATCCTCATGCAGGGCCTTCGCATCGCCATCCCGGCAGTACTTCTGTGCATCATCCCGGCCGAGGCTGTTACCAACGCGCTTAACGCTATGCCCGACTGGCTGTCCGGCGGCATGGCTGTCGGCGGCGGCATGGTCGCTTCCGTCGGTTACGCCATGGTCATCAACATGATGGCCACCAAGGAGACCTGGCCGTTCTTCATCCTCGGCTTTGTCCTTGCTGCCATCCCTCAGCTCACGCTGATCGCCCTTGGCCTCATCGGCATCTCCCTTGCCCTCATCTACCTTGGCCTCAAGGATCTGGCCAAGCAGGGTGGCGGCATGGGCGGTGGCTCCGGTGACCCGCTCGGCGACATTCTGAACGATTACGAGTAGGAGGGGAGTGATACATATGGCAGAGAACAAGATTCAGCTCACCAAGGCTGACCGCAAGAAGGTTTGCTTCCGTCATCAGTTCCTTCAGGGCTCGTGGAACTACGAGCGTATGCAGAACGGCGGCTGGTGCTTCGCAATGATCCCTGCGATCAAGAAGCTCTACACCAACAAGGATGACCAGATTGCCGCTCTTAAGCGCCACCTGGAGTTCTATAACACCCATCCCTATGTTTCCGCCCCCGTCATTGGCGTTACCCTCGCACTCGAGGAGGAGCGCGCCAACGGTGCCCCGATCGACGACGTCGCCATTCAGGGCGTCAAGGTCGGTATGATGGGCCCGCTCGCCGGCGTCGGCGACCCCGCCTTCTGGTTCACCCTTCGCCCGATTCTGGGCGCTCTGGGCGCTTCCCTGGCCCTGTCCGGCAGCATCGCCGGTCCGCTGCTGTTCTTCTTCGCGTGGAACATCATCCGTTACGCCTTCCTGTGGTACACGCAGGAGTTTGGCTACAAGGTCGGCTCCTCCATCGCCAAGGACCTCTCCGGCGGTCTGATGGGCAAGGTCACCGAGGGTGCTTCCATCCTGGGTATGTTCATCATCGGCGCCCTGGTCGAGCGCTGGGTGTCCATCTCCTTCACCCCGGTCGTCTCCAAGGTCACGCAGTCTGCTGGTGCCTTTATCGACTGGGCTAACCTGCCCTCCGGTTCTGAGGGTGTCAAGGAAGCGCTGACGATGTATAACTCCATCGGTGCTAACGCCCTTGATCAGGTGAAGGTCACCACGCTTCAGGCCAACCTCGATCAGCTCATCCCCGGCCTTGCCGCCGTGTGCCTGACCCTGCTGGTCTGCAAGCTCCTCAAGAAGAAGGTCAGCCCGATTGTCATCATCCTGGCTCTCTTCGCCATCGGCATCATCGGTCGCGTCTGCGGCTTCATGTAAGCACGTTTCGGCTTAAGACCGAGAGTAGCTAGACAAGGGCTTTTGAGCCATTGAAACGGACCGCACCCGGTGGGTACACTGGATACGGTCCGATTGTTTTATTTGGAGGGCGAGGCGCGCATGGCGCAATCTCAGAACAGCACGGTCGATCTGGCAACGCCGGCAACCTGCCTGATGGGGCTTACCAGCCACGGTAACGTGATGGTGGGCAATAAGGCGTTCGAGTATTACAACGAGCGCAATCCCGAGGATTATATTCAAATCCCGTGGGACGAGGTCGACTATATTGCCGCCGAGGTTTTACGCGGCACCAAGAAGATCACGCGTTTTGCCATCTTCACCAAGGACAACGGTCACTTTACGTTTTCGACGCGCGACGACAAAGAGACGCTTCGTGCTGTCCGCAAGTACGTCGACGAGGATAAGCTCGTGCGTTCGCCCGACTTTATCGATGTAACGGCCAAGGGTGCCAAGAGCATCCCCTCCGTTATCAAAAACCTCTTCCACAAAGGCAACTAGCTCCTCATAAGTTGCGGTGAAATAGTTCCTAAATACGGCTCTAGATGCTTCGGACAGGAACTAATCCACCGCAACTTCGAAGTCTAGTCATGTGACGTATGGCTATGCAGTAAATCTGCTACACTAGTACAACATGCCTCCGTAGCTCAGGGGATAGAGCACCGCTCTCCTAAAGCGGGTGTCGACGGTTCGAATCCGCCCGGGGGCACCAGGGAATATGACGGCGTCGCGAGAGCGGCGCCGTTTCTGGTTTGTGGGAGCTGTCGGCGGATTCGGACCGTCGACACCCGCGTCACTTATTTCCCCGCGGGGGGAGTTTTCGAATCCGCCCGGGGGCACCAGAGGAATATCGAGCCCGGTACCGCTACGGTGCCGGGCTCTTCTGGTCTAAGGCATGCCGTAGTGTTCGCTGCTTCAGATAAAGAAAGCGCCCGCTTGCTGGGGGAGCAAGCGGGCGCCTGTGAGCGAATATGTTTGCGACGAGAGCCGTGATGAACGGTGGGGTGGCGACTAGTTGGTCGTACCGGAATCGTCACCCGTGCCCGAGCCAGAGCCCGAACCAGAGCCCGAACCAGAGCCCGAAAGTGCGACTGTTAGCGTGATCGTGCTGTCGGTGGACTGCTTGCCGGTGGGGGAGACGCCCGTAACGGTGGCATCCTCGTTACCGCTCACGGGATTGCCGTTCTGGTCACAGAAGCCGATGTTATAGAAGCCGGCGTTGTTGAGCGCGGTAACGGCGGCGGAAATGCTCTTGCCGTACAGGTTGCCCGGGACGGTGGCCTTGCCGGACTTCTTGGCGATGACGACGGTAATCGTGGCGCCGGGCTTCTGCTTGCCGCTGGGGTTCCAGCTGATCACGGTGCCCTCGGTAACCGAGTCGTTCTCCTGGTAGCTCACGTCGACACCAAAGCCTGCCATATCGAGGGCGTTGCGCGCCTGGGCCTCGGTCATGTCGGTCAGGTCGGGGACGGACGTGGTATCCGGGCCGCTCGAGACCTTGTACGAGATGGTCGTGCCCTTCGCGACTTCCTTACCGGCTTCGGTGCCCTGCTCAAAGACCTGGCCCTCATCAGCCTCGTTGGCCTCCTCGGAGGCGTTGCCCTTCAGGCCAACGCTTGCCAGTGCGGCTTCTGCTTGGTCCTTGGTCAGGCCGACAAGTTTGGGAACCTCAACCTTTTCGGAGGGCTTGGGGCCCTTGGAGATTACCAGGTTCACCTTGGTGCCCTTGGCCTTCTTGGTGTTGCCGTTGGGCGTCTGCTCGGCGACCTTGCCCTCGTCGACATCGTCGTTGTAGCTTTGGTCGATGGTGCCGACCTCGAGGCCGGCTTCCTTGATCAGCTCGACGGCAGTCTGCTGGTCCTTGCCCAGCACGTCGGGCACGGTGACCTGCTCGCCGCCAAAGAGTCCTGTGGCAAAGGCCACCACGATGCCGATGACGGCAACGGCTGCCACCACGGCGGCGATGATCTTGTTCTTGTTGGATTTGGGCTCTTCGACCTCGTAGGAGCCGGTGGAGCCCGAAACCGAGCTACGGGCGGTATTCTGGCCGCTCACGCCCGAGACGGGACGCACCATGGCGCGCGTCTGATCGGAAAGCTCGCGAGTCTTGGTGGCACCCAGCTCACCGGGGGCACCGATGATGCGCGTGGGCTCCGAGACGTTGACGGCACGGCCCGACAGGTAGCTGTTGAGCACCTGACGCAGCTCGTCGGCGGTCTGGAAGCGGTTTGCGGGGTCCTTCTCCATGCACTTGAGGATGATGCGCTCAAGGTCGGCGTCGACACCGGAGTTGATCTGGCTCGGCGGAATAGGCAGCTCGTTGACCTGCTTGAGTGCGACCGAGATAGCGTCGTCACCGTCAAAGGGAACGCGGCCGGTGGCGCATTCATACATCACGACGCCCAGCGAGTAGATATCCGAGGTGGGGCCGAGGTCCTGACCACGGGTCTGCTCGGGGCTGACGTAGTGGGCGGTTCCCAGCACGTTGTTGTCTTGCGTGAGGTGGCTGTTCTTGGCGCGCGCGATGCCAAAGTCCATTACCTTGATGTTGCCGTCGGGCAGCACCATGATGTTCTGCGGTTTAATGTCGCGGTGGATGATCTCGTGCTTGTGGGCGACCGAAAGCGCGGAGCTGATCTGCGAGCCGATCTGGGCGACCTTCTTGGGGTCGAGGGCGCCGTGGCTCTTGATGCCGCTCTTAAGGTCGGTTCCGCGCAGGTACTCCATGACGATGTAATAGGTGTCGCCGTCCTTGCCCCAATCGTAGACGCCCACGATATAGGGGGAGGAGAGACCGGCTGCTGCCTGGGCCTCCTGCTTAAAGCGTGCGGCGAAGGTTGCGTCGCCAGCATACTGCGGCAGCATGATCTTGACGGCTACCGTGCGGTCGAGGACCTGGTCCTGTGCACGGTAGACGGTCGCCATGCCGCCTGTTCCCACCTTATCCTTAAGGAGGTATCTTCCCCCGAGGACCCTCTGTTCCATTCCTGCTCCTAACATAACTATTCGCTCAACGATGTGTGTAGTACCTACGATGTGGCCGCTGGGGCCGTGTGGCGCGTTGCCGCTAACTCTTCGGCCGCGGCGCGCCTCGGGTGTCCGATTCAATCATGGGCATCACGCTCCCTGTGCGGCAAGCGCCGCGGTCAGGACGATGCCGGCGATCTTGGCGGCCTTGACGTCATGCTTGTCGTAATCCTCTAAGGCCACCGAGATAGCGACCGTGGGTGAATCGTAAGGTGCAAAGCCAACGAACATCGAGTTGACGTTGGTGCCGCCGGTCTCGGCCGAGCCAGTCTTGCCGGCGACCTTGACGCCGGGGATTTGGGCATCGGTGCCGGTGCCGGACTGGACGACGGCAAGCATGGCCTGCTTGACCTGGTCGGCCGTGGCGGAGCTGACGGCCTGACCCAGCGAGCGGGACTGCGTGGTCTTGACCACGGTTCCGTCCGGGGCGAGTACCTGGGCTACAAAGTACGGGTCCATGACCACGCCGCTGTTAGCGATGGCGGCGGCAATCACGGCGTTTTGCATGACGGTGGTCTGCGGGCCGGGCGTGTGGTCCATGCCGACAGGCTGGCCGGCGCCGGCCCAGGCGGTCTCCCACTCGGTCATGAGCGACGGGTCGGCCATGATGGAGGCTGCGGAGGTCAGGTCCTGGCCGAGCTTTTGGCCGTAGCCAAAGGCGTTGGCAAACTGCACGAGCGTGTTTGCGCCAACTTCGTTTGCCACCTGGCCAAAGACGACGTTGGAGGACACGGCAAAGGCCTGCTGCAGGCTGACGGTGCCGTAGCTCTCGTTGGCATAGTTGGTGACCGGTGCGTTGCCGATGTCCATGGAGCCGGGCGCCTGGTAGGTGCTGGTAAGGCTGGCGGTACCGGTCTCGAGTGCCGCGGAAAGCGTAACGACCTTAAACGTTGAGCCCGGCGTGTACAGCGCGTCCATGGCGCGATTGTACATGGAGCCGTCCTCGCCGCCGCCCGTCTGCAGCAGGGCATCGATGTTGGTGTTGTCGTAAGTGGGCGAGCTGGCACATGCGAGAACCGCGCCGGTACGCGGGTCGATGACCACTACAGCGCCCTTAAAGCCCTTGAGCGCCTGCTCGGCAGCCGTCTGGATGCGCGAGTCGATGGTGAGCTTGGCGGTGTTGCCCGGCTGGGTCTGGCCCGCGAGCGACGCGATGGCGTTGTTCCAGCTGGAGTAGTCCTTAGAACCGGTGAGCGTATCGTTCATGACGCTCTCGATGGCGGTGGTGCCATACTGCTGGCTCACGTAGCCAACCACGTGCGCTGCCAGGTTACCGTTGGGGTAGGAGCGTACGTAGGTGCCGTCCTCCTGCTGCAGCGACTCGGCCAGCGTCACGCCGTCGGATGTGATGATGGAACCGCGCTGGATGTACTTGGAGCGGGCGATGGTGTGGTTGTTGGTCGGCATGTCCTGATAGTCCTTGGCCTTGATGACCTGGACATAGGTGAGGTTGCCGATAAGGATGGCGAACAGCGCCGTAAAGGCGAGCACCGCACGAGTTAGACGGTTGGCGAGCGCCACGCGGCCGAGCACACCGGATTCAGGCGTGTCGAGCAGGCGACGGCGCATGCGCGAGCCGACGGAATGGCTGCCGCTGCCGTAGGAAGACGAGGTGGCAAAGCGCGAGCCCGTCGGGGCGGCGGCAGATGCGACCTGATTATCGGTGATGGCGGCCATGGTGCCGGTGCCGGTAAGCTCGGCCTCGCGTCCGGTCGCCTCGTCACCGGCGCGCAGCAGGAGCGCGACGATGATAAAGCTCGCCAGCAGAGAGGAGCCGCCCTGGCTCATAAAGGGCAGGGTGACGCCGGTCAGCGGGATCAGGCGGGTTACGCCGCCCACGATCAAGAAGGCCTGGAAGCTGATGGCTGCCGTAAGGCCGGTGGCGCTAAAGGCGGCGAGGTCGGATTTAGCGCGGGCAGCTGTGGTGAGGCCACGTACGGCAAAGAGCATAAACAGGATGAGCACGGCGCCGCCGCCCAAAAGACCCATCTCCTCGCCGATGGCCGAGAAGATAAAGTCGGACTCGACGACGGGGATGTTGTTGGCCATCCCGTTGCCGATGCCAACGCCGACCAGACCGCCGTCGGCAAGCGAGAAGAGCGACTGGACGATCTGGTAGCCCTGGCCCTGGGCGTCCTTAAACGGATCGACCCAAACTTGGAAACGCACCTGAACGTGCGACAGGAACTTGTAGGCGCCCACGGCCCCAACGGCTAAGAGCGCAAGGCCGATAACGACATACGAAAAGCGCCCCGTGGCAACGTAGAGCATCAGCAAGAAGATGGTGTAGAACAGCACGGCCGAACCCAGATCGCGTTCGAAGACGACGACGAGCAGGCACACGCCCCATACGGCAAACAGCGGCAGCAGCAGTCGCAGGCGAGGGATTTTAAAGCCCAGGATTTTGCGGTTGGAGATGGAGAGCAGCTCGCGGTTCTCGGCCAGGTAGCCGGCCAGGAACAGGACGATAAAGACCTTGGCGAACTCGCCGGGCTGGATGGTAAAGCCCGCGATGCGAATCCACAGCTTGGAGCCCGAGATCGTGGTGCCGATAAAGATAGGCAGCATCAGCAGAATGATGCCGATGATGCCAAAGGTGTACTTGTAGCGCATGACCACGTCGAGGTTTTTGACTAGCGCAAGCGTTCCCACCATGAGCGCCACCGAGACAAACAGGATGATGAGCTGTGAGATCGCGAGAGCGGGGGCGAGACGCGTCACGAACGTGATGCCGATGCCCGAAAGCACAAAGACAATGGGCAGGATGGCGGGGTCGGCACCGGGCGCCAAGATGCGCACGGCAATGTGGGCCGCGGCAAAGGCGGCAAAGAGGCCGATCGGTACGGCGAGCGTCTCAAAGGAGATGGCAGCGCCCGCGGTGAGGACGTACATCGCATACAGCAGGATGACGGGGAACGCCGAGGCGATGAGCAAGAGCAGCTCGGTGTTGCGGCGACTCATAAGCGGCACTCCCTTTCTAATTCTTATCGGAGGCTTCGGCCTCGGCGGACTGTTCGGCGGTTTTCTCGGAATCTGATTCGGAGGTCGATCCCTGATTGGTGTTGTCGCGAATCGTTTGCGCGTCGATCACCTGGCGGGTCTGCTCCTCGTCGATCTGGTGGCGGTACTTGGATATCGTGTCCTGCGCATCGTCGACACTTGTTTGCGGAATACCCGCCTTGAGGCGGTTTTGCGTGTCTTCGGGCAGGTCGGATAGCTTGATGCTGGTTTCGCTTTCGAGCCAGTGGAGCTTGAGTCCGAGCGGCTTGCCGGGCAGGCCGCGCCAGACGGCGACATTGCCCTGGTAGGTACCCAGGTAGTACGAGCCGGTGACACCCGTGTAGGCCCAGATGCCAGCCGCCAGCACAAAGACGAGGGCCAGGATGGCGGCGATAGTAATGTTGCGGCGACGCACGCGCTGCGCCTCGCGCATAACGCCATCGTCAACCAGGTCAACGACTACTACGGTCACGTTGTCGTGGCCGCCGGCGGCAAGCGCCGCGTCCACTAGGTTGTCGACGCAGATTTGCGCGGTTGAGGACTGCGTGGCGATGTTCTCGATATCGCTATCGGGAATCATGCTCGAAAGGCCGTCGGAGCACAGGATCAGACGGTCGCCTTCCTCGATATGCAGAGTGAAGTGGTCGGCATACATAGCGGGGTCCGAGCCCAGCGCGCGGGTGATGACCGAACGGTTGGGGTGGACGCGAGCCTCATCTGCCGTGATCTCGCCGGCGTCCACGAGCTCCTCCACGTAGGAGTGGTCGCGGGTCACGCGGATGAGCGTGCCCTCGTGGAGCAGGTAGGCGCGAGAGTCACCCACGTGGGCGATGGCGAGCGTGTCGTTTTCGATATAGGCGCAAGTGGCTGTGCAGCCCATGCCGGGCTTGCCCAGGCCATTCAAGGCAGCCTCGATTACGGCGGCGTTGGCTGCCTCGACGGCTGCGGCCAGGCGTGCTGCGTCGGCGGACTGTGGGGCCGTCTTGGCAATAGTCTCGACAGCGATAGAAGAGGCCACCTCGCCGGCAGCGTGACCACCCATGCCGTCGCATACGCAAAAGAGCGGCGACTGCACCAGGTAGGAATCCTCATTGTGCGGGCGCACGCAGCCAACGTCGGAGCGGGCGCCCCACATGAGTTGCGTGGTGGTGCCGGCATCATAGGTCGAGTCGGTCTCGATGCGCTCCTCGGTTAGGGGTTCAAAGCTCATGGTCGAGCCGGGGTCTTTGAGCTTGGCCTCAACGGCGGCAACGTCGATTTCGGCTGTGTCACCGGGAGAGACGGTGTCGGTCTTGGCGTTTGATTCGGAATCGCCGGTGTCCGGGGAGTCGGGCTCCTCGGAAACGTGGGCGGTCGACTCGTCATCTTGCGGGCTGACGTCTATAGGCTCGGGCGTCGCAAAGTGCGACGGCGCGGGCGTGTTTTGCGACTGGGCGGCGGGCTCGGCCACGGCATCGGACTCGCTTGCGGGCGCAGGCTGCGGGGTCTTGGGTGCAGGGCAGTCCTCGGGGGATGGCCCTGCCTCGGGCGCAACCTCGGATGCCGGGGCTATGGGAAACGCCGGCGCGGCGGGCTCGGGTGCTGCAAACACCGCAGCGCTCTCGTTGATTGCCGCGGCGACGGGTTCTGCAAAGTGAGCCGGCGCCGGGGTTGCTTCGGGCGCTGTGGGCTGTTCCGCAGCATGTGCGCCGATGGGCGCTGCTGCGGCATCCTCTTCGCCCTCGTTATCGGCGAGATCCGAAATATCATGCGTTACATGCGAAAGAGGCAGGGAGAACACGGTGTCCTCGGGCTCCACGGGTGTGGAGCCCGCCGGAGCGGCGTGGGCCGGCGCAGCTGTGGCGGCGGCCGGTGCCTCGGTCATAGTTGCGGACTTGTTCTCCTCGTCGATCATCGACGGTTCACCTTCATGACCACGTCGCCAATCTGGACTTCGTCGCCCTCACGCAGCGTCGCGGGCTCCACGAGCTGGCGGCCGTTGACGAGCGTGCCGTTAAGCGAGTTGAGGTCCTCGATGATGAGCGCCGGGCCCTGCAGCGAAAAGCGCGCATGCGAGGCCGAGACGAACGGTTCGTTGATGCAGATGTCCGAAGACGGCGAGCGACCGACGATGACGGGGCCGAGCATGTCTACGTGGATGCCGCGGATACCGCGCGGACCCTTGTCCACATCGATCGTCCAGATAGCCGAGTCGCGGCGCTGTCCACGCACAAGTCCCACGCCTGTCTTCATGACGGCGAACAAGAAGATATAGAGCAGGGCGACCAGGACGATGCGGCCTGCAAAAAGGACGATATCGATGTTCATAAGCGACTATCCCCTAAATTCAAAGGTGCTCAGGCCAAACGTCAGCAGATCGCCGTTGCGCAGCGGGCAGCGCGTAATGCGGCGGTTGTTGACGAGCGTGCCGTTGGTGGAATTGAGGTCCTCGATCGACCAATCCGAGCCCGTAAAGGTGAGCTGGGCGTGGCGGCGCGACACGTTGGGGTCGCGCAGGGCAATGTCGGAAACTGAGCGCTCGCGACCGATGGTCACCTGTGCGGAGGTGATGCTATGGCTCTCGCCGCTCACGACGTCGACGAGCTGGGCGAGCGGGCGCTGCGGGGCGCGAGTGCTCGCCATGTTGGAGGCGATGCCGGCTGCGGCGCCTAGGCCCACGGCGGCACCGGTCGCGGCGGCTCCGCCCATGCCGGCAAGCGCGTCGCGCGAGACGGTCTGAGGCACCGGGATGGGTGCGGCGGCGGGGTCGGGGACGCTAGGCGCGAAGGGGTCTGCCACGGCAAGCGGGTCGGGAGCGGCGGCGCGAGGCGTCGGCTGCTGCTGGGGCATGGCGGCGGGGCGCTGCTGCTGCGGGGCAGCAAACTGCTGCTGGTCGGCGCGCGGGGCGCTGGCGGCACGGCTTGCCGCGGAGTTGTTCTGGCCCAGGCCGTTTTGATAGGCGCGCTCTTCTTCGTACAGGCGGCCGAGCGTGGGGGCATCGACGTTCTCGGCAAAGACCGAGAACTTGCCGGCGCGCAGCTGCGGATCGATCATAAAGCGCACGAGGGGCTCGCCGACAAAGACATAGCGGCGCTTTTCGGCCTGCGCCTTCACAAACTCGCGGACCTCGCGCGAAAGCTCGGGGTAGAACGGGGCGAGCATGGGATCGTCGTCGGCGGCGATCAGGATGGTATAGAGTGCCGGCGCCGTGTTGACGCCGTTGATCACCAGAGTCTGATCCTCCATGTCGCGAGCGGCCTGCTTGGCAAGCTTCTTAAAGGAGAACGGGGCACGGGTGGCACCGAAGATGCCGGCCACGTGGTCCTCGAAGATGTTCAGGAAGTTCACGAAAGATCACTCTCCGTATAGGTTCTTTGGTATCCGAGCAAATATAGGCATATCCCAACGATTATAGAGGATAGGGTTCCCGCAACCGCCGCCTTGGCGATGACCGCGGCTGCAAGGCTGGCAATTTCCATATGGTGTGCAAGACAGGACGCCGCTGCGCAGCCGATGCCGGTGACAGCGATGGCGGCGATTGCGGCAAGGTTTGAGTCCTGATCGGCACGCTTGGCATGGGCATTGAGCAGCGCAGATGACGCCGCGGCAGTTGCCGCGGCCAGCCCAAAGGCAGCCCAAAGGAGTGGGTCTCCCAGCGCTGCGGCAACGTTACCGAGCCCCAGCACGCCTCCGGCTGAAAGCGCGACCGTGGCCAGACGGGCAAAAAGCGTGCCCATGCCCGTTGCCGCGGCGGCGCTTGCCGGGCCGAGCCAAAATGACGCGACGCCGGCGGCGACCCCAGCTGCCAGGAAGGTATTGCCGGTCAGACAGCCAAGCGCGAGTGCACAGGCGAGTGCGGCGCTCGCGGCAGCCTCGGTACGACCCCAGGCGATCCACCAACCGGACATGGCGGCGGCAAAGATCACCGCGACGGGCAGCATCGACAGGATGCCCTGTGCCTGCATGGTGGCGTTGGCCATGAGCACCAAAAAGCCCACAGCGGAGATGGCCGAGCCGATCTGGGGGGCCAGGCCAGCCGCCGCTCCGATCGCGATAGCCGCAATGACCAGGCCGGGAAGCGCCGCGACCCCGGCCGTTTGCATCAACAAAAAGCTAAAGGTGCCGCACGTTAGCGCCGAGATAGTGCGCATGGTGTAGTCGCGCGCATGGCTCCAGCGCGTGCCCGCCCAGCCGAGTGCGGGGTCGACCTCGATGGCGTCGTCCTCGTAGTGCGACGGCTCGATATCGTCGAGCTCCTGCTCGTCATCCGAAAGCTCGCCAACCATTTGCTCCAGGCTGCGACGGCCTTCGCGCACGCTGCCCAGACCGGCAAGGAGCTGGTCGCAAAATGCCTCGATGCTGTTGGGGCGGTCCTGCGGCATGGGGGAGAGCGCGCTCATGAGCGCAGCCTCGGCTCCCGGGGGAAAGTGTGGTATCAGCTCGCTGGGATAGGTGGCGCCGCCGATGATGCGGTCGAGCGAGTCGGCGGGCGTGGCTGCCATAAAGGGAGCGCTGCCGCACAAGCCCTCGTAGATCACACAGGCGAGGGCAAAGACATCGGCGCGCTCATCGACCGTGCCGGTCTCGATATCGAGCTGCTCGGGCGGCATGTAGCCGATGGTGCCGCCGCGCGAGCCGCCAAAGCCACCGGCGGACGACAGTCGCGCCATGCCAAAGTCGGTGAGCTTTACATTGCCCGAGTGGTCGATGAGCACGTTGGCGGGCTTAATGTCCAGGTGGAGTACGCCATTACTATGGGCGAAGGTGAGCGCCTGGCCCAGGGCATCGGCAATGGCTGCGGCCTCGTCAAAGGTAAGTGAGTGGCCGTCCACGCGATGCAAAAACTCGGCCAGCGACATGCCATCGACATATTCCATAACCAGGTAGGCATAGGCTGTGTCGTGCGTAAAGTCGATGACCTGCACGATGTTGGGATGTTGAAGCATAGCGGCAGTGTGCGCCTCGCGCAGGACATCCATGATGTCGCTGGCGGGCATGCCGGCACCGTTGATAAGGGGGATGCGCTTAATGGCGACGCGGCGGCGCAGGTGCGTGTCGCGGCAGATCTCGATGGAGCCAAAACCGCCGGTCGCAAGTGTCTCGAGCGGCTGGTACCGCTTGAGCAGCTCGCGAGAGCTGGTGCCCTCCAAAGGAACGTCCGGCGAGAACCGGGCGGTATGTTGCGAGAAAAGCGGCATGGCCAACCCTCGTGCGTTTAAAGTTCGTTTGCGAGCGGCGGGCGCGGAGCCGAGCCGTTCGCGGTGGCATAGATGCTGCTAGTGTAGCACGCGCAGGTGGGCGACATTCAATTTAAGCTCCGTCTGGGGTCTGGACCTTGCGTCCGGCCTAGCGCTTCTTCTTGTTCTTCTTCTGCTTGCGCTGCTTGCCCTTGGTCTCCTGGGGCTTGTCGCCCTGCTTGGCCTCGACGGCGGCCTTTTCTGCCTTCATCTTCTTGCGTTTGGTCTCGATGCGGAGTTTTTTGTTGATGCGCGCCTTAAGGAAGGGGCCGAACTGTTCGGCATCGCCGCGAATAAAGGTGTCCTTGGGGATCGTCACGCCCTGGTCGGCGAACATGGCCACAAAGATGCGCTCGCCGTCGAGCACGTGGTCGAGCTTCTCAAACGGGAAGAACTGCGACTTGCCGCTCTTGCCCCAAACCATCAGGCCGTCCTCGTTGGCGGCGACGCGGCGATAGCGGCCACCCATGGACTCGTCGGCCTCAACGGCGTCGATATAGTCGCGGGCGAGGGTGTGGTGCAGGTTTTTGCTCCACCAGGCCAAAAAGGCGCCGAATACGATCAGGACGACACCGAACTTGATCCAGCTGCCGCCGGCCACCAGCATGCCGATGCCGATGAGCGCGGCAATTGCCGCGGCGACATACAGCGAGCCGCGACGCCTGGGTGAGGCGACCAGGCGGGCGAAGTCGGTGACCAGGTCGTTTTCGTACTGGTACTCGTTGAGGTACAGGATGCTGTCGTCGGCTGCGGCCTGCTCCTCGAGCGCGACCTCGACCTGGTCGGCTGCTTCGGAGGGAACGAGGTTGCTCTCTGCGTCTGCCATGCTCTTTGGACTCCTATCGCGGCGGGCTCGCCGTACGGGTTATTATGAATGCAGTATGCCGTGCGACCGCATGGCCGTCGCGGCAACAAGACTCAGTATACCCGGGGGAGCACCCATGGAATCGTTGTACCGAAAGTATCGCCCGCTCACCTTCGACTCCGTGGTGGGCCAGCAGCATATCGTCTCGACGCTCGAGCACGCCATCACCGAGGGGCGCCTGTCCCACGCCTACCTGTTCTGCGGACCGCGCGGCACGGGCAAGACCACCATGGCGCGCATTCTGGCCAAGGCGCTGCTGTGCCGCAATGCCGAGGCGGCGCGCGCCGAGGGTGCAAGCGGCTGCATGCCCGACGGTACTTGCGAGGAGTGCGAGCTCATTGCCGAGGGCAACCACCCCGATGTCTACGAGCTCGATGCCGCAAGCCGTACCGGCGTGGACAACGTGCGCGAGGAGATCATCAACTCCGTCAACTTTGCCCCGGTGCGCGGCAAGTACAAGATCTATATCATCGACGAGGTTCACATGCTCACGACGGCGGCGTTCAACGCGCTGCTCAAGACGCTCGAGGAGCCGCCGGCGCACGTGATCTTCGTGCTGTGCACCACCGATCCGCAAAAGATTCTGGAGACCATCCTCTCGCGCTGCCAGCGCTTCGATTTCCACCGCATCGGCAACGAGGATATCGAGCATCGCCTGGCATACGTGTGCGAGCAGGAGGGCTTCGATTACGACGACGAGGCGCTCGCCATCGTGGCGCGCCATGCCAAGGGCGGCATGCGCGACGCGCTCTCCACGCTGGAGCAGCTGAGCGTCTTTGGCAACGGTTCTGTGCATGCGGACGACGCCCGCTCGCTTTTGGGCGAGGTTTCGGACCAGATCCTGGGCGAGTTTTCCCGCGCCATTGCCGATCGCGATGTTGCCGAGCTCTATGGACTGATTCGTGTGCAGGTCGAGGAGGGCAATGACCTGCTTGAGCTGACGCGCGACCTGGTGGCGCATGTGCGTGACGTGTACGTTGCCTGCGTTGCCGGTGCCCGTGCCGAGCTGTTTGAGGGCGGCTCGGAGCAGGCCGAGGCGCTTGCTGCCGAGGCCGCTGCCTTTGGCGAGCATCCTGCCGACCGCCTGGCCCGCGTGCTGACGGTGCTCGACGATGCCGCACTGGAGATGAGGGGCGCGAGCGACGTGCGCCTGGTGCTCGAGATTGCCTGCACGCGTCTGGCGCGTCCCGAGGCTGATTTAACGATTGAGGCATTGGCCGAGCGCGTGGCACGCCTGGAGGCCATGGTTGCCAACGCCGCCGTGCCGGCGAGCGTGGCTGCTGTTCAGGCCGCCGCGCCTGCAGCATCCGTACCCGCTGCTGCCCAACAGCCGACGCTCATTTCGGGCGCCCGCGCTGCCGCCCCGGCGGCATCCGCTGCCCCCGCTGCTACGTCCGCGCGCCAGGGCGGTATGCCTTGGGACCGTGGTGCTGCTGTTCCGGCTGCCCAGCCTGCGCCCCGTTCTGCGTCCGTGTCAGCTTCCAAGCCTGCAGCGCCTGCACCTCAGCCTGCGCCGGCCCCCGCGCCTCAGCCCGTTGCGGCCCCCGCGTCTGCCACCGCTCCGGCACCTAAGCCCCAGTCCAACAATGCCGCCCAGGTTGCCGCCGCCGGTGCTGCCGAGACGCCCGCGGTCGAGGATGCCGGAGAGCTGCAGCGCAAATGGGCCGAGGTTGTCGAGCGTGTCAAGGCGCGTCAGGCTTCCTACGCAGGGCTTTTGCTCAACGCCCGCGCCACGGCCGACGACGGCTCCAAGCTCACGGTCTCGTTCCCCGCGGGTTCGACTTTTGCCATTAAGATGCTCGGTCGCGCCGATACGCAGTCGGTGGTCCTGCCGACGGTCTGCGCGGTCTTCGGTCGTCGTACCGTCGACTATGTCCTGGATGGGGGTGGCACGCCGGCTCCTCAACATGAGGAGCATTCTCCATCTGCACGGGCTGCGGCATCTGCGGACCCGCAACCCGTGTCCTCGGCGGCCCCTGTATCCTCGAGCGCCAGCGCGTCGCAGCAGCAAGCGGCGCCGGTAGCGGCATCGACCCCGTCGGCGCCTAAGCCCGCGGCGCCCAAACCGGCTGCTCCGACACCCGCGCCCAAGCCCGTCTCGCCCGCGCCCAAGTCGTCTGACCTGGGCAAAGCCCCCTGGCTACGCTCCGACAACCCCGCCGGCGCTCCTGCCACGGGTAAGCTCCCGACTGAGCCCGCACCTCGTGCGCCCGAGCGCTCGGCTGCCCCCAAGGCTCAGCCTGTCGCGCAGTCCGCGCCGTGGGAATCCGAGCAGGTGCCCTACGACGACGCTATGGTCGGCGGCTTCGCTGTCGATGCGAGCGGGGACGATCTGCCTCCGTTCGACGTGCCGGGTGCGGCGTCCGCGCCCAAGTCCGCTGCAACTGCCCCCAAAGAGGAGGGCGCTCCTGCAGCTCCCTGGGAGTCCAACCCCGGTGCGGGCAGCCCCTTCGGCCATCAGGGTGCAGCCCCGAGCATCCCGCAGACCGAGGACGAGGCCAAAGCCCTCATCCGCAGCGTCTTCGGCCAGTCCACCATCTTCAAACCGGTGGAGTAACCGTGCGGGCGGGTATGCTGCTCAAGAAGAGATCTCTTTGCCCGGGCGCATCTGTATTTCGGACATGTGCAACGCGGTGCCGCGTATCTCGCATTCGAGCAGACAGGTACGTGACGGTCGGCCTAGGATGCTGAGGTCGATACGATACGTCGCATGGCTGTCCGTGTGCTCGACTTGCTCGGCGTTGACGGTTGCTCCGATTGTCAAGAAAGCGCCTAGTTCGGCATCGACAATCTTGGAGTCCTTTATCTTGACCTTGAACTCTTGGTAGAGGGACGGGCTGTTGTAGTAAATGGTTCGAGTTCCGTCGGTGCACTCATCGGTCGCTTCCCATTTGACGACGGGCTGGTCCGAGCTGGCTATCAGTAGTTCTGCTCCAAAGGCTATAGCATGGGTGATGATAACCAGCAATGCCCAGCCGACAAAGAGATAGAGAACCACATATGCAACGGGGTGTTTTGAGCGGATGTTTTGGAGCGCGTCGGGGGCATTCATGGGGCACCTCCAAATTGCTATCTATTGCAATCAAATTATACCCCGCCGTCATGAGCGCCGCCTCGAGCAGTGGCTCGGCATTTAGCCATTTAGTGGTACGCATTAAATGTCGGATTCCGGCTCTACAAGATTTAGCTTTAAATATTATGCAGATGCGAATTATTCAACTTTGCATAATCTATGGGTGCGGCTTGCGCTCCAGGACATGTATATCGACTGAGGTAACACGTCCGCCCCGCTCGCTGGCCTCGCGCCGTGGTACGATTTTTGAGTTTGAAAGTCCCGCCGTGCTCCGGCTGCCCTTGCAGCTCGGCGTGCGGCCGCACGTAAAGGAGCCATCATGGCCGGTATGAACATGCAGCAGATGATGAAGCAGGCTCGCAAGATGCAGGAGCAGCTTGCCGCCGCGCAGGAGAACCTCAAGTCCCAGACCGTCGACGCCTCTGCCGGCGGCGGCATGGTCAAGGTGACCGTTAACGGCGAGATGGAGCTCGTCAACCTCACCATCGATCCCGATGCGCTCGATCCCGAGGACGTCGATATGCTGCAGGATATGATCATGGCTGCCGTCAACGAGGCCGTCCGCGGCGTCAACGAGCTCGCCAACAAGCAGATGGGCGCCATCACCGGCGGCCTCAACATCCCGGGCATGCCGTTCTAAGACACGCATATATATGAGTGCCAACCACAGTCTGCAAAAACTGCTCGATGAGCTGGGCCGTCTGCCGGGCATTGGTCCCAAGTCGGCCCAGCGCATCGCCTATTACCTGTTGGAGGCCGACGCCGAGGAGGCGCGCCGCCTGGCCGAGGCCATCCTGGAGGTCAAGCAGGAGGTCCACTTTTGCAGCCGTTGCTTTAACTACGCCACGGCCGACGAGTGCTCCATCTGCCAGGACCCGATGCGCGACACCACCCGCATCTGCGTGGTGGGTGAGCCGCGCGATGTCCAGGCGATTGAGCGCACGGGCAGCTACCACGGCCTCTACCACGTGCTGGGCGGCGTGATCAGCCCCATGGACAAGATCGGTCCCGAGCAGCTGCACATCCGCGAGTTGCTGGCGCGCTTGGGCCACGAGGATATCCACGAGGTCATTATCGCCACCAACCCCAATATTGAGGGCGAGACCACGGCGAGCTATCTGGCCCGTACCATCAAGCCGTTGGGCGTCGAGGTGTCGCGTCTGGCAAGCGGCCTTCCCGTGGGCGGCGACTTGGAGTATGCCGACGAGCTTACGCTTGGCCGCGCCATCGAGGCCCGCCGCGCGATTTAGGTGGCGAGCCTGCTCCTGCCGTATGTTTTCCTCGCGACGCACGGGGTAGTCATAATTTCCCCGTGCGACTGTGAGTTTGTTGTGCAACAAAGATGCTTCGTATCCGCTTATCGCATGGACGCTTCCGCTCGCATCCTTAATTTGTCCATTCGTTGCGCAACCTTTTTGGTTCGCTGATACACTCAAATATGGATTCGAATGAATGCGCCGCTCCCGAGCGGCGTGTTTTTGTTGGAGGAGAACGCATGCGGCCCGGTGGCACTCAGACAAAGCGCGGCGCCGCGGTGCGCATACGACGCCGACTGGGCTTGGCGCCGCGGGCGTACGCACTGCTATCGTGCTCGCTGGTGCTGGTCATAGCTGGCGTTTCTGCCTATGGCATGACCGTGCCGTCCATGATGCAGGCGCATGCCGCACGCGAACCGCGCGTGGGGCATGAGGTCAAAAGCGATCTGGGCACCACGACTGGATATGCTTGGGCAAGTGTGGTCGGGCATATTGTGTTTGGCACCGACGATGCGGACGGCGCCGAGGCCCCGGACAACGAAGTCACGCTTGCCAATGGCAAAACCATCGTGCTCACCAACACCAAGATCATCGATCGATTGTCCAACAATAGCGTGGCGGCAACGGTGAATAAGGTCGAGCAGCAAAAGGAGCAGGACGCCCAGCAGTCCGGAAAGCCCGGTAGCTCGGATACTTCTGGCTCCGGCTCGGATTCATCGAGTTCGGGCGGCGGCTCTGGGTCGGGTTCCTCTACCGGAGGGCCTGGAAACGGCGGCTCGACGGGCGGCAACACTGACAACGATGCAAACTCCGGCGGCCTTTCCGCTGCTGAGGAAGAGAGCATTCACAGTTGGCTTGTGACCAAGTACAACATGCTCGACGGCTATGTTTCTCGTGCCAATGACGTGGTCTCGACCTATAACTCTACGGGAGATCCCAGGCCGTGCGACAGCCTGGTCGGGGAGATGTTTGTCATTCGAGCCGAGTTCGGTCGTCAGACATTCTCGCCCCGGTCAAGGTGGTATCAGCAGTATGCCAATCTGTGGGGCTGTTACACCAACCTATGTCAATGGGTCGGCCATTACGGCGATGATGACGTCGCGCTCGGTAACTTCAACAATAACGTGGCGGCGCTTGCCCTATGATGACCGATCTTGCATCCACCACACCACAATCGCTCGGTCGCGATTCCATGGTCGGCCTGCGCCTGGCGCGTGTCGACGGGTTTGAGCCGGCCATTGCGCTCGGTCAGGACGAACTGCCTGCCTATCTGCGTCGTTTTACGATGCTGTTTGCCGACGATGCCACCATGCGCCGTGGCGGTATCGGCCGCGTGACGCGTGCTGTCAACGCCCAAGGCGAGGCCGTGGCGCTCAAGCAGCTCATCTTGCCGGCGCGCGATGAGTTCGACGACGATGCCGCTCACGAGGCGCTGGTCGCCAAGTTCAAGGCAGCGTTTCGCGAGGAATATGAATGCCACCGCGCCCTTTCGGGCCTCAAGGGCTTTCCCCGCCTCTATGGCTGGGGCGAGGTCGACGGTGTGCCTGCAATTGTCATGGAATGGGTCGAGGGCGAGACGCTTGCCCGCTTGCGTTCGCGACTTGCCGTGGACGATGCCGGACGCCTGTCGCCGCTTGTGGCGGCGCGTCTGGGTCGCGACCTGTTCGATCTGCTCTGCCGTATGAGCCTGGTGGGCGAGGGCTTTGTCCATCGCGATATCTCGCCCGCTAATATTATGGTGCGCACGGCGCGTCTACCGCTTGACCGGCAGCTTGCCGAGGGCACCTTTGACCTGTGCCTGATCGACTTTGGCTCGTCGCTGGCGCTTGAGCCTGCGTCGGCCGTGGCCGGTACCGGCGGCAAGGCGTCGTTTACGGAGCGTTATGCCACGCTGCGTCGCGCGACGGTTGCCTACGCCCCGCCCGAGATGCTCACCGACGATATTCCCGACCTGCGCGCTTTGCGTATGTCGCCGGCGATTGACGTCTATGCCGCGGCAAGCACGGTTTACGAGCTCATTGCCGGCGTCGCGCCATACGAAGCCGCGCCGAGCACTTCGGGCACCTCGGGTTCGCGCAAAAAGACGCGCGACATCGCGAGCCCCTACCGTCTCAAGATGGACACGCGGCCCGACTATCCCATTGGTGCCCATGTGCCCGGTTGCGATTTGACTCAGCTGCTTCGTCGTGAGCCCGATGTGGCGCTCGCCGCGGCCGAGCAGGCCCAGCAGCTGGGGCTTGAGCCGGATTCCGAAGAGCTGCGCGATGCGCTGGCGTTTGTCGATGCCCAGCTGTTCGACGTGGTGATGGCCTGCCTGTCCAGCCATCAAAAAGATCGTCCCGAGCCGGCGGCGGTCGAGGCGGCGCTCTCGGCGTTTTGTGACCACTATGCGCAAAATGTCGGTCGTTCGCTCCGCGGCGAGCCGCTCACGCCGTGCCCCATGGATGCGTCCGGCCGCGCGGTTCGTCGCGCGCTGATGGTCGGCGCGTCGGTCGTCTGTGGCGTGGTTTGGACTGTGGTCGTGGTCTCGGCCGCGCTGCTGGCGTCGGGCGCTCGCGTGACGGCGACTTTGGGATCGCTCGTGTGGTCTGGGTCGCTACCGGGTATTATTGCCGCACTGGCGTTGGCGCTGCCAGGCATAGCCGGCGTTGCCGCGGGGGCACTTGCGCGCGATCGGCGCTCGGGCTTCCTGCAGGGTGTGCTTGCGCTTTCTGCCTGCGAGGTTCCGGTGCTGGTTGTGGCTGCATGTAGCGTATTTTCCCAACGCGCCGTGATGGGCGGCCTTGTTGCCGCTCTGGTTGCAACCTATACGCTTACGTGGTTTTTGCTTGCGATGGGCTTTGCCTTTGAACTTCCCGTTTCGGCACCGCGACGCACAAAAGCCCAGATGGCGACTCCGCTTGCCGGTGGAGCCGCAGCTGCCCGTACTTTTGGCGGACCTGTCGAAGTATCGTCCGATTCTATTTCTACGACCAAGGAGGCCTAGGTCATGGCATCTCAAGTTGAGCTCACCCCATGCGGGGCCATGTTTGACATCTTTAAGCGCGCGGCGCATCTGAGCCATATCGAGCTGTGCGGCTTGGTGCTTTCGTCCCGTCCGCTCGTCGACGGCCGCAGCCCGCAGAGCCGAGCCGCCGATCGCTCTTGGGTTTCCCGCTTTATCGTTCGCGCGCCGGTCGGCACGCTTCAGCAGCGCTACTTTGCCGAATACGGTACCTCGGCTGCGCGTATTATGTCGCAACTGGCCCTGCGCCAGCGCAATCCCATGGACTTCACGGCTGTGATCAATATGGTGTGCGGTCCTGCAGGTGAACCGATGGTACGCGCGCTCGAAGAGTGCCACCAGGACACGAATCTCTATCGCAACGCGCTCGATCGCCTGTCCCAGGCGGCGGAACTCATGCCCGCCGAGCGCGCCGAGGCCGTGCTGGTGCTGTTTGTCGCCGTCGGCTGTTCGGCGGATGTGCGGTCCTCGGTGAACTATGCCATCGACTACGCGCACGCGACCTGTGGCGGAGGCACATCCACGCCGCGTTCGCTTGGCATGTCGCTGACCGCGGGCGAACGCGAACCCGCCCCGGCGCACCCCTTGGGCTTGCTGCGCGTGCAAAACAGTTTTGTCGTGAGCGCCCCGCGCTGGATTCAGCCGAGTGAGCAGGGTGTTGAGATTGGCGCGCTGGCCACTGGTGAGGGCGATATTACCGACGTCGGCGACGATGTCTCGGCCCGCCATGCCCATATCTGGTGCGATGCTCAAAATATCTGGCACGTCGAGGACTTGTCGTCCACCAACGGAACCGTGGTGGTAAACGGGGCCACGCGTGTCTGCATTCAGGTCGAGCCCGGCCGTTCCGCCCAACTCAATCCCGGCGACGAGCTCAAGCTCGGCGAATCGACTACCTACGCCATCCTCTTCGGTGCCCTCTAGCCAGTCCTGCCAAATGGTCCCTCCGTCCCCAAGGGATCATTTTGCTCTCGGCAGTCACCCGAGGTAAACCTTTACCGCCCGCCTATATTTGCCGAAATTACACTTGACGGCGGGGTACAATAAACCCGCATGCGGATTTCCGTTGCGGGCGCTTCCCATCGCCGGGGCGTGCCCGGGAGCATCCGGCATGCGGCCTTTGCGGCGCTCGGTCATGTGCAAGACGGGCGGTCGGGTCTGTGGGGCGCATCAGCTGGCCCTCGCCTCGGCATGTCTTCTCTCCACGCCACGTACCTGCTGCTGAGCCTGCCTGCCAGATGATTGGAAGCAACAGCGTAAATCCCATCACGCCAACATCCCGGCGATCGCCGGGGCCTGTATACCTATATGAGAGGAGAGGGGTATATGGCGCGTAAGTTTAAGTCTATGGACGGCAACGAGGCGGCCGCATATGTTTCGTATGCGTACACCGAGGTAGCGGGAATCTATCCCATTACGCCGTCCAGCCCGATGGCCGACCATGTCGACCAGTGGGCGGCCCAGGGTCGCAAGAACATCTTCGGCACCCCGGTCAAGGTCGTCGAGATGGAGTCCGAGGCAGGTGCAGCCGGTACCGTTCACGGTTCGCTGGGCGCCGGTGCTTTGACCACCACCTACACGGCTTCTCAGGGTCTGCTCCTGATGATCCCGAACATGTACAAGATCGCGGGCGAGCAGCTCCCGGGCGTCTTCCACGTCTCCGCGCGTTGCGTCGCTTCCCACGCCCTGAACATTTTTGGCGATCACTCCGACGTCATGGCCTGTCGTCAGACCGGCTTCGCCATGCTCGCCGAGGGCAACGTCCAGGAGGTCATGGACCTCTCGCCGGTGGCTCACCTTGCCGCCATCGAGGGTAAGACCCCGTTCCTTAACTTCTTCGACGGCTTCCGCACCAGCCACGAGATCCAGAAGGTCGCCATGTGGGACTACAAGGATCTGGCCGAGATGTGCGACATGGACGCCGTCCAGGCTTTCCGCGACCACGCGCTCAACCCTGAGCACCCGCACACCCGCGGTAGCCACGAGAACGGCGATATCTTCTTCCAGAACCGTGAGGCCTGCAACAAGGTCTACGACGAGCTTCCCGCCGTCGTCGAGGGCTACATGAAGAAGATCAACGAGAAGCTCGGCACCGATTACGGCCTGTTCAACTACTACGGCGCTCCCGATGCCGACCGTGTCGTCGTGTGCATGGGCTCCTTCTGCGACGTGCTCGAGGAAGTCATCGACTACCTCAACGCTCACGGCGAGAAGGTCGGCCTGGTCAAGGTTCGTCTGTTCCGTCCGTTCTCCATCAAGCACTTCGTCGACGTTCTCCCCGAGACCGTCAAAAAGATCGCCGTCATGGACCGTACCAAGGAGCCGGGTTCCATCGGCGAGCCGCTCTACCAGGACGTCGTCTCCGCTCTCTACGAGGCCGGCAAGACGGGCATCAAGGTCGTCGGCGGCCGTTATGGCCTGGGCAGCAAGGACACGCCTCCCGCGTCCGCGTTCGCTGTCTTCGAGGAGCTCAAGAAGGACGAGCCCAAGCGCGAGTTCACCATCGGCATTGTCGATGACGTGACCAACCTGAGCCTGCCCGAGGCCGAGGATGCGCCCAACACCGCAGCTCCCGGCACCATCGAGTGCAAGTTCTGGGGTCTGGGTGGCGACGGTACCGTCGGCGCCAACAAGAACTCGATCAAGATCATCGGCGACCACACCGACAAGTACGTCCAGGCCTACTTCCAGTACGACTCCAAGAAGACCGGCGGCGTCACCGTCTCGCACCTGCGCTTTGGTGATTCCCCGATCCGTTCGCCGTACTACGTGACCAAGGCCGATTTTGTCGCCTGCCATAACCCCAGCTACATCGTTAAGGGCTTCAAGATGGTCCGCGACGTCAAGCCGGGCGGCACCTTCCTGGTCAACTGCCAGTGGAGCGACGAGGAGTTCGCCGAGCACATGCCCGCCGTGGCCAAGCGCTACATCGCGAACAACAACGTCAACGTCTACCTGATCGACGCTATCGACCTGGCGGCCAAGGTCGGCATGGGCAAGCGCACCAACACGGTGCTCCAGTCCGCCTTCTTCGCGCTGGCCAAGGTCCTGCCCGCCGAGGACGCCCTGCAGTACATGAAGGACGCGGCTACCAAGTCCTACATGAAGAAGGGCCAGGCTATCGTCGACGCCAACCACAAGGCCATCGATGCCGGCGCTACCGCCTTCCGTAAGTTCGAGGTTCCGGCCGACTGGGCAACTGCCGAGGATGCCGCTCCCGTCGAGCTCTCCGAGGAGACCAAGTCCGCTATCGCCCAGCAGGTCAAGAACCTGCTCGAGCCCATCGATCGCATGGATGGCGACAGCCTGCCTGTTTCCGCCTTCGTCGGTTGCGCCGACGGCCAGTTTGAGCTGGGCGCCTCCGCATACGAGAAGCGCGGCGTCGCCGTGGTCGTTCCCCACTGGGACGAGACCAAGTGCATCCAGTGCAACCAGTGCGCCTATGTGTGCCCGCATGCCACCATCCGTCCGTTCGCGATGACCGAGGACGAGGCTGCCGCCGCGCCCGAGGCTACCCGCACGCTTGACGCCATGGGCCCCAAGGCCAAGGGCATGAAGTTCACTATGGCTGTGTCCCCGCTCGACTGCATGGGTTGCACCAACTGCGTCAAGGTCTGCCCCAAGGGCGCCCTCGAGATGGTTCCCACCGAGCAGGAGATGGACCAGCAGCCCGTTTGGGACTACATGGTCGAGAACGTCTCCGAGAAGAAGGAGCTCATCGCGGCCAACGTCAAGGGCAGCCAGTTTAAGCAGCCCTACCTGGAGTTCTCCGGCTCCTGCGCCGGCTGCGCCGAGACCGCCTATGCACGTCTGGTGACCCAGGTCGCCGGCGACCGCATGTTCATCTCCAACGCCACCGGCTGCTCCTCCATTTGGGGCAACCCCGCTGCCACCGCTCCTTACTGCAAGGACAAGGACGGTCACGGCCCGGCGTGGAACAACTCCCTGTTCGAGGACAATGCCGAGCACGGTCTGGGCATGGCCGTTGGCTATGAGGCCGTTCAGCACAAGCTGATCGCCGCTACCCAGGACATCATCGCTGCCGATGGTCCGTCCGATGAGCTCAAGGCCGCCGGCCAGGCTTGGATCGACTCCGTCAACGACGCCGAGGCCTCCAAGACCGCTGCCGCTGCCTACGTTGCCGAGCTCGAGAAGTGCGGCTGCGACGCTTCCAAGGCGATCCTCGCCGACAAGGCTTACCTCACCAAGAAGTCCTTCTGGATCTTCGGTGGCGACGGTTGGGCCTACGACATCGGCTTCGGTGGCCTGGACCACGTCCTGGCTTCCGGCCACAATGTCAACGTCTTCGTCTTCGACACCGAGGTCTACTCCAACACCGGCGGTCAGGCCTCCAAGGCCTCGAACCTGGGCCAGGTCGCTCAGTTCGCCGCTGCCGGTAAGGTGACCAAGAAGAAGTCCCTGGCCGAGATTGCCATGAGCTACGGCTACGTCTACGTGGCGCAGGTCGCCATGGGCGCCAACCCGGCTCAGACCCTCAAGGCCATCCACGAGGCCGAGGCCTACGACGGCCCGTCCCTCATCATCGGCTACAGCCCCTGCGAGATGCACTCCATCAAGAAGGGCGGCATGCAGAACTGCCAGGCCGAGATGAAGAAGGCTGTCGAGTGTGGTTACTGGAACCTCTTCCGCTTCAACCCCGAGGCTGCTGCCGGCAAGAAGTTCTCGCTCGATTCCAAGGAGCCCGCGGGCGGTTATCAGGAGTTCCTGATGAACGAGGCCCGTTACGCTTCGCTGACGCGTTCCTTCCCCGAGCGCGCCGAGGAGCTCTTCAAGGAGAACGAGCAGGCCGCCATGGACCGCTACGCTCACCTGCTGAAGCTCAAGACGGTGTATAACGAGGCCTAGGTCTCCCACTGCAGGATCTGAGGGCTGACCTTCGCGGACGTCCTCGGACATGAAAGAACCCCCGCTGCGCACTACGTGCGGCGGGGGTTCTTTCGTCCTGCGGAGTGTCCGCGAAGGTCAGCCCTCAGATCCTGCTACGACTACGTCCTCGGATTGTGTGGGCTGATGAAGGACGTGGTTGTGGGGGGCCTTTTGTCCCCTTCGCTGTTTCGCGGCTTTGCCGCGAAACCTCGCGCCACTTTGGGGATGGATGGAGGACTTGGCTGTTGCCGCCTTTTCGGAGCCCTTCTTTATTCCTTATGCTGGATGAAAAGCCCCTTGTTTTTGCAGGGGTGCATACTCGACTTATAAGTGCATAGAATCTCGTATAGCGCGAGTAAGATATTGCGCTGTCCGTTTTGTGTTTAGCAGAGATGTAGTTTGCATAATCCAACATAATCCTTGCTTCATTTAAATAAAGTCGCACGTAAATTACGTAGATATGTCTGAGCTGGAGTTCTGTACGCTGAGCGGACAAAAACGACCGTTCACCGTTCCGCTATTTTCAAAATGAATAAAATGAGCGATAAAGAGAATATAAACCTTAATAAACTCGCGTATCGCACGGACGCGGGTTATTAATGGGTTGTAGGCCTTTTACAGAAAGGATTCCAGCAATGTCTAAGCCTCTTGGCAAGCCCGATCGTATTGTCGTCGCCCTTGGCGGCAACGCCCTCGGCAACAACCCCGTCGAGCAGATCGAGGCCGTGAGCAACACCGCCCACGCTCTCCTCGGTCTCATCGAGCAGGGCAACGAGATCATCATCACCCACGGCAACGGCCCGCAGGTCGGCATGATCCAGAACGCCTTCGCCGCTGCCCACGACGCCATCGGTACCCCCGAGATGCCGCTGCCCGAGTGCGGCGCCATGTCCCAGGGCTACATCGGCTATCACCTGCAGCAGGGCATCGGCCGCGAGATGCACAAGCGCTACAAGCGTTGGCACGCCGCCACCGTCGTCACCCAGATCGAGTGCGACCCGGACGATCCCGCGTTCAAGAACCCGACCAAGCCGATCGGCCCCTTCTACACCGAGGAGCAGGCCAAGGAGTTCATGGCCGAGGACCCCTCCAAGGTCTTCGTCGAGGATTCCGGCCGCGGCTGGCGTCGCGTCGTCGCCTCCCCCGATCCCAAGAAGATCGTCGAGGCTGACTCCATCCTCAACCTGCTCGACAACGAGTTCATCGTCATCGCCTGCGGTGGCGGCGGCATCCCCGTCGTCCGCGACTACGAGAACAAGGGCTGCTACAAGGGCGTTCCCGCCGTCATCGACAAGGACCTGGGCGGCGAGCTGCTGGCCGAGGACTGCGACGCCGACGTTCTGTTCCTGCTGACCGCCGTCGAGCATGTCGCCATCAACTTCGGCAAGCCCAACCAGGAGGAGCTCGAGGACATCACCGCCGACGAGGCCGAGCGCCTGGCCGACGAGGGCCAGTTCGGCAAGGGTTCCATGGAGCCCAAGGTCCGCGCCGCCATCAAGTTCGCCCGTTCCCGCAAGGGCCGCACCTGCATCATCGGCGCCCTGGACAAGGCCGCCGAGACCATGGCCGGCCTCTCCGGCACCCGCATCCACGAGTAGTCTCTACTCTGTTGCCTCTCTCGTGGGCGCCGGGCAAGGCGCCCACAAACTAGCCTCTCTTCATGAGCCCCGCAGTCCGCTCCGACTGCGGGGCTTTTGCTATTCACCTAGTCATTGGGGACGTTCTTAAATGACTAGTCAAACAAGAACGTTCTCAATGACTACTAATTTAAATCTGTCCCCAATGACTAGTAGTAGGCCCACATGGCTTCGACTTCGTTGAGGACCTCTACGACGCCCCAGCGGCGGGCGCTGCGGCTGGCCGAGTTGGGGTCGTAGACACCAATCTGGTCGGCATCGTCGATGCCGTAGAGCACGATGTAGTGGCCTACGTTAGTAAACGTACCGGGGCGCACTGCGGCGATGACGGGCGCACCCGAGCGAAGTGCTTGGGTAATCGATTCGCGATCGTTATAGAGCTGTGTTCCGTTGAGCCCCAGCTGCCACGCACCGCCTGTCATAAACGACCACTCGGTGGCACCGGTGGGGGCGTAGTTGCCGGCTTCGGCCAGTGCGCATATATCGACCGGCGTCTTATCGGTATGGCCGGTCTTAAAGATATAGACCATGGTGAGGCAGGTAGGACCGCAAGCGTTTTCGCGAATAGTGCCACCGGTATAGGGCAGCTCCGACCATGCGGGGTCAATTTGGTAGATGTGGGGCATGGTGCCGGCCTGCCATTGCGAGCGTGGGGTCGAGAACGCAAAGGAGTAGCCGGGCGCGACGGGAGCTTTAAGCAGCTTGTCCTCGGCAGTGGGCTCAAGACCGGCTGATCCGTGGGAGATACAGGATCCCAAAAACACAAAGACGAGGCAGGCGGCGATGGAGCAAAGCGCAAGGCGTAGGCGGCGGGCCGGAAGCGCGTGGCTTGTGGTGTGCGACGCGGGGTGAGGGGCGGAATTACCGCGATCGCGTTGAGGTCGCGAAAAGGAGCGCTTGACGTAGTAGTCGGTCTTACGGCGATCGTAGCGGCGTGGCTGCGATGTGTCGGTCTGGCGTTGGCGTGTGCTCGTACTCACGCGGTCTGACTGCTGCACGGTACGGCTTTGTTGCCGCGAAGAAGCCCCGGGCTGCTCTTGGGGGCGCTGCGGGTTGTCGTTGTCGGAGGTGCTTCTGGGCGTTGGCGTGGTACGGCCAGCAAGGCGAACGCTTTGTGGCCGTTGGTCGCCGTCATTGTATCCGTATGCCATTCGAATCACCTTGCCTCATGTGTAACTTGTCTATCCTACATAAAAAGATGCACGACACATGGGTATGTGCGCCAAAAGCCTGACAAATGGTATGAACGTTGCCGCGCCGCGCGCCAAGCGCCACGGCAACAGGTATTCGAAAGCAGACAAGATGAAAGCGTCCAAGACGAATGACGTCTCCCGCCGTTCGTCCCAAAAACGGTGCCGCTCGTTTTGCAGTTCTGCCTTCGGTCGAGCTGCGAGCGGCGCTGCTGCGCCAAGGCCGTATCTTAAAGCCATGGAATAAAAGCGCGCGGCAAAACGGACCGCGCAAGGGGTGACGCCAAGGGCGTCAAATAGGAAAGGAGGGGAACAATGGCGAACAAGAACGCAGAAGTTGCAGTCGAGGATAACGGCGGCATGAAGAAAACGCTCTCGCTCTGGAACTTCTTCACCATCGGTTTCGGTGCCATCATCGGTACCGGTTGGGTTCTGCAGGTCGGCGACTGGATGGTCGTGGGCGGCGGTCCCGTTCCCGCTATGATCGCATTCCTCTTGGGTGCAATCTTCCTCGTGCCCGTCGGAGCTGTTTTCGGTGAGCTCACGGCTGCTATCCCCATCTCGGGCGGCATCGTCGAGTATGTCGATCGTAGCTTTGGCCGTACACTGAGCTACATCACCGGATGGCTTTTGGCCCTGGGCAACGGCATCCTGTGCCCGTGGGAGGCCATTGCCATCTCGACCCTCGTGTCCGAGATGTTCGGCAGCCTGCCCGGTCTTGAGTGGCTGCGCGCCGTCAAGCTCTACACCATCCTGGGGGCCGACGTCTACCTGTTCCCGACGCTGATCGCGCTCGGCTTTGCAGTCTACGTCATCTTCCTCAACTTCCGCGGCGCCAGCTCGGCTGCCAAGCTCCAGGCCTTCCTGACCAAGGCCCTGCTCTGCGGCATGCTGCTCGCCATGGGCGTCTCGCTGTTCACCGGCTCGCCGGACAACGCCATGCCCGTGTTCTCCCAGGTCGCTGGCGCTGGTGGCGGCAAGGCCGCTACCGAGAGCACCAGCCTGTTTGCCGGCATCGTGTCGGTCCTGGTTCTGACCCCGTTCTTCTACGCCGGCTTCGACACCATTCCTCAGCAGGCTGAGGAAGCAGCCGAGGGCCTTAACTGGAACAAGTTCGGCAAGATTATCTCCCTGGCCCTGCTGGCCGCCGGCGGCTTCTACATGGTCTGCATCTACTCGTTCGGCACCATCCTCGACTGGCATGAGTTTGTTAAGAGCCCGGTTCCCGCGCTTGCCTGCCTCAAGGGCATCAACATGCTTCTGTACCTGGCCATGCTCGTCATCGCCACGCTTGGACCCATGGGCCCGATGAACTCCTTCTACGGCGCCACGAGCCGCATCATGCTCGCCATGGGCCGCAAGGGCCAGCTGCCCGAGCAGTTCGCCGAGGTCGACCCCAAGTCCGGCGCTCCCAAGCTCGCCTGCGTCGTTCTGGGCGTCATCACCGTCGTCGGACCGTTTTTGGGCAAGAACATGCTCATCCCTCTGACCAACGTGTCGGCTCTCGCCTTCATCTTCTCCTGCGGCATGGTCGCCCTCGCATGCCTGCGTATGCGCTTCACCGAGCCCGACCTGCCTCGTCCCTACGAGGTGCCCGGCGGCAAGTTTGGCATCGGCCTCGCTATCGCCGCCTGCGCCATCATCATCGGCCTGCTCGTGATTCCGTTCTCTCCCGCCTCCCTCAACATGGTGGAGTGGAGCATCGTGATCGGCTGGCTGGCCGTCGGCCTGGCTCTCATGGCCTTCACCAATTCCCGCAAAAAGTAACGCCGAGCCGGGGCGGATCAGGTGCGCGGGACCCTCTCTTCCGTACACCGAACCCGGCGCCACTTGGGTAGCTTTGTGAGGCCTTAACCCAGCACGGCCTCGCCCACTATATGGATCCATAAGGAGGAACCATGTCCACTAAGTATGCAATCGTTGGCGGCAAGCTCATCGACGGTACCGGTGCCGAGCCGGTCGAGAACTCCCTCGTTCTCGTCGACGACAACGGCAAGATCGAGTACGCCGGTGCTATGCAGGACCTTCCCGAGGGCGTTGAGGTTATCGACGCCGCCGGCAAGACCGTCCTTCCCGGCCTGATCGACACCCACCTGCACTTCTCGGGCAACCTGACCGACGATGATACCGATTGGGTCATGCAGCCGCTCCTCGAGAAGCAGGCCGTCGCCGTCAAGCAGGCCTACGACTGCCTCACCCACGGCCTCACCACCGTCTGCGAGATCGGCCGCTTTGGTATCCAGATCCGTGACTGCATCGACAAGGGCGTCTTCAAGGGCCCGCGCGTTCTGGCCACCGGCCTTGGCTTCTGCCGCGTTGCCGGCCACGGCGACTCCCACCACTGCAGCCAGGAGCTCAACAAGGAATCGCACCCCTGGGGCGATCAGGTCGACGGTCCTTGGGATCTGCGCAAGGCCGTCCGTCGTCGCCTGCGCGAGAACCCCGATGCCATCAAGATTTGGGCTACCGGTGGCGGCATCTGGCGCTGGGATTCCGGTCGCGACCAGCACTACTGCTCCGAGGAGATTCAGGCCGTGGTCGAAGAGGCCAAGATGGTCGGCATCCCCGTGTGGAGCCACTGCTACAACAACCACGCCGCTGCCTACGACTCCGTCCGCTTTGGCTGCGAGCAGCTGATTCACGGCTTCGATATCGATGAGCGCACCATGGACCTCATGGCCGAGCAGGGCACCTTCTTCACCCCGACGATTGCCTTCCTGCCCACCTGGTACGCCACCTATCCGCCCGTCTACGTCCCCGAGCTGCACGACAAGTACGAGGGCACCCTGGTCGAGAAGGAGCTGCAGCGCAATTACGACTGCCTGCGCGAGGCCAAGAAGCGCGGCGTCATCATGACGATCGGCTCCGACTCCTTCTCCTTCGTCACCCCGTACGGCACCTGCTCCATCGAGGAGATGTACGAGTTCGTCGACAAGATCGGCTTCACCCCGGTCGAGACCATCACCTGTGCCACTCTCAACGGTGCCAAGATGTGCCACATCGAGGACGAGACCGGTTCCATCGAGGCCGGCAAGTGCGCCGACCTGCTGGTTGTCAACGGTGACGTCGCCGCCGACATCCACGTGCTCAACACCGACAACATGGACGTCATCATGAAGGACGGCTGGATTGTCGAGGCCGGCACCTTCGGCGAGGCAAACAAGTACAGCGCCTAAGCTACCGTTCATCGATGGCTTGATGTAAAACACAGTATTTGATTGCATAATGCAATGGAGAGGGTCGCTTGCGGCCCTCTTTATTGCTATGGGGTGCGTCAATAAGAAGGAGATGACGGTGGATCTCAATAGGCTGATTCTGGGCAAGAGCTACAACTCTACCAAGGTCTTTCGTACCGCTCAGCATGTGGTTCAAGCCATCTTGCTCGGTATTGTCGTTCCGCTGCTTATCCTGCTGCTCATCTGGGATCTAACCGATAATCCCAATCCCGTTCCGGCCGTTGTCGTCATTGCCGGCTTGGTCATGCTGTGCTTCTTCTTCTCGTACGTCTTTGTCGTTCCCGACGACCTCACATCGAGCGCAACCGACCGCACGCTCGCCATCGCTTCAAAAATATTCGCCTACACGTCGCGCGGCCTTACGCCCGAAGCTGCCCTGGGCGCCTCTAAGATCATCCTGTCCGAAACTATCGCCTCTGCCATCTGCTTTACCGACGGCAAGCAGGTGTTGGCAAGCTGGGGCGAGGACTCGGCAAAATGCCCCGCGGGCACCCCGGTGGTGCTGCGGACTACGCTCAACGTGATCAACAGCGGTGAGCAAAGCGTGTTCTCGCGCGATGCCTCGACCGAGACAGGTGGCTACTTTCCGCGCCTGCGCGCCGGTATTGTCGCACCGCTTACCGTGCGCGGGCATTGCGTGGCCACGCTCGAGCTGTATTATCCCCGTCTGAGCAGCATCGATATGCGCCAGACGGCGCTTGCCTCGGGCTTTGCCGACCTCATTTCCACGCAGCTTGCGAGCTTTGAGCTTGAGCGCCAGGACGAGCTTACGGCCCGCGTGGAGCTGCGCGCCTTGCAATCGCAGGTCGATCCTCATTTTCTGTTTAACACCATCAGCACCATCGTGTCACTCGTACGTACCGAGCCGGACAAGGCCAGGTCGCTGCTGATCGACTTCTCCAACTACTATCGTCAGACGCTTTCTGATTCCGATACGCTCACCACGCTCGAGCACGAGGTGGAACAGGGCACTCGCTATATCAATCTTATGCAGGCTCGTTATGGCGACGGCCGTCTGCGCGTCTCGGTCGATATCGACTTTGAGGTGCGCGATTGCATGGTGCCGCCGTTTATCTTGCAGCCGTTGCTCGAAAACTGCATCAAGCACGCGCAGCGCGAGACCGAGCCGCTTTCTATTCGTGTTAGGGCTTTCGAGACCGATGACGGTTTGGAGATCATCGTCGAGGACGATGGCATCGGTATGAGCGAAGAGGTCTGCGCGCATCTGTTTGAGCAGCATCGCTTGGAGGAGCCCGAGAGCATTACCGCCGACGGCTCCATCAAACGAGGCTGCGGCTTGGCGCTCTTCAACGTGCTTCAGCGCATCCATTTCTTTTACGGAGAAGATTCTGGCATGCGCGTGAAGTCCCAGGAGGGCGTTGGCACGCAGGTCATCGTCGAGCTGAACGGCGAGCCGCATGAGCCGGCGCCGTTGACGGCGTAGCACTCGAGTGTATTGAGGAGAGAGAGGAAGCGCACATGTCCGAGGGTTGGAACATCCTGGTAGTTGATGACGAGCCTCCCATTAGGGCTGAGTTACGCTATCTGTTGGAAAAGGATACGCGTGTGGGCCAGATTGCCGAGGCGGGCAATGTCACCGAAGCCGTGGAGTCGATTCTGTCGAACAAGCCCGACGTGTTGTTTTTAGACATTACCATGCCCGGTCGCTCGGGAATTGAGCTTGCCGAGACGCTGCAGAACCTAAAGACGCCGCCGGTGGTTGTGTTTGTGACGGCGTTTGCCGAATTTGCCGCCGATGCGTATAACCTCGATGCGGTCGACTATGTCGTCAAGCCGGTCGAGGACGCACGCCTGTCAAAGGCACTCGACAAGATCGAGGCAGCCTTGGGTGCCCGTCGTGTTATCCATGCTCCGCGCCAGCCTTTGCGTTTGACGGTGGACCGCGGGGGCAAAAAGGTGTTCATTCCCGCCGCAGACGTCTGCTACTTTGAGGCGCGCGCCGATTTTTGCAACGCCGTCTGCGCCGAGGGAACGTACCTGATCAATGAGTCGATCTCTTCGCTCGAGCGTCGCTTGGACTCCGAGGGCTTTATTCGCGTTCATCGCAGCTACCTGGTCAATTTGGAAGACGTGCACAATGTTGAGATTGGCTCCACGGGGTTGATGGAGCTCAGGCTCGACCGCGTGAACTCGACGGTAACGGTGTCCCGTCGTCGTGCCGCCGAGGTCAAGTCGCACCTGGGGCTTGCGTAAGAGGCTTGCGTGCCGTCGTTTACCATCGCAGGTTTGGCATGGGCGCGCGGTGGGCATAATGGGTGGCATCGAATGAAATCGAAAGGATCATTATGCCCGCGCTTATCACCCATCATTTGTTTGGCGAGGAAAGCATCGACCGTCTTCCGCAGGGCGTCATCACGTCCGATGAAGAGCGCATTGCCTTTATCTTGGGCAACCAAGGCCCCGACCCGTTTTTCTTTCACATTCTGACACCGCGTGTTTCCGACTGCACGCTGCTGGCGCAGGTCATGCATCGGTCGCGCATGTCTCGCCAGTTCGCGTGCCTGCGCGACGGCGTGTCACATCTGCTGCCGCGCGACGCCAGCTTGGGTCGCGCCTTTGCGCTGGGCCTGCTGTCTCATTACGTGCTCGACCGCAACGCCCATCCCTTTGTCTATGAGCAGCAGTTTGGCATCGTGGAGTCCGATTCAGAGCTTGAGGATTCGAGCAGTCAGGTCCATGCCGTGATCGAGAGCGACCTAGATGTACTGATGCTGCAGCTTAAACGCGATGGCGCTACGGTCGACGATTACCCGCCGGCGGGCGAGATCGTCACCACCGATCGCATCAATCGCGTGGCCGGCGTGCTGATGAGCTATGTTGCCGGACGCGTGTACGGCATTGACATTCCGGCGGGGGAGTACGGTGCTGCCGTTGCCAATATGCAGCGACTTTACCGCGCGATTGAGCCGGCCGGCTCCGCAAAGACGCGCGCGATCTCGCTGGTTGAGGGCTTGGTGCACGACTACTCGCTGCTCGACGGCCTTGCCCATCGCGTGACGACGGAGCTGCCCGAGCGCACCGGTAACCTGGGCCATCTGACATGGAGGAATCCCTTTACCGACGAGGTCTCGAACGAGAGTTTCCCCGAGGTCTTTGATCGTGCACTGGTCGATTACGAGTGCACGGTCGCACGTTTTATCGAGACCGGTGACATGGATGCCGTGACCAGTCACGTCAACTACAGCGGTCGCGTGCTCAATGCCGATGAGGAGTTCGACCGCGAGGAATAGGGCTCGTGCGTGCCCCTTTGCCGAATCCTTACCGGTGCTTCTGGACAATTGGGGTACGATGAACTAACTGCATATCGGGCAAATACGAAGGGTCCCTGTCCATGAAATACACCAAGCTCGAGCGTAACTGGGTTATGTACGATGTGGGCAATTCGGCCCTCGTGCTGCTCAATACCTCGGTGGTGCCCATTTACTTTAACGCCATCAATACCGGCGCTTCCTCGGCCGACCTGGTGGTCGCTTGGGGCAATGCGCAGACGATCGCCTCGCTGGTCATCGCCATGCTCATGCCCATTCTGGGCGCGCTTGCCGACTACGCCGGCAACAAGATCAAGTTCTTCTTGGGCTTCTTCCTCACGGGCCTGGTGCTTTGCCTGGCGCAGGCTACCCCAATGTCCGCCATGGCATTTTTGACCGTGTACGTGCTGTGCACCATCGGCCTTAACTCTTCTATGACGTTCTACGACGCCATGCTGCCCGACATTACCACCGACGAGCGCATGGACGCCGTGTCCAGCTCGGGCTATGCCTGGGGCTACATCGGTTCCACCGTGCCGTTCGTCATCTGCCTGGCGCTCATCATGGGCGGCCCCGCTCTTGGCGTCCCCACCATGCTGGCAACGCGTCTGTCGTTTATCATCACTGGTGCCTGGTGGCTCATCTTTACTCTGCCGCTCATTCGCACCTATAAGCAAAAGTACGGTCGCGAGCGCGGTCCCGAGGACACCATCGGCCACATCGTGGGCGGTGTGTTCTCCGAGGTCGGACACACCATGCACGAGATCGCCCACAACAAGACCGTGCTGGTCTACATGATTGCGTTCTTCTTCTATATCGATGGCGTCCACACGGTCATTTCCATGGCAACCAGTTACGGATCGGCCTTGGGCATCGATTCGACGCAGCTGGTGCTTGCGCTGCTCGTCACGCAGTTCGTGGCCTTTCCGTCCGCCATCATCTACGGCAAGCTCGCCGGACGCGTGGGCACGCTCAACATGATCTTGGTGGCAGTCGCCGCCTATATGGGCATTGTGCTGTTCGCCGCGTTCTTCCTAAAGACCGCCTTTGAGTTTTGGGTGCTTGCCATTATGGTCGGCCTGTTCCAGGGCGGCGTGCAGGCGCTCAGCCGTAGCTACTTTGGCCGCATTATCCCCAAGGAAAAATCCAACGAGTACTACGGCTTCTTTGACATCTTTGGTCGTTATGCAAGCGTTATGGGCACCTTCCTGGTGTCGGTCGTCACCTCGCTGACCGGCAACCCGTCGCTGGGCGTCCTTTCCATTGGCGTGCTGCTGATCGTTGGCTTTATGCTGCTGGTCCGCCTGTCCCGCATGACTCGGGCGGCAGAGCGCGCCGCATAGGAGCGAGCGGCTATTGTGCCTGTCCACGGTACTCTTTTGGGGTTATCCGCAATAAACATTGCGACTTGCGAGCAATGATTTGCCCAAGTGGGTATGATGGAATCAGCTAGGTCGCGGGGCGTCGCCTGTGTTTGGCGGCGTCCCGTTTTTGTGTTGTAGGGAGGGTAAGGCATGAACGCCACGGTCGTGATTCCAACGTATTGGGCGGGCGATGACGCTTGCGCAAACGCCCCTGGCACCTATGACCATTCGACGCGACTCAACGCCGACAATCCCGAACTCGACCGCTGCCTGGCCTCGCTTGAGCAGGTGCGTGACATCCCGCGCATCATCCTTTTGGTGGTCTGTCCCGTTTCTGCCACAGCCGATGTGTCGCTGCGCGTGCACGAGATTGTCGACGCGCATCCCACGCTCAAGGTCACCGTTGTCACCAACACCCAGGCCTCGCGCATTGCAGACCGGGTTGCTCAGATCGCGCCCAAGGGTTCGGGCGAGTGCGTGAGCCTGCGAGGCTACGGTGCCATCCGCAACATGGGGCTAGCCTGTGCCGCTGTGCTGGGGCATGACGCGGTTATCTTTTTGGATGACGATGAGACTGTCATCGACGCCGACTTTATGAAGCGCGCGACCTATGCGTTGGGGCAGCAGACGCGTCAGGGCTTGCCGATCTTGGTCAAGAGCGGCTATTTCTACGATCGCGACGGCTCGCCGCTGGCTCCCACGGACAAGGCGGGCATCTGCCATCGTTGGTGGACCAAGCGCATCGAGTTCAACCGTTGGATGAAAAAGGCGCTCTCGGGCACCCGCATCTCGCGCTCCAACTACGTGTGCGGCGGCCTGATGGCCCTGCACGCCCGCGCCTTTACGCGTGTGGCCTTTGACCCGTTTATCACCCGCGGCGAGGACTTGGATTACCTCTTTAACATGCGCATGTTTGGCTACGACGTGTGGTTCGATAACGAGTGGACCGTGCGCCATCTGCCTCCGGAGTCCGAAAAGCGCTCACCGCGCTTTATGCAGGATGTATACCGTTGGTACTACGAACGGGCCAAGTTGACATTCGCCGCGCATCAAAAGGAGCTCATTCCCGTTACGGCGGCATCGCTCATGCCCTACCCGGGCCCGTGGATTTCGCGCGAGCTCGACGACCGCGTGCGCAAGACCGCTATGGTCCGCAGCGTGTTTACCCGCGAGCATGAGGGCTACCTGCGCATTTGGCGCCATGGTATCGGCGAGGCAAAGGCCTATGCGCGCCAAAACGCTGCAAGCTACCTGCGTTTCCAGAGCTTTTGGCCCAAGATCATGGACGGGCTTTGGCGTGACGCACAACTGATCAGTATCCTGGAGGGGGCCGAATGATCGACCGCCGCGCCCAGCGCGATAGTTCAATATCAATCTTTCGCATCATTGCCGTTGCCTGCGCCATTTGCGTGCTGGTGTACTTTATTTTTGCCTTGGTGACCGGTATCGAGCCGATCGCCACGGTGATTGCCTGCGCGCTGCTGTGCATCTTTCTGTGCATCTTTATCTTTTTGACGCTCAATCCCGATTCGGTGCGCTCCCAGTACACCGAGGAGACGCTCTCGGTGGCCTCGGCCATGCTCGAGGACATTAAGGGCGGTCTGACGCAGGAGTCGGCGCGTTTGGTGTGCCGGCGCATTTTGCCCGAGACGCGCGCCATGACGGTTGCCATCACCGACGAGGGCAACGTGCTTGCCTGCGCGGGCGAGTTTGAGGAAAAACTACTGCCAGATTCTCCCATCCACACGCTTGCCACACGCTACGTTATCGAACATGGCATCGTGCAGTCGTTCAACCGTATGGTGGATGTCGTGGGCTCGGACGGCTCGCACAACCAAGTTCCCGCCGGCATTATCGCCCCCATCAAGGTGGGCGATCGTACCGTCGGCACGCTCAAGTTCTACTACAAGACCCCGCGCGCCGTCGACCGTACCCAGTATGCGCTTGCCTCGGGCTTTGCCGAGATCTTGTCCACGCAGCTCGCCATCCACGAGCTCGAGGTGCAAAAGGAACTCACGGCGCGCGCCGAGGTGCGTGCGCTGCAAGCGCAGATTAACCCGCACTTCCTGTTCAACACGCTGAACACCATTGCATCGTTTACGCGCACCGACCCGCTGCGGGCCCGCGAACTGCTTCGTGAGTTCTCATCGTTCTATCGTGCCACGCTCGACAACTCGGGATCGCTTATTCCGGTCTCGCGCGAGGTTGCACAGACCAAGCGCTACCTTACCTTTGAGAAGGCCCGCTTTGGCGAGGACCGCGTGCTTGCGACGTTCGATGTGTCCGAGGACGTGGAAGATGCGCTGGTGCCGGCGTTCGTGATCCAGCCGATTGTCGAGAACGCCGTACGTCATGGTATGGGCGATGACGACGCCCTGAGGATCGACGTGACCGTTCACCAAGACGGCGAGGATGCAATCTTGATTGCCGTGGCCGATAATGGCGTGGGCATGGATGAGGGTACCGCCGCCAGACTGTTTGACGAGCGCTCCGCCCGTCCCGACGCCAGCTCTCCCCAGGGTGGCGGCGCCGGTGTGGCCATGCACAATATTTCGGAGCGCATCCATCGCTTTTATGGGCCGCACTCCTATACGCGTGTCGAATCGGCGCCGGGCAAGGGCACCAAAGTGCTCCTTCATCTTGATTTGTCAGAGAGCATCTTTGACATTCAAGAGTAAAATAAAAGGCTACGGGCTCAACGTCATGCGACGGATGCCCGGCGTAGTTAGTTGACGAAAGGTTTTATCCCTATGCTGCGTGCGATGATTGTGGATGATGAGGCGCCGGCTCGCTCGGAGCTTCGCTTCCTGCTCGAGCAAACGGGCAAGATCGGCACGATCACGGAGGCGTCGAGCGTCCGCTCCGCCATCGAGATGCTTATGGAAAGTCGCGTGGATGTCGTGTTTCTCGATATCTCGATGCCCGGTGCCTCGGGCCTGCAACTTGCCGAGGCGCTGCATAAGCTCAAAAATCCGCCGGCGATCGTGTTTGTGACTGCGTATAGTGACCACGCGGTCGAGGCATTCGACGTAGATGCCGTCGATTATCTGATGAAGCCGGTCGAGGAAGCTCGCTTGGATCGCGCGATCGAGAAGGTCATGCAACGCGCCAAGCCGGTTACGGACAGCAAGGTGACCATCGAGCGTATCCCGGTGGAAAAGGGCGGCCGCAAGGTGCTCATTCCCGTGGACGACATTCGCTTTATCATGGCCAAGGACGATTACTCCTGCATCTATACCGTCGATGATCGCTTTTTGTCGACGACCTCGCTGGCGCAGTTTGAGGCCAAGCTCTGCGACTTTGGCTTCTTCCGTGTTCACCGCCGCTATATCGTCAACTTGGCGTGCGTTACGGACGTCGAGACGGTGCCCTCGGGTGCCATCCAGCTGGGCATTACGGGCGTCGACGAACGCGTTCCGGTTTCGCGTCGCCGCGTCGTGCCGCTCAAGAAGGCTCTGAGTCTCTAGCACACTGGCCCCGCAGCCCTGTAGACCCATCGTCTGCGGAGCCGTGGGGCCTTTTTTGTATGTATCTGCCGAATCGTTTTTCTGCGGAAGGGATCCCATGAACAGTGCAAGCGCCAAGCGCATCGACATCATCTCGGACACCCACGGCTATTTATCGCCTGCGCTCCTGGATGAGCTTGAGGGCGCAGACCTGATTATCCACGCCGGCGACCTCACGTCAGAGATGGACTACGAGCACCTATGCACCATCGCCCCCGTGCGGGCCGTACTGGGCAACAACGATTACTACCGCGACTACGGCCCCGATGTAGACCGTCTTGCACTCTTTACCTACGGAGGCCTCAAATTCGCCGTAGCCCACTACCGCGAAGACCTTCCGGTGGGATCCGTAGACGTAGCCATCAACGGCCACACCCACGTAACCAAAGAAGCCCAAGTGGGCCGCTGCTTAGTCCTCAACCCGGGCAGCGCCAGCTACCCCAGAGGCACCCGAGGCCCCACCATGGCCAGAATGCTAGTAAAAGACGGCAAGATCCTAAGCACTAAATTTATTGACCTAGAGTAACCACAACAAAAGCGGGGGATGCAGATGCGTCTCCCGTTTCCATTTGAGCCAAAGGCAGAGCTTCAACAAAAACAATCAGACCAACCCCGCCGAGGAGCACGCGGGCTAGCCGCGCAGCGGCGCACGCCCGCAGAACTGGTTGAATAATGTGACGGCAGGGAGGGCTTCCGGGGCTGAGGGCGGGGGTTAAGTTTGTCGCGAGTTCCGCACGCAAAGGAAAGCACTTAATGTGCTTTCCGTC
>CBCTFW010000002.1:0-177913 GCA_965146285.1 uncultured Collinsella sp.
ATGGTATACGGGTGCATCATCGACGTCTTCAATACAGAAAATATCAGTGCGGAATGTTCTGAAAACTAAGTCCAGCACGGTCACTGTGTTACCACTGCAGAGGGGTGCGATTCCTTGATCGCTTACTTAATCTGATGAGAAATTGAGTGAGGCCGGAGCTTTGGCTCCGGCCTCCTTATATAAGGGCTCGGTAAAGCCGAGCCACCAAATTTGCATCAGCCCCCAGAACATGTTTGAGAACTGTGCCTGAAGTACGTATTTGCAGGCCCCGAATCGGTGTTGCCTCCCGGCGCATTCCGCAGGGGGAGCGATATTTTGCAGCACGAAGTGCGCAGCAAAATATCGCTCATGCCCGAGGACGCGCCGGGAGGCAACACCGATTCGGGGCCGGACATACGGATCTACCTGCTCATTTACAAATTCGTAAACTTTTTTGAAAAAAGTGCTTGCACAGTTCTCGAATCATAGGTTATTATCTTCCTCGTTGAACGCGCGGTTCCAACAAAACGAACCGTGAATCAACAACATAGCATGTCGGAGTGGCGGAATTGGCAGACGCGCTAGCTTGAGGTGCTAGTGACCGCTTTTTGGTCATGCGGGTTCAAGTCCCGCCTCCGACACCATCGCATTTGAGAAGCCTCTTCGGAGGCTTTTTTGTTACCGATAGACGGTGAGGTCCACGATGGAAACGCTTGAACGCAACGAGTGGGCAGATGTTGCCCAACTGGTCGAGATCACGAGCGATGCTGTCATCATTTGCGAGCTCGACGGAACCATTCTGCATGTGAATAATCGCTTACTTGGCTTGATGTGCGAGGAACGTGCCGACGTCATCGGTGGAGATGTTAAAGACGTCCTGTACTCGTCCGCTTTTGAACGTGCGACGGAACATCGTCTGCCATTTGAAACTGATGGCTCCGAGAACGAACTGATGCTCAAGCTGAGTGACGGCTCTTTTATCCCCGTCTTGGTTCGTGCGGGCTCCGTAACGCCTCCACGCATCTTTGGGCGCCGCGCACCACGTGTCCTAGTGGCGCTTCACAGTATCGAGGAACAGTATTCTCACGACCGTCAACTTAAGCGTGCGTTATCGGAGCTTAGAGTGGCGAACAAGCGTCTCTCTGGCACGCTCTCGGTCATTATGAGCACTGTGGGCTCCGATGAGTTACCCAGCCTGCTTGATACTGTTTTGAACCAGCTTGTAGGAACGCTCGATGCTTCGGGTGCCGCTATCTATTTTTCTGAGAGCGGCGGTTTTAAGCTACGCGGTGTTTCCAAGGAGCTGTATGACAGCTACCTGCCTGAGTTTTTGCCGTATGGCGCTGGCATTCCGACGTATGTTCTTCGCGAGTCGCGTGCCTGTCGCTTGTCGATTCAACAGGACCTTGAGGGCGATAGGGCCGCCTCCGGTATGTTCATGGACTTGGACAATCGTTCTAAGCACCTGTTGCGCGTGCAGGATATGCCTCCGTACCGCAGCGAGATCTGTCTTCCCGTTTTTTACGGTACGCAGATCCTTGGCGTGCTTGAAGTTGGTTGGAAACGCCCCCAGGCACCGCTCGCCTATGACGTTAATGTACTCGAGGTCATTTGCGATTACCTGTCTATCCAGCTGGTCGGCATGGCATCGAGCCTTCGCTCTCGTCGTACGGCCGAGCTTGGCCGCTCGCTCAATGTCTTACGTGATGAGTTATTTACCTTTCTAGACGATTCCGCCGCGGCTACTCAGGCGGTATCGTCCGAGATCTGCAATATGCTCAACTGCCATTTTTGCCCTGTTGAGTATGACGCCAGTCTGGACTCCTACGTCATAGATTTTGAAGGCGGCAGTCGCGTTGTTTTGCCGGACGATCCCGAGAAGCTTTTCTTTTCCACGACAACGCCAGCGGCACGTCTGGGGGCTGGCCCTGATGGCTTTGAGGCGTCTGTTTTGGGCGGCACGAGTGCCGAGGACCTTAAACACGTCCGTATAACTCGCGTTGACGAATCGATGCCTATGGGAGGCTGGCTTAGGGCACACGGTCTGCCTTGTCAAGGTCTCTACGTCGACTCCGGCATCGAGGCGGGGCGCCCGCGCTCTGAGGGTGATGGCAAGCACAGTAACGACGCGATTGTCCCTGCTTCTGTTGCGAAGAGACCGACAACGCGCGCGCTGCTGCTTCGTGATGGTAGCCAAGAGCCGATTGATGACCTTGAATATGACTACTTGGTGCACTTGGCGCATGACTTTGAACTGATCTACGAAGGCGAATCTCAAAAGCGCGAGGAGCGCCATATCGCTCAGACGCTCCAGATCGGCATGAGAAATTCCCTGGGGGATGTTCCGGGTATCGCAACCGATTCGGTGTACCTGTCGGCCACGAACTCGGCGTTGGTCGGCGGTGATTTCTATACGCTCATCCGACTTCCCGACGACTGCGCCGTCATGATTTTGGGTGATGTGTCTGGCAAAGGCATTGAGGCCGCATCGATGTCCGCGCTCGTCAAGACGGCCCTGACGGCATATGCCTGGGAGGGCGCTGGCCCGGCCCGCATGGCACGCTCCCTTAACAGCATGCTCATGGGCTTTTCGAGGGTCGAGACGTTCGTGACGGCCTTTATCGCCAAGATTGACCTTAAAGCCGGACGCGCAACGTATTGTTCGGCGGGCCATCCTCCGACCATGGTCATCAGGCCAGAGTCGATGCCGCTGGGCGGCGGCGTGGCCCGCGGGGGAGAGGTCGAACTGCTTGGATGCCAATCGGGCGTAATCGGCGCATTCGAAGGCATGGTTTACGAGACGGGCGTGTTTACGTTCGCTCCCGGCGACATGCTCTTCATGTATACGGATGGAACGATTGAGGCCCGCGACCGCACCGGAGCGTTCTTTGGCGAGCAGCGCCTTCGTGACCTTCTGCTCTCTGTCTCGGGTGAGGGCGTATCGGGAATCTGCGGCAAGGTCTTGGGCGAGCTTGACCGATTTACCGAATCGGCGCTGGACGATGACATTGCATTGGTGTCCCTTGAGTTTTTGCGGGGCCGGTCCTAAACAGCGACGCTGGGCGCGTCGAATCCGCACGGTTGCGGAAACGCATGCATCGAACAAGCTCTTTTGGGGAACCATGGTCGTATGAATGAGTGGAATGACATAGCGGTTTTGACGCCACCAGGCGATATCGACATCGCCACGGTGCCTGCGCTGCGTCGGCGGTTGGATGCTTTGATTGGCCGCGGCGTGCGTCGTGTCGTCATCAACTGTCAGGCTGTTAGCTTTATCGATTCGACGGGCTTGGCATTCCTGCTTACGCGCGCTCGTGAGCTCATGAGGCGAGAAGGCCTGCTTTCGCTCGTCAATGCATCAGGTGAAGTTGTTCGCTTTTTGGAGATTGCTCGTCTTGTCGATATCCTTCATGTCGCGGGGCCGGCACGGGAGTCTATTCCCGCCATTCCGGTGGGGGAGCTGCCTCGCTGGAGTAAGAGCGTCGAGGTCCGTCAGGGTATCGAGAATCTTCCATACTACCGACATCGCATCGCCGAACTCCTTGAATCGCTCCCGTTGCGCCGTGACGAGCGCTACGATGTCGCATTGGCATCGGGGGAGGCGCTGGGTAATGCCTATGACCATGCGGGCGGTATCGGGTGCGTCCTAACGGTTCAGGCCTATGGCGATCGCGTTGTGGTTGAGGTGCTTGATCGAGGTGCCGGCTATTCTATCGATGAAACGAGCGAACCGGTCGCATCCGAGGAACGCGGCCGTGGCATCAAGCTTATGCGTATGCTCGTCGATAACGTGGAGGTTGCTCGTCGTACGGACGGCGCCGGCACGCGCGTGCAGATGGTGAAGCTGTTTAGCGGAGCACTGGAATCGTGTGCCTAGCCAATCGCTTTAGCGCGTTTAGCTACTAAGAACATGCGGCAGACAAGTTTTTTGAAAAAAGTACTTGCGTCTTTTGGACAACTCGCGTAAATTAATAACCCGCAAGCGGACATGGCTCAGTTGGTAGAGCACAACCTTGCCAAGGTTGGGGTCGCGGGTTCGAGCCCCGTTGTCCGCTCCATTGCATTTCCGGACCGTTTAGGCGGTCCTTTTTCGGCGAAGTGGCCAAGTGGTAAGGCAGAGGCCTGCAAAGCCTTTACCCCCGGTTCGAATCCGGGCTTCGCCTCCAGGCAACATCCGGGCGCTCCGGCGCCCGTTTTGTTTTACATATGCGGACATGGCTCAGTTGGTAGAGCACAACCTTGCCAAGGTTGGGGTCGCGGGTTCGAGCCCCGTTGTCCGCTCCAAACGCAACAGCCCGGCTACTACGGTAGCCGGGCTTTTTTTGTACCTATCTCCTAGGCTCGAACCCGAGAGGGGGCGAGCGTTTTGGGTCGTGGCTGTGGCGTTGTTTGCCGCGAATGTCCGCTTTGGGCGTATCATCGTGGGCATCTCGCATAACCTCGTTGCAAGGGAGATACGCCCCATGGCTACAGAAAAGTCTTCTTCGCGCTCATGGATGTCCGATGCCGCGATCTATCAGATCTACCCGCGCTCGTTTAAGGATTCGACTGGTTCGGGTCTGGGCGATATCGCGGGCATTACCCAGCAGATGGACTATCTTGAGCGGCTGGGTATCGAGGCCATCTGGCTGAGCCCGTTTTACCCATCGCCTCTTGTCGATGGTGGCTATGATGTGGCGGACTACTGCGATGTCGATCCACGTCTCGGCTCGCTTGACGACTTCGATGACATGATCGCTGCGGCTCACGCGCGCGGCATCAAGGTCATCGTCGACATCGTGCCCAACCATTCATCCAGCCAGCACCCCTGGTTCAAAGCCGCTCTTGCCGCCGGCCCCGGATCGCCCGAGCGCGCCCGTTATATCTTCCGCGATGGTCGCGGCGAGCATGGCGAGCTGCCTCCCACCAATTGGAATGCCAACTTTGGCGGCCCCGCATGGACGCGTGTTGCGGACGGTCAGTGGTATCTGCACATGTTTACGCCCGAGCAGCCGGACTTTGACTGGTCATGCCCTGAGGTTCACGCGCTCTTTTGCGACGTCCTGGCGTTTTGGAGCGATCGAGGCGTCGACGGCTTTCGCATTGATGTGGCGCAGGGTCTCGCCAAGGATCTCGACCGCGATGACCTCGACCGGTGGCATCTCGCCGAGGGCGATGACATGGTTGACGACGGCACCCATCCGCTGTGGGACCGCAATGAGGTCCACGAGATCTATCGCGAGTGGCGCCGCGTGTTCGACCGCTATAATCCGCCGCGCAGTGCCGTTGCCGAGGCGTGGGTGCTGCCCGAGCGCCAGTATCTCTACGCGCGTCCCAGCGAGCTTGGCCAGACATTCAACTTTGAGTTTGCCAAGGCCGCTTGGACCTATGATGACATGCACACTGCAATCGAGAAGGGCTTGAAGGCAGCCGTCGAATCCGATTCCGCCTCGACTTGGGTACTCTCCAACCACGACGTGCCGCGCGTGGCGACACGCTATGCCCTGCCGCAAATCAAGGCGACGCGCTACCACCAGATTGCGCTCGACTGGCTCTTACGCGACGGGTCGTCTTATGACGAGGACCGTGAACTCGGCGAGCGCCGCGCGCGGGCGGCCCTTTTGCTTGAACTGGCGCTTCCGGGCTCGGCATACGTGTATCAGGGTGAGGAGCTCGGCCTTTTTGAGGTGGCTGATATCCCGTGGGCTGCACTCGAAGACCCTACTGCGACCAATACGCACGGACCGAAGCGCGAGAAGGGGCGCGACGGCTGTCGTGTGCCCCTGCCATGGGTAGCGGCGGACGATCCCACGCAGGGCGGATCGTTTGGGTTTTCGCCTGCGGACGCCGATGCGGCGCCCCATCTGCCGCAGCCTGCATGGTTTTCCGATTACGCTGCCGATAGAGAAGAAGCGGACCCGACATCGATGCTTGCGCTCTATCGTGACGCCCTCTGGCTGCGGCGCAAGCTGCACGGGTGCGCCAACGATCTTGCGTGGCTCGATCTTGACGGGCGCACCGGCCTTGCGGATGGTGCCGAGGGCGCTGAGGGTGGCGTCATCGCCTATCGCCGCGACAACGGATGGGCGTGTGTGACGAACTTCGGTGCAGCACCCGTGGAGCTGCCGGCGGGCAGGGTCCTGCTCACCTCATCACCGCTTGCAGACGGCAGGCTCGCGCAGGACAGCTCCGCCTGGATCATGCTCGGTAAGATATAGGAGCCTCTTGCGGCGAGTTTGCGTTTGCCTGCGCTTTCCGTGGTGGCTGATGTCTTCGCGAGGTTCGCGAGGGCGTCGCAAAACTTTTCAAAAAAAGTTCTTGCATAGGATGCGGGCATCACGTAAGATTAATCCTCGTAAGCGGACATGGCTCAGTTGGTAGAGCACAACCTTGCCAAGGTTGGGGTCGCGGGTTCGAGCCCCGTTGTCCGCTCCATTTGGGCGTTTAGCTCAGGGGGAGAGCGCTTCCCTGACACGGAAGAGGTCAGAAGTTCAAATCTTCTAACGCCCACCAAATGTTCGCAGCTCAGAGGCTACGTCCTCTGGGCTGTTTTGTTTTATATCGCCAAATGGGTCGCCAAATCGCCGGCAAAAGGTACCTCGATTCATGAAAGAGCGGTTCTGAGCGTCTGTTTAGCCTTGTCATCTCAATCGAGTGGGGGTTGACCGTTTTGAACATAACCGTGCACCTCGTTGATGTTTCCGCGATCGATCCCGGCGTGACCGTTGATATGGCACCAATCGCAGGACGCTATGCCTTACGTGCCTCCAATGAGGATCTCCCCATTGCGTCTCGGAGGGAAGCCGCAGGCGTGGGTCTGCTTCTTCGCGACGCCCTGGGTGTCTTCGACGACACCCGGCTTGTGCGTTCTGCTTTTGGCAAGATCGAGCTTGCGGATGGGGAGGCCCCCTCTATTTCCATTTCACATGGCGGAAGCGTGGCCGTCCTCGCTGTATCCGATGTTGCTCGGTCGGTCGGAGGACCTATTGGCGTGGATATCGAGGCGATCGATGAGATTGCTCCCGTTGCGGTTGAGCGTATGGTGAGCGACGACGAGCGCGCGTGGATTAACGCTGCCCCCAATTTGCAAGAACGCAATCTTCGCCTGAGTCAGACGTGGACACGCATCGAGGCCATCCTCAAGGCTGAGGGCGTCGGGTTTTCGATTGACCCTCGCAAAGATGGCATGCCCGGCGGATGGAATGCTTCGTCGGTGACATACGGTCGCTGCGCCATCTCTTGTGCGGCACGCTCTATGCCTCGTATCGTCGTCAAGGAGCATGCCTTTCGGGTAGCATAGGAGCCAATCGCCAATAGGGGAGGCCGCCATGTCGCTGAACGCTCAAAACGATATTGCTTCACGGATCGAGGATGCCGTCTTTGAACTTATGGCGACAACTCCGGTGCAGTCGATTAAGGTGGCCGAGGTACTTCGCCTTGCCCATACATCCAAATCGACGTTCTATCGCTGTTATCGCTCTGTCGATGATGTGGTTAAACGTTTTGAAGATGAGCTGCTCCAGAATATGCAGGACATCAATGATGTTGCGCTGGAGGCTCGTTTTGGCGATGCGCAGCTGGACCCTACGCCCACGATGATCAAGCGCATGGAGATCCTCAAGGCTAATCGCTCGAAAGTTTTGGCACTTAACAGCGATAACGGCGATCCCGTGTTTGCTCACAAGGCAACGATCTTTATGCATGACTATTTTCGCAATCGGCTTCGCTCGACATTTTCCGATGAAACGGACCTCGATCTGTATCTAGCATTTGCGCTTGCGGGCCACCATAACCTCATTCAGTATTGGCTCGAGGCCCGGCCCGACCTTGAGGCGCGCACCGTTGCCGCCGCCCTCAATCGCATGTTCTACGCACCGCTCTTTGTCGACGATGCATCGCGTCATTGGCACCCACGTATTCCCGATTTTGAAAGGCCAGTCGCGTGAGCGGTCGATATTTGGGGATAAACGGTTGTATTCAGGGCGAGTTTTAGATATCTCTGATCATTAGCTCAAATAATACGAGTCCGTTTATCTGCTATTTGGAACGCCTAGCCCCGATGTGTCCCATATGATGGGACACATCGGGGCCTTTTGTCTCACGTGTCTCGTTTAACCCCTCATAAACTAAAGCTACGTTCAAAAGAACCACTGCAGTAGTTCAACGTGTGACGGCACAGAAAAGCCGCGAGCGCTTTCTCACCTTCGCTCGCGGCCGGACTGCGCCATCACTCCGTACACCTTCACATGATTAGGATGTGATATTCAGTGGTTACGCTCGGAAAGAACATGCGCAGCGTCTCGATTGTAGGCGTGGGCTGCACCCCGTTCAAGGATTTTGAGGAGCATCCCGAGACCCAGGGTATTGGCGAGGGCGAGGCGTTTGGCTATGCGGCCCTCGAGGCAATTGCCGATGCCGGTCTTGAGCCCCGCGATATCGACTTTTTCTATCACGGCAGCGCCAATCCGTATCTCGTTGGCGATTGCATTACCCCCAACATGCAGGTTGCCGATTGGTTTGGCGTTCGTGCCAAGGGCTCCGTCCATCATTCCGAGGCTTGCTGCACGGGTTACGTCGCCCTTGAGCAGGCCGTGATGGCGGTTGCTTCCGGTGCTTACGACGTTGTCCTTACGGGTGCCTGCGATTTGGCTTCGACTCTTCCCGTCGAGCATATGCCCTCCCATATTCGTCAGGACTTTACGCTCGACGTCATGATTCCCTCGCTCGATAAGATCTATGACCGCGCGTATGGTCGCCCGCTCGATGGTGCCTTTGGCGTGTCGTTCGACAACTGGATCAACGAGTATTCGATGCAGTACGACCTTACAGCCGATCAGATTGATGACGCCCTGAACGGCCTTACCAAGAGCCTTCGCCGCGGTGCCGTCCTGAATCCCCTTGCCTGGTACGAGACTACGGTCGAGGAGGACGCGAAGGCAGCCGGGTTCGATACCGCCGACGAGTATCTCAAGAGCATGTATAACCCGCGCGTTACGCAGTACCTGCGTGTTACCGGCTTTGAGAAGAAATGCGACGGTGCCGCAGCTGTTGTCGTGATGCCCACGGAGAAGGCCAAGGCCATGGGCGTGCCGTATGCGCCTATTGAGGTTCTGGGTACGGGCGCTTCTGCGGTCGAGGCCGGCCTGCTTCACAACGAGCACTGGGCTACCGAGCTTGCCGCCAAGCAGGTCTACGACCTTACCGGCGTGAGCCCCGACGAGATCGACCTGTTTATGTGCAATGACTTCTTCCTTGCTTCCGAGATCGTCTCGGCTGAGGAGTGCGGCTATATTCCGCGCGGCGAGGCTTGGAAGTACGCGATCGATGGTCGCACCGCTTTTGACGGCGATAAGCCCATCAACCCGCACGGTGGTCGTTGCAACTTCGGTCACGCCCATGGCGCATCCGGCATCGCCGATATCGTTGAGGCCGTCAAGCAGATGCGTGGCGTCGCCGGTGCTACCCAGATGAAGAAGGTTCCCGAGACGGCGTTCCTGCGCGGTTTTGGCGGTTCTCAGAACGTGCGCTGCCAGATTCTTCGTACCGTCGCCTAAGCGACCGCGGTTTTCGATTTCCCATAAGGAGTATTCTCATGCAACTCAAAGATATGGAGCCCGTGGTCAAGAAGTTCTACACGGGTCTTGAAGAGGGCATCTATTGGGCACGCCAGTGCCCCGAGTGCGGAGCCGTCGAGTTTCCGCCCCACCTTGCCTGCAATGCCTGCGGCTATCACAAGACCGATTGGGTCCAGGTTTCCGGTCACGGCCATCTGATCGATTTTACCTTGCCTGGTCCGCAGAACGACAAGCCCTACCTCAAGGAGTATGGCAAATACGCCTACGGCGCCGTCGATATCGACGAGGGTTCTCAGTACACCTACGTCATCTACGGCATTACCAAGAAGAAGGCCCCCGAGATTCGCGCCAAGCTCATGGCGGGCCAGACCGTGGGCGTCCATGCCAAGGTCATCGACCGTCCTGGCTACAAGGAGCTTACGTTCGAGCTTGACGACTAGGCTTTCAACCCTTTTAACAATTCGATTCCTCTCTTAGGCCACGGCGGGACCCATGTCTCCAGCCCGCCGTGGCCGCCCCTCTTTTTCGATTGAAAGGCACCATCATGAACGAAGAACTCACTCAGCAGATCTGCGATTTTGCCAAGTCCGCCTACAACTATGACGGCGATGTGACCCCCGAGACGACGTTCGAGACCCTGGGCAAGGGCTCGATGAAGATGATCGCCCTGACGTCCATGATCGAGAACGAGCTCGATGCCGAGGTTCCCGTTCGCGAGGTCATGGTCATGAAGACCATCGGCGAGCTTATCGAGCGCACTGCCGAAGAGATGGAGTAACTGCCATGGACCTGATGCAGACCCTGCGCGAGCAGGCTGCCGCCAAGCCTATGCGCGTTGCTTTTCCCGAGGGCGAAAACGAGACCATGATGCAGGCGGTCGCAAAGATCGCCGCCGAGCATCTTGCCGAATGTGTGCTGGTCGGCGACGGCGGCAAGCTCAAGGAGCTTGCCGATGAGCGCGGCATCTCCCTTGACGGCATCGAGATTGTCGATGTGACCGACGAGGAGGCGAACGCCGCTTGTTGCGAGCGCTACCTTTCTCATCCGGATTGCAAGTTTAAGCCCAAGGGCGCTGCGCGCCGTATGACGCGTCCGCTTGAGCGCGCCCTGATTTTGCAGGTGCTCGGCGATGTCGATGTTATGTTCGCCGGTATCGATAACGCTACGGGCGATATCATCCTGGCGGGTCAGACCATCGTCGGTCTTGCTGACGGGGTGGACACCGTGAGCTCGTGCGGTATCGCCGACATTCCCAACTGGAACGGCGGCGAAGGTGGCCTTTTGGCTTTTGGCGATTCTGCCGTTTGCGTTGACCCCACGAGCGAGGAGCTTGCCTCGATCGCGATTTCGTCGAGTGAAACGGTGCGATCGCTGACCGGATGGGATATCCGTTGCGCGCTGCTTTCGCATTCGACTGACGGTTCAATGGATAACGAACTCGTCGATAAGGTACGTCGTGCTCGCGAGATTGCCAACGATCGCCGTCCCGACCTTGCCATCGACGGTGAGTTCCAGTTTGATTCGGCGATTAACCCCAAGGTCGCGGCCAAGAAGGTGCATCGTGAGTCTGCTGTTGCGGGCCAAGCCAACGTGGTCATCTGGCCCGATATCAACGTGGGCAATATCGGCGTCAAGATCATCCAGAATCTGACCGGCGCCAATGCTTACGGTCCCATGCTTCAGGGCTTCAAGAAGATCGTGTGCGATTGCTCGCGCTCTGCACCCGTCGATGAGATCGTCGGCAACGTGGTGATGAGCTGCGTGCGCGCCCAGGCGCTTAAGGAGGCTTAAGGTATGTCCGATAAAAAGACTCCCTGGCGCGTCCTGGTAATCAACCCAGGTTCCACTTCCACAAAGGTGGGCGTTTTTGAGGGTGATGAGCGCAAGTTCAGCAAGAACGTTGCACACGATGCGAAGGACCTCGCCCAGTTCGATGGGGTTTCGGCTCAGATGCCGTATCGCTGCGATCTGATTCTTGGGGCACTGGGTGAGGCGGGTCTGAAGCTCGAGGACTTTGATGCATTTGTCGGTCGCGGCGGCGGCCTGCTTTCGCTGCCCGGCGGCACGTATGCCATCAATGAGGTCATGCTCGAGCATGCCCGCGTCGGTGCGAACGGCATTCAGCACCCGGCGCAGCTGGGTCCCCAGATTGCCCATGAGTTCGCTTCAAAGACGGGCAAGCCCTCTTTTGTGGTGAATCCTCCCGATACCGATGAGCTGTGCGACCTCGCACGTATGACGGGCATTAAGGGCGTGTATCGAAACGTGCACCTGCACGCCCTTAATCTTAAAGAGACCGCCATCCGCCATGCGGCAAAGCTCGGTCGCGCATACGACGAGTGCAACTTTATTGTCTGTCATATCGGCGGTGGCATTTCGATTTCTGTCCACCTTAAGGGCAAGATGGTCGACGGCAACGACATCGTTGGCGGCGAAGGTCCCATGGCGCCTACGCGCTGTGGCTCGGTCCCCGCGATCGAGGTCGCGAAGTATACGGCGGAGCATGGTCTCGACGTTGCCCGCGCCCATTGCATGAAGACCGGTGGCTTTGTCGATCTTTTGGGTACCTCCGATGCCATCGAGGTATGCGAACGTGCTGCAGCGGGCGATAAGGCCGCAGCTCGCGCCTGGGATGCAATGGTCTACCAAATCTGCAAGTGGATTGGCGAGATGGCTTGTGTGCTGAAGGGCGACGTCGACGGCATCTTGCTCGGAGGCGGCATGGTCCACAGCAAGGAGCTCGTTGCCTCGATTGAGGAATGCTGCTCTTGGATCGCCCCCGTGTCTGCCTATCCGGGTGAGTTTGAGCTCGAGGCTATGGCCGCTGGTGCCTGTCGCGTGCTCGATGGTGTTGAGGAAGCGCTCGTGTACAGCGGAGAACCCGTGTTCACCGGATTTAACGACTAATAGTGCTGTGTTTGGGGCGGCCGCTGGTGATGCCTGGCCGCTCCGACCCTTTTCTCTAAGTGTAAGGATGGATCATGGATAAAACCAAGATCAAGTACCTGGTGGGCATTTATGCTGCCGCCATGTGCATTATGGGCATGTTGGTGCCCGTCCCCATCGTGGCCTCTGTCGCGGCGGCGTTTCCCAACGAAAACATCGCTGCCGTCCAGATGATCATCGGCATCATCCCGTTGATGATGGCGCTGTCCGCCATGCTCGTCTCTTCACAGCTCGCCTCTCGCGTGTCCAAGAAGAAGACGACGCTTGTCGGTCACGTTATCGTGATGCTGGCAGGCGCCTCGGTGCTGGTGTTCCACGACTCACTCGGCCAGGTCTTAGCGGCTTCTGCTGTCATGGGCCTTGGTCTCGGCGCCGTGCAGAACTCGACCGACGCCTTGATCGCTGACTATTTCGGCGGAAAGCAGCGCTCGTTTGTCATGGGCATCTACTCCACTTTTGTTGCACTGGGCGGCATTATCTGGACGATGGTTTCCGGCATTTTGGGTTCTGCCGAGTGGTTCCACAGCTATGCGGCGTACTTCATCATGATCATTTTCATCGTGATCGAGGCTGTTTGCCTTCCCGAGGGTCATCTTGAGCCCAAGCGTAAGGTCAACGTGTTTGCCAATATGCCTAAAGAGGTCGCGATTATCACGCTCATGAGCTTTGTGTTCGTACTTACGTTCCAGCTCTTCAGCTCCAACGTTTCGCTGCTTGTTGTGGGTCGCGGCTTTGGCGGTACCGTAGAGGCCGGTCTTGCCTCTACCGTTATGACCGTTGCCGGTATTGCGGCTGGTCTTTTGGTCGGTCCGCTGTTTGCCAAGTTTAAGAACCTGGCTATGCCGATCGCGTGGGGCGTGACGCTCGTTGGCCTGGGCCTGACGCTGGTTGCGCCCGCCTTTATGGTGCTGTGCGTTGCGGGCTTTGTCGTTGCGCTGGGCAAGGAGACCTACGTGCCGCTGGAGGGCAATTTTGCCGCCGGCAACTCTGCCCCCGAGGGACGTGCGTTTAACCTCGCCATTGGCATGGCGGGCATCAACTTTGGCATGGCACTGTCTCCCATTGTGTTTGAGGCCGTGACGTCGCCGTTTGGTGCAACGATTGACCAGAAGTTCATTGCCGGCATGATCGTCTGTGCGGCTTGTGTCGTCTTTGGTGCCATTAAGTATCGCAAGCTCACCCCGGCCCAGCTTGCCGAGGCCGAGAAGATGGCGGCCAGCGGCGAGGCGGAGTAGCCGTTCAAGTAGTTGCTTTGCCGCACATCATGTTTTATCGGGGCCGCCGACATATGCCGGCGGCCCTCTTTTTATCAATGACTTTGAAAGGCTTACGGCTATGAAGCTCCCTGTCGGCCGCGTCATCGGCATTCTCAATGGCTTCTTTAACCCCTTGTTGCTCTGTGCATTTCTCCCCATAATCGAAGGGGCGCCCGGTTTGGACCTAACGAGCCCCACGGGCTTTTGGGGGCAACTCATCGTGGCCACGGTGATTGCCGAGGCTCTGAGCGCACTCCCGTCGTTCGGCAAAACGGTTGGTATGTGTCTGGACTTTTTTGGTTTTGAGCAGGGGAGCGCATCACACAAGGTCACCGGTACGGTCATCGGTGCCACGCTCCCTTTTATGGTAATCGGTTTTGGCGAGATTGCCTTCCAGGGAGGATTCGGAACGATTGGAGGCCGTACGTTCTTCGCGCGTTGGGCAGGCCTCGTCACAAAGGGATGGGCTTTTGTGGTTATCGCCGGCGTGCTGCTCGATCCTTTTACAGCGGCTCTCGGCCGCATGATAGCTCGCGAAGAGAAGAAATAGCTCCTCGCCTATCGAATGCCGGCGGACGGGGTGCCGGGGCTGTAGTCTTCCGAGCGTTTGCAGTCCCGTCGCTCCGTCCGCCGGCATTCGACCGCAACATGTTGGTCAAGCATAATCTTTTGGATTCTTTTGGCGTGAGTGGCTTGGTTTTGGTAAGATTTGTCAGCGGCTTGACTAAGGGGGTTTTATAACTGCCATGCAGGTAGCCGTGTTGGTAACGTTTTACCGACTTGCCAAGAACCCCTCATAATTAATGCGTCTGCAAAATGACCAATTGCTTTGACCTGCTGAAACACTATATGTTGTGTTTGACCTAAAAAAAGAATACAGGATATAGATGCCTCTTTGTCGTATGATAGATGGCGGACAGAGAACGAGAACCTTATTCGCCCCATTTGGATAGATCTTTGAGCCCCTTGATTGGCTGCGAGGATTGTCCGCATGAGGGCCTATGGTTATCGAGAACACAGATTGCGCGACGGCGCCGCAAGACAGGGGCACGCCCTGCCAGGCATCGTTTGGCTCTGAAGCGCAATGAGACTACGACGCGAAAGAGGCAAGAGGATGAAGATCATCAAGCGAAGCGGCACCGAGGTTATCTTTGACATCGATAAGATCGTCAATGCCATCCGCGCCGCAAACTTGGAGGTCGAGGAGAGCTCTCGTCTTACCGACCGCCAGGTGGTTTACGCGGCACAAAACGTCGCCGAGGCATGCGAGAACGCGGGCCACACCGTGTCGGTCGAGGAGATTCAGGATCTGGTCGAGGACGAGATCATGCGTCTCGACTGCTACGAGGTTGCCCGCCACTACATCATCTATCGCTATGTTCAGAGCCTGAAGCGCCAGAAGAACACGACCGATGACAAGATCCTGTCGCTGATCGAGTGCAACAACGAAGAGGTCAAGCAGGAGAACTCCAACAAGAATCCGACCGTCAATTCCGTTCAGCGTGACTACATGGCCGGCGAGATCTCCAAGGACCTGACTCAGCGTGTGCTGCTGCCCCAAGAGATCGTGGATGCCCATAATGAGGGCCTGATCCATTTCCACGATTCGGATTACTTTGCCCAGCACATGCACAACTGCGACCTGGTGAACCTGGAGGACATGCTCCAGAACGGCACTGTTATCTCGGGTACGCTGATTGAGAAGCCGCACAGCTTCTCGACCGCCTGCAACATCGCGACGCAGATCATCGCCCAGGTTGCTTCCTCCCAGTACGGTGGCCAGTCGATTTCGCTGACCCATCTTGCCCCGTTCGTCGAGGTGAGCCGTCAAAAGATTCGCGGCGAGGTCGCCCGCGAGCTCGAGGAGCTCGGGGTTTCCGCATCTCCCGAAAAGGTCCGCGAGGTCGTTGAGGACCGTCTGCGTGACGAGATTCGTCGCGGCGTCCAGACGATCCAGTATCAGGTCGTGACGCTTATGACCACGAACGGCCAAGCGCCGTTCGTGACGGTCTTTATGTATCTTAACGAGGCCCGTACGCCTCAGGAGAAGCACGACCTTGCCATGATCGTGGAGGAGACGCTTCGCCAGCGCTACGAGGGCGTTAAGAACGAGGCCGGCGTGTGGATTACCCCGGCATTCCCCAAACTTATCTATGTACTTGAGGACGATAACGTTCACGAGAATTCCCCGTACTTCTACCTGACCCAGCTGGCTGCTAAGTGCACCGCCAAGCGCATGGTGCCCGACTACATATCCGAGAAGAAGATGCGCGAGCTCAAGCTGTCGAAGGGCGAGACAGCGGGCAACGGCGACTGCTATACCTGCATGGGTTGCCGCAGCTTCCTGACGCCCGATCGCTCCGGTAACGGATTTAACAACGTGGCCAACGCGCTGAACTATGACCCGAACAAGCCCAAGTACTACGGTCGCTTTAACCAGGGCGTTGTGACCATCAACCTGCCCGATGTCGCGCTGAGCTCGCATCAGGACATGGACAAGTTCTGGAAGATCTTCGACGAGCGCCTTGAGCTGTGCCACCGCGCCCTGCTGTGCCGTCATGAGCGTCTGATGGGTACGCTTTCGGATGCCGCGCCGATTCTTTGGCAGTACGGTGCCCTCGCCCGCCTGAAGAAGGGCGAGACGATCGACAAGCTGCTCGTGGGCGGTTACTCCACCATTAGTCTGGGTTATGCCGGCCTGTACGAGTGCGTCAAGTACATGACGGGCCACAGCCACACCGAGAAGGAGGGCACGCCGTTTGCCATGGCCGTCATGCAGCGCATGAACGACAAGTGCGCGGAGTGGAAGGCCGAAAGCGATATTGACTTCTCGCTGTACGGTACCCCGCTTGAGTCGACGACCTACAAGTTTGCTAAGTGCCTGCAGCGCCGTTTTGGCATTATCCCGGGCGTGACGGACAAGGGCTACATTACCAACAGCTATCACGTCCACGTGTCCGAGGAGATCGATGCCTTCGACAAACTTAAGTTTGAGGGCATGTTCCAGCAGCTTTCGCCGGGCGGTGCTATCTCCTACGTTGAGGTTCCCAACATGCAGGACAACCTCAAGGCTGTCATTCGCGTGATGCAGTACATCTACGACAACATCATGTACGCCGAGCTCAACACCAAGAGCGACTACTGCCAGGTGTGCGGCTACGACGGTGAGATCAAGATTGTCGAGGACGATGGCAAGCTGGTGTGGGAGTGCCCCAATTGCGGCAACCGCGACCAGGAGAAGATGAATGTCGCTCGTCGTACGTGCGGTTACATCGGTACCCAGTTCTGGAACCAGGGTCGAACCGAGGAGATCCGCGACCGCGTGCTGCATCTCTAATACCGCTCCGGGGCTGAACTGAGAGGGCCGCTTGAGCATTTGCTCGCTATTTCGGACAGTCCTGCGCAAGACGAAGGCCACATTAAGTGGCCTTCTTTGCGTGCGGAACTCATATCGAGCAAAAGCCCAAGCGGCCCTCTCGGTTCAGCCAAGTTGACGTAGCTGAGATGCAGCTCGCGGTCTGCTCACTCCTCGAAGTTCTTAGCGGAAATGAGTTGACTTGCAACAACGCTTTGCTTGCAATGGCGGTTGAGCTGCAACAAAGTTTTTATTGGACCTCGAACCCTATGCTCGATGTTCGCTTCGTTCATTGAGTTACCCTTTGCATGAGGCCGGGACATATCGTCCCGCCCGCAGTTTCGCAGGTCGAAGGCCGAGAATGTTTGAGGACGGGATGATATGTCCCGGCCTCCCGGGAGAGTTACCTATGAACTACGCGAACATTAAGTATTTTGACATTGCTGATGGGGAAGGCGTTCGTACTTCTCTGTTTGTGAGCGGGTGCCGTCGTGGGTGCAAGAACTGCTTTAACTCTGTCGCGTGGGACTTTGCTGCGGGTGAGCCGTTTGATCGCACCGTCGAGGACAAGATTATCGAGAGCCTCGATCATCCCTTTATTGACGGCCTGACGATTCTGGGCGGCGAGCCTATGGAGCCCGAGAATCAGGCGGGGCTTGTTGACTTTATCGAACGCGTGCGTGCGGCCTATCCCGCGGGGTCGGGCAAGACCATTTGGTGCTTTACCGGCGACGTGCTCGAGGAGCTTATGCCGGGTGGTCGTCATCATACCGAGGTGACGGACCGTATCCTGGCCTGCCTCGACATGTTGGTGGACGGCCCGTTCGTTCAGGATCTGTACGATATCTCGTTGCGCTTTAGGGGCTCGAGCAATCAGCGCGTGATTGATATGAACGCTACGCGCGCCCGTGCTGCGCGCGAGGGCGTTGCGCTTTGCGACGCTGTGGAGCTTTGGCGGGACGATCCGGTCTATTCGACCCATACTATGTAGCTTGTGGCCGATGCCAAAGGGCGTGGTACCATAGCGCGAACGCAAAATCGGAAAAGTGAGGCCCAGATGGTCGATCAGGAAAAAGTCGAGGCCGCCATTAAGCTGTTGCTTGAGGGCATAGGCGAGGACCCAACTCGTGAGGGCCTGCTGGAGACCCCGGCGCGCGTCGCCCGTATGTATGGCGAGATTGCCGGCGGTATGGACCAGAGTGCCGAGGAGCACCTGTCCAAAACCTTTGCCGTCGCTTCGAACGACTTGGTTATCGAGCGCGACATCACGTTTTACTCGCTGTGCGAGCATCATTTGCTGCCGTTTTATGGCAAGGCTGCGATCGGCTATATCCCTAACGGTCGCGTGGCGGGTCTGTCTAAGCTCGCTCGCACGGTTGAAGTCTATGCCCGTCGTCTGCAGCTGCAGGAGCAGCTGTGTGCACAGGTTGCCGACGCCCTCATGGATTATCTCGCTCCCCAGGGAGCGATTGTGCTCATGGAGGCTGAGCATATGTGCATGACCATGCGTGGCGTGCAAAAGCCCGGCACCAAGACCGTGACGCTCGCTCGCCGCGGCGTCTTTGAGACCGATCCCGCGCTCGAGGAGCGGTTCTTTAGGATGCTGGGCCGTTAGCATGAGGGTCGTCAACGACTTTACATCGAAGACCGATGAGGGGACGTCGCGTCGCGGCTTCATGGCTTCGGGCCTGGCCCCCTTTGGTGCCATGCCTCGCATTGATTACATTTGTGCCAACGGGCTGTTTCGGCGGCACCTGGGCAACATTGCGCAGTTGGAATCGGGGCGCATCTTCTGCCGCCACGGTATTGACCATCTGCTCGATGTCGCTCGCATTATGTGGATCAAGAATCTCGGGGAACAGCTTGAATTTGACCGCGAGGTCATCTATGCCACGGCACTTCTTCACGATATCGGCAAAGATGAACAGTATGAATCGGGTATATCCCATGATGTTGCAAGCGAACGCGTCGCTGATGCGATTCTCGGCGGCATGCCCGATGATGTGGCGTTTGATCCGGCCGATGCCGCAGCCATTAAGACGGCCATTCTGGGCCATCGAAAGCTGCGCGTGAACAGCCAACCGCTTGAGCGTCTGCTCTATGCAGCCGACAAAGCGTCACGCGCCTGCTTTGCATGCCCCGCGCGCAATGCTTGCAACTGGAGCGATGATAAAAAGAACCTGTCGATTCGCGTGTAGTTAGTTTGCGCGGTCGGGGCTCTAAACGAAGGAGACGATCGCGATGAGCAACAAGAAACTGCCCGAGAATGCAACCAAGACTGAAGGCGCCGAGCTCGCCCGCCGTGGAAGGGGCGAAATATCCACCGCAACGGCGGTGCCCCACGTGAGCTATGACGACCTGCGCCATGCTGACCGCATTACTATCGACGGTCTCGAGGTCTTTGCCAACCACGGCGTGTATCCCGAGGAGAACGCGCTGGGCCAGAAGTTCATCGTGTCCTTGGTGCTCTATGCCGACCTGCGTGCAGCGGGGGAGCACGATAACCTGGACGCCTCGATTGACTATGGTTCAGTGTGCCACGATGTCGACGGATATCTGCGCGAGCATACGTTTAAGCTCATCGAGGCTGCAGCCGAGGGTGTGGCCCAGATGCTGCTGCGTCGTTATCCCTTGCTGCTTGGCGTGCGTGTTAAGCTCGATAAGCCGTGGGCGCCCGTCGGTCTTCCCCTGGCAAGCTGCGGCGTCGAAATCGAGCGCGTGCGCTAACCGGTTCTAATACGTCTCTATGGGTGGCTGCTTGAGCCGCTGTGACAGAGCCCTATTGTTGGGGCAGTACGTGTCGAGCAGGGCGTGGAACCGCTGATTGTGGCTTGGCTCGAGCAGATGGACAAGCTCGTGGGCGACAACCATGTCGAGACACTCGATGGGATAAGCGGCAAGTTCGCGTGCGATGCGAATGGCTCCGGTCTTGGGCGTGCATGATCCCCAGCGCGTTTTCATGCTGCGCACGGAGACGCGGGAAACGGCGACGCCCATTGCGATTTCGTATGCGTGCACCATATCGCGCAGCGCCGTGGTGACCTCGGATGCATAGAGCTGGTCGATGCGGGTCTGGAGCTCATCGGACGTCAGGCCGTCGAGGATTGCGTGCCGCTTGACCTGTGGGCGTTCGTCTGACTCGTCGGTACCCATAAAACTTGCGAAGGTGGCCTGCTTGGGCCGCGGTGCGGGTGATGCAAAGTTATGATCGAGCGCATCCTGTACCGTGAGGAGCTTGCCCCAAAGTGCAATGATGGACGAGGGACTGAGTGGCTCTCGCGCCGTCGCCTGACGTCGCTCACGCTGGGCAAGTCGGCTGATAATCCAGGCGCTGTTGCGCTTCACAAATGCTTCGATACGCTCGCGGCTGGCGCCGAGCGGTGCACTGGCGTGGACCTCACCACTCGATGTGACGCGTAGGTTGAAGTTCTTGACGCGCTTTTTGGTAACGACGACGGGGATGGGCGTCCCATCCGGTCGGGATACGGAAATCGTAAACTGCTGCGTCAAAAGCGGTCCTTCAGATTGGGGACGGGCCGGCATGTCGACCGTTCGGCATGCCGGCCCGCTCAAGGGATGTGAAATTAATAACGCTCGAAGAAGGCAAGCGCGTTGTCGCTGCTGAGCTTTTGCATCACGGTCTTGCCAAAGTGCTTGGAGAGCATGTTCTGGAACTCGGGCATCTTGCTGGCATCGGAGAGGAAAGCGGGCACAGTGGCGCCGTCCCAGTCGCCGCCGAGCGCGATGACGTCCTCGCCGCCCAGGTCGAGCCAGTGCTCGATATGTGCCGCCAGCTGGTCGAAGGTGACGTCTGCGGCGGTCTTGTCGGTTGCGTCGTTGGAAAGGAACTCGCTGCAGTAGTTGAGGCCGACGATGCCACCCATGTCGCGAATGGTGCGGAACTGGTCGTCGGTAAGGTTGCGTTTGGCGCCGCAAACCGCACGGGAGTTGGAGTGGCTGGCGACGAAGGGACGCGTGGCGCGGGCGGCGACCTCGTCAAAGCACTCATCGTTGAGGTGGGAGACGTCGAGTACCATGCCGGCGTGCTCCATCTGCGTAAGCGCCTCGATGCCGGCGGCGGTGAGGCCGGCGTGGGTGTCGTGGCCGCTCGCGAGTGGTCCCTGCGCGTTCCAGCTGAGTGATGACATGAGTACGCCCAGGCTCTTAAGCACCTCGATCAGCGCGGGGTCCTCGGCAAAGAACGTGGCGTTTTCGATGGTGTGGATGCAGGCGACCTTGCCGTCTTTGAGCGCAGAGCGAATGTCTGCCGCGCTGCGTACGTTGACCATGCGGTCGTGGTTGAGCATTGCCTGGCCGCTCATGTGCGCCATGATCTGCGCCTGGAACCGCGCGGCGTGGGCGGTGGAAATCTCATCGGGGACAAACGTGGCGAAGCACTGTGCCCACGGCGTGTTGCCGATCTTTGCGAGCGAGATGGCGCAGGCGTTGCCCTCGATGAGGTCGAAATCTTGCGGATGCGTTTCGTCGCCGGGGAAATAACCGTCGGTGCCGGCGGTAAAGCGCAGGTCGAGATCGAGCGTGGCCCAGCCGATTCGGTCGGCGGTGTCGCAGTGTAGGTCAAATACGGGATATGCCATGGTTCCTCCGGTTGCAGCGTTTCTTTGCAAACTGTCATTGAATTGTATGACTAGGGTATAGTTAGCGCCATATGTTCACGGCGGCCCGCGTTGTGCGCCGCCCTTATCACGGAGGTTACCATGTCCAACCAGGGCAAGAAGGTCAAGACCCATTATCGCGGCACGCTCGATGACGGCACGCAGTTCGATAGCTCCTACGATCGCGGCGAGCCGCTGGAGTTCACCTGCGGCGCCGGTCAGATGATCAAGGGCTTCGACGCCGCCGTTGTCGACATGCAGGTGGGCGAGAAGAAGACCGTGCACATCCCGGCTGCCGATGCCTACGGCGAGCACAATCCCGAGATGGTTATTACCTTCCCGGCCGAACAGGTTCCCAACATCGAGCAGATCGAGAAGGGCATGAAGCTTTTCCTGTCCACGCCGAGCGGTATGCCCGTCCCCGCCGTGGTCATCGACGTTACGCCCGAGGCCGTGACGCTCGACGCCAACCACGAGCTGGCCGGCAAGGACCTCAACTTTGATATCGAGCTCGTCGAGGTCGAGGGTTAGAGTATGCCCGAGCGCTTGGTTTCGACGACATGCTTGGGAAATCTCAACGATCCGTCCTATGAACTCCTGCTCCGCCGGAATTTGGGCGGCGTCTTTGAAGTTGACGAGCTACTGCTCGATTGGGACCAGGCTGACACGCGCGCGTTTGTGGGTGTGACGGAGCTGGGGCGCACGGTCGATGTTCGGCTGGATGCTGCCGACGGCGGTCGTCTTACCGACGGCGACGTGCTCGCCATCGACCGTTCGGGCATGGTGCCCGTGGCGGTTGTCGTGCGCCTGCGCAGTGCCGAGGTTTATTTGGTCGAAGTCGACCGCATGGACCCGATTGCGCTCGCGCATGCGTGCTGGGAGATCGGCAATATGCACGCGCCGCTTTTCCGAGGCGATTCGGACGAGTATACCGTGCGCATGTATACGCCGGTGCAGCCTGTTTTGGGCCGCATGCTCCGGGGCGTCGAGGGCGTTCGGCTCTCGGTGGTTACCCGTGAACTCGATGCGGACCGGCGCTTTGCGTCGAGTGCGGCGGATGCCGTTGTGAGTATGGCTCCCGACTTTACGATCGTAAAAAAGGCGCGCGGTTAACGTGCGTATGAGTAAGACGGACTTTGAGAGGCAGCTATTCAAAGTCCGTCTTACTGTTGATGAGGTGCTTTGGGGGGAAAGCATATGGGTCTTGAGGGAATCAAGCTGATTGCATGCGATTTGGACGGCACGTTGCTGCATCCGGGGGAGCGCGAGCCGCGTTCCGAGGCCTTTGAGCTCATCGATGAACTGCATCGTCGCGGTATCGTGTTTATGCCGGCGAGCGGTCGTCAATATGCGAGCTTGCGCTATCTGTTTACCCCGGTGGCCGATGAGCTCGCCTATGTATGCGAGAACGGAGCCCTGGTGATGAGCGAGGGGCGTGCCGTTGTCAAGCGCTCCATGGAGCGTAGCCTTGCTATGGATATCGCGAATGCCGTGGTTGCGTATCCCCATGCCGACGTGACCCTTTCGTGTGAGGGACACCTCTACACCATGAGCGGCAACGATGCGTTCGTCGATCATTTGCGCTATGAGGTCCACTGCGATGTGGCGGTGGTCGACCGTCCCGAGGACATCGAAGAGGACGTCATTAAGATTGCCTTCCAGACGCCCGAGGTGAATCAGCCGGCGGCGCTGAAGTATTTTGAGCGCCACTTTAGCGATCGAGTCGATGTCATGACGTCGGGAACCGAATGGACGGACTTTATCGGTTTTGGTTCGGGCAAGGGCTCCGCGCTTGCCGATTACGGTCGTGCCCTGGGTATTTCGCCCGATGAGATGATGGCGTTTGGCGATAACGAAAACGACCGCGACATGCTCAACGTAGTGGGCCATCCTTATCTAATGGAGAGCTGCAATCCCTCTATGCGTGGCATCAACGACCACGTCCGTTACGTGCGCACGGTCGAAGAGGAATTGCATCGCCTGCTCGCCGAGTAGATATCTGGGACATGCCTAGATAATCTACTTTTTGCTGCAAAGTGCGGAAAGGTGGATTTTAAGGCATGTCCCAAACATCTACCGGCAGTCGGGGCAGAGTCCCTCGAAGATGGTGTAGTGCGACGTGACGTGCCAACCGATTTGCTCGGACGCCTCGGCGTCGAGCTGGGCATCGAAGGGGAGCGGTACGTCGATGACGCGGCTGCACGAGGTGCAGATGATATGCGCATGCGGCTCGATCGTGCGATCGAAGCGGCTGCCGCCCGGCGTCTTGATTGAGAGGATTTCGCCGGCGTCGGCCAAGAGATTGAGATTGCGGTAGACCGTACCGCGGCTGATTTTGTCATCCTGCGCGCGCACGACGTTGTAGATTTCGTCGGCGGTGGGATGGTTATAGCTTTGGCGCACGGCGTCAAGAACCAGCTTTCGCTGCCTGGTATTCCTTCTTTGCACCGCCATGCGCCTCGCCTCTTTTCTATCAACGGTCGTAGGTAAATGATACCGTATTTAGCACACAATACTAATAATGAGGCGTGAAACCGTCTTCATTGGCAAGTGGGGCTCGGGCCTGGGCGTCTACGAGGCGAAAACGCGTTCCCATGCGCTCGTAGGAGGCATGAAGCGCCTCGAGATGAGATAGGACGTTTGCCGGAGCTCCCTGTATCTCCATCTCGACTGAGCCGTCTTCCATATTACGCACCCAGCCGGTGAGGGAGCGCGCCTGCGCGAGGTTGGTGTTGGTAAAGCGAAAACCAACGCCTTGGACTTGCCCCGCCCAGCGCAGGAAATAGCGCAGGGGAGTGTCTTGAGTGGCCTCGTCGCTTGCAAGCACAGTAAGCCTGCGGCGCAGCTCGAGCTCGACGTTTGATGGTTTTTGAGGCTCTCGACTGCCGCCGGTGACGCTGGAGAAGAACGTATCGAAGAGGCCCATAGCTATGCCTGCTTGCCTGCGTCGGCCGGGAAGGTTATGCCGGCCTGCTGGCGCACGGCATCCATGACGCGCAGTGAGACGAGCGTGACATCGCGGTAGTGGCCAAGCTCGTGGCGTCCCGCCGGGGTCTCCCAAATCTCTTCCTTAACGTTATCGATGCCGCCGATGGCGGTGATAAAGTCTGTGAGTTCGTATTCCATAGTGTTGCTCGATTTGGGCAGGTCGAGCACGCGGCCGTTGTCGCCCTGTTCGCGCGGTGCCTCGGTCGCTGAGCCGCGTACGACGTCGCCGCGATAGTCGATGCGGACGTTGCGGGGCGTGGACAGATGGTCAATCTGGATAGTGCCACGCTCGCCTTCGATCTGCGAGGGCAGCAGGTCATTCGTAATTTTGGAGTGCGCGAGCTCGACGGAGATACGGCCACCGCCGTAGCTGGCGAGGATGGAACCGCAGCCATCGATGGGGCCGTGCGTGAGCTGTCGCGTGGTGGGGTCGAGCAGGGTAGCCATGCTCGTAAGGCCGGAGGGCATGCCGAAAATCTCGACCATGGGCTCGACGGTGTAGACGCCAATATCCATGAGGGAACCCGATGCCATATTGCAGTCGAAGATATTGGTGGCGCGTCCCGCGAGAATCTCGTTGTAGCGCGAGGAATACTTGCCAAAGCGCAATGAGGCGCGGCGGATGGGGGCGATTTCACCCAAGGCGTCCTCGATGGCGTGGAAGGCGGGGTCGTGGAGGGGACGCATGGCCTCGAGGGCCACGACACCTGCTGCCTCGGCAGCGCGGAAGACTTCCAGCGCCTGCGCTTCGGTGACACAGAAGGGCTTCTCGACGATAACGTGCTTGCCACCGGCGATGCAGGCAAGGGCCTGCTCGTAGTGAAGTGCGTTAGGGCTGCCGATGTAGACGGCGTCGACGTCGGCAGCTGCCGCGAGCTCATCGAGTGAAGTAAAGTTTCGCTCGCCACCGCGCTCGGCGGTAAAGGCAGCACCGCGATTGGCATCGCGCGAGAGCGTGCCCACAAACGCGGCTTGGCCGTTGGCGTTGACGACCTGGATAAAGTCGTCGGTGATCATGGATGTGCCGATGGTCGCTATGCGCAGCATACGTCCCCCTTGCGTTGTTTGGTCTACAGGATGAGTGTAGCGCGTGGGGATATAAAGCTGCGCGAAAACGCTATTACAGGTCGCTCTCGTTAAAGCCGGTGTCGATATCGAGGTTGGATCCGTCGGCCGCCGTGGTGGCGAGCTCATCGCAGCGCTCGTTGAGCTCGTGGCCGGCGTGGCCCTTAACCCAGATGAACTCCACCTTATGCTTGCTCTTTGCGGCAAGCAGGCGCTCCCACAGGTCACGGTTCTTAACGGGCTGCTTGTTGGCAGTTTTCCACCCGCGCTTTTTCCAGCCGTCGATCCAGTGTTTATTGAAAGCGTTGACGACGTACTGCGAATCGGAATGGACCTCGACCTCGCAGGGGCGGTTGAGCGCCTCGAGCGCCACGATGACCGCCATGAGTTCCATGCGGTTGTTGGTGGTCTTGGCGTAGCCGCGTGAAAGCTCGGAGGTGAAGGTCTTGCCGGCGGGGTTGGTGTATTTGAGTACGGCGCCGTAGCCGCCGCGTCCCGGATTTGATCGGGCCGAGCCGTCGGTATAGATGATGACCTTCACGGGCTTCCTTTCGTTGGGTACGTTTCGTGTGAGTGACCATTGTAGCGCCATGCCCGCCGGGGGCTAGCAATCTACGATTTCTACCCCGTCTTCCGACAGTTAGTTGGCATGGATGATGCGGTTGAGTTCGTCGAGGTATTGCTGCAAGAGGGGAGAGGGCTTGCGCTCGTCGTGCATGATATAGCCTACGCGCATCGTTGGGGCGTCTGCTAACGGGATCGATGCCATACCCCATTGCATTTCATTGGAGAGGACGCCGGTCGACAGGGTGTAACCGTTCGACGTGATAAGTAAGTTAGTAAGTGTTCCGCGGTCCGAGATTCGTATGTTGCGGTCGCAAGGGATATAGCTAAAAGGTTCCTCGGCGTAATAGAAGGAGTTTGAGGTTCCCTGCTCAAAGCTGTAGCGCGTATAGGGCGTGAGGTCGGCAAGGGACAGCTGGGGGCGGCGTGCGAGCGGGTGGCGCTCGCTAACGAAGACGTGGACCGTCGCGTCGAATAGGGGATGGAAGCTTGCACGGGCATCGGCGAAGGCCTTCTGCAGAACGCGGGCGTTAAAGTCATCCAGATACAGAATGCCGATATCGCTGCGAAACGCACGGACGTCATCGATGATCTGCGATGTGGTGGTCTCGCGCATGATGAACTCGAACTTGTTGTCGCGGCAGCGCTCGACCACGTTGACAAAGGCCTCGACCGAAAAGGCGTAGTGCTGGGCGGAAATGGCGAGGCGGGCTTGCGGGGTGCCGCCGTCCTCGTAGCGTGCCTCGAGCATGTCGGCCTGCTCTACGACCTGGCGCGCATAGCCCAAAAGCTCGGTGCCGTCGTTGGTGAGCGTGACGCCGCGGCTGGAGCGCGTAAAGATCTCCAGATGGAGCTCCTGTTCCAGGCTTTTGACGGCGTTTGAGATGTTGGACTGAGCGGTATAGAGGCGCTGGGCTGCGGCGTTGATTGAGCCGGACTCTGCCACGGCGATCAAAAAGCGAAGCTGTTGGAGGGTCATCGGCGCCCGTCCTTTCGATAGCTATCTAAAAAACAGATAACAGGTTAGCGCTTTTAAGTGATTGACCCGGGGAGACGATGCTCGTACTATTCAAAACACACAAAGGCGGTAGGTAATTAAGCCAACCACGGAACCGGGATGCGAAAGGAGGCCCGCATATGAATTGCTTACCAAGACGAATGCCGGGCTCCTGTTTGCGCCCGTCGGCGTGATCAGGAGACAGCGACTTACTTCTCTTACGCTTATTACTTTTGTTCGATCAAGGAGATCATCATGAGCCAGTTTATCAACAACCCCGAGCACACCTTTGGTTTCGATACCCTGCAGCTTCACGTTGGCCAGGAGAGCGCCGATCCCGCATCCGATTCCCGCGCCGTGCCTATCTACCAGACCACGAGCTATGTGTTCCGCAACTCCCAGCACGCTGCCGACCGCTTTGGCCTTGCCGACGCCGGTAACATCTACGGTCGTCTGACCAATTCCACCCAGGGCGTCTTTGAGGACCGCATCGCCGCGCTCGAGGGTGGCGTTGCCGGCCTCGCCGTCGCCTCTGGTGCCGCCGCCATCACCTATACCCTGCAGGCGCTCGCTCAGGCCGGCGACCATGTGGTGGCCCAGAAGACCATCTACGGCGGTTCCTACAACCTGCTGGAGCATACGCTCTCCCAGTTTGGTGTCGAGACCACCTTCGTCGATGCCCACAACCTGGACGAGGTCGAGGGCGCCATCAAGGACAACACCACGGTCATTTACCTCGAGACGCTCGGTAACCCCAACTCCGACATTCCCAACATCGACGCTATCTCCGAGGTCGCCAAGAAGCATGGCCTGCCAGTCGTCGTCGACAACACCTTCGGCACCCCGTATCTGTTCCGTCCGCTGGAGCATGGTGCCAACATCGTCGTCCACTCCGCAACTAAGTTCATTGGCGGCCACGGCACCTCGCTGGGTGGCGTGATTGTCGATGGCGGCAACTTTGACTGGAAGGCGAGCGGCAAGTATGCGCAAATCGCCGAGCCCAACCCCTCCTACCATGGTGTCTCGTTTGCCGAGGCTGCCGGCCCTGCTGCCTTCGCGACCTATGTCCGCGCCATCCTGCTGCGTGACGAGGGCGCCTGCATTAGCCCGTTCAACGCCTGGATCCTGCTCCAGGGCACCGAGACCCTGTCGCTGCGCGTCGACCGCCATGTCGAGAACACCAAGAAGGTCGTTGAGTTCCTGACCGGTGACAGCCATGTTGCCAAGGTGAACCACCCGAGCCTGCCCGAGCACCCCGACCATGAGCTCTACAAGCAGTATTTCCCCAACGGCGGTGCCTCGATCTTCACCTTCGAGATCAAGGGCGGTCAGGAGGCTGCATGGAAGTTCATCGACCACTTGCAGGTGTTCTCGCTGCTTGCCAACGTGGCCGACGTCAAGTCGCTCGTCGTGCACCCGGCTACGACTACGCACTCCCAGCTCTCTGCCGAGGAGCTTGCCGAGCAGAACATCACGCCTTCCACGATCCGTCTTTCCATCGGTACCGAGAACGCCGAGGACATCATTTGGGACCTGAAGCAGGCCTTTGCCGCACTGGACGAGTAGGGCGACTTGTGCAAGGACCCCTTGCGACTCGATAGGTATAACTGCATAAAATGCCTGCTCAAGGCGCCTGCGCAAGCAATGGTTGCGCAGGCGACTTTTTTGCATAGGGAGGGCGCTATTACAGGGTTTTTGGCATGCTTTATGCAATCGAGATGTGGAAAACTCCTGTTAAGAGGATGTGAGTTTTACGCAAATGACGTGCACCTTTTGAGAAAAACCGCAGGTCGCGATTTGCTCGGGGTACTATGCAGCGCGATCGAATCACACGCAGCTCAAACGCAGCAAAAACGCACTACGGAGGTTTCCAGCTACATGAGGATCGATTCACGAAAACCGAAAGCCGCCGCCCTTTCCGCCGCTCTGACCGTGGCGCTTTTGGCGGGCGCCGGCGCAACCGATGCCCACGCGGCAACACTGTCCGACACGGTCGGATCCACGCCGTCCGAGGCGACGCTGATGCAGCCCGTCGACTATCGCGGCGACGGCTTTGGCTCCATGCAGGAGTGGAACGCCTCTATGGGGGCCAAGCGCGATTCCCTAGAGGTCCGCGCGCAGATCATCATGAACATGTACGGTGACTATGCCACCGATGACGAGCGCGCTGTACTGCAAGGTTGTATCGACGGCGCGGGCAGTCTTTTGACGATGGAGGAGGTCGACGCGAAGTCGGCCGAGCTCGACGAGCTTCGCTCCACGCTCGAGGATGCTAAGCGCGAGGCACTCGAGGCTGCGGCCGCCGAGGCAGAAGCTGCCGAGGCCGCCCAGGCGTCATATGGCAACGCAGGCTACGTCCCGTCCTATACGGCAGCTGCGTATTACGCGAACGGCTCGGGCCTGACGCGCTCGAGCGGCGTCAATAACTATAACGGCCGCCGTGAGACCTATTACAGCAGCAACGTGTTGTATCACCACCGCACGGGCGAATGGACGCAGGATTCCGAGGGCTTTTGGCGCGATTCCGATGGTTACTATGTCGTGGCCGCGGGCGATAAGGCTCAGGGCTCCACGTTTACCGGATCCAAGGGCGAGTGCAAGGTCTATGACTCCGGCTGCGCTGCCGGAACCACCGACTACTACACCGGTTGGTAATTTGTCGGCATCATAGATGTTTGGCGGACGGGCGTCTTTACCGAGCTTTTGGGCAACGTAAAGGCGCCCGTTTTTTGTGCATGCTTGAGCTAACAGAGCGCTTACCGTGGCAGTACGCCGCGCATATGGGCGCGGGGCACACTAGTTCATGAGAAATAAGGTCTTTCTCGTGGAGGAAGTGGTCTTGTGAATGCTCGAGATATCGCCGTTGCCGCCGTCGCATTGGTGCTTGGTTGCCTTGGTCCTACGACCGCGCTCATTGCGGGCATGCAGGGGTCATGCGGGGCTGCTCCAATCATGGTTGGTGCGCTGATCGCAGCCGCGCTGCTGGGAAGCGCGGGCGTGGTTCTTTGCCGCGATGACGAGGACGAGGTGCCGGAGTCGCAACGCTAACTGTTGTGAGATTGGCCGCCGGTCATAGAAGAAGATGAAAGCCACCGCGGGGGAAAGGTTCCCTTGCGGCGGCTTGCTGTTAAGGCTGTTGAATGTGCCGCGTTGGCGCTACCAGCTTGCCTCGATATCGCGAATGCGCTGATAGAGCCACTCGTTTTGCGGCGCCTGGATATCGTGTTTGGCTGCGAGGCGGCAGATGGTGCCCGCGAACTCGTCAACCTCGGTTTTGCGCCTTGCGATGCGGTCTTGAGCCATCGAGGGCATACCGGCGGGGTCGATTCCCTCGATGAGATGCACCATCTGCGTCAGGTCTGCTTCGGTCAGCTTAACGCCCTCGGCGTTGGCGACCGCAAGCGTTTCGCGCATGGCGGAAACAAAGCAGCGACGCTGCTCGGAGCCGGGCTCCGTGGCGCTTCCGTAGGTCCCGCCGTAGGCCATGCAGGTCTGGTTGATGCCGTCGTTGAGCATGAGTTTGGCCCACATGCGGTGCGCAATGTCGCTCTCGACGGTATGGGCAATACCGCAGCGCGTGTAGAGCTCGTCAATTGCGGTGATGGTTGCGGGATCCGTACCGGCCGCCGCGCCAAAGCGGATTTCGCCAGTGTTGGTAAAGGTGAGCTCTCCGTTAAGGAACACGGCGTCCATGCCCTGGCAGATACCCAGGACGGTATGCTCCCAGCCAAAGCGCTCGGCAATCTTTTGCTCGCTCGTGATGCCGTTGCACAGCGAGGCGATGAGCGTGTTGGGTCCCACGACGCGCTCCATAGTCTTGAGTGCTTGGTCGAGACCGGTGGTCTTGACCGTCAGGATGACCAGATCGGCAGGCGTTGCCTCGCTGGCGCGGACGGACGTGAGCTCGCAGGGTTCGCCGTTGATGGTGAGCACGTCGTTCGCGTGACGCTCGAAACGAGCATCATCCATGACGTATTCGACGGCATCGTTGCCGAGGGTCTTGGCAATCATACTGCCGTAGAGCAGGCCCACGCCGCCCTTGCCGATAAAGGCGACCTTGTTGATCTGCATGTGAATCATCTCCTCACAAAAAGGCGCCCGCGTGCGGGGCGCCTGATGGATTGTATGCCGCTGGGGCATGAAGCGTGCACCGGAGGCTGAATTTAGAAGAACAAACGCATGGGAACTTACGCTGCAGGGCAGACTGCAAAAACGCGTGCGGGGTATCCGACACCATCGCGGACCTTAGGGAAGGTGCAGAAGATGACGGCGCCCGTGGCGGGAAGCTCGTCCAGATGGTCCATGACCTCGATCTGGTAACGGTCGACCGAGAGGATGTATTGTTCGCCGGGGTAGGGGTGGGCGTCCTCACGCGTGGTCACGCTCGCCTCCTTTCATCGGGCTTTTTGCTGATGTTAAAGCGGTGCCGTGACAGCTCGATTTCTGCTGCGTTACGATACGTTCTCGATTGCGATTCCACGATGTTTCGGCCGCGTGACCATTGTGTTTCGCCTTGCCGGGGCGCTGATGGCGAAGGGAGGGGCCGTGCAATACCGCGTTGACCCCAAAAGTGGTAACCGAATATCCGCTCTGGGTCTGGGCTGCATGAGATTTCCCGGTGCGCCGGGACGTCCGGATGCGAAGACAGCCGATGCCATCATTTCCCGTGCGGTGGATCAGGGGATTAATTATCTGGATACTGCATATCTCTATCCCGGTAACGAGGCGTGCGTGGGTGCCTCACTTGAGCGCTTGGGGCTGCGCGACCGTGTGTTGCTGGCGACTAAGCTGCCGCATACTTCGTGCAAGTGCGCGGAGGATTTCGACCGGTTTTTCGACGAACAACTGCGCCGCCTGCGAACCGACCATATCGACTATTACCTCATGCACAACATCACCTCGCCCGCCCAGTGGGAACGTGTAGTGGCGTTGGGCATCGAGGACTGGATCGCGCGTCAAAAGGCGGCGGGGCGCATTCGTCAGATTGGTTTTTCGTATCACGGCAGCGCGGCGGATTTCTTGACGATGCTTGACGCATATGACTGGGATTTTTGCCAGATACAGTACAACTATGCCGGCGAGCGTTACCAAGCGGGAACGGCAGGACTCATGGCGGCTGCGGAGCGCGGGCTCGCGGTGTTTGTGATGGAGCCGCTTTTGGGCGGGCGTCTGGCGGGCAAGCTGCCGCCGCGGGCCCGCGCTGTGCTCGAGAGCGCCCGTGATCCGCATTTGCGCACCCCCGCCGCCTGGGGACTTTCGTGGGTGTGGAATCATCCCCAGGTGACGATGCTGCTATCGGGTATGACCGATACCGCGCAAGTGGATGAGAACGCGGCGTTGGCCGATCGGGCCCTGTCGGATTCGATGACAGCTACTCAGCTCGATGCCATCGCGCACGTGCTGACGGAGTTTGAAAAATCGAATCGCGTGCCCTGCACGGGATGTGGCTATTGCATGCCGTGTCCTAAAGGCATCAATATCCCTGGATGTTTTGCCGCCTACAACGCAAGCTATGCGCACAGCTGGTTTACGGGTCTATCGCAGTACTTTACGGCGAGCGCGGTGCGCACAAGCGAGCCCAAGTTGGTGAGCAATTGCGTCAAATGCGGCAAATGCGCGCGGCACTGCCCACAGCACATCGATATCCCCGGTCGCTTGGACGACGTACGCCGCCGTTTTCAGCCTGGCCCCGTGACGGCGGTGCTTAAGGCCTTCGGCAAAACGCGCTCCTCATGACCCTTTTATAATGTGCGGTGGAATAGTTCCTGTTTGCGGCAGAATAAGGCACCAACAGGAACTATTCCACCGCAACTGAAGGGGGCTGTCGTGGGCCATCGGGATTCATGTGATGATTTGCGTGAGGTTTGTTGGGGCGTTTTGGGCGCTGGACACATTTCGTATCGATTTGCATCGTCGCTCAAGGAGGTGGACGGGGCACGGATTGTGGCTGCCGCCGGTCGCACTCCTTTGCATGTTGAGGAGTTTTGCAGGGCGTTTTTGATTGATGCCGCGCACAGTTATGCCACGGCTGACGATAACGGCGATGCGGCTTATGATGCGCTGATTGCCGACCCCGATGTCGACGCAATCTACTTGGCTCTTCCACATGGCATGCATGCGCATTGGGTCTGTCGGGCACTGCGCGCGGGAAAGGCCGTACTGTGCGAAAAGCCGGCCGTTTTGAATGAAGAAGAGGCCCGTGCGATCGCCTCTGTTTCCCGTGAGTGCGGCGTGCCGTTTATGGAGGCGATGAAAAATCGGTTTTGTCCGATGCGTACTCGCGTGAAGGGCTTGCTTGCGTCGGGCGAGCTCGGCCGTATCGTTTCGATCGAAAGCGTGCAAAAACTCGATTATGGTGAGCCCCCTTCGAGTTATCTGCTCGATCCGTTGCAGGGTGGCTGTCTATATGACATGGGCTGCTATGCGGTCGGGTGGTTTGAGGATCTGCTTGCGGGTGCGTGCGATGTTTCGTCTCGTGAAGTTCGCTGGCGTGACGTATCGGGCGGCCGCGTGGATTGGGCCGATGAGATCCATATGAGTGTCGGCGGTATACCCATTCATATGGTGGTCGACGGCAAAGCAGCATATGAAAGCCACTTAACGATTGCCTGCGAGCGGGGCTCGTTGGAAATCGAGCGCTTTCATCGCCCCGAGCTCGCCCATGTGAAGTGCTCCGACGGACGAATGCTCGAAATAAATGCCCCGTTTGAGGTCGATGATTTCTACGGCGAAATCCAGCATGCGACCCAGCTCATCCGGTCGGGGAAACTCGAGAGTCCCGTCATGCCCCTTGCCGCCACACAGCGCTGCGCGCGCATTATCGATGCAATCCGTCTAGCCCTCTAGGGCTTGGCGCTGACGCGTAGGGGATCATGACGCCGGCGTCCGTGGCCGTAGTGCTTGGTGGCCCGCATCTCTGATGCCTCTTTTATAACTTGCGGCGGAATAGTTCCCGTTTGCGGCAGAATAGGGGCCAAACAGGAACTATTTCACCGCAACTGATGAGGGGGAGCTGGGGATGCTGACGATCGGGTGCCATCTTTCGACGACGAAGGGCTATCGGGCGATGGGGAAGACGGCGCTGTCTATTGGCGCCAATACCTTTGCATTCTTTACGCGCAACCCGCGCGGCGGCAAGGCGAAAGACCTTGACATGGATGACGTGGCGGCCCTGCGCGAGCTTATGGAGCAAAACGACTTTGGCCCGCTCGTGGCTCATGCCCCGTATACCTACAACCCCTGCTCGGCCAAAGAGCGGGCGCGCGAGTTTGCCCTGGAAGCCATGGCGGAGGACCTGCGGCGCATGGAAGCGCTGCCCGGCAACTACTACAACTTCCATCCCGGCGCGCATGTGGGGCAGGGCTCCGACGCCGGCATTCAGATGATCGTCGACACCCTGTGCCAGGTCATGTTTGAGGGCCAGCAGACGACGGTGCTGCTCGAGACCATGGCCGGCAAGGGCACCGAGGTGGGCCGCAGTTTTGAGGAACTGGCGCTCATCATCGAGGGCGTTGCCGACAAGCGCCCCGAGCTGTCGGCCAAGTTGGGCGTTTGCCTGGACACCTGCCATGTGAATGACGCCGGCTATGACATCGTCCACGATCTTGACGGTGTGCTCGACGAGTTCGATCGTGTGGTGGGTATCGAGCGCCTGCGCGCCGTGCATATCAATGACTCCAAGAATCCCTGCGGCGCCCATAAAGATCGCCACGAGTGCATCGGCAAGGGCTACCTGGGTAGTGAAGAGTTTGGCGGCGGTATGCAGGTTATGCAGAATATTGTATCGAATGGCCGCTTGCGCGCATTGCCATTCATTCTGGAGACACCGAACGAACTTGCAGGTTATGCGGCTGAAATCAAACTGTTAAGGTCGTTGCAGCAGTAATGGCTGCGATAAAGTGGAGTGTTCCATGCACGTTATAGGTTTGTTTCAATCAGTTTTCTAATTGCAGATTCTTCCAAGCGGGTGCATAATAACCATCAGTTTTTGCAGACCTCTGAATCACGTGGGGTCATTGGAAGGAGACTGATTATGAAGCTGAAGAAGCTTGGCGCATTTGCCGCCACGGGTGCTATGGCGCTCGCCCTTGCTCTGACGGGCTGTGGTTCGTCCAACGCCACATCTGGTTCTGATGCCGGTTCCAGCAGCTCTGACGACGCTAAGGTCGAGAAGGTTGACGGCTCCAAGGAGTACGCGCTCGTCAAGGACGGTACGCTGACCGTCGGCACCTCCGCCGAGTACGCGCCGTTTGAGTACAAGGATGACAACGGCGATTATCAGGGCTTTGACCTTGAACTCATCAAGGCTGTCGGCGACAAGCTGGGCCTGGATGTCGAGTATGTCAACAATGACTTTGACACGCTCGTCCCCGGCGTTGCTTCGGGCGCCAAGTATGACGTCGCCATCGCGGCTATCACCGACACGCCCGAGCGTGAGAAGGAAGTCACTTTCTCCGATTCCTACTACATGGACGATCAGGCTATCGTGACCAAGGTCGATAACACCGACATCACGGCCGACAACTACAGCGAGAAGCTCAACAACGCCGACGCCACGATCATCGTCCAGTCTGGCTCGACCGCCGAGGCCTTTGCCCAGGAGAACTTCCCCAAGGCCAAGATCGTTCCCTATAAGGACGCTACCGAGTGCTTCAGCGCCCTGCAGTCCGACAAGGGCGATGCCGTGGTCACCAACCGCTCCGTTGCGAGCCAGCTGACCGCCGAGCAGTTCAACACCTGCCATACGGTTAAGCAGGTCAGCACCGGCGAGGAGTATGCCATCGCCATCAACCAGGGCAACACCAAGCTCAAGGATGACATCAACCAGGCCATCAAGGACCTGACCGACGACGGTACCGTCGACGCCCTCATGGCTAAGTACAACATCAAGTAAAATAGTCACTTGATTGCGCGCGGGCCCTTTCCGTTTTGCGGAGAGGGCCTTTGCGCTTCTCTTGACGGAGAGCGTTTCCGTCTCGTTTTGTCGGCAACTTCTACGATAGGAGCCACCTTGTCTCGATTGAACGAAGGGGCCATGGGCCGGCGTTTCCCGCTGCCCTCGATGCTCCAAAAGCTAGCCTGCGCCCTGGCTGTGGCGCTCGCTTTGGTGTGCGTGGGGACAGCCGCGCCTTCGACCGCCCAGGCGCTTGAGACCGCAAAGATTACCGCCCGACCCAACACCGGTTCGGGCAGCGCTGTGGTCGGCGGCACCGAGACGCGCATTACCTGGGAAGTTCAGGCCGATGCAGACGAGGAGCTGAGCGGTCTTTCGCTGACGTTTGTCGACGGCACGACGTTTGGCACCGATGACACGCGATTGACGATGCTCTCGGGCGAGGACCTCATGGATCGTACGCCCATGAAACCCACGTGCAAGGTGGACGGCCAGACGCTCAAGATCGACTTTGGCGAGACGGCGCCGGCCGGCGGCTATTTTCGCGTTGAGGTTTACGGCGTGACGTTCCCCGTCGAGGGCGGCGACGAGGCCTTTAGCGGAACCTACACCTTGGCTGACGGATCGACCAAGAAGATCTCCAAGATTCCCTCGGTTGAGATTAAAGGTGTCACGGCTTTTGATAACTTCTTGGCCGACCTTAAAGAGCAGCCGTGGGTCGAGGCGTGGAACTCCAATATGTTCCTCCGCCTGTTCTTGAACCCGGTCATTTTGGTCCAGAGCCTGCCGATCGTCTTTAAGGGCTTCCTTATGTCGCTCTCGATCGTGCTCGTGGCATTTCCGTTGGCTATTCCCTTTGGCTTTGCGCTGTCGCTCATGCGCATTTCCAAGTCGCGCATCCTTCGTTGTCTTGCCGGCATCTATGTGAATATCATCCGCGGCACGCCGGCGTTCTTGCAGATCTACATTGCGTTCTTTGGCTTGCCGCTGGCCGGTGTCAAAGTGGACGACTATGTGCTGGGCGTTATCGTCATGGCCATGAACTCGTCTGCGTACCTGTGCGAGATCTTCCGTGCCGGTATTCAGTCGATCCCCAAGGGCCAAAACGAGGCTGCTCGCTCGCTGGGCATGAATGCCTTCCAGACGCTGCTCTACGTTATGATTCCGCAGACGTTCCGTAATGTCCTGCCTACGCTGACCAGCGAGTTTATCCTGCTTTACAAGGATACGTCGCTCCTCGCCGCCGTTGGCGTGGTCGAGATCGTCATGAACGCCCGCACCATCGTGGCCACGACGGGCTCCATCACGCCGTATGTGGTTGCCGCCCTGTTCTATCTGGTCATTACCCTGCCGCTTGCTCGCTTGGTGAGCGGTCTTGAGGCGAAGCTGCTGGGTACGGCCGAGACCAAGAAGAAGCGTCCCGCCAAGAGCGCCGGACAGGTTGTCGCGACGCCCGCCGATCATATCGCCGGTCTGTAAGGAGGTCCTGTCATGAGTGAAACGAATTCCAACGAGGTCGTTGTCAGCATCAAGAACCTCCAAAAGGCTTTTGGCGATAACGTGGTTCTGCGCGATATCGATCTGGATGTGCACAAGGGTGAGGTCGTTGTCGTTCTGGGGCCCTCGGGCTCGGGTAAATCGACGATGCTTCGTTGCATTAACCGTCTCGAGGAGCCCACGAGTGGTTCGATTGTTGTCGAGGGCGTGGATGTGTGCGCCAAGGGCGTTGACCTCAATAAAGTGCGTACGCACTTGGGCATGGTCTTTCAGCAGTTCAATCTGTTCCCGCACCTGTCAGTCAAAAAGAACGTCATGCTTGCGCAGCAAAAGGTGCTCAAGCGCAGTAAGGAAGAGGCCAAGAAGATTGCCGTCGAGGAGTTGACCAAGGTCGGCCTTGCCGAGCGTATCGACTTTATGCCGAGCCAGCTCTCGGGCGGCCAGCAGCAGCGCGTGGCCATCGCCCGCGCCCTGTCGATGAACCCGCACGTGATGCTCTTTGACGAGGCCACGTCGGCGCTCGACCCCGAGCTTGTCCGCGACGTCCTTGGCGTTATGCGCGATCTGGCACGTGACGGCATGACCATGATCGTTGTGACGCACGAGATGGGCTTCGCCCGCGACGTCGCCGACCGCGTCGTCTTTATGGACGGCGGCGTTATCGTGGAGGATGGCACGCCGAGCGAGGTCTTCGACCATCCTAAGAGCGAGCGCACCAAGGCGTTCTTGGGCAATATTTCGTAGCCGCTTTATATGACTGACATAGCAGAAAACGGGAGCCGGATGTGATCCGGCTCCCGTTTTTGTTGGGACGCGAATGTGTTTTGGTGCAGAGCGCGTTACGGGCGGAGCTCATTGCCGCTAGGCGAGCTCGGCTCCAAGGGCGCGGCAGGCCGCCTCGCCCTCATCGTCGGGGGCGTCGTAGCAAATGACGGAATCGACGACGTTGACGCCCGCCTCGTCGGCGTCCGCCTTCCAGTTTTCCATCCATTCGCCTTCGGCCCACGAATAGGAGCCAAAGAGGACGACCTTCTTGTCGCCGAGGTTTTCCTTGACTTCGTCCCACATCGGCTGGAACTCATCGTACTCGAGCTCCTCGGAGCCCATGGCGGGGCAGCCGAAGGCGAAGGCGTCATAGCCGGCGGCCTTGTCGGCAGGGAAGTCGGCGCAAGAGATGACCTCTGCCTCGGCGTCGACTGACGCCGCGCCCTCGGCAACGAAGTTTGCCATGGCTTCGGTGTTGCCTGTGCCGCTCCAGTAGACGACTGCGATCTTGCTCATGTTGAGTCCTTTCGCTTGTGCGGCGTGCGGCCGCGGTTTGTATGCTCTATCGGGTTGCCTGGGCAAGTTTTGCTAGGCTGTGGCCCTGCTGATAGACATGGGTGAGGTGCTGCGTGCAAGCGCGGTAGGATTCGAACGTCAAAAGTGCTTGCCCGACATTCGTGTAGACCTTCCAAGGTCCAAAGACCTTGTAGTTCTCGCCATGCTGGACGATGAACTCGTGGACGTCGTCGTAGGGATATCCCAGGAAATAACCAATTTCGTGTGGGAACTCACAGGTGCAGCCGTCGCCGCAGTTGGCTTGATGGTCCAATGCGCATCGGGTTTGGCCGCACGCGCATTCTGCAGCGTTATTGCTTGCGAGCGTGATACGCGATGCCAGGTGCGCTAGGCATAATGGCAGATTGTCGGTGTCGTAGCCCTCCTTGGCGAGTGTCGTTTTGGCGCGCGGGTCAGCAAGGTAAGTGGCGAGGCTATTGGGCCGATATGCGTATACGAGCGCCCCGCAGGGGCGCCAGACCAAAACGCTCAGATGGATGCCGAACGGATTAAGCTCGTGATTGCACCGGGCGATAACGTTGAGCAGGCGTACTCGGCGATCTGTGATTGGCACGGTCGCGCTCGAACCATCCTGATGGGCGTAGACGCCGGGATAGGTAAAGAGCGATGCCGGTTTGATGCCCGCGAGCGTGGGGGAGCAGTTGCGCACGACTGCCGCCTGAAACGTTGGGATGTCTATGGTTCGAGTCATGGTGCCCTACTATCCTTTTGAGTTAGCCTAGGAAAACATATACCTGAAAGTAAGCCAAGGTCAACAAAAAAGTTTGAAGAGGGAAACTAATTGACTGAACCGACACGAGTTTGGAGTAAGATGGGAACACCCCATGGGGGTATAGGCATCAGTATTTGGAGAAAGGGGAGCGCATGGAAGATTTGCTTAACCCCGCGAATGCCATCGTGCTTGCCGTGATTGTCGTTGGCATGTTCTTTGGCCTGCGTCGTATTGTCGCTTCGACACACGGAAAGAGCTGCTGCAGCGATGGCGCGAGCGGCAAGAAGGCCAAAAAGGTTGTTGTGGTGGATACCGATGCGTCGCACTATCCCTATAGCGATGAGCTGCTCATCGGCGGCATGAGTTGCGACGGCTGCGCTCAGAACGTAGCCAATGCCCTCAATGCGCTGGATGGCGTGTGGGCAACGGTGACGTATGCGGACCACACGGCACGCGTGCGCTCTAAGCAGCCGGTTGATCGTGGTGTCCTCGAGACGGCCGTGAAAGACGCGGGCTACTACGTCATGACGCTGTAGGCCTTGCCTTGGATACACGTCCTTGCCTAGGCCCGGCCGCGTAGCTCAATGTCCTGGATGTCGTCGAAGTCGATGGCGATATCCCTGAGTTTGAGCAGCTTGAACGCGGGGAGCGCTTCGTCGAGAATGCCGGTGCGGCTACGATAGCCGTATGTATCGTAATAGGTGACGCGGACCAGGTCGCCACGTTTGAGGCCCTCGAGCTTTTTCGAAAGCTCGAGGGCTTTTTCTTCCGTGAGTTCACATTTTGGTTCGACGGTGATCTCTTGTTTGCGCACGAGCTCGTAGTATCCCGTGAGGGCGGCAAAGGGCATAAACTGCGCGGCACGGCCGGCACGGACGGTGCCGTTAGCGGTGAGCTTGGGGTCGGCGGAGCGACGTCTTCCCTCGGGGTCCGCTAGGCGTTCAAAAGGTGTCGGTGGCCGCATCGGCTGTTGTTGGGGCTTAGGCACGGTGTCCTCCAACTTGGTCGTTTCGTTCGCGCGCGGTGGCGCCGGCGGTAAAGCTTAATCCCTTGACGAGCGCGTTCTTGCCGTACTTGCCTTTCACGGCCAGGACGGCGCGTGCCAGGTCGCGCTCGCGCTCATCGGCCTCGATATCGCTGAACAGATCGATGGTGGCAAATTCTTCGGGAAGCAGATTGCCAAAGCCCAGATTGATACGCTTGACCGGTCGCTTGGGGTCGACCGTTTGCGCCCAGAGGTCATCGAAATACCCCATGATCTTCTTAAACGAATTAGTGCGCTCGGGCAGCTTGCGCGAGGCGTTGGAGTGCGCAAAGAGCGCGGCATAGCCACCACGCGGTTTGCCGCCGTGTTCGCCCACAAAGATGCCGTCAATCGCCTGTGCCTCTCGCACCAAACGTCGGCGTTCGCCGTCGCGCTGGACGGGTTTGGGCGCACGGGGCGCGAGTTCGGGGCCGGCGGTTGCGGTGGGTTCGATGCTCGACGTGCTCGAGCGCAGGTGCCCGCATCCGTCCACATATTGCGCTGTGCCGCTGGCGTCGAGACGGCGTATGTCGGCGCGCTCGCTCGCGTAGCCCACAAAGAGCGAGATGCTGTCGCAGACCACGCGCTTATCGACCAAGTCCAGTACGGCGGCATCGACCATCTCGCGCAAGACGGTGTAGGCCTGCTCGTAGGCATAACCCTTCGAGAGCACCTGTCCTGTGGTGGTTGAAGTTGCTTGTGGGCGATAGGCTTGGATATCGGCGATGGTTGTCGGCTCGCGTCCAAAGGCGTGGTCGATAAGATATTCGGCATTGACGCCGAGCTCGTCGTAGAGCAGGTTTTCGTCGAGCGCCGCGACGCCCATCAGATCATAGACGCCGTATTTTTCGAGGCGGGCTGCCACGCCGGGGCCGATGCCCCAGATATCGGTGATGGGACGATGGGGCCAAATCTCCTCGCGAAAGGTCTCGTCGTCGAGTATGCCGATGCGGCTGGGTACGTGCTTGGCGGTAATGTCGAGCGCTACCTTGGCCTGGAATAGGTTGGGGCCGATGCCGACCGTTGCCGTGATGCCCGTGCGCCCCAAGACCTCGTCGCGCAGCGTGCAGGCGAACCCTTCCGCATCGGTGTGATAGAGGTCCAGATAGGGCGTCACGTCGATAAAGCACTCATCGATGGAGTAGACGTGCACGTCTTGCGGACTCACGTATTCCAGATAGATGCCGTAGATTTGTGCCGACACCTCCATGTAGTGCTGCATGCGCGGTACGGCCTTGATGTAGTCGATGCCGTCGGGAATCTCAAACAGACGGCAGCGGTTGTGTATCCCGAGGTCCTTCATGGCCTGTGTGATGGCGAGGCAGATGGTCGTGCGCCCGCGCGATTCGTCGGCAACGACCAGGCATGTGGTGAGTGGGTCGAGTCCGCGGTCGACGCACTCGACGCTGGCGTAAAACGTCTTAAGGTCGATGCAGATATAGGTGTGACGCTCGTGCCCCACGCGTCCTCCCATCAAACACATGTTCTTATCGAATGCCTGTTCGATAATACCCGCTCATCCGGACATCGTCAAAACCTGCCAAAAAGGGACTGGTTTGTTTTGGTAGGTATGGTCGTGCGGCTGAATCAGGTTTTTAACGCAGCCCTAAAGAGCGCGAAACAGCTCGGAAAAGCTCGCTTCGTAGCATGATGCCAACGATTGATACCACCATAAAGCACGGAAGGGTTGTGGGGATAATGGTCAACTATGGGTTTGGTATGCCGACGCGCTTGGTTGCGGATGGGGATGTGGCTCGCTGGTGCGGACGATTGGTTGCCCACTACGGTGGCACCAAGGCACTGGTCGTGCTGGGGGGCGACAGGCACACGCGTGATGAGCTCGTTTCGGCGGCGCTGGACTCACTCGATCGAGCCCTGCTCGAGCGTGTGCTTTTCCGCTGCGGCTCGGTTGAGGGCGACGGGGGAGACGAGCTGATCGACGAAGCCGTGGCCTTGGCGACCGACGAAGGCGTGGACTTTGTCTTGGCGATTGGCGATGCCGATACTGCCGGCTTTGCGCGCGAACTCGCTCGTCGCATGGCCGTGCTTGATGCCGGCGAAGACGGCTTTGTGCCTTATGGATGCATTGTCTCGGAGGGCAAGGTGCCTGCCGTCGTGGGCGCCGGCGAGGTTCCCGTTTTTGCCATCATCGCGCCCGAGCTGTTGGAGGGCATCGGGTCTCCTCTGCGTGAGTTACTCGGCAGCGTGTGCGCCGCAGCCTAATATGTGGCATAAAGGGATGGGTTATTTTTGATTGGTAAAGCGTTTGACCTGCCAAAATAAACCTGCCCCTTTTTGGTCGGTTGCCGTTTGGGGGCCGATTGGCAACGCTCGCTGATTATAGTCTTGACCTGCGCTAGAATAGTGGCATCTGAATGTCCGGGCGCATGGAGGCGTGCGCCCGTATGCTGAGGAGGACTCTATGGCAACTGTTGCCGCACCTATCGATGCTACGTCGACTGCCGCTTGGAAGGCGCTCGAGGCTCATCAGGAGAAACTCGAGGCCGAAGGTATCGACCTCAAGGCCTGGTTCGCCGCCGATGCAGAGCGCGTGAACAAGCTGAGCTTTGACGCCGGTGACCTGCACTTCGACCTGTCCAAGAACCTGGTGACCGATGAGACCGTCAAGCTGCTGTGCGATCTTGCCCGCGAGGTGAAGCTCGAGGAGCGCCGCGACGCCATGTTCTCCGGCGAGCATATCAACACCACCGAGGACCGCGCCGTCCTGCACACCGCGCTGCGCCGCCCGGCAACCGAGAAGGGCCAGCTCATCGTCGACGGCCAGGACGTCGTCGCCGACGTGCACGAGGTCCTCGACCGCATGTATGCCTTCGCCGAGCGCGTGCGCTCCGGTGAGTGGAAGGGCGTTACCGGCAAGAAGATCGAGCACCTGGTGTCCATCGGCATCGGCGGCTCCGATCTGGGCCCGGTCATGGCTTACGAGGCCCTGCGTCCCTATGCCGACGCCGGTATCGACTGCCGCTATATCTCCAACATCGACCCCAACGACCAGGCCGAGAAGCTCAAGGGTTTGGATCCCGAGACCACGCTCGTGATCATCGTCTCCAAGACCTTCACCACGCTCGAGACCCTCACCAACGCTCGTGAGGTCAAGACCTGGATGCTCGAGCAGCTCAAGGCTCAGGGCGCCATCGACGGCTCCGATGAGCAGAACGCCGAGGCCGTGGCCAAGCACTTTGTCGCCGTTTCCACCGCACTCGAGAAGGTCGAGGCCTTCGGCATCGACCCCGCTAACGCTTTTGGTTTCTGGAACTGGGTCGGCGGCCGCTACTCCGTCGACTCCGCCGTGGGCCTGTCGCTGATCGTCGTGCTCGGCCCCGAGCGCTTCCAGCAGTTCCTTGAGGGCTTCCACGCCATCGACGAGTACTTCTGCAACACGCCGCTCGAGAACAACGCCGTCGCGCTGATGGGCCTGCTCAACGTCTGGTACGTCAACTTCTTCGGTTCCAAGAGTCACGCCGTGCTGCCGTACTGCCAGTACCTGCACCGCTTCCCGGCCTACCTGCAGCAGCTCACCATGGAGTCCAACGGCAAGCACGTCCGCTGGGACGGCAGCGCTGTGACCTCCGATACCGGTGAGATCTTCTGGGGCGAGCCTGGTACCAACGGTCAGCACGCCTTCTACCAGCTGCTGCACCAGGGCACCGTGGTGGTCCCGGCCGACTTTATCGCTTTCGCCAACACTGCCAACCCCGCAACCGATGGCGGTCAGGACGTGCACGAGCTGTTCCTGGGCAACTTCCTGGCCCAGACCAAGGCGCTCGCCTTTGGTAAGACGGCCGATGAGGTGCGCGCCGAGGGCACGCCCGAGCAGATCGTCCCGGCTCGTTGCTTTGAGGGCAACCGCCCGACGACCTCGATCTTCGGCGACACGCTGACCCCGTTCGCACTCGGCGAGCTCATCGCCCTGTACGAGCACATCACGTTTGTCGAGGGCACGGTCTGGGGCATCGACTCCTACGACCAGTGGGGCGTTGAGCTGGGCAAGCAGCTTGCCAAGCAGATCACCCCGGCCTTCCACGACGACGCCGCCAAGGCCGAGCAGGACGCTTCGACCCAGGCGCTCATCGAGTTCTACCGCGCTCACCGCAAGTAGTCGCTGCTGTTAACGCATCGCGCCTTATAGTCAGGGGCCCGTATCCTATCGGATGCGGGCCCCTTTGCTTTGCCGTGGTCCCGGGGCGCACGGCCTTTGTGGAACATCGCCTGGGCGTCGCGCGCTGCGAGAACCCTGCGCCTAGATCTCGGCCTCCGCATGGCCTCGCTGCGCCTCGGGCAGCTCCCCGTAGAGCGGATGGTCTTCGAGCCTAAAGCGCTCGACCTGTTCGGGAGTGCGACCGCGTACAAAGAGCCACGAGCGATCAATCGGCGTCGCCATGAGCGTGCTGGGCAGCGCGTCGGCGCGGTCGGAAAACACCCGGGCACTCTCGGGATCCTGGAACGCCAGCACCAGATGCGTGTCGCAGTTGCCCATGATGGAGCGTGCGCGTGCCTCGCCATAGAGCGCATCGAGCTGGTTGGTCGACTGCAGCAGCAGCGTTGCCCAGATGTTGCGGCTTCGGATAATCGAGAGCACGTTGTCGATCTGGGGGATCTGCAGATTTGCGAAGTCATCGAGCATAAAGCGCACGGGCACGGGCAGGCTGCCGTCGGGCTGCCTATCGGCCTCACGAATGAGGCCCATAAACGCCTGCGAAATAAAGAGACCGGTCAGCGGATCGAGATTGCGGTCAATATCGCTCACGGTTACAAACAGGGAGCAGGGGGTGTGTCCCATGGAAGCGAAGTCCACCTGATGGCACTCACGATAGAGCTGTGCCGCACCGTCGAATCCCAGACACATGACCTTTTCGGCAAGGATGCCGACGATGCTCGCGTGCATGCGCTCGGCATTTTGCGTAATGGCGTAGCGCCGCCATAGCGAGAGGGCATAGCTTTGGGGGTCGGTCGTGATCAGGTCGTCAAACAATCGACCCGTGGCACCGTCCTGCAGGTGCTCGATCAGCTTGATGACCGAGCTGATCGTCTGCTCGTCGGCGGGTAGCTGTTCGGTGACGTAGGCGATAAGACACGACAGCAGGTTTGCTGCCGCGTGATCCCAAAAAGGCTGGTTGTTGTCCTCGATGGGGCAGATGGCCTTTGCCACCGAGAGGATGTCCTGCTGGTTGGGCCTGCCGTCCGCCTTGCGGCGAATGTGCCTCAGGGGGTTGTAGCCGCAGCGCTCGATGCCGGGCGCAAGGGCCGGGACGGTGTTGAGGTCGGCGAAGTTGAGACATTGCACGCGGTAACCGTGGGCTGCCAGCACGGGTCCCACTTCGCGACAGAGCGTGCCTTTGGTGTCGAGCACGATGTAGCTTGCGTTCATTTGCAGCAGGTTGGGCTTGAGGACGTTTCGGGTCTTGCCGGCTCCCGAGGGGCCGATTACAAGTGCATTGTTGTTGAGTCCCGCTTGGCGGGTGTCGCAGGAAAGCGTTCGATCCTTGGCGAGGATGGTGGACGATGCGGACTCAGACGCGGCGAGACGGCTGGCGAGGTTAGACATGGGCGACCTCCTTGGTGGTCGAGAGGATTTCGTGGGCAAAGCCGAGCTCGACGGCGCGCTCGGCCGAAAGGTAGGTGTCTTTTGCAGTGAGGGACTGGATGCGCTTGGGCGTGAGGCCGCTGCGGTCCGAGAGGATTTGCGTGAGGGTCTTGCGGGTCTGCATGAGACGCCGGCTGGTTTCCTGCAGCGCAAGTGCCGAGCCGCCTGCCCCCTGGGGGATCAGCGGGTCGTGAATCATGAGCTCTGCATGGGGCGCCATACGGCGATCGTCGCCGCCCATAAAGATCACGGCGCCCATGGACGCGGCGAATTCCAGGCAGACGGTGCGGATGGGGCACGATGCGAGGCGCATGGCGTCATAGATCGCAAGACCCGATCGCACGCTTCCGCCGGCGCTGGCGACAAATATGGTGATGGGGCGGCTGGGGTCGGTGGCATCGAGCAGGCGGATTTGCTGGCATAGGTCGTGGGCCATCGGGGTTTCGATGTTTCCCATGACGGAGAGCTCGCGACGGGCGAGCATCTCATCGTAAATGCTGGTGAGCGTGATACCTCGGGCGGATTCACGCATGGTGAGGGGGCTGATGATGGGGGAATGATTGGTGTCCATGAGGACTCCTTTCTGTTGGTTGTGTTGTGGGATAGGATTGTTGCCCGCGGAGGGGCTGGCGAGCTACAGGGTTCGTCCGAGCCTGAGATCGAGCTCGGTTGTGGGGCAGGCTGCCTGTTCGTGCGGCTCGCAAGCGCCAAGGGCTCCAAAGCGATAGAGCGTTGCGGCGGGCGTGGTGTAGGCGAGCCGCAGCTGATGCTCGACAGGGGCACATCCGTCATTTTTGTAATGAGCCGCGTAGTACTGCGCGATGCTGGCGTTCATCTCGCTGCCATTGCGATGGCGCTCAAACTGGCGTCTGCAGGTCTCGATGATCTTTGCTACCGACTTGGGTGCCGTCGCGGGAACAAGGGCGAGATAGCCCTCAAATAGCTCGTTGATGCTCAGGAGGCACAGCAGGTCGATCAGCGTCCTTATGGCTGCTCCCTCGGCAGAAAAGTGCGCGCTCATGCGGTTATATCGGTTGCGGTCGACGATGGCCGCATGGGGTCTTGGAGTTTTCTGCCCCGTGGTCCCGGGCTTTTGCCGCGCCTGTGTATTGAGCTCGACGTTGCAGCGCTTGAGGCCGTCCAACGGAAGGAACAGTGCGGTGCGCAGGGTGTTCCGCTTGCTTTCGAGTTCATGACGCTCGTCGGGTTCCCATTCGAGCTTGAGTTTCGTGTCGAGTGCCGTAAGCATATGGGCTAGGCAGCCTACGGTAAGAACGTACGAATCGTTGTCGCGTTTTGGGGCATAGGGGTCTGTCAGCTTGCGAATGTCGGGGTCGCCCATGATCTTTGTGCAGCGCTTCAGCAGTTGAGGGTGGTCGGCCAAGATCGTCGCGAGCGGTAGCGACGCGTAGTTCTTGATGGTCGCGGCGGCAAAGGCGGCGTCATATTCGTTTGCATATGCTCGCTCAATGCGGGCATCCAGAATGCTTTTCTTATCGCCGTCTTCAGCGTGGTGGTTTGTCATAGCTTCTCCAATCGGTTGATGTTCGTGCTGTTTGTTGATGTGTTGGTTGTCGTGAGTGATGTGCTTGCCGTGGGTGATGTGCTGACGTTGGGGTGCTATGCGGTTTTCAATGAGCCCGTGAGGCAGTTGCTGCAGGGGCGGGATGGAACGGCCCATGCAAGGCGGAAGGCATCGTGCTCAAAATCGAGAGAGCAATGCCCTGGGTGCCTCACATGTGGCAGTTACCTCATTAAGTTGTCATTGCGTTTGGGGCCGTACTTTGCCGATCTTCTTTCTCTTACACGCTAAAAACTGAAACTTCATATGCTCGATCTACTTAAAACCGCAACGGCGGTCTTTTGTCAACTTATATGTCGGAACGTGTCTTTGCAAGTACTTTTTTGCGTTTGTTTCAAATGGGGTGGTTTTGCAACCGTCATGCGCCACGCTATACGAACGTGCCCCGGCTCGGATAAGATGGTGCGATCGAGTTCTACCGCGCTCACCGCAAGTAGTCTTTGTTGCTGAGATAGGTCATGGCCGAAAGGGGCCCGTATCCGTTGGGATACGGGCCCCTTGCTATTTGAATGGGCATGAGGGTGTATTGAGGGGGGGGTGCCTGGCTGTCGGCATCCGCATGCGGCGCCATTCGCTTTCCGTAAATATACTTCTACGGCTAATTTCATACCACTTACCGGAATGTGGACGCTGCCCTTGCGTATCGGGCGTACATTGAACGTGGTTTTTCGCGTGAACCCACGAATTAGTTGTCGGTCCTGAACAAGGAGGCCCAACATGACGCTTGCCAAACCCATCAATAAATACATCGACTATATCGACGCTCCCGAGGACACATTTGAGCAGTATGTCGAGAAGGCGCTAAAGTACAACTTCCGTTGTGTATTTGCGAACCTGCAGGAGTACGAGACGGGTCGCGCAATGCTCGAGGGCTCTGACATCATCCTTGCCGGCGCTATCGACTTTCCCCAGGGCACTATGACGCTTGAGGAGAAGCTTGCGAGGTTTGAGGAATACGCCGCGTGCGGCTTTACCGAGATTGACTACGTTTTGAATCAGGAGTCGGTCGAGAACCGCGATTTTGATGCCATCGAGCGCGAGATGACTGCCATTGCTGATTTTTGTCGCGCGCATGGCATCACTGACAAGGTGATCGTCGAGATGTGCAAGCTGGACGGCGACGATGCCGCCAAGCGTCGCGTCTGTGAGATTGCGCTGGAGGCTAAGCCGGGATTCCTTAAGACATCGACTGGCAGAAGCTTTGGCGGCGCTAAGCTCGAGGACGTGCGGCTGATGCACGAGGTGCTCGGCGATGCCGTGGCAATCAAGGCGGCGGGCGGTATCCATAATTACGAAGAGGCTTGCGCATTCATCGAGGCCGGCGCCAGCGCCCTGGGTGCATCGGCGGGCATCGCGATCGTCGAGGGTGCACCGACGGAGGAGCGTCGCTAGCAGACGTATTTGACCTGAGCGATAAAGCTTCACGACCACGCGCCGTTCATGTTCGGGACAATATGACTTTTTACCCGTTGCAGACAGAGCCGCAGTAGGTGTTCTGTATGATGGCTCAGACAAGGTTGTTCAATGACAGGGAGGCATATATGGCAATCAAAGCCATCGCAATGGATATCGACGGTACGCTCACCAACGACCAAAAGGTCATCAGCCCGCGTACGCGCGAGAAGCTGCTCGCGGCGCAGGAGTCGGGCATTAAGCTCATCTTGGCTTCGGGCCGTCCCGCATGGGGGCTGCACGCCTTGGCGCAGGAGCTCGACCTTCAAAACCATGACGGTCTGCTTGTTGCCTTTAATGGCGCGCATGTGGTCGACGCTCAGACCGATGAGGTCCTTTTTGACCAGGCCATGCCGGCTGACGAGCTGCACCGTCTGATTGATCATTTGCGCAATTTCGACGTGATCCCTATGATTTCGCTCGGTCGTGATTTGCACGTCGAGGACTCGTACCATTGCATGATCGCGCTGCCTGACGGCTCGCAGAAGAATATCGTCAAGTATGAGCGCGATGCCTGCGACCTTAAGATTCGCGAGGTCGAGAGCTTGCATGAGGTCGTGGACGCTTATCCCGTGGACAAGCTGCTGACGGCGGGCGATCCGGCCTACCTGCAGGCGCATTACGAGGAGATGTATGCGCCCTTTACCCAGACGCTTTCGGGCATGTTTACGGCCGACTGGTACTTTGAGTACACGGCGCCCGGTATCGACAAGGCCCGCGCGCTCGAGGGTGCCCTGCCCAAGCTCGGTATCGATGCCAGCGAGGTCGTCTCGTTTGGCGACGGCCAGAACGACAAGTCCATGATTGAGTGGGCCGGCACCGGTGTTGCCATGGGCAACGCCGTCGATGAGGTTAAGGCGGTAGCCCAGATGGTGACCGCCAATAACAACGAAGATGGTATTGCGGTGGCGCTGGATAAACTGCTGGGCTAGAATCGCCGATAGTGTATGGTTCGGGCGCCTGCTTACAAGCGCCCTTTTGTTAGGGAGGGTGCCGTGTCCGCATTTCCGTTCGACGCCGTTATCTTTGACATGGACGGCGTCATTGTCGATACCGAGTATTACTACCTGGGCGAGACTGCCGCGTTTGCCAAGGAGCTTGGGCTTAACCTGACTCAAGAGGAGTTGAATGGGCAGATCGGTACCTCGCATCAGTTCTTCCTGCATATGCTGGTCGATTGGTTTGAGCGTGCCGGTAAGGGGCATTTCACTGGCGAGGAAGCGTTGGCCCGTTGGGATGCGTGGGCGCATGAGCGTCCGCGCGACTATCAGACTTTGATTAACCCAGGCGCCGTGGATACGATTCGAGAGCTGCCGCGCCGTGGCGTTCGCGTGGCGCTTGCCAGCTCGTCTCCCATGGATAGCATCGAGGAGGTGCTCAATGCGTGCGGGCTGTCGGATGCCTTTGAGTATGTGGTGAGCGGCGAGCAGTTTAAGGAGAGCAAGCCCGAGCCCGACATCTACCTGCATGCGCTGGACCTGCTGGGGCTGCCCGCGAATCGCTGCTGCTGCGTTGAGGATTCGGTGCCTGGCATCACTGCCGGCAAGCGAGCCGGCCTGACAGTCATTGCCAAGCGCGAGGAGCGCTTCGGCTTTAGCCAGGATGCCGCGGACAAGATTATCGATCAACTGCCGGAGCTGCTCACGCTTTCTTAGGAGCGTGGTAGTTGCGCGTTTTTCGGGTCTGATGAGTAAATGCCCGACATTTTGGTGCGACACCTAGCATACTTTATGCTAAAGCGGGCTGGGAGAGGGTATATGCCACCGACTGAAGGGCTAACTGACGGTAAAGCAGCGATTCCGCTGTACCAACAGGTTATCGATATCATTAAAAACGAAATCAACTCCGGTGCCTACAAGGCGGGCGCGCGGATACCCAACGAATTTGAATTGGCTGAGAGCTATAAAGTTGGCCGCGTTACCGTGCGACGTGCTATTGAGGAGCTCGTCCAGCAGGGCTATCTAACGAAGCGACAGGGGAAAGGCACGTTTGTCAATGCCCCCAAGCTCAAGCGCAAGATTCGCCAGAAGGATGACGTCCAGAGTTTTTCGGACGCATGCCGCGTTAACGGAATGGAACCGGGGGCGCGCGTCATTTCGAGAAAGATACTGCCGGCGGATTCCACCGAAGCGCAGTTCTTTGGTGTTCCCGTTGGAACTGATTTGATTTGCGTTGAGCGTGTGCGTACTGCCGATGGGGTCCCCGTCATGCTCGAGAACAACATATACGTTTACGAGGACAACGCATATCTATCAACGGCACCTCTATCTAACCAATCCATTTTTGAGTTCGTGCGCAACCGGACGGGCCGTACGCCCGCGTTTACCGACCCGTGCACGCTCGAGATCGCGTGCGCGTCGCCCGAGGTCGCTCGGCTGTTGGCGGTTCCCGTTGGCGAACCCTTGTTCTACATGGATGCCTTCTTTTTCGATGAGCAGCGGCGACCGTTTATCATCGGTCGTCAGCGGATCGTTGGGTCTCGCTACGTTTTTGACATCTAGGACATTGCGAATGGAAACGCCCGGTGGATCATCTCGCCGGGCGTTTCCATACCGTTCACGGCGCGAATGCAACCGTTCAACCGCGTTACGGCAATCAGTTTGAAATAATCTTGATGGCGGAAAAAGCTGCTGGTAATCTATAGAACGTCATAGAACGTTTGCCTTATGCAAGCGTTGAAGCGAGATGCGATGCAGTCTCGAGTTCTTTGGAGGTATCTATGTCAGATACGAAGGCGAAGAAGACAAACAGACGTTTTAAGTTCAAATTACCGCATGTCTATACGATCATGTTCTTGCTGATCGTTGTCTTTGCGGTCCTGACTTGGATCGTTCCTTCTGGTCAGTATCAGCGCAAGACGATTTCGACAGCGGCGGGCGAGCGTGAAGTTGCCGTTGCTGGAACCTATGAACAGGTCGATAAGAACTACACCGATTCCGAGACCGGCGAGACCATCAATCTGGGCCAGGATATCTTTGCGGTCCTGCAAGCGCCTACTAAGGGCATCCAGGAGGCTGCCGACGTCGTTGCGTTCGTCTTATTGATTGGCGGATCGTTCGCAGTCATCACCAAGACCAACGCTTTGAATGCCGGCATGAGCCGTGTGATTAAAAAGCTCAAGAACAAGGACATCCTCATCATTCCCATCACGATGACGTTGCTGTCCATTTGCGGCACTACGTTTGGTATGTCTGAGGAAGCCCTGCCGTTCTATGCCATCTTCATTCCCATCATGATGGGTATCGGTTATGACTCGATGACGGCATTCATCATCTGCTTCCTTGGTCCCAACCTGGGATATTGTGCCTCGACCATCGATCCGTTTAACGTCTTGATCGCCCAAGGCATCATTGGCATCGAGGGCAATCCGCAACTGTGGCTGCGCGCCGTTTCTTGGGTCATCTTCACTGCCGTCGGTATCGCATGGGCCATGCGCTACGCCATGCGCGTCAAGAAAAACCCCGAGTCGTCCATTACGTACGAGGACGACAAGCTCAAGCGTGTTGAGTTTTCCGTGACCGATGCCTCCATCGAGGAAGAGTTCACTACCCGTCAGAAGCTCGTGCTTATCGATTTTGCCTGCGGCATGGGCATTATCGTCTGGGGTCTTGTTACCCAGGGCTGGTACATGAATGAGATTTCCGCCGTGTTCCTTGGTATGGGCTTGCTTGCCGGTATCCTGGGCGGCCTTGACCAGCAGACGATCGCCGAGGAGTTCGTTAAAGGCATTGCCGACTTTGCGTATGCCGCTATCGTCATCGGCATCGCTCGTGGTATCTTGGTCATCGCAGAGGGTGGCATGATCATCGACACCATCCTCCAGGCGCTCGCTACTGCGCTCGCCGGTGCACCCGCCGCCGTCTACACCACGTTTATGTATATCGTCCTTGGCCTGCTCTCTTTGCTGGTTCCCTCGAGTTCTGGACTTGCGGCACTCACCATGCCCGTCATGGGTCCGCTGACCGAGCTCATGGGCCTCAATCCCGAAGCTGCCGTTACCGCGCTCCAGTTTGCTAATCAGACCATCAACACTATCAGTCCCGTGGCGGGCATGACGGTCGCCGGCCTTGCCGTGGCTAAGATTTCGTTCGGCCAATGGTGGAAGACCATTTGGAAGTTCTTCATTTTCATGGTCGTCTTTGGCCTGATCGTAACGGCAATCTCTGGCATGCTTCCGGTGTAGGTGGTTGTGATGTCTGATCGTTTGACGGTCCTGACCTCCAAGAGCGTCTTTACCGGTACGGGGGACCTGCCGTTTGAAGGTTTCGTAGCGGTCCGTGGCAATCGAATTGAGACTGTTGGCACCAAGTGTGAGGTAGCTTCGTATTTGACCCAAGCGGACGAGGTAGTTGACCTGGGCGACCGCACCGTCATGCCTGGCCTGATCGATGTGCATACCTTCTATACAGGCTGGGCGCTGCGGACGTTGGGGTCTGATCTGTCCGGCGTCGCCGATGCCAAAGAGGCCGTGTCGCTCTTGCGTGCATGGAAAGAAGGCCATCCGGATTGCGCGGCGGCTTTTGGCCACAACCTACCCGAAACGCTGGCATCGGATGCCGAGAACGCAAATACGGCGGCTGTGTTTGACGATTGTTTTGGCGATATCCCTGTCGTCTGCTTTACACCGGGTGCGGAGACCTGCGTTCTCAATGCTGCCGCCAGTGCGCGATACGGCTTTACACCGCAGGCGTGCTATGCCGAGAAGATCTGGCGCATGATGAGCGATTTCCTCGCGCTGCCCGAGGTACGTGCGGGGTATTCGGACTACATGAGCATGCTTAACGAGCGCGGCGTTACCGCCATCAAGGAGATGGCGTTTGATGACTACTACGGCTTTGCCGACGAAATGGCTCGCCGTGAGGAATCTGGCGAGCTGACGGTTCGCGTCTCTATGATGTCGCAGCCGGTGGGTGCCGGTGCAAATCTGGCATATGCTCGCGAGGCACGAGAGCGCTTCCGGGGACCGTTCGTTCGTTTTTCTGGCTTCAACCGTATGACCGATCGTGGCGTATGGGCGGGGCTTGCCGAGATGATTGACCCCTATGAGGACGCGGCCGATGCGGGAGCTGCCGGCAAGACGGTTGTCGAGGAGCCCGAGTGGGATCTGATTGAGAACGAGCTGCGCGCAGTTGATGCTGACGGCTTCCGGTATTCCTTGCATTGCCAGGGCGATGGCGCCGTTCGTCGCACCGTGGCGCTCTATGCCTCGCTGCCTCGAGACGAGCATGGACGGATGCTTCGCCGCCATGCGATTACCGATCTCGAGAACTCTGACCCGACCGATCTTGTCGAGTTTGGCAAGTTAGGTGGAATTTGCGAGGTTTATCCGCAGATTCTGACGCTAGACCGGCGCGAGGATTGCTTGTCGATGATGCGTCGACAAATTGGTGAGACGCGACTTTTGCACAGCTGGAATCGCCGCGGCATGGAAGATTCCGGATGCACAGTGTGCTGTGGCACGGATTTGCCGCTGTTGATTCCGAGCTTGGGCGAGTCAATCTACAGCGCGTGCGGCGGATACTTCGACGATGGACTGCCCGTGAATGAGACCAACGCGCTGACGCTTGTCGAGCTCTTGCGCGCTTGGACTGCCGGGGGCGCGTACGATCTGATGCGCGAAGACGAGCTGGGTACGCTTGAGGTTGGCAAGCTTGCCGATATCTGCGTGCTCGATCGAGATGTGTTCGACCTCGATTATCACGACGCACGCGATCTTGCGGTTGATATGACGATGTCGGACGGACAAATCGTGTTCGATCGAAATAAGGAGGCATAAGATGTCTGAATCCAAACCGACGCTGCGCCGCGAGCAGATTGCGGGCATGAATATCCACTACATCATGTGGTCGCTCGATTACTTTCTTGATGTGCAGCAGCGTTTGGGCTTTGAGTCCATTGAGCTGTGGTGCGCGGAGCCGCATGTGACGCTCGACCATACGGGCTACTTTGAGGCTGAGGCCCTGGCGAAAAAGGCTGCAGACCGTGGGCTTAGGTATCGCACTCTGTGCCCCGAGAATGTTGTCTATCCTTGGCAGTACTGCGCACGCAAGCCGCTGCATGAACAGCGCAGCCTGGCGTACTTTAAGCACGGCATTGAGCTTGCCGAGGTACTTGGGTGCGACCGTATGTCCATCAACTCGGGCTGGGGCGACTGGGACGAGGACCGCGAGGAAGCCTGGAAGCGCAGCCGCGAGCACTTGTCCATTCTGGCGGAGTATGCCGGCGAGCACGGTCTGGTGCTTACGATGGAAAGCCTGCGCCCCGAGGAGAGCAACCTTGTGACGACGGTTTCAGATGCGAAGCGCATGATTGACGAGGTCGCGAGCCCGTACTTACAGCCCATGGTTGATACAACTGCGATGGGCGTTGCAGGCGAGACGCTCGAGGACTGGTTTGCCGCCTTTGGTGATGGGGCGATTCATGAGATGCACTTTATCGACGGCGACCCGTATGGCCATCTGGTGTGGGGCGATGGCAAGCACGATATGGACGCCTTCGTCGCCACGCTCAACGCCCATGGTTTCGACGGCATGCTGGGCCAGGAAATCACGGACGGTCGTTACTACGATGACCCGGCGGCGGCAGATGCCAAGAACATGGCCGCATTCGAGAAATATCTGATTGACTAAAACAACTATCGGCCACGCAACCAACGTCATTGATTGCGGCCTAAACAAGAAAGGAACTGGATATGAACGCACACGATCTGATCAAAGAGGCAATTGCCGAGAAGGGCAAGTTCGACAGCGTCTACTGGATTGCTTGCGGTGGCTCCATGATCGATTTGATCCCGGCTCATGAGCTTCTGCAGCGCGAGGCAACCACCTTCACTTCGTATATCTATACGGCTCGCGAGTTCGATATCATGCGTCCGCGTCGTCTGGGCGAGAAGTCCCTGGTCATTGCCTGCAGCCACAGCGGCAACACCCCGGAGGTCGTCGAGGGCTGCGAGATTGCCCTTGCTGCCGGCGCTACGGTGATCGCCCAGACCGACAACGCTGGATCCAAGATTGACTCCGGCAAGTGGACCACGTGGGTCTACCCATGGGGCGAGGGCGTGCCGCAGGCCGAGGTCCCCGCTGGCATTTCGCTGTCGCTTGCGGCAGAGCTGCTCGATCAGCAAGAGGGCTATGCCGATCTTGCCGATATGTATGCCGGTATCGCCGAGATGGATAAGATTCTTCCCCCGGCACGCGAGAAGGTAAATGCCGAGCTGGGCGATCGCTTTGCCAAGCTTTGCCAGGAGCACGAGTTCTTCTATATTCTGGGCAGCGGTCCCAACTTTAGCCAGACCTACGGTTTCGCTATCTGCTCTCTTATGGAGATGCAGTGGCAGCACTGCAGCTACATCCACTCTGCCGAGTACTTCCATGGCCCCTTCGAGGCTACTCAGGATGGCGTTTTTTACTTCCTGCAGATGGGCTCCAGCGAGTGCCGTGCTATGGACGAGCGCGCCCTGGCGTTCCTTAAGACGCATACCGATACGCTGATGGTGCTCGATGCCAAGGAGTACGGTATGGAAGCCGTGCCGGCGAGCGTCCGTGCCTATCTGGACCCGGTGCTGTTCTACGCCATGAACTGCGAGCTGCGTGCCGCACGCGGCAAGGTGTTTGATCACGATCCCGATTTCCGTCGCTATATGGGTGTTGTCGAGTACTAGAAGGGGCAAAGGCCATGACATTCAACGTTAACGCGCTCGGATTTGGCGACAACGTCGTCGATCGCTACGAGCATATCCACACCATGTATCCCGGCGGCAATGCGGTGAACTTTGCCGTTTATGCTAAGAAATGCGGTGCCGCACGCTCCGCATACATGGGCATTTTTGGCAATGACGCCGCTGCCGAGCATGTCATTGCAAGCCTCGAGGATGAGGGTATCGAACTTGACAAGTGCGAGCAGATGATTGGCGAGAACGGAGCGGCTCGCGTGACCGTCGTTGACGGTGACCGTGTCTTCCTCGGCTCCAACGAGGGCGGTATCCGTGGCGATGCGCGCTATGTCCTCAATCGCTTTGACCTTGCGTATATGAAGCAGTTCGATGTGGTTCATTCGGGCAACTATTGCTTTACCGAGCGCGAGCTGCCCAAGCTGAAGGCTGCGGGCGTCACGGTCTCTTTTGACTTTTCGGACGACTCCACCGACGAGTACTACGAGCAGATTGCGCCCTACGTCGATTTCGCTTTCTTTAGTGCGGCGGATGCCGCGAGTGAGGACGAGATTCGCGAGCGTTTGGCATGGGTGAAGGGCCTGGGTCCGCGTTTTGTGTCGGCTACGGCGGGCGCCGAGGGCTGCATTGCTTACGACGGCGAGCGTTATTACCGCCAGCTGGCTAAACCGGTAACGGACATGAAGGACACCATGGGGGCGGGCGACTCGTTCCTCACCTCGTTTTTGATGTGCTATCTCGATTCCGCCAAGCGCGGTGAGGATGGCGCCGAGGCCATCGAGCGCGCGCTCGACTTTGCTGCCGGGTTTGCCTCGACCGTGTGCGGTATGGAAGGTTCTTGGGGTCACGGAGCACCAATCGTCGAATAGCCGAGCGGTCCCGGGGAGGTGCGGGTGCCTCCCCGGGACTCGGTGTGCAAAAAATGCCAAATATGAGTACTGTGACTAATTTAGTCGCAGCAAAATCAACTCCTTCAGATGTGATTTGAGCGTTTGGAGGGGTTTAAAATTGCGAAAATGCAGGATGTGTGACTGTAAAAGTGTTAGTTAATGGACAATCGTAGATTATTCTGGCGGTCGTAAAGCTCAAAGTAATGTATCCATTTCGCTAGCAGTACTCATATTTGACGTTTTTTGACCACAGGGGTCAGCGAAGGCTAAAAACAGAGTGTGCATTCGCTAAAACCGCCGACTCAATATGCTTTGCGGCACAGTTTTTGAGTGAGGCGATGCGTTCTGAGGTCCATGTGAGCGATCTGATGAGCGACTGTGCGCTTGTTTCTGTGTTTGGTTCGGCTGGTGCATCGGTCTCGAGCAGTAAACGATCGAGTGGAATCTGTCGTGCGTATTCGCGACCGCGCTTGGTCGCGAGCATGCGTTCGTTGACGGAAAAATAACAGCCCGCATTACGCGCGCGGACGAGTTCGTCCGAAGTACCGCTAAACCAGTGGAAGATGATAGCGGGGGAGTCGGGGTTTGGGATGAGTAGTCCATGCGATTCGAGGACGTCCAGTACGGCTCCTGCCGAACGAACGGCGTGAATTGATATCACGCGCCCGGTAAGAGGATGTTGCGCGAGAGCCTCGCAGAGCCGGTTAAGTGCCTGTATTTGTAGCGGCTCACTTCCAGCAAAGCGCGCGGAAAAGTCGAGTCCGACTTCGCCGATGTAGCGTTCTTGGGCAGCAACTTCGCAAAGCAGATTGACTTCGACAAAACCGCAGTGGCCATCGGCGAGCCACCAGGGGTGAAGCCCAACGCCGGCGATGATGCCTGGTTGGCGACAGGCGCGCTCGTTTGCGGCCGAAAAGTCGCGCGGATTGACGCCGCAGTCAAATAGACCCAAGCCCAGCGCCGTCGCCTCATCGGCAACGGCGTCCGGGTGAGCCATTAAATCAAGATGGCAGTGTGCATCAAATAACCGGGGCTCCATCTCGGTGCGCTCCGCTAGTCCAGACGTTGGCCATCGGAGCGTACGCGCTCAGTGCCGCGGCCGCTGATCTGGCGGATAACCTCGCCGGCAATCATCTGGCCCATGATGGGCGGCATAAAGCTGGCGGTTCCCAGCTCGGTGCGCTCGTGGATGTTAGAAGGGTCGCGGGGCTGTGTCTTAACCGATTCCTCGCAGCTAAACAGTACATGCAGGCTCTTGATTCCGCGCTTCTTGCATTCTTTGCGCATGATGCGGCTCATGGGGTCACGTACCGTATCGAAAATGTCGGCAAAGCGGAGGCACTCGGGATGGAGCTTGTTGGCCCCGCCCATGGAGCTAACCAAACGAATGTCGCGGTCCTGAGCATATTTGGCAATGGTGAGCTTGGCCGAGATGGTGTCGATGGCGTCGACGACGTAGTCGAGCTTGCCGTCCGTCTGCTCCAAAACGCTCGCGAAGAAATCATCGATGTTGTCGCTCAGCAAGTATTCAGTTCGCTTGATGACGGCAGCGGCGGGATTGATATCGTGGATCATGGCTTCCATCACGTCCACCTTGCGCTTACCGACGGTGCTGTGAAAGGCGATGGCCTGGCGATTGATATTGCTGGGCGCGATGATGTCCTTGTCCAGAATGACGAAATGACCGATGCCGCCGCGGGCGAGTGCCTCGCAGCAATTGGAGCCCACGCCTCCGCAGCCGAGCACCAGCACCGTAGCATCGGCGAGCTTATCGAGTGCCTCGCGGCCCATGATGATCTCGAGCTTGGTGTCGCGTGTCTCGACGAGATCGGTAGCGGTTTCGGTCATAGACATCCTCCGATGGGGAAGCGAATCGTGTTTTAGCTATCGCCATTATAGGTAATCGCCCACAGGTTGCGATGGCGTTTGGTTTGATGTGGTTTGAGGCATTGCGATTAGATAGTTAGACAAACATCTAAATATCGAGTATAGTGTGCGCGTCATGAGAGATGATGAAAGGAGGTCTTATGCCGGGAGAGGGTTTTAAGGCGCTTGCCGATCCAACGCGACGGCGCATTTTGGAGTTGCTGCGCGAGGGTAATTGCACGGCGGGGGAGCTTGCCGAGCATTTCGATATCAGTAAGCCGTCGCTGAGCCATCACTTGGCGACGCTCAAAAACGCCGGGTTGGTGACCGACGAACGTCATGGCCAAAACATCGTTTACAGCTTAAACACCACCGTCATGCAGGACTTGATTGGCTGGTTTATGAGCTTTACAGACACGGAAGGTGATAAGGATGAATAACGAAAACAAGGGCATTCACCCCACGGGGGTATCGTCGCGCGTGTGGATTGCGCTGGTCGCTCTGTGCGTCGCCAATGTCGCAGCGCACCTTATGGTGATGCCGAGCTTGCCTGCGCAGATTCCCACGCACTGGGGCGCGAACGGCGCCGTCGACGGTTGGGGTCCTAGCTGGATGGCATCGGCGCTCGGCGTGCTGCCTCTGGCGCTTCTCGCAATGTTCTGCGTGGTGCCGCGCATCGATCCCAAAGGTGAGGCATATCGAACCTCGGGCAAGTTCTATCAGGGCTTCGTAATCGCCTTCACCTTGTTCATGTGCGCCATAAGCTGGCTGGGAGAGCTTACGGTCTGGGGCGTGGTGCCGGCGGTCGGTTCGGTTAACGTGCTGATTTCCGGTGTTGTCGGTTTGCTGTTCATCGGCGTAGGCAACTACTTGCCGCGTGTGAAGCAGAACTATACGCTCGGTATCAAGACGCCTTGGGCGCTTGCCGATCCCGAGAACTGGCGCCGTACGCAGCGCTTTGGCGGTGCCTGCTTTATGGTGCTGGGTGTTGGCCTGATTGCGATGGGCGTGGCGGGCAGCGTGCTTTCGAGTGAAGTCGTCGCCGCGGTGATTGCGGTTCTGGCGTTTGGTTCGGTCGGAGCCGTCTACGCCTACTCGTATCTGCTGTGGCGCAAATCGCGGCGAGCCGCTCGTTAAGGTTGCGGAAAACTAGCGTACGCAGTTCATAGTATGTTCTGGGGGATTTTTCCCAGGTAGTATTAGGGGGTATGGGCAACCATGCCCCTTTTTCGCTAAGTTTCAGAGCTGGTTTTCTCATTTCGTTTCCACTAAGGCGAAACAAGAATAGGGAAACAGCAGGTAGAAAGGATAAAACAGGTAAATGGCGGAGTTTATCTACCAGATGTATCAGGCGCGCAAGGCCCATGGCGACAAGGTAATCCTTGACGACGTGACCCTGAGCTTCTATCCCGGTGCTAAGATCGGCGTCGTGGGCCCCAACGGTATGGGCAAGTCGACCCTGCTCAAGATCATGGCCGGCATCGAGGAGGTCTCCAACGGCGATGCCAGGCTTACCCCCGGCTACACCGTGGGCATCCTGCAGCAGGAGCCGCCGCTCGACGACGACAAGACCGTCATCGAGAACGTGCGCATGGCGTTTGGCGATATGATCGCCAAGGTCGATCGCTTCAACAAAATCGGCGAGGAGATGTGCGACCCGGACTGCGACATGGATGCCCTCATGGCCGAGATGGGCAAGCTCCAGGACGAGATCGACGCCGCCGACGGCTGGGATATCGATTCCAAACTCGGCCAGGCCATGGACGCTCTGCAGCTGCCCGATTCCGACATGCCGGTCAACGTGCTTTCCGGCGGCGAGCGCCGCCGCGTGGCCCTGTGTAAGCTGCTGCTCGAGGCTCCCGACCTGCTGCTGCTCGACGAGCCTACGAACCACCTGGACGCTGAGTCGATCCTGTGGCTCGAGCACTTCCTGCACAACTACCAGGGTGCGGTGCTTGCCGTCACGCACGATCGCTACTTCTTGGATAACGTTGCCGAGTGGATCTGCGAGGTCGACCGCGGTCACCTTTATCCCTACAAGGGCAACTACTCCACGTATCTGGAGACCAAGGCCGCGCGTATCGAGGCGCAGGGTAACCGCGATGCCAAGCTCGCCAAGCGCATGGAGGCCGAGCTCGAGTGGGTGCGCAGCTCGCCCAAGGCCCGTCAGGCCAAGAACAAGGCCCGTCTGGCTCGCTATGAGGAGATGGAGGCCGAGGCCCGCGCAAGCCAGAAGCTCGACTGGACCGATATCCGCATTCCCGTTGGACCGCGTTTGGGTAACAAGGTGCTCGAGGCCCATCACCTGCACAAGGAATTCGACGGTCGCGTGCTCATCGACGACCTTTCTTTCACCCTGCCGCGTAACGGCATCGTGGGCGTCATCGGCCCCAACGGTGTGGGCAAGACTACGCTCTTCAAGACCATCGTGGGCCTGGAGCCGCTGACTTCGGGCGAGCTCGAGGTGGGCGAGACCGTCAAGATTTCCTATGTCGATCAGAACCGTTCTGGCATCGATCCCGACAAGAACCTGTGGGAGGTCGTCTCGGATGGCCTGGACCACATGATGGTCGGCGAGACCGAGGTCCCCAGCCGCGCGTACGTGGCGAGCTTTGGCTTTAAGGGCCAGGACCAGCAGAAGCGCGCTGGCGTACTCTCCGGTGGTGAGCGCAATCGTCTGAACCTGGCGCTCACGCTCAAGCAGGGCGGCAACCTGCTGCTCCTCGACGAGCCCACGAACGACCTCGACGTCGAGACGCTGTCCTCGCTCGAGGCGGCGCTGCTCGAGTTCCCGGGCTGTTCAGTGGTCATTAGCCACGACCGTATGTTCCTGGACCGCGTCGCCACGCACATTCTGGCGTGGGAGGGCACCGACGAGAACCCGGGCAACTGGTATTGGTTCGAGGGCAACTTCGAGGCCTATCAGGCCAACCGTATCGAGCGCCTGGGCGAGGACGCAGCCCAGCCGCATCGTATTCACCGTAAGCTGACGCGCGACTAGATCGTTACGCGGTTTTCCAAACCGCGTAACTGCTCGACGCTGCGCGGGTCGCAAGCACCCCATCTTGCCGTTCAAGCCGTCGCTCGCGTACCGAAGTACGCGTCGCTCCTCTTTCACGGCAACCTGGGGCACTTGCGGCCCGCTCGCTGTTGGTTACGCAACATCAACAAATAAAAACGGCTCAAATCCTGATTTGGATTTGAGCCGTTTGTCGTTACTGCTCGGGTTCTTCGACTTTATCGATGGCCCAGGTGGATCCGAGGCCACCGGTGGTGTTGCGGCGAATGCGCACGGTGACTTCGTGGCGCTCGCCGGCCTGCGTATAGTGCAGGGGGAAGCTTGCGCGGTTTCGCGCGGCCTCGATGGTACCGCGCTCGCGGGCGATCCAGTAGTACTCGCCGATGATGCCGAGCGTGTCGGCGCCGTAGGGGAGATAGGTCGACAGCTGGTGTAGCAACGGGCCGGGGCAGAAGACCTCGGTTGCGAAATCGATGGGGAAGTCCTCGGGGATGGTCGGTGCTGCGGGTACAGGGGCCGGTGCTGCAGCGGGGGCCGGAGACGGTGCCGGTGCGGGAATTTGGTCGCAAGCAGAGGTGGGCACGGATTCGATGACGGGTGCGGGCTCCGGCGTCGCTTCCGGCTTGATTGTGGAATCTGCGGGCTTCACGGTGACGGGCGCGTCTGCGGCTGCAGTTTTAACCTCAACCTGCGTCGCGCTCTCATTCTCGACGCTCGACTTTGCCTCGATGGGCGTGGATGCCATGGTGGTGATGCCGGCGTTGGCGTTCTCGGGGTCATAGACGACCGTGAGCGAGATGGCGGGCTGCGGCGTCTCGGGCTCCGGCGTCGACTCGGTAGCGCCTTGATCGGCGGGCTCGTCGGACTGATCGTCCTCGGCCTCGTTGCCAAAGACATCGCTGTTTTGGAACGCAGGCGTCTCAGGTTGGTTAGCGACTTCTTCGGTTGTCGACTCGGGCGCTTCATTGAGCTCCACAGTGGCATCCTGCTCGGATATGACTTTGGGATCGGTCGTGGCGGCGATTTCGGTTTCGGCTTCTGCCGTTACCTCAATAGCGACTTCGATCTCTGTCTCGGGCTCGGGTTCCGGCGCGGCTTCAACCATGGTTTCTGGCTCGGTGCGCTTAACGTGCTTGGGGCGCACGGCCTTGAGGTCCTTCTCACCGCGCTTTTTCTTTTTGTAGGACTGCTTGGCGCCCTTGGCGGTCTTGGGCTTGTCCTCGCCCTTGGCAAGTGCGGCATCCCAGGCCTCGTTGGCGATGACGGTGGCATACAGGCGGCCGCCCTTAAAGACGGTCAGCTTAACGCAGTCGTTGAGCTCCTCGAGCAGCTCGCGCGTGGACTCGAAGCCCAGGTCATAAGCGGTCATGTCGCCAGTGGCGAGCGCCTCCTCGACCTGTGTCATAAACGTTTGCTTGCCGCACCCAATCGCGTCGCGCAGCAGGCGATACAGATAGATGTGGTTGCCCAGCGAAAGCGTGGGCCTAACTATTGTCTTGCTCATGGCAAATCTCCTCTTTACACATGTAACGCATCTTACCATCGCATGGCGTTCGCCATGGTGGCGCCCAAGGCAAACGGGCGCGAACCGCTTTTGATTCGCGCCCGTTGTACAGGTCGGTTATCTATGAGAGACAAATGTGTTTAGTTGCCCGATGCCGTGCCTTGGCTCGAGTTGTCAGATGCCGTGCCGGACGCGGTTCCGCTCGAGCTGTTGGTGTTGCTACTGTCTGCTGAGCCCGTTCCCGACGTGGTGTCGCTCGTCTGGCCGCCCGTGCTTGGCTGTGAACCGTCAGTCGTTTGGCTTGAGTCGGTCGTGCCGGACGGCGTGCCACTGTTGGCCGTAGAGGAATCGGTGCCCTGCGATTGGTTTTGGGTGTTCGAGGACGAATCGGTAGAGGTAGAACTGTCTTGCGTGCCGTCCGCCTGTGCCTGCTGATCTTGCGACTGGGTGTCGCCATTTGCATCGCTCTCGGTCGTGCGCGACGACAGGATTGGCTCGGGACGCTCGCCCAGACCCTCACCGGCAGTGGTGATAAGGATGGCGCCGGCGCAGGCGATGACCGCGACGATGGCGATGGCGATCGAGAAGACGATGACCTTCTTTTGCGTCTGGCTGCGCTCTGCCGCCGCCTTGGCGCGCAGGCTGTTGGGGGCGACGCGCGCCGTGGTCGCGCGTCCCGCAACCTGGCGCATCTCCTGCGTGGTCGCGGCGCCACCTAGGTGCTCCTCGACATCGGGCTCAACGGGCTCGTAGGCGCCGGCAGGGTAGTCGACAGCGGCATGCGTGCCCTTGATTGCTTCGGCGCTGGCAGAGATAAAGTGGCGGTAGACCTGCGAGGACACAACGGTGATGACCGAGCTCACGGCGGCACCAATTACTGAACCAGCGATACCAATCTTGGAGGCAAGCGCGACGCTCGTGGCAGCAGCTGCGGCGCCGGCGATGATCTGGGGAATGGAAATGTCATCGAACAGGCCCTTTTTGGGCGCGATGGCCATGGTCTGTCCGATGGAATGGTTCTCGTGCACGCCGTTGTTGAGCGATGCCGGCGTCATGACGCGCGTGCGCGGCGCGTCGGTGTACTTGGTTGTCATACGGGGTCCTCCCGGTGTAAATCTGCTTCGTTTCGTGTAGCCATCAGGGTACCCACCAGATGTGAATCGTACGTGACATTTAACAGATACCATCAACTCATCAAGGGGGCTTGCTGTCTTTGGTGCAATAGCTTGATGCTAAACTGGATTTACGATTGCGAGGTGGTTTACGTGATGTACCCGTATATGACATTCGAAGACGGTACCGAGGTCATTCATTCTGACCTGATTACAGATGGCGATATCGAAAAGGTTATCGTGCATTTTGAACGACCGACGGCAGAGGGCTTCGACTCCGCTCGTTGTGAGTTGCCTTCTTACAATTGGACCATGTGGGAGGGGCATTTCACCGACGAGGAGAAGCGAGGATTTGAGACTTTTCTGAGCAATAACGCCCATCTGCTGTATCGCTATGCCGCAAACGGAGGAGCTAAAGTTGCCTAGCCTTTTTCTTATTGGCGGCTATAGGGTCTTCTTTTGGTCCAACGAAGCGGGCGAGCCAATCCATGTCCATGTTTGCAAGGGAGCGCCTTCAGATAATTCGGCCAAAATCTGGCTGACTCGCAGGGGAGGTTGCATTGTCGCTAATAACAAAGCGAAGATCCCCCGGAGCACGCTTGACGACCTCTGTGAAATTATCGCCGCTCAGCATGAATTGATCTGCTCTAAATGGAAGGCATTTTTCCTTGTGGACGAGATCTCGTTCTACTGCTAAACGCCACCCTGGCTTCTCTTTTTCAATTTTAAGCATGAGCCCGTCCCATCAGCACTGATTGAACTTGACAGTACAATGGAAGCGGACTTTATCGCCGCCGCTCACCGCGGCTAAACGGATATGTTGGAGCTCGCATGAACGATTTTCTAAACGGTCAAGTTAAGAACGATGGCTTTTTGCGTGTGGCGGCGGCGTCGCCGCGGATTCGCGTTGCCGATGTCGAGGGCAATGCCGAGGTTGCGCTGGCGGCTGTTCGCGATGCTGCCGAGCGTGGCGTTCGCGCGCTGGTGCTGCCCGAGCTTAACCTGTGCGGCTATACCGCGGCCGACCTGTTCCATAACCGCACGCTGCTGCATGCCTGCGAAGCAGCGCTGGTGCACATACTCGATGAAACCCGTGAGCTGCCGATCGTCTTTACCGTTGGCTTGCCCGTTGCGGTGGCTGAAAACATCTACAACTGCGCGGCCGTGTGCTGTGCGGGCGAGCTTTTGGGCCTCACGGCCAAGAAGTATCTGCCCAACTATGGCGAGTTCTATGAGCGTCGCTGGTTTGCTCCGGCGCCTGCGGATCCCGTGTGGGTTGAATTTGCCGGTCAGGGTCCGGTTCCGCTGGGCTCGGGGCTTATCTACCGTTGCTGTGATGAGGGTGCCGAGGATATGGTGCTGGGCGTTGAGGTCTGTGAGGACCTGTGGGTGCCGGCGCCGCCTTCGACCGAGATGGCGCTTGCCGGTGCGACGGTAATTCTCAACCCGTCGGCTTCGGACGAAATCATCGGTAAGGCAGACTATCGCCGCAGCCTCATCTCTAACCAGAGCGCACGCCTGTACTGCGCCTATGCCTATGCGGACGCGAGCGAGGGCGAGTCCACGACCGACATGGTCTTTGCAGGCGAGAACCTCGTCTACGAAAACGGTTCGAAGCTCGCCGCGACCAAACTGCTTACCTGTGATATGGCCGTCGCCGACGTTGACCTTGACCGTCTGGTTGCTGAGCGCCGTCGCTCGACGACATGGACGCGCGCGGACGATGCGCCGGAGGCCGTGACCGTCGAGTTCTCGTTTGAGGGCGTGCTGGCCGAAGAGCCTGTCCTGCACGATGCCTGCGATATCGACCGCGTTTTCCCGCGCGCGCCCTTTGTGCCGGCCGACCACGGCGACTTGGCCGAGCGCTGCGAGACCATCCTCGACCTGCAGACCGCGGGCCTCAAGACCCGCCTTGCCCATACGGGCACCAAGGCGGCCGTTATCGGCCTTTCGGGCGGTCTCGATTCCACGCTGGCGCTGCTTGTGACCGTGCGTGCCTTCGATGCGCTGGGGCTGCCGCGCACTGGTATCACAGCCGTGTCCATGCCCGGCTTCGGCACGACGCATCGCACCAAGTCGAATGCCGAGTCGCTCGCTCGCGACCTGGGTGTGAGCTTCCGCGAGGTTTCGATCCACGCGGCTGTGGAGCAGCACTTCAAGGACATTGAGCACGATCCGGCCGTGCAGGACGTGACCTACGAGAACAGCCAGGCCCGCGAGCGCACGCAGATTCTGATGGACTTGGCCAACCAGGCTGGCGGCTTTGTCATCGGCACCGGCGACCTGTCGGAGCTGGCGCTCGGCTGGGCCACCTATAACGGCGACCACATGAGCATGTACGCCGTCAACGCGAGCGTGCCCAAGACGCTTGTGCGCCATCTGGTGCGCTATGCCGCCGATGTCTTTGGTGGGCGCATTGCCGAGGTCTTGCTCGATATCCTCGATACGCCGGTGTCCCCCGAGCTTTTGCCGCCCACGGGCGACGGCGAGATTGCGCAGAAGACCGAGGATTTGGTGGGCCCGTACGAGCTGCACGACTACTTCCTCTACTACCTGCTGCGTTTTGGCTTTGAGCCGGGCAAGATCTACCGCATGGCGCTCAAGAGCTTCGAGGGCGTCTACGACGCCAAGACCGTCCACACGTGGCTACGTACGTTCTACCGTCGCTTCTTTGCCCAGCAGTTTAAGCGCAGCTGCCTGCCCGATGGTCCCAAGGTGGGCTCGGTGACGCTCAGTCCGCGCGGCGATTGGCGTATGCCGAGTGACGCTAGCTCGCGTCTGTGGCTTGCGCAGATCGACGCGCTCAATCCAGTTGACTAAGGTCGGCTAAATTGAACCAATACGGGGGTTGCAAGCGTTACACTTTTGCAATCTGATGGCCCGTATCGCGCGGCGCTCTTGTCGGAGCGCCGCGTTTTTTATATCGAAAGGTGGCACCATGCAGGCATCGCAGCGTCTCGACCGCTTTGGCGCGGAGGTCTTCGCCTCGCTCAACAACAAGCTTCTCGCGCTGAAGGCTCAGGGCAAGACCATTTACAACATGAGCGTGGGCACGCCCGACTTTAAGCCGTACGACCACGTGGTCGAGGCGCTCACGCAGGCAGCCCAAGATCCCGAGATGTGGAAGTATGCCCTGCGCGACCTGCCCGAACTCAAGCAGGCCGTGTGCGATTACTATGAGCGTCGCTTTGGAGTTTCGGGCATTACGCCGTCTATGGTGCAGTCGTGCAACGGCACGCAGGAGGGCGTGGGCCATTTGGGCCTGGCCCTGCTCGATCCGGGTGACACCATTCTGGTTCCCGATCCGTGCTACCCGGTCTTTGAGGCGGGTGCCAAGATCGCCGATGCCAAGCTCGAATACTATCCGCTGGTTGCCGAGCATAATTACCTGCCCTATGTGGCGGGCATCGATCCCGAGGTTGCCGATCGTGCCAAGTATATGATCGTGTCGCTGCCCGCGAACCCGGTGGGCTCGGTGGGTACGCCCGAGGTCTACGAGGAGATTATCGCTTTCGCCCGCGAGCATGATCTGCTCATCGTTCACGACAACGCGTACTCCGACATCGTGTTTGACGGCGAGCCCGGCGGCAGCTTCTTGCAGTATCCCGGCGCGCTCGAGGTGGGCGTTGAATTCTTCTCGCTCTCCAAGTCGTTTAACGTCACCGGTGCGCGTATCGGCTTTTTGGTCGGCCGCGAGGACGTGGTCTCTGCCTTTGCCAAGCTGCGCGGCCAGATCGACTTTGGCATGTTCTTCCCGATCCAGAAGGCTGCTATCGCCTGCCTGAACGGTCCGCGCGATGAGGTCGAGGCGCAGCGTCTGAAGTACCAGGAGCGCCGAGATGCCCTGTGCGACGGTCTTGAGGGCCTGGGCTGGGAGCGTCCCAACGCGCATGGCTCTATGTTTGTGTGGGCCAAGCTTCCCGGTGGTCGCACCGATTCCATGGCGTTTTGCGAGGAGCTCATGGAGAAGGCCGGCGTTGTGGTGACGCCGGGCGCGAGCTTTGGCCCTTCGGGCGAGGGGCACGTGCGTATGGCACTGGTCCTGCCGCCCGATCAGATCGCTTTGGCTGTCGAGGCCATTCGCGAGGCGGGCCTGTATTAGAACCTATTTCGACTCGTCAATAGCTCGAAACCGATTTCGTGCAGTTATTTTACGAATACTGCAAACATTTTCGGTAAACGGTCGATTTTTGGCTGCGAATAGGAGCATAATCAAAGTCCCGATTGGATGTATTGGGATTACGACAAGCCGCTCGGGTCGTTCCCGGGCGGCTTGTTTGTGGAGAGAGATGGGAGTTTCTAATGGTTAACGAGAAGAAGGTCGCTATTGTCGGCTGCGGTTTCGTCGGTTCGTCTTCGGCGTTCGCACTGATGCAGAGCGGTCTGTTCTCCGAGATGGTCCTCATCGACGTGGACAAAAACCGTGCCGAGGGTGAGGCCCTGGATATCGCGCACGGCATGACGTTTGCCGAGCCGATGAAGATCTACGCCGGCGATTATTCTGATGTCGCCGACGCCGCAATGATCGTCGTCACCGCTGGCGCTGCCCAGAAGCCCGGTGAGACCCGCCTGGACCTGGTCAACAAGAACGTTAACATCTTTAAGTCCATTATCCCCGAGATTAAGAAGTCCGGCTTCGACGGCATTCTGCTAATCGTCTCCAACCCGGTCGATGTTCTGACCTATGCCGCCATCAAGATGTCCGGCCTGCCCGAGGGCCACGTCATCGGCTCCGGTACCGTGCTCGACACCGGCCGTCTGCAGCAGATGCTTGGTGCCCACGTCGAGGTTGACCCGCGCGATGTTCAGGCCTATGTCATGGGTGAGCACGGCGACTCCGAGTTTGTCGCTTGGTCCAGCGCTCAGGTTGCCGGCGTTCCGTTGAACACCTTCTGTGAGCTTCACGGCCACCTGGAGCATGAGGCTGCCGAGAAGCGCATCGCTGAGGACGTCAAGAACTCCGCCTACACCATCATCGAGAAGAAGCACGCCACCTACTATGGCGTCGCCATGGCCGTCAAGCGCATCTGCACCGCCGTTATGCGCGATGAGCAGACCGTTCTGCCTGTCTCCTCGCTCATGGTGGGCGAGTATGGCCTGTCCGATCTTGCCATCTCCATGCCGACCGTCGTTGGCCGCGACGGCGTTGTCTGCCGCGTCCCCGTGCCGCTGAACGATGACGAGCAGCATGAGCTCACCGTCTCCGCCAAGGCCCTCAAGGACATCATCGACAGCGTCGACTTCTCCTGCTAAATCAAGCTCTTTTGGGCAACAGGCTACAATGAAAGGCGTCCGGGCCACACGGTCCGGGCGCCTTTTTGGTGCGAGGGGGTCAGGTTACTTTGCACCACCCCAATGCACCATAGTTGATGGGAGGGCCATGTCGGATTCGCCTAATTTTTTGACCTATGCCCAGACGGCGTTTGATCCGTTTGAGGAACGGCCGTTCTGCGCGGTGGATAGCCTGGTCTTTGCGTGGTTGTCCTATTTGCGTTTGCCGGGTGATATGGCGGAGCTGACGAGCTGGCAGGGCCTAGACGTACGCGAACTGCTGCGTGCCGAGTGCTACCGGGACATGATTGACGACTTGTGGGACCCAGAGGGGAGCCGTGCCTTGTTGGAGGCTGTGGCAGCAAGCCCTCGCTACCGTGGCGTTCGTGTTTGCGGCTATCGTAGCATGAGTGATGCCGAGACAACGGAGCAGTTTGCGGCCATGACGTTCCGGTTTCCGGCGGGGTTTAGTTACCTTTCCTTCCGGGGGACCGACAGCACGATTGTGGGCTGGAAAGAGGACTTTAACATGGCGTTCCGGTGTCCTGTGCCGGCCCAGGAATCCGCGGCGCGTTATGTGGACGAGGCGGCGGATGTGATTGACGGGCCGCTTTTGTGCGGAGGTCATTCCAAGGGTGGAAACCTTGCGGTGTACGGTGCGGCGATGTGCTCCGATGTCGCCCGTGAGCGAATCGAACGGGCATATTCCCATGATGGTCCGGGCTTCGTCGAGGAGTTCCTGAACGGCGACGCCTTTGCCGATCTTTCCGGTCGAATCGACAAGACGCTACCTCGGTCGTCGATCTTTGGCATGATGTTCGAGACACAGGAGGACTATGCCATCGTTGAGAGCACCGAGTTCAGCCTGCTGCAGCACAATCCCTTTAGCTGGGTGGTTGATGGCCACGACTTCGTGTACTGTGAGCGCCTGTCCGCCGGTGCTCGATACGTTGATGGCTCCATTCGCGAGATGCTGCTTGCAGTGTCGCCTAGCGAGCGCGAGCGTTTTGTAGATGCGTTGTTCTCCGTGTTTGAGGCTACGGGTGCTGAGCGGTTTGCGGATATCGCTGGGAATCTGCGCGAGAGCCTGCCCGTGATGCTCCAGGCTGCGCAAGGCTTTGACAAGGATACGCGACGCTTTGTCTCGCAGACCATCGCGGCAATCCTTAAATGCGCACTGCTGCCCAAACGACCCCAGATCGACATGCCCGCTGCCGGCAAGAGTTTGGCAGAACAGCTCGAGGTTTGGCAGTCCGAGCTCCTGCGCTAGCTATTGGTGCAAAGCAACCTGTCCCCGATGCACCAATCTTCGATATGCTTGGGGCGGGCTCGACCGCTATACTGATTCGTGCCGAAATCGATCTAGAACGGAATGCCGTATATGAAAATCAATCACGCGATTCTGCATATCCTGGACTTTGACTCTGCCGTCAACGTCATGAGCCAGCGCGAGCTCGATATCGAGAGCCGTACCGTCCGCAATTTCGTAACCACGCATCTGCGCCGCGCACGCACCTCGGCCGACAATAAACGCGCCACGTTTGCCGAGAACTCCGCATTCGGCGGCGAGCTCAAGGGCTATTTCTTTGGCGAGCGCGAGTTCGTGGACCTGTCGCAGCAGATTGCTGAGTTTATCTCCTCCGAGCTCACCAAAGCCGAGAAAGCCGAGTCCACCGACGTGCTCGTGGCTGATTTTGACGACGATGAGGATGCCCGCTGGTTTGCCGTGATGCTGCTGGGCTCCAAGCAGGCTTTTATGCACGAAGTGGGCCGCGAGGAGGGGGAGGTGCGCAACGACATCGCGCGCCACTACGCCATTCTGCCGAACCCCTCGCAAAAGGTGCCGAGCTATGCCATCGTGCGCGCGAGCACCATGGAGATCGGCTATGTGGACAAGAAACGCAAGATCGCCGGCGAGGACCGTATGCTTATCCCCGACGGCTTGCTGCAGTGCGACACGGGCGTATCGGGCAAGGAGGTCATCGACACCGTGACGCGTGTGGTCGAGGAAGTCGCCGAGGAGCACGGTGCCAACACGGCCGTGGCGCTCGCCAAGGTTAAGGCCGCTGTGGCCGAGAAGGTCGAGGATGACGAGGAGCTGCCGCCTTGGGATATCGTCGATGAGGTCTTTGAGGACGAGCCGGTCATCAAGGAAAGCGTGCGTGCGGCGCTGACCGAGGAGAAGGTGCCTGAGCGTGTGCCCGTGGAGCGCAAACAGGTCGAGCGCGCGGCCGTGCGCAATCATAAGATTCGTACCGACACGGGTATCGAGATCAGCTTCCCGGCCGAGATGGGTTCGAATTCCGAGTACATTGAGTTCGTTAATGAGCCCAACGGCCTCATCTCCATCGAGCTAAAAAACATCGGGTCAATTGAGAATCGATAGGGCTTTTTTCTTTCGAATAAAAGTCTGGATTATATTTTGAAGTATACTTTGAAATATAATCGAGATTATTTTTTGGAGGCCAAAATGTCCCCACTTGTTCTGGAAAAACCGGTGTTTACAAAAGACCAGGTTGTTTCGGCTACCGAAGCAAGCAAGTCTTTATCTGCCATTCGTAAACGCGCAAAACGCGCACCACAGTTCATTGCCGATCATAACGATATCGATACCGTGATTATCGACTATGCCGCCTATGAGGAAATGTACGGTGCACTGCAGTATCTGCACGAACTTGAGATAAATCGCATCGCTGCGGATCGAGTCAAGCATGGTCCGCATGAATTTGTTCCGTTTGAGGACGCCCTAACTACCGAGGAACTTGCGGAGTTTGAATCGATGGATCCGGACGCGATCCCCGATGAGGATCTTTTCGAATGAGTGGGCATTTTGTCGTCGGCTTTTTGAATCGAGACGTCGAGAAGGAATATCAAAAACTAGATGGATCTCAGCGAAGACTCGTCCGTATTGCAGTCGCGAAATTAAAGACGCGCGCTGATGAAATTGGAACGCCGCTTCACGGTGAGCTTGCCGGCTGCAAAAAGATCAAATGGCGGAATGCGGGACTCAGAATGGTTTTCCGAATCCGAGAGGACGGAATGGTTGAGATTGCCGAGATTGTGGCAATAGGGCGGCGCGACCGTTCCGAGGTCTATAAGACGGCCGCAGGGCGCCTGTCAAAGCGACCCGCCATGGTTGAATACGACGGAATCCTGAGATGATGAAGGCCGAAGCCTCGTACGAGGGCTTCGGCCTTTTTGCTTAGAGCTGAATTACGTTGCAGGTTGAGCATACGTCAGATTGCCGCCTAGGTGTGTTTGCGGCGTCGACTAGTTACGCGGTTTGGTAAAACCGTGTAACTTCTACAGTTGACGTAAGCCCTCTTCGAGACCGGTCTTGCTGTCGGTCTTCTTGTCGCGCATCTTGATGACGCGGGCGGGGACACCGGCCACGACGGCGCCGGCGGGGACATCCTCGACGCACACGGCGCCGGCGGCAACGACAGCGCCCTTGCCTACGTGCACGCCCTCCAGGACCACGGCGTTGGCGCCGATCATGACATCGTCCTCGATGATGACGGGCGTGGCGCTGGCGGGCTCCACAACGCCTGCCAGCACGGTGCCGGCACCGATGTGGCAGTTCTTGCCCACGGTGGCGCGGCCGCCCAGCACGGCGCCCATATCAATCATGGAGCCTTCGCCAATGACGGAGCCGATGTTGATGATGGCACCCATCATGATGACGGCGCGATCGCCGATCTCGACGCGGTCACGGATGATCGCGCCCGGCTCGATGCGGGCGTTGATGCCCTTAAGGTCGAGCATGGGCACGGCAGAGTTGCGGCAGTCATTCTCGACATCGTAGTAGTCGATGGAGTCGGCATTGGCATCGAGGATGGCCTTGAGCTCATCCCAGTCGCCAAAGACGGTCTTGCCGCGACGGCCGCCGTAGACATGTGCGTCGCCCCAGGCAACCTTCATGCCGGGCTTCTCGCGCACGTACAGCTTGACAGGTGTCTTTTTGGGCGCGGTGGCGATGTAGTTGATAATCTCCTGGGCATCCATCTCGGCTGCGTTACTCATATGCTGTTTCTCCTTTGCGTGGATACGGTTGATACCTGGTTAGGCAAACATGACCTGGTCGAAGGTGTAGAAGCCGGGGTCGCGGGTGACGAGCTTCTGGGCGGCGGCCAGGGCGCCGTTGACGAAGATCTGACGGCTCGTGGCGCGGTGGGTGAGCGTGACCTCCTCGTCCTGGCCAAAGAAACTCACTTTGTGGACGCCGGCGACAGTGCCACCGCGCAGCGAGTGCATGCCGATCTCCTTGGGATCGCGCGCGCCGCACATGCCCTCGCGTCCGTAGACGGGGTGGTAGCCTGTCTCGGGCTCGGCCTCGACTATGGCGTCGAGCAGCAGCTTGGCGGTACCGCTGGGGGCGTCGACCTTTTGGTTATGGTGCGTCTCGACGATTTCGCAGTCAAAGCCGGGCAGCTCGCGTGTAGCCTGCGCTACCAGATGGCGCAGGGCTGCGATACCGATGGAGTAATTGCCCGAGTGCATAACGCGGGTGTTCTGGCCCAGCTCACGCAGGCGGTCCATCTGCTCGGGGGTGTAGCCTGTGGTGCCTGAGACCAATGCCGCGCCCGTGCGCTCGACATAGGCGACGACGGCGTCGAAGGTCGCGACGTTCGAGAAGTCGATAATCACATCGGCAGCCGGTGCGTTCTCGAGCTCGCTCAAATCGAAACCAATCTGGGCCACGATATCAAAAACGGGCTGCCCGGCGGCATCGACAATGCCTTCGGCGGTAGTGCGGATGAGCGAGCCCATGCGGCCCGTTCCCATAATGACGGTCTTAATCAAGCAGACCAGCTCCCTTCAGAGCATCGGTAAGTGCGGCTCGCGTGTCGTCTGCCATGGGGCACAGCGGCATACGGTAGTTTGCCTCGATCATACCCATCTGGGCGAGCGCTTCCTTGACGGGGATGGGGTTGACCTCGCTAAAGAGGGCATTGATGAGCGGCTGACCGGCAATCTGGATATCGCGGGCGCGCTCCACGTCACCGTCCAGATAGGCGCGGCACATGTCGTGTACGAGCTGCGGCTGAACGTCTGCCCACACGCTGATGGTGCCCGAGGCGCCCAAGCTCATGAGCGGCACGGTGAGCGCGTCCTCGCCCGAGTACATGCGGAAGTCGTCGGATAGCAGGTGGGCGATCTTGGCCGCGTAGGCGACGTTGCCTGAGGCTTCCTTAATACCCATGATGTTGGGGTGCGCGGCCAAGCGCTCTACGTTGTGCTCGCTGATGCCGCAACCGCAGCGGCCGGGGATGTTGTACAGGATGCAAGGGATGTCCACGGCATCGGCGACGGTCTTAAAGTGCTGATAGATACCCTCTTCGTTGGACTTATTGTAGTAGGGGGTGATGAGCAGCAGGCCGTCGGCTCCCAAGCCCTGGTAAGTGAGCGACTTGGTGAGCATGGTTTGCGTGGAGTTGGAGCCCGAGCCGGCGATGACGGGGACGCGTCCTGCAACATGCTTGACCACGGCGGCGACGACGGAGTTGTCCTCGTCGTCGGTCATCGTGGCGCTCTCGCCGGTGGTGCCCAGGGTGAGGATGGCGTCGGTGCCGTTTTGCAGGTGGAAATCGATAAGGCGCTCGAGTGCGTCAAAGTCGACACTGCCGTCCTTTTTAAATGGCGTGACGAGGGCGACGATTGAGCCCTCGAGATTGCGGATGTCCATGTTCTTCTCCTTCGCGTCCGCGATCTGGATGCGTTTGTTCCATTGGGCGGCGACTGCCAGGCGCTCGTCTTGGGCGCGACGGCGGGCACTTTCGGCGCGCGACTTGGCCAGCAGCTCTCGGCCGCTCGGCAGCACGTCGAGCGTGGCAAAGTAATCGCCCGGGCGCTCGGCGCGGCGGATGAGGTCGGCCGAGCCATCGGGGCGCAGCAGGACCTCAGCGGAGCGCAGGCGGCCGTTGTAGTTGTAGCCCATGGGGTAGCCATGCGCGCCGGTATCGTGGATCACAAGCAGATCGCCCATGTCGATATGCGGCAGCTCGCGATCGATGGCGAACTTGTCGTTGTTCTCGCACAGATTGCCCGTGATGTCGTAGGTGTCCGTGACGGGCGCTGTGGTCTTGTCGTCGCCACCCGGCTGGCCCATCACCGTAATGTGGTGGTAAGCGCCATACATGGCAGGACGAATCAGATCGACGGCACTGGCGTCCACGCCGATATAGTCCTTGTAGATCTGCTTCTCGTGGATGGCCTTGGTGACCAGGCATCCGTAGGGGCCCATCATAAAGCGACCCATCTCGGTGCAGATCGCCACATCGCCCATGCCGGCGGGGACCAGAATCTCGTCGTAGGCTGCGTGTACGCCCTCGCCGATGGCGTGAATGTCGTTAGCCTGCTGCTCGGGCAGGTAGGGGATACCCACACCGCCGGACAGATTGATAAAGGCGACGTGTGCGCCGGTCTCGCGCTCCAGGCGTACGGCAAGCTCAAAGAGGATGCGCGCGAGCTTGGGGTAGTAGTCGTTGGTGACGGTGTTGCTGGCAAGGAATGCGTGGATGCCAAAGTTTTCGGCGCCCTTGGCCTTGAGCGTGCGGAAGGCCTCGAAGAGTTGCTCGGTGGTCATGCCGTATTTGGAGTCGCCGGGGTTATCCATGATTCCGTTGGAAAGCTGGAACAGGCCGCCCGGATTAAAGCGGCAACTGACCGTCTTGGGGATGGGGCCTGCGACGCGCTCAAAGAACTCGATGTGGCTGATGTCGTCAAAGTTGACGATGGCACCCAGCTTGTCGGCGAGCTCAAAGTCCGCCGCCGGCGTGTCGTTGGACGAGAACATGATGTCGTGTCCGGTGATGCCCAACGAGCGGGCGATCATGAGCTCGGTATAGCTCGAGCAATCGCAGCCGCAGCCGTATTCGTTGAGAATGGAGATGAGCGCCGGGTTGGGATTGGCCTTGACGGCAAAGTATTCCTTAAAGCCCGGGTTCCATGCGAAGGCGTCGCGCACCTCTTGCATGTTGCGGCGGATGCCCGCCTCGTCGTATAGATGAAACGGCGTGGGGAACTGCTCGACGATATGCTCGAGTGCCTCCTTGTCCACAAACGGCTGCTTGGCCGCATATGCCTCATTGGGGGTCAATGCCATGTCCCGTAAACCTCGCTATCCAGACGGCGCCATCTGCGCATCGAATCCGCATAGCGTGGACCCAATGTCCGGATAGCGCTCCCGCATTGCTGCAGACAGTCCTGTGGGTGTTTCCCGCAGGCCCACCAGGTTGTTCGTGCCCGAAAAGCCCAGTTCGGCGGGTTTCGCCTCCCCACGGGGTCAAAGCCTGCCGGCTCGCCCGCGGTTCTTCGTGCCCGCGCCTCTATCAAGTGGTAACGACCCTACCACGTTGCACTTTAGCAAACAAGAGTATTCGTATATAACGTTTAAAAAATGCAGCAATATGCTGGAAACATGTGGGCCACAATCCTGTATCACAATAAGTTGCAACAGATATGCCTCACGAAGGGATCCTCTATGACCGAGCTCCAAGAACTCCGTCGCTATCGCCGCGATCTCCATCGCATTCCGGAGCTCGATTTCGATCTTCCGCAAACCATTGCCTATATCGAGGGCGTGTTGGCACCGCTCGCTTGCGAGGTGACCCATCCGTGTCCCAGCTGCGTCTGCGCTTTCTTCGACGCCGGCGTTGGTGCCGTGCATGCCACGGCGATTCGCGCCGATATGGATGCGCTGCCCATCGCGGAGGCGACGGGAGCGGCCTTTGCCTCGACCCATCCCGGCAAGATGCACGCTTGCGGACATGATGGACACATGGCCATGGCACTTGCCGCCGCGACGTATGTCGACCGTACGATTCGCGAGCAGCCGGGCGCCATTAAGTGCAATGTGCTCTTTGTGTTTCAGCCGGCCGAGGAGACGACCGGTGGCGCCAAGACGGTTTGTGAGAGCGGGGTGTTTGAGCGCTATGGGGCAGATCGCATCTTTGGCTTTCACGTATGGCCCGATTTGCTCGCCGGTACGTTGGCGAGCTGTCCCGGTCCGCTGCTGGCGCGCTCAAGCGAGACGCACATTCATATCCATGGCACGAGTATCCATATCGCCAAGACCTACGGCGTTCCGGTCGAGGAGTCGCACGATGCGGCGCTGGCGGCTGCCAAGTTCTTGGTTGCCGAGCGCGAACTGATGGACGAGCTGGGCACCGACGAGCCCTGCATTGGCAAGTTCGGCCTGCTGCAGGCGGGCACCGTCTGCAATGCGGTGGCGGGGGAGGCCCATGTTGCCGGTAGCTTGCGTGTGTTTACAGACGCCATGTTCGACCGTGCGCGCGAGGGCGTGCGCCGTGTGCTCGACGAGGCGTGCACCGCAACGGGCTGCACGTATGATCTCGACTTTGCCGAGGGCTATCCGCCGGTCGACAACGACCCCGAGCTGTTTTCCAACATCATGCCTGCCTTGCCCGGGTTGCAGCTCGTTGATGAACCGCTGCTGATCGCCGAGGATTTCGCGTTCTATCAACGCTATCTGCCGGGCGTGTTTTTCCTGCTGGGCACGGGTATGCCAGAGGACCAAGACAACCCGAGTGATTCGGATGGCTGCCCCGCCTATGCCACAAGCGCTCTGCATACCGATAGCATGCTCTTCGACGAGGAAATCCTACTCAAAGGCCTCGATGTCTACAAACGATTGCTTGGCTTGGAGTGACGATGGAACGACGCCGACAGACTGCCGTGTATAGTCCGGGTGGGTGCGGGTGCGGCTTGCTGCTGCTCCCGGTTATTGCTGTGAGCATTGGCGTGATGTTTGCGCTTGCTGGACTGGCCACTGCAGCACTTGTGCTGTTGATTGTGGCCATTGGCGTGACGATTTGGCTCTGCCGCAATCGCGAGCAACGCCGTGCCGACGGTAAAACCAATGTCGGCTGGGTCATCTTTCTAATCATTGCGTACCTGCTGAGTGTCAGCTACCTTGTTTTCTTTGTCCTGTTGATGATCAGTGCCTTTACCGGGGAATCCGTCACGGTGGGTTGATGCGCTGCCAACAGACGGTTGCGCAAAGTGCGTTTGCTCAACGTTTGGATAACTGCATTGGCCGTTTACCGCAGCCTTAGCTCTCAGCTAATGAATTCAAGATCAATCCTTTCTACGATGTGCTGTGTGCCGGCACGGTAGCCGGATCGTAGGAAGGATGAATAATGGCAAAAGAGGGAAAGAAGCCGATCGGCAAGATTGTCCTAGGCATCATCGTGGTGCTGGTTATTGTCGGTGCCGTGGGCTCTATGGGCGACAACTCAACCGATTCGTCTGCGAGCGATTCGGCAAAACCTGCCGAGGCGACACAGCAGGCTGAGGAGCAAAAAGAACCGCAAGAACCGTATACCATTGCTGACGAGGCTGAAGACACTTCCAATCAGTTTACCTATAAGATCACGGGCGCGCTGACCAATAACACGGACAAGGAAAAGAGCTACATTCAGATTGAATATGTTCTGTATGATGCCGATGGCAACCAGGTTGGAACGGCTCTTGCAAACACCAATCATCTGAAGGCGGGCGGCTCCTGGAAGTTCGAGGCGCTGGGTACGGTGTCTCCCGACCAGGTTGCTAGCTGGGAGCGTTCGGACGTAAGCGGTTTCTAGCATGTTGCATGCACTGGGGGAGGTGAAGTCGTATGCCCGATAAAAAGCTGACCGAGGAGTTACTCAATGAGCTTCTCGACGCGCCAAACATCGATGGCTATATCAAAGAACACGACTTTGCCGCCCCGTCGCTTTCGAACTACCTGAAGCAGCTACTGCAGGAAAAGGGCTTGGAGCGCTCGCGCGTGGTTCGTATGGCCGATCTCAATGAGACCTTTGGCTATCAGATCTTTACCGGTGCGCGTCATCCGAGCCGCAATAAGGTGCTGCAGATTGCCTTTGCGATGGCGCTGACGCTCAAAGAGACCAATCGTGCGCTGACGGCTGCCGGGGTAAGCGTCCTTAACTGCAAGGACCGCCGCGATGCGATTATCATCTTTTGTATCGATCGCGGGTGCAGCCTCCAAAAGGTCAACGAGGAGCTGTATCGCTTTGGCGAGGAGACGGTGAGTTAGCGGCTGATATCTGAGCTGGCGGAGCTGCCGAACAACGATGCAAACGAACGGGGCGCGGATGCCATGGGGTGTCTGCGCCCTGCGCTATGATGGAGACTATGGATAATCAGACCCCAACATATTCCGATGATGAGCTGACCGCAGCGCTTGCCGAGCACCTGGCGTCGTTCGATCGCGACGACAGCTATCGCGTGGAGCGTGTACTTAAGCGCTCGTCCGTTGAAACAACCGAGCTCGTGTACTTTGAAGGAACCGGCGGTGGCTCGCTCGGCCCCTTTGTCCGTAAACGCATCGATGCTTCGGCTCAAATCGGCGGGGCATACGAGCGCCTGTTTGCCGCTCAGCGGGCGGGCAGGCGTTTTGAGCACCTGCCCAGAATCGTCGATTGTCGTCGTGTGGGCGACGAGCTCAACGTGGTTATGGAATACATCGAAGGGGAGACGCTCGGGGCGCTGGTGGACCGTCTGGGAGCCACCCCCGATTATGCGCGTGAATTGTATCCTGCCCTATGCGATGCCGTGGGCGAGCTCCACGCCGGTTTTGCAATAGCGGGGGAGACGTCGGCGCCGGTGATCCATCGCGACCTCAAGCCGTCGAATATCATCGTGACAGGTGCCAACTATACGCCTGATGACGGCCTGACGTTTTCATCGCTGGTGATTATCGACTTGGGGATCGCGCGCGTATGGCGCGATGGCGCCGATGCCGACACCGTCAAGTTTGGCACGCGACCCTATGCGCCGCCCGAGCAGTATGGGTTTGGGCAGACGAGTGTGCGCAGCGATGTCTACGCACTTGGCGCCCTGTTGTTTTTCTGCTTGACGGGAGTCGACCCTAAACCAGGGCTCGACATGCGCGAGCAATGCGAGGCGCGCGGCATTCCCACTCCACTTGCCGATGCCGTCTGCATGTCGATGGCGCTCGACCCGGCCAAGCGTTTTGCGAGCGCGGAAGCGTTGGGACGGGCGACGCGCGCGGCATACGATCTGAGTCGCCCCGTGCGGCCTCCTGCGCCTGCGCCTGTCCGTACTCCGGCCTCGGAGACGGTGCTGACGCCCCAAGGGCTCCAGAACCCTGCAGGGCTTCCTAGGCCTGCCGCCTCCGCTGCATGCGGTCTGCTCTCTTGCGTTCCGGAGTCTCTGGGGCGCATTTGGAATACGCTCGTCTGCTTCTCGCTGCTTGTGTTCTTTGCCGGAAGTCACTTTGCCGTCTTTCATCCCACGGGAGCAAACCAAAGCTACCCGACTTGGCTTCTCATAATCGAGTATTTTTTCTTTGTCGATGGCCTTATGGTGCTTATGCATTTTGCGCTACTCGATAAGCGCCGTCTTCGTCGGCGATTCGCACTGCTCGACAGCTATCGCGGCAAGAAACTCGCGAAACTCTGGCTCAAGGCATTGGGTGTGCTGCTCCTATGCATGATCGTCATAGTCGCGGTTGCCAATGCGACCGGCGTCGTCGATACCTCCGCTACCTAAAAGAAAAGGGCCCCATTGGGGCCCTTTGCAGTTGTACTTAGATGCGGTTCATCTGAGCGGCGACTTTGTTATACCAGTCCTGCCACGTGGGCGGGCAGTACTTTTTGGCCGCTGCCGGGGTAAGGGTGGAGCCGTAGTTGGCGCCCAGATAGGCAACGTGAGCGGAGATGCCCTCGCTCCAGCTGCCAAAGCTGCGCCAACCGCCGCCACGGGCACTCCAGCCCCAGGCGTTGTAAGAATTGGCACAATAAGCACCCTTGGTGCTCTCGATGCAGGCGATGGCGGGGGACCAACGGGGATCGACACCGGTATTCCAAGCGGCGACGGCAAAGTTGTAGCCCTGGCCTGCCATGGGGGAGCCGGCGAGATAATTGTCGATGCGGCTCGTCCACTCATTAATGAACGAATCGTAATCGGAGCTACCGGTATTGGAGTTGTTCACCGTGGTGTCGATGGTGGTGTTAGTGTTGGTGGCCTGGCTGCTGGAATTGCTGCCGCTTACGCCCTCGCCCGAGAGCTTCTCGGCGGCAGCGGCCTTATCGGCCTCAAGCTTGGCAAGCTCGGCGGCATTTTCCTGCTCGGCTTTTGCCTGTGCCTCGCTGCGGAGCTGCTGGGCCTGCGCCAGCGCATCCTCGGCGTTTTTCTGCTCCGCCTCAAGCTGAGACTTGGCCTGCTGGAGCTCAGCCTTGTTCTGCTCGAGTTCGGTTTGCATGTTATTGAGCTCTTCGATCTCGTCGACGCTCGAGCTCGTGATCTGGTTGGTGTATTTGCAGGTCGTGATGAACTCACCCAGGCTCTGCGCGTTGACCAGGAAGCTCACGATGGGGTTGGTGCCCTTCTGATACTTATACAGATCGCGCATGGCGGAGCTTGCCTTGGCCTGCTGCTCGGGAAGCTTAGCCTCGATTTCCTCGATGCTTGCCTCATTGGAGTCAATCTGCTTTTGCAGGTCATCGAGTTTGGTGCGGGCGTCGTTGTAGGCGCTCGTGGCGGCTTCGATCTTCTGCTGGGCTGCGGAAAGCTGGTCCTGCGTTGCCTGCGAGGCGGCATACGCCGCAACGGGGGAGAGCATCGGCGTGGCCGTCAGCGCAACGGCGAGCGCGGCGCTCGTGATGATACGAGCCGGCTTCGACGCAATGAGCGCTGCGGTGCGATGATTCGAATGCTGCATCCAGTCCCTCTGCAATCAATCGTAGGTTATGGTTCGAACGGTATTCTACTACTGCTTTCGACCTCAACTTGAACCTTAAAGGTCCCAAAGGGTCAAGTTGAACTTGAGGCTTTGGCTTTGACCTGCAGTTATGATGAATTGTTGAGAAACCATAGAGTTCAACTTTAACGTTACGGAGCTCTGTTTGAGAGGAGTTTTGGGCTGTAAAAGCCATCTCAACGTGGGGTTTTACAGCTACAGCGCGCCCTTCTGGCGAGCCTGCTCAATCTCTTCGAGGGCCTCGGCGGGGGTGAACGAACAGGTGCCGTCGCCGAGTTTGACTACCCGGATATCGTCGCCGGTATGGACCTCTCCGCCCTTTAGTACCACGCCAAAAACGCCCTCGTGGGGAAAGATGCAGTCGCCAGCGAGATAGTAGATGGCGCAACGGGTGTGGCAGACCTTGCCGATTTGGCTGATTTCGACGAGCACGTCGCTTCCAAGCTTGAGCTGTGTGCCCAAGGGGAGCGAGAACAGGTTGATGCCCCGGGTTGTGAAGTTTTCTCCAAAGTCACCCTCGTGAACGTCGAGCCCGCGTGCCTGCGCCGTCTGGATGGACTCCGCGGCTAAAAAAGAGACCTGGCGGTGCCAATGTCCGGCGTGCGCATCGGTGGCGAGACCAAATTGCTCTATAACGGTGTCGCGTCCATCGGCGACGGGCGACTTGCGCGTGCCCTTGTGTGCCGACGTGTTGATCGAGACGATGCGGGCGGGTCCGTTGTAGGCGTCGTTTGCCGTGCACAGGGGAGCGGTCGCTTTCGCACGTTCCGCCAGCTCGCGCCTCGCGGCATTGAGGATGGGATTATCGGTCGGATGGTCTTGGGGCACGTGCGCGCCTTTCGCTCGAGGATGTCAATACACTGAATCCTACAACAATGGTAGGTTCATTGCCCGTTGTCATACAACGGTGAGCGCCGTCTTCGTGCTGGTCTTTGTGCTGGACGATTACGTCGATTGCCATAGATACGGTGGAGCTTTGGGCGCCGGCGGCTTGGCACGCTAGAATAAATCAGATGCGCAAAGACCGCCCGTTGTGTGGGCAGTTCATGATAGGAAGTTTCCATGGCATTGCAATTTACAGAGCGCGAGTTCATTCCCGTGCTGCTTGGTGGCGACATCAACGCCTATTCGGTGGCGCGCGCCTTCTACGAGGAGTACCAGGTCAAGAGTCTGGTCTTTGGCAAGTATCAGACGGGTCCCGCGTACCGCAGCCAGATTATCGACTACACGCCCAACGTGGATATCGACACCATGCCCGTGATGCTCAAAACCGTCAACGGCATTGCCCAAGCGCATGCCGACAAGACTATTGTCCTTGTGGGCTGCGGCGACAACTATGTCGCTCTCGTGGCTCAAGCCAAGGATGCTCATGAGCTGGCGGATAACATCGTCGCTCCCTACGCGCCCTACAGCATGCTCGAGCAGTGCCAGAAGAAGGAGATCTTCTACGAGCTGTGCGAGAAGCATGGCGTGCCCTATCCACACACGTTTACCTTTACCAAGGCGATGCTTAATGCCCAGGGTGAGGCGCCTGCCGAAGTGCTCGACCAGATCGATTTTCCTTACCCGATGATTCTGAAGCCTTCTGACGGCATCATGTGGTGGCAGCATGAGTTCGAGGGCCAGAAGAAGGCCTATGAGATTGCCGACCGCGCCGAGCTGGAACAGGTCATTCGCGATTCGTATGCCAGCGGCTACACCGACGATCTGATCTTGCAGGATCGCGTGCCCGGCAACGACGAGTACATGCGCGTGCTCACCAGCTATTCCGACCGCAACGGTAAGGTCCGCATGATGTGCCTGGGCCATGTGCTGCTCGAGGAGCATCAGCCCCACGGTGTCGGCAACCATGCCTGTATCATTACCGAGCCTAACGACGAACTCATGGGCGGCGTGCGCAAGCTGCTCGAGGACCTTCACTTTGTGGGCTATTCCAACTTTGACGTTAAGTACGACGAGCGCGACGGCTCGTTTAAGTTCTTCGATTTCAACACGCGCCAGGGTCGCAGCAACTACTACGTTACCAACAGCGGCTTTAACGTTGCCAAGTATGTGGTGGACGAGTATGTGTTCAACCGCCCGTTTGAGCCGGAGTTTGTGACGGCGCAGGACGAGGCCCTGTGGATGGTCGTCCCCATGGGCGTCGTCGACAAGTACGTCAAGGATCCCGAGCTGCGCGCTAAGGTGCATCGCCTGGACAAGGAAGGTAAGGGCGCCGACCCTTCGTTTATGAAGGGCGACTTTGTCTTTAACCGCTGGCTGCGCATGTGGCACACCAAGCTGCGCCACTTTAAGCTGTTCAAGACGTATTACAAGTAGATGAGTGCGGCGCCCGTCCGGTTTGCATCGGGCGGGCGCGGGTATGATACGCGCAGTTGCGCAAGCGTCACCAAGGAGGCGGCGATGGAAAAGCTGGGAGTTATCGGCGGCATGGGCGCCGAGGCCACGTCGTATTACTACGACCAGGTGGTGCGTCATACGGCTGCTGCCTGCGATCAGGAACATATCGACATGGTGGTGCTCTCCAAGTCGACCATGCCCGACCGCACGCTGGCCATTAAGACCGGCGAGCATGCCAAGCTGCTGGCGACCATGAAAGAGTGTGCCCAGGCACTCGAGTCGCTGGGCTGTGCGCACATTGCCATTCCCTGCAACACGTCGCACTACTTCTACGACCAGATCCAATCGTTTACCACAGTGCCGATTATCCACATGCCGCGTGAGTCGGTGCGCTATGCTCTGGCCGGTGCGGTGATGGGGGAGTGCGAGTTCGATCCCAACCTGAGTATGCCGGCCGAGCCGGTGCACAAGATTGGCATCATGGGCACCGACGGAACCGTGGGCGCGGGCGTCTACGGCCGCGAATGTAAGGCTGCGGGTGTTGAGGTTGTCTATCCCAGCGAGAAACGTCAGAACGATGTGATGTCGCTTATCTACGATGATGTGAAGGCCGGACGCGAGCCCGATATGGATAAGTTCGACCGCGTGATGTGGGAGTTCGCCCGTAGCGGCTGCGACCGCGTCATTCTGGCCTGCACCGAGCTATCGGTGCTGCAGAAGTACCGAGAGATGCCCGAGATCACCCTCGACGCCATGGACGTCCTGGTGCGTGAATCCATCATCCGCAGCGGCGCCCCCTACCGCCTCTAGCTTCCGACCTGTCAAAAAGGGACAGGTTAATTTTGGTAGGTTTTATCTGGTGAAACAGTAAAGGCCTCGGCTCGTTTGGTGCGAGCCGAGGCCTTTTGCGTTGGGCGGTTGCTGTCAGTGGTGAACTAGAACAGGAAGCCGATGGCGATGAGGGCGATGCTGACAATGAGCACGGCGATGTCCAGGCCCTTGATGGGGTAGCGCTTGTACGAGCTGGCGCGCGTACGCAGATAGAAGCCGCGCTGTTCTGCCGCCAAGGCTGTGGCATCGGTCTTGCCCACGCTCGAGATGAGCAGTGGCACGCACAGTGGCAGCATGAGCTTAAGCTTCTTGATGGGGTTCTTGGTGTCGTACTCGACGCCGCGTGCGGTCTGCGCCTCCATGATGGCGTTCATCTCCTGACCAAACACCGGCACAAAGCGCAGCGCCGTGGTAAAGGTGAAGGCATAGCGATACGGCACGTGCAGCACCTCGACGCAGGCGTTGGCAAGGTCGTTGAGTTTGGTCACCATGAGCATGAGGATGAGCGGTAACGCCACACCCAGCAGGCGCAGGCAGGCCTTCGATCCTGTGATGAGGCCCGTGTCGGTGATAAAACCCCACACCACGTTGCCATCGCGCATAAAGGCCAGCTGGAGCACCAGCATGATAAGCGCGAGCGGAATCAGCAACTTGAGCAGCGAAAACAGACGGTCGACGACGCCGGCATAGGCACCCAGCGCAAGGGTGAGTGCCAAAAAGCCCAGCAGCGCCACGTAGGTGTCGGACAAGAAGATGCCGACGATGATGGCGGCGGCGAGGCCCAGTTTGACGACGGGGTTCAGGCGATGCAGCAGCGTGTCACCCGGCATGTAGTCGATGACGTTAACCACGGTGGACCATCTCCTTGGTAATTCGAACGACATCGGAGACCTCGCTCACCTGCGCAAAAGCGGTCGAGACGGAAGATGCCAGACGGCGCGAGAGCTCGATAACCTGGGGAGGCTCCACGTAGGCACGCCGCATGAGATCGATGTTCGAGAATAGCTCGTGCGTGCGGCCGCGGTCGAGGATGCGACCGTCGGCCATTACCACAATGCGCTCGGCAAAATCCGAGACGACTTCCATATCATGGCAGACCATGATAACGGCGCAACCGCGCTCGGCCATGGTGCGCACCGTTTCCATGACGGTCATGCACTCGCGGTAATCAAGGCCGCTCGTGGGCTCGTCGAGCACGACGATCTTGGGCTCAACCACTACGACGGAGGCAAGCGCCACCATTTGTCGCTGACCGCGCGAGAGCGAGAAGGGCGCCTCGTCGGCCGGCAAGCCAAAGCGGTCGATGACGAGCTGGGCGCGACGCAGCGCCTCGGCACGGTCGATGCCGGCAAGCTCCAGGCCAAAGGCGACCTCGTCGAGCACGGTGTCCTTGCAGATCTGGCGGTCGGGGTTTTGGAAGAGGGTCGCGACCTCGCGAGCGATGCGGCTCGTGGGAACGGCTGCGGTATCCAGTCCCGTGACGCGCACGCTGCCCGAGGCGGGCTTAAGCAGGCCTGTGAGCAGTTTGGTGAGTGTGGTCTTGCCGGCGCCGTTTTGGCCGACGATGCCCACGAGCTCGCCAGGATAGAGCGTCAGGCTAAGGTCGTGTACGGCGGCTCCGCCATTGGGATAGGCAAACTCAACATGGTCGAAGGTGAGTACGGGTTCGGCGTCCTTGGCATGAGGGCGCAACGACGGTGCATGCGGGGAACCGGCGGGCGCCTGGGCTTCGATAGCCGCGCGTGCGGGGTCGACGATGCCCGAAATCAGGCGCTCGGCCTCGTCGACATTCAAGCAAGGGGTACCGCTTACTAGACCATCGGTTTCGAGGCTATTGAAGATACGCGTGACGCGAGGGCAGTCGACGCCGATGGCACGAAGCTCGTCGGTATGCGCGAAGACCTCGTGTGGCTCGCCCTGCAGCGCGATTTCGCCATGGTTGAGCACGAGCACGCGGTTGCAGTACTCCGAGAGCAGGGCGACCTTTTGCTCAACGACGACGATGGTGATTCCAAGTGCGCGGTTTGCCTCACGCAGCGTCTCGAAGACCAACGTGGAGCTGGCGGGGTCGAGTGCCGCGGTGGGCTCGTCTAGAACCAAGACGCGCGGGCGCATGGCGAGGATGGCGGCGATGGCTACCTTTTGCTTCTGTCCGCCCGAGAGCGTGGCGATCTCGCGGTCGCGCAGGTCGCTGATGCCGACGGTCTCGAGCGTTTCGCTCACGCGCTGCTCGATCTGGTCGTGGGGAACGCCAAAGTTCTCGAGGCCAAAGAGCATCTCGTCCTCGACGATCGAAGCGACCATCTGCGTGTCGATATCCTGTAGCACACTGCCGACGATTTGCGACACGTCGGTGAGCGAGACTTCGCAGGTGTCGTGGCCGTCGACCATGACGGACCCAAAGAACGTGCCGGTGTAGTGGTGGGGCACGGCGCCCGACAGGCAGGCGGCAAGCGTGGACTTGCCGGCGCCCGAGGGCCCGATGATGCCGATGAAATCTCCCTTGTTCACGCTGAGCGAGATGTGGCTGAGCGCCTGCTCGGTTTGCGTGCCATAGGAGAACGAGACATCGTCGACGTTGATGATCGTTTCCATGGATACCTTTCATAGTCATTGGGGACGGTCTTTGGTGGTGAAGCACGGAGGCGGCTTTACGAGGGGCCCCAGGTTGGCGCGAAAGAGGAGCGAAGCGTACTTAGGTACGCGAGCGACGAATGAACGCCAAGATGGGGTGGCTCGTAAAGCCGAGCGGGTTAGTTGAGCTTCAGGGCCTTCTGGATGGGCAAGTAGAGGGCGCCGACCAGAATGGCGTTAAAGACGGCGGTCATGGCGACGACGGGCAGCATGGCGGCGGCGAGCTCGCCTACCACGCCGAGCATGGCCATCTTGATGACCATGAAGATGACGCCGGAGACAAAGGTGGTCAGGAAGGTTGCGACAATAGCGATGGCGGGCTTGACCTGACCGTTCTTGCCGGCGGCGTTGACGATGCCGGCCATGAGCATGGCGGCGATGCCCTCGGCGGCAAAATCGACGAACGGCGAAGTGGTGGTGATCTGGATCACGGCAGCCGAGATGAGGCCAATGACGAGCGCCTGACCGATGTTGGGGCGAACGACCAGAATGGTGAGGCAGAAGGCCGAGATGATGAACTCGGGGCTGATCATACCGCCCGAAATGCTCGAGACTGCCTTGCCGACGGTGAAGTTGAGGATGAAGCCGGCGGCGAGCAGGATGGCGAGCAGGACGAGGGCACGGACATCGAGTTTGCCGCGGTCGGCGGTCTGGACGGTGCGGGGCTGGGCGGTGGCGGTGGTGTTCTGAGACATGGTGAAAATCCTTTCAAAAAGGGGAGTGTAAGAGAAAAACGGAGGCGCGTGATGCGAATGCGATCGGGCTCGAGATAGAAAAAGGCCCCCGGTCGAAACCGGAGGCCTTCCAATCACCTAGAGCGCAAAAGCAGGCGTGAGGGACTCACTGTCGACCGATCGTATTCGCATCACGCCACCACCAGTTGTTGAGAGACTTCATCGTGTTCTTCATGTCGGTGGCTCCTTTCATGATGCCGTGGCGCGGTCGCACCTTGTTGCTGTTGCGCTGCACTATAGCACAGCAAAGTGTGTGCGGGGAAATCTTTTTTAAAAAGATTTCAGGCGGGTTTCCCGCCGGTCAAAAGAGCGGGCTGAGCGGGCGAGGCTGCCATTGCCGCCTTGTCCGCTCAGCTAAGACGTTACTCCTTATTGCGACGGTAGAGGAAGTAACCGCCCGCGGAGATGACGGCAACGCCAGCGATGGCGAATGCGGCCACCATGCGGCCATCAAAACGATCACCGGTGGTGGGCAGGCCGCCCTTGGTGTTCGTCTTGTTGGTGGTTACCGTGGTCGTGGTGTCCGACTTGCCAGGCTTCTCGGGCTTGGTGGTGGGCTGCTCGGGCTTAGCGGGCTGCTCGGGGGTACCGGGCTGCTCAGGAGTACCAGGCTGATCCGGGGTTACCGGGTCGGTGGCAAGAGCGTCCTTGGCGTAGGTGATGGACACCTTGAGGCCGTTGGTCTCGGTGTTCAGGTCGCTCGGGGTGAAGGGCTGGTCGAAGTTTTCGGCCTTCTGATAGGCGCGCATCTCCTGGAGCAGGGCCTTGCACTTCTTGTAGGTGTTCTCGGTAGCAGCCTTGCCGGCCTTGTTGGCCAGGGCAGTGCGGCCCTCGGTGGTCGTCTCGGCTAGCATGGCGGCGTCAACTTCCTTGTTCTGCTCGATGAGCTCGTTCTGGAGCGCATCGAGGTAGGCACGGACGCTGATACCAAGGGTGTCAGGGTTCTCAAAGCAGAGCGAGCTGATGTCCATGAGGACGTAGTTGATTGAGTTCTCGGGCTCCTCGTTGTACACGACGTCAGTCTGTTTGCAGTGATCGAAGGAGACGGTCTGATCGCTGAAGTACGGGCTGACCTCAGTTATCAGAGCGGAGTACAACGGGATGGCGACGGAGTACGCGGCGCGGGAGAGCATTTCCCACTGGATGGTAGCGACTTCGGGGTCATACCCGCGACGAATCTGGAAGAGGTTGATCTCGGTGTTGCGCTCGCTGCCGATGCAATAAACACCATCAGTGTTCGCGTTGAGGCCAGGGACGTTCTCGCCGCGGTTGCCGAAGGCGCGAATCAACTCGAAAGTGCTCCAACCAGACTTGCCAGGCTTGAAGAACAGGGGCTGGATTTCGCTGACCATGGCTCCCTTTTGGTCAGGTTTTCCTTTCTCCTTTACTGTGATAATGTCGTAATCTGTGCCTTCGGTCAGCTGACTACCAAAATAATCGCGGCCTTGCACATAGCGGGACCACTAGTTTACGCCGGAATCGGCGAGGCTTTCGCCATACGTTTGGGCGACATCGAATTTGCCGTCAGCGGAGTATTTGGCGAAACCCTTTTCTTCGGGCATGGATTGGATCTTTTCAGAGTGGAGGCAATTCTCGGTGTCATTGAGGTCGACATCGTAGTTGAGGCTCCCGATATTAGGGTTGAGCGACGCGACGTCGTCAGCGAGCTTCATGGCGATCCACTGATGGGCGGAAAGTGTGGCGAACAGCCAGGTCTCGTTGTTGTCGGCGATGATGATCTGGTCGTTGGTGCAGACGCCTTGATCATCGATCAGGCTGCCGAGGAGCTCGACGCCCTCGCGGGCCGTGGCGCTCTCGCCCAGGATGATGCTGCCGTAACTGTACTCGCCCAGACCCACTTCCTCATCGATGAGGTCTGCTGCAGCGGCCTCCTCGTTATAGGAGGTGCTTAGCGTGGCGGAGCAGGAGACGCCCTTCTCGTTGATGCCGGCCTCGGAGTAGGCGTCGGTGCGACCCATCCAGTTGGAGGGGTGGTCGCGTACATAGCTGTAGCGATAGGTAGGCTTGTTCGAAGTGTATTCAAAAGCAGATTCAATCGAGCTGTACTTAAAGCCAGGTTCGTGGGCAGGTTCGATGCCGTAGTGCTTAAGATAGCGCTTGCCAAAGTCCTCGGCGCGGCCGTAGTACGTGTTGCCGTCCGCCGTGAGCTTGCCGCCCATGTAGATCTGCGTGCAGGCGAGCGCAGACGTCGGCATGGACATGATGGTTGCAGCTCCAAAGGCGAGGCCTATGCCAAGCTTTTTGAGCGCGTTGACGGGGTGAGTTTTCCTCATTTTCCCTCCCAGCGTGCGAAAGCTCTCCGTTGCCAGAGAGCTTCAGCCAATAAAGACACCCCATTAGCGTAACGAACTGGAAACAATATTCATCTATGAAAGAAACTTACTCGATAAGCGTAATGAAATATGCGATGAGTGGTTAATTATACTCGGTTTGTAGCTTTACTTTAATAAAGACGTCCTGCAATTACATTACCTGAATAAAGCGCCTTGCACGGGGCGCAAAGAAAATCCCCCGCTGTTTGGCAAATGCATAAACAGCAGGGGAGACGATAATTGGATGAATATCATACCAATGTGGAATTACTTCTTCCGGCGGTGGATCACGTTGATCGCATAGCCGACGAGCATGGCCAAAACGATGATGATAAAGCCGAGCAGGGGATTGTCGTTCATAGGGTCCTCCTATTTTCCGAGCGGGGAGAATTCGTCGACGATGAGGTCGAGGCATTGCGGAAGCGCGCGGGCTCCAAAGACGCCCGAATTGCTGGAGATAATCTCGCCATCGAACTGCATGCCCAGCGACGGGGTGCAGGTGATCTTGGCTTCCTTGGTCTGGATGATCTTGAACTGCGGGCGGCCGAGTACCTTGCCGGCGGGGTCGAGTGCGGCGGTGATCACAGTCGGTAGAAGCTGCACAGTTTTTACGGGTTCGATGACCGCAATGTCGACCATGCCATCGTTCATACGGCAGTCGGGGAACAGGTTGATGTCGTTTTGGATGACCGAGGTGTTGCCGGCCATGCAGCAGATGCCGTCGAGCTCCTCGACAATGCCGTCATGCTCAATCGTAAAGTGCGCCACCGTGGGATTGGGCGTGGCGAGCGCGGAGAGGAAGTAAGCGATCTCGCCGATGTCGTTTTTGGTGGGGGCGGCCTTCATCATGATCTCGGCGTCGAAGCCCGAGCCGGCGATGATGATGAAGCCGTGGCGCTTCTCGTTGCCGTTCTCGTCGAGCCAAAAGAGCTCGCCCATGTCGACTTTGACCGTGCGACCGGCACGGCAGGCCTTGGCGAGCGCCGCCGCCTCGGGGGCATTGCCGATGTTGTTGAAGAACAGGCAGGCCGTACCGGAGGGGAAGACGAGCGTGGGGACACCGCATCCGCGCATCTGGTCGAGCACGTTGGAGACAGTGCCGTCGCCGCCCGAAACGACCACGCGGTCAAACTCGCGCACGTCTGCCACGGCGTCCTCGGGTTCCATGCCATCGCCGATAAAGCGCATCACGACCTCGTCGCCGCCCTGTGCAAGGGCGTGCGTGAATGCGAAGATTTCATCTGAGCTGGGGCCCGATGCCGGGTTGTGGATGATAAGGCAGCGCATACTTACGTTCCCGTTCTGTGACTAACCGAGTATAGTTGTAAGGCAATGCCGATATCCTACCCGTGTTTTTCGGGCCTAACCTTATTCGATGGGTTGATATGTACATTTCCACACATCAGGCTCTACTCGACTTTTGCCAGCGCGCCCGTGAGTTCGACGCGATTGCCGTCGATACCGAGTTTTTGCGCGAGCGCACGTTCCATCCGCGTCTATGTTTGGTTCAGATTGCCACCCCTGCTGAGAGCGTCGCGGTCGATCCCCTGGTAATCGACGACCTATCGCCGCTGGCCGAGCTTATGGCCGACGAGAGCGTGACCAAGGTCTTCCACGCGTGCTCGCAGGATATGGAGGTCATGCTCCATACCGTGGGCGTGCTGCCACGACCGATTTTCGATACGCAGGTCGCCGCCGCCTTTTTGGGCGAGCGCCAGCAGATTTCGTATGGCGCGCTTGTTCAGACGTTCTGCGGCGTATCGCTGCCCAAGACCGAGTCACTGACCGACTGGTCGCGCCGCCCGCTGACCGATAAGCAGATTGAGTATGCGATCGATGACGTCAAGTACCTGATCGTCGCCTATACCGAGATGATGAGCCGCCTGCGCGAGCTGGGCCGTGTGGACTGGGTGCTCGACGAGCTGCGCCCGCTGGCTGACGAGTCGCACTATCGCGCCGATCGCCACGAGGCGTTCCGCAAGGTCAAGCGCATCAATTCGTGCAGCCGTCATCAGCTGGGTATCGCGCGCGAGCTCGCCGCCTGGCGCGAGGACCGCGCCGAGCGGCGCAACATCCCACGCAAGTGGGTCATGTCCGACGACACGCTGCTAGCGCTCGTTAAGCGCAATCCCGTGCGCGTTGAGGAGTTCCGTAGCATTCGCGGTACCGATCAATTGGGGGAGCGCGACGTGGACGGTGCGCTCATGGCCATCAAGCGCGGTGCGAGCTGTCCGCACGATCGCCTGCCGCTCTTGGTGCGCGGACATCGTCAGATTTCGCCGGAGCTGGAGAGCGTGACTGACCTTATGTATGCGCTTATCCGCCTGGTTGCCGAGCGCTCAGGCGTTGCGACCTCGGTCATTGCCTCGCGCGATGACCTGGCCGACTACATTGAGCATCCCGAGCAGAGCCGCCTGCGCGAAGGTTGGCGCTTTGAGCTTGTGGGCTCGCGCCTGGACGATCTGCTTTCCGGCAATATGGGGTTGACGGTGAAGGACGGCAAAATCGAGCTCCTGTAGGGAAGCCTAGCCGGTTGAGTGGGTAAAATGCCTCCAACGTGTAACTCGACTCGGAGGAATTCGCATGCCTTATTACTATGGATACGGCTTTGGCATCGACCCGCTGTACCTGCTGGTTGTTCTTGTCTGCACGGTGCTTGGCCTTGCCGCACAGAACTATATCAACTCGACGTACAAAACCTGGTCCAAGGTTCGCTCGGACGGCGATACGGGTGCCACAGTCGCTCGCCGCATGCTCGATGCCAACGGTTGTAGCGCCGTGGGTATCAAGGGTGTCGCTGGCGAGCTCACCGACCATTACAACCCGCAGGACAACAACCTGTATCTGTCGGATGCCAACCGTTCGGGCGGTTCGGTCGCAAGCGTTGCCGTCGCCTGCCACGAGGCGGGCCATGCCGCCCAGCGTCAAAGCGGCTATGCCATGATGAAAGTGCGTACCGCCCTCGTGCCGGTCGTCAACTTTACCCAGAACACCTGGACCATCGTGTTACTCTTGGGCCTGTTTATGAACATTGCCGGGCTCACGACCCTCGCGTTGATCTTCTTCTCGTTTAGTGTGCTGTTCCAACTCGTTACGTTGCCTGTCGAGATTGACGCCAGCCGACGTGCTGTGGCGTACATCGAGCAGTCGGGCATGAGCTCCAAGCAGGTCAACGGCGCCAAGAAGGTACTGACGGCAGCCGCGCTTACCTATGTGGCTGCAGCGCTCACTTCGATCATTCAGTTGCTCTACCTTATGGCTCGCTACAACAGAAACTCCAACCGATAACAAATGGGACAGGCAGGCGCCGCGGGGATTCGTGTCCTCGCGGCGCTGTACTATGTGTTGGACTTAATTTCGCACGGGGCCGGAGCCTCTGTGCTCGATAACGAAAGGAGGCTGCGTGGCAGGCTGGAACCTAACCGGTAATGCCGTTTCCGCCGAGTTCGACGGTTCGGACGAGCAAGAGCGCAAGGAGCTCAGCGTGAGCCAGGCGGTGGAGATCGCCGCCGGTGCGCTCGATGCCATTCCGCAGCTGAGCGTCTTGGGCGAGGTCACGGGTTTTCGTGGTCCTAACGCCCGAAGCGGCCACTGCTATTTCCAGATCAAGGACGATTCGGCCGCCGTTGACTGCATCATTTGGAAGGGTGCCTATCTCAAGCGCACGTTCGATCTGCGCGACGGTATGCAGGTGAGCTTTAAGGGCAGCTTCAATCTCTATAAGGCTACGGGCCGCATGAGCTTTGTCGCTCGCTCGTTTTCGCTGGCGGGGGAGGGTCTGCTGCGTCAACAAGTGGCGCAACTGGCCGAAAAGCTACGCCGTGAGGGTCTGATGGACGAAGCGCGCAAGCGCCGCATCCCGGTGTTCTGCTCCCGCGTGGCGGTCGTCACCTCGCTTTCGGGTGCCGTAATCGACGACGTCAAGCGCACATTGCGTCGTCGCAACCCGCTCGTCGAGCTCGTCTGCGTGGGTGCCAAGGTACAAGGCGAGGGTGCGCCGACAGAGCTCATTGAGGGCCTGCGCCGCGCCGCTTCCATTACGCCGGCGCCCGACTGTATTTTGTTGGTGCGCGGCGGCGGCTCCTTTGAGGACCTCATGACCTTTAATGACGAGGAGCTTGCCCGCGCGGTGGCGGCTTGTCCCGTGCCCGTGGTGACCGGCATTGGCCATGAGCCCGATACCTCGATTTGCGACATGGTGAGCGACCGTCGCGCCTCCACGCCTACGGCGGCGGCCGAATCGGTGGCGCCGGCTATGACGGAGTTGGCCGATGTGCTCGAGGCGCGCTATCAACGTCTGGGTGCTGCGATGGCATCGATGATTGGGTCGGCCCAGGTCGACCTGGAGATGCTCGATCAGCGCGGTCGCCGTGCCTGGGATACCTATACGGCTCGCTTGGGCGATGCGCTCGATGCGGCTGCGTGCCGCCCGTGCCTCAACGACCCAACGTTTATGGTTGAGCGTCGCGAGTCTGAGCTTGCCCTGACGGCCGATCGTTTGTCCGGCGCCATAACGCGTTCGGTTGGGGCATTCCGCTCCAACTTTGAGCGTCTGCCCGAGCGCTTGATCGCAAGCACCTCAGGACTCGATGGCAAGCGCCATGCGCTCACGCTCGCAAGCTCCCGCCTGGAGCATCAGGGGCGCACGATGCTCAACAAGCCAGCATCCGACCTGGGCCGTGCGGCAGCCTCGCTCGATGCCCTGTCGCCGCTCAAGGTGCTTGCCCGTGGTTATTCCATCGCGTACAGCGATGATGGGGTGGCCACGAGCGCCAAGACCTTTAAGCCCGGTGACGCCATTCGCGTGCGCATGGCAGACGGCAACGTGGCGGCAACGGTCGATACGGTCGAGTAGGCCGCGTTTCATAGCGATAAACCTTTAGGAAAGGAAACAGATATGGCAGAGAAGACCCCGGTCGAGCAGCTTACGTACAAGCAGGCTTCACAGGAGTTGGAGCTCATCATCCGCAGCTTGGAGTCGGGTGATATGGAGCTCGAGGAGTCGCTTGAGAGCTATACCCGCGGCGTCGAGCTCCTCAAGAGCCTGCGTACCCGCTTGTCCGATGCCGAGCAGAAGGTCTCGGTGCTCCTGAAGGACGTCGACGGCAACGACGTGCTCGCCGACGGCGAAGCCGCCAACACCGACGACAACCTTTCGTTCTAACCATCCCGACCAAATATAATTACCTTGGTCTGTGAGAAAGGAACCAACCATGTGTGATTGCATCTTCTGCAAAATTGCCAACCAAGAGATCCCCTCGACCGTCGTCTACGAGGATGACCAGGTCATCGCGTTCGACGACCTCAATCCCCAGGCGCCGGTCCACACGCTCGTGATCCCCAAGAAGCACTACAGTGACATCGCCGATAACGTGCCCGCCGAGACCATGGGCGCCATGGCCCACGCCATCCAGGAGGTCGCCAAGGCCAAGGGTCTGGAGGACGGTTTCCGCGTCATCTCCAACAAGGGCGTCAACGCCGGTCAGACCGTCATGCACTTCCACATGCACGTCCTCGGCGGCAAGAACCTGGGCGAGAACCTCATCTGAGGACGCACGGCCCGTCGCCTTGGCTGCCTTTGGAGTAACCTATGCAGTTTTCTCAACTCGAATACCTTCAAGCGGTAGCGAACTACGGCGGCGTGCGTAAAGCGGCTCGCGCCGTTCACGTGAGCCCACAGGCTGTCTCGTCGGCAATTAAGAAACTGGAGTCTGAGTATCAGATCGTTTTGCTCAATCGATCGGCGGGGGAGGCTGTTTTGTCTCCGGCGGGCAGAGAATTTGCGCGTCGTGCACGCGTGATCCTGGCACAAGTCGACGATCTCAAAAAGTACACCCAATCGGGGAACGGTGGCGTTTCGCCCGACGGCCACTTTCGTCTTTACGTCCCCTGTCTTCACGGGCGGGGGCGTCTTTTTTCCGAAAACTGGTACGACTCGTTTGAAAGCTCGCACCCTCAGATTCACCTTGATGTGTGGCATCAGCCAACGGCTACATGCTTTGAATCACTTGTGCTTGGCATTTCGGATGCGGCCATCTCATTTGAGGAACCAAGGGACAGTGTCCTTTCTTCGAAATACTTGGGTGAAAAGGAGCTCAAGGTTCTTTCGTGCCCAGCGGGTCATCAATCTGTGGGTGCTATGACCGTTCGTGAGTTACTGGGCGGCAGGTTAGCTGTTCCCATTAATTTGTCGCCCTGTCTCAATGCGATCAATCAATGCCCCGAAGCTCAGCTGGTTAATTTCCGCTTCCGCGACGTCGAATACGGAAACAGAGCGCAGGCTGAGTTTCTTCAAGCCGGGGGATTGATATTGGGTTTTTCTGGCTCTTCTCTCGCATCAGATGGGTCGGAAGTGAGCGAGTACTCTATTGAAGGTTCGCATGACGTAGCCTTGCCCATCTACTTTTGCTATCGACAAAATGCCTGGACCGATCGACACCAGACGGTATTTCTTCACCTATTGCGTCATCTTGCTTCGTGAGGCCATTTGGCCTCGTGTCGTCAAGTGAATGTTGACGCCTTGTAACACATGACTGACGGCTTTGCCCTCATGCTTTTCCAAGATTCCGATTTAGATTGTTGACTCTTGGAGGGCGGAGCATGAAAAACCGTACGGTTTTGCTTTATATGACGTTTGTTTTTCTGTCGAACTTCAGCACCATTTTGTATTTTCTGACGGTTTACCTTGAATTCGTCGGATTCTCGATGGTGGCGATTTCTAGCATGATGATTGCATATCAAGTGAGCAAGTTCATCCTTGAAGTTCCCACTGGCTATATTGCTGATAGGTTTGGACGAAAGACAAGCGGTCTCGTTGGCGTCGTGGGAATGCTTGGATACTACGCCGCCCTGCTTTTCGTCCGTTCTCCTCTGCTTTTAATCGGCGCGTTTGCTCTCAAGGGTTTTGCCGTTGCATGTGTGAGCGGATCCATAGAAGCAATTTACATTGACAGTGTCTCTCAGGACCAGCTCGTAAGGCTTAATGTCGTTGAGCGATTTGTTTTCTATGCCTCTTATGCCATCTCCGCTTGTGCGGGCGGTTTCATTTCGTCTGTCGGTGCATATCTCATTGGTCTTTCGGCAGATATCATCGCAATGGTGTTGACGTTGGTTGTCGTTGTCTGCATTCCTGAGATGCGAAGAGGGGGCACTGCGGCGACACCTGAGCGTGGAATTAGCCCGAAGACGATCGGAGCCGCTATTGCGTACAATCGCATTCTTCGTTCGGCGTTCATCATGGACTGTTCTCAGGCGTTTGCTTTTGTCGCCCTAGAAGACTTTTTCTCACTGCTGCTTGCGGGTCGCGGAATGAATGCCGTCGCTTCGGGTGTGACCATTGCGGTCCAGCTCCTTGCCTCGGCCTCCATGGGGCTTATTGTGCCCAATGTGATTGCTCATGTCGACAAGGGCCGTTTTGCGCGTATTTGCGGCATTGTGCGCCTTTCCCTGACTGCCCTGTTTTTGATTCCCCTTACTCCGGCTAATTTGCTGCCCGTGTTCTATGTGCTGCAGACGGTTGCGTACTCGTTGTTTGCCCCAATCAAATACTCAGTTTTTCAAAATGCTGCCGATTCTTCGATGCGCTGTTCACTGATTTCGGTTCAAAGCCAGATGGTGGCGGTGGGTGCCGTTCTTTTCTATCTGCTCAACGCTGTGTTGAGTAGCGTTGCAGGCATTCGAGTCGTATTGCTTGTTGCGCTCGGGATTTCTTCCTTGGTGTATATCCCCGCGCTCTTTCGTCTTACAAGTCAAAGGCCGTGAGTATTTGGACATCGATAACTTATATATCAACGCAATAAACCCGAGCGCGAGGGCGTTTGGGTTTATTATTGAAGCGTATGTAACCTGGCGGCGCCACACCGCCTGTTAGTAGGGAGACACATGAACGTTCTGGTCGTCAACGCAGGATCTTCGACCCTTAAGTATCAGGTCATCGATACCAAGTCCCACAAGGTGTCCGCAAAGGGCTCCTGCGAGCGCGTCTGCTTTACCGGCGGTACCTTCACCCACGCTGCCAACGGTTCCAAGAAGGTGACCGAGAACATCGAGTTCCCCGACCACAAGGTCGCCATCGAGGTCGTCCTGAAGGACCTCGAGGCCAACGGCGTCAAGATCGAGGGTATTGGTCACCGTATCGTTCAGGGCGGCTGGTACTTTGGTGATTCCTCCCTCGTCGACGAGGACGTCCTCGCCAAGATCCGCGAGGTTGCCCCGCTGGCGCCGCTGCACAACAACCCCGAGGCCAACGTTATCGAGTACTGCCTGGAGCAGTATCCCGATCTGCCCAACGTTACGGTCTACGACACCGCTTTTCACTTCAACATGCCCGAGGTTGCCAAGACCTACGCCCTTCCCAAGGATGTTTGCGACAAGCTGCACATCCGTAAGTACGGCGCCCACGGCACCAGCTATCGCTACATCTCCAAGAAGGTCGCCGAGATGACCAACGGCGAGGCCCGCAAGGTCGTCGTGTGCCACATCGGCTCTGGTGCCTCCCTGTGCGCCATCGAGGACGGCAAGTGCATGGATACCACCATGGGCCTCACCCCGCTCGACGGCGTCATGATGGGCACCCGCTGCGGCTCCATCGACCCGGCTACCGTGTGCTACCTGCAGCGCGAGGGCGGCTACACCTTCGACGAGGTCGACGAGATGATGAACAAGAAGTCCGGCCTTTTGGCTGTGACCGGCGGCAAGACCAACGACTGCCGCAACGTCGAGGAGCTCGCCGCCGCTGGTGACCCCGATGCTCAGCTCGCCTTCGACATGTTTGTCTACAAGATTGCCGCCAAGGCTGCCGAGATGGCTACTTCCATGTGCGGCATGGACACGCTGGTCTTCACCGCTGGCATTGGTGAGCACGCTCCGGCCGTTCGTGCCGGCGTTGCCGACCGTCTGGCCTTTATGGGCGTCAAGATGGATCATGCCCGCAACGCCCTGCGTGGTGACGGCGCTTGGTGCCTGTCTGCCAAGGATTCCAAGGTCAAGATCTTCGTCATCCCCACGGACGAGGAGTTCATGATCGCTTCTGACGTCGAGCGCATCGTCAACGGCAAGTAATTGCAAGAGGGGAGGGGCTGGACGACCGAGCGCCGTTCGGCCCCTCTTTTGCGCTCGTTGGGCGATATGACTGATAGCTATTTATCAAGTTGTGATAACTTCTTATTAAAATGCGGCCGCCTTAAGGGGCCTGCGTCGACCGTATTGCACTGCAAAGGAGTCTCATGAACGTACTTGTTGTCAACGCCGGCAGCTCAAGCCTTAAATATCAGCTTTTGGATACCGATACCCGAGAGGTTTTCGCCAAGGGCAACTGCGAACGTATCGGTTCGGACATGGGCATCTTTGGCCACTCCGAGAACGGTGGCGCCAAGCAGACCGAGGAGGTCCCTTTCCCCGATCATCGCTCTGCTATCGCTCGCGTGCTCGAGGAGCTCGAGAAGACCGACTTTACGATTGATGGCATTGGGCATCGCATCGTTCAGGGCGGCTGGCACTTCGATGATTCCGCAGTTGTCGACGACGAGGTTATGGCCAAGATTCTTGAGGTGGCACCGCTTGCTCCGCTGCACAACTACGGCGAGGCCGCGGCGATTGTGTATTGCCGTGAGAAGTATCCGGAGCTGCCCAACGTGGCGGTCTTCGACACCTCGTTCCACATGACCATGCCCGAGGTTGCCTACACTTACGCCCTGCCCAAGGACGTGTGCGACAAGTATCATGTGCGCAAATATGGCGCCCACGGAACGAGCCACCGTTACGAGTGGATGATGGCCAAGGAGATCCTGGGCTCGCGCTGCCACCGTCTGCTTTCGTGCCATCTGGGCAACGGCGCTTCGCTCGCCGCCATCGAGGACGGCGTGTGCCGCGACACCACGATGGGCCTCACGCCGCTCGACGGCCTGATGATGGGTACCCGCTGCGGTTCCATTGACCCGGCTACCGTATGCTACCTGCAGCGCGAGGGCGGCTACAGCTACCAGGAAGTCGACGACATGATGAACAAGCAGTCTGGTCTGCTTGCCATCTCGGGCATCTCCAACGACGCCCGCGACATCCGCACACGCGCCTCCGAGGGCGACGAGCGCTGCCTGCTCGCCTTCGATATGTTCGCCTATAAGGCCATGCAGCAGGCCGGTTCCATGATCGCTTCCATGGCGGGCGTGGACACCATTACCTTTACCGCCGGTATCGGCGAGAACGACTGGTCGATCCGCAAGGCCTTCTGCGACTGCTTTGAGTGGCTGGGCGTGCGCATCGACAATAACAAGAACCGCGAGGCCGTGGGCAACGGCCCGCAGGTCATCAGCGCTGCCGGTTCCGCCGTCACGGTCATGGTCATCCCCACCGACGAGGAATACATGATCGCCCACGACGTCGAGCGTCTGACCAAGAACAACTAACGCGCGCATTTGCAAGTAAACGAAAGGCCTCCAGAGCAACAGCTCCGGAGGCCTTTTTACTAGCAGGCGGACGGCGGAAACTCGATCCCATTTCGAGCACAAATTCTGGGATACGCTTTCCAGTTGAGGCATGTTGCGGAAAGTGTGACCCACAATAAAGCATAATTCCGTCCCACGGTTTCCCAAACAGGCCCCAAGCGGAAGCTGCATCCCACAATCCGCCTCCAAACCGGGGCACGCTTTCCGGTGGCCAGACATCGAACCGCAGCCAACATCTCGGTCCCAAAGTGATCACCGCTGGCATCGCCTGCGCTTCCAACAACGACACCCGACCATTCAGATTCTCAGCCCCAACTCGTAGCCAAGCCGCCGTCCACTCCAGATGCCCTGATTGCCACGTGGCGGCAGGGACCCTACAGGGTAAAGCTCTGAAAACTTTCCGCAGGACGCATGAAACCCCCGCCGCACGAAGTGCGCAGCGGGGGTTTCATGCATGTCCGAGGACGTTTTCAGAGCTTTACCCTGTAGGGTCCCGAGGGGATATGTCCGCTACTCAGCCATCTGAGCCTGGACGGCGGTGATGGCCACGACACCCACGATGTCATCGGCAGAGCAGCCGCGCGAAAGGTCGTTAACCGGCTTGGCGATGCCCTGCAGGATGGGGCCGTAAGCGTCGGCGCCAGCGAAGCGCTGAACCAGCTTGTAGCCGATGTTGCCGGCCTCGAGGTCGGGGAATACGAGCACGTTGGCCTTGCCGGCGACAGAGGAGCCGGGAGCCTTGAGCTGGGCGACGGTGGGGACGATAGCGGCGTCGAGCTGCAGGTCGCCGTCGATGGCGAGCTCGGGAGCCTTCTCCTTGCAGAACTTCACGGCCTCTTGGACCTTCTTGGCGACCTCGCCGCCGGCGGAGCCCATGGTGGAGTAGGAGAGCATGGCCACGTGCGGCTCAACGTTGCCCATGAAGGTGGACCAGGAGTGAGCGGAGGCGATGGCGATCTCGGAGAGCTCGTCGGAGGACGGGTTGATATTGAGGCCGCAGTCGGCGAAGATCAGCGTGCCGTCGGTGCCGAACTGCGGGGTATCGGTGCACATCACGAAGAAGGCCGAGACCAGCTTGGTGCCCGGGGCGGTCTTGAGGATCTGAAGCGCAGGGCGCAGGGTGTCGGCGGTGGAGTGGCAGGCGCCGGAGACTAGGCCGTCGGCGTCGCCCATCTTGACCATCATGGTGCCAAAGTAGGTGGCGTCCATCACCTGGGCGCGAGCCTGCTCTATGGTAACGCCCTTCTTGGCGCGGAGCTCGGCAAACTTCTGCGCGTACTCCTCGTGCTTCTCTGCATTGCGCGGGTCGATGACGGTAGCGCCGGGAACGTTGATCTCGTCGGGGTTGCCCAGGATGACGATCTTTGCCAGGCCCTCCTCGATGATCTTGGTGGCTGCGACGATGGTGCGCGGATCATCGCCCTCGGGCAGGACGATCGTCTTAAGGTCGGCCTTGGCGGCAGACTTCATACGGTTTAGGAAATCGCTCATGTTACTCCTTACAAGCGTTTCGCTAAGCTCCAGGCGCCCGGCTGTTCACGAATAAACCCGCTGCTAGCGGGTTTACCTTACGTTAATGTTCGCCGCGGTGCTTGAGCTTTCCTTGTGTGGCAAGCTCATTATAGGACGCATTAGCGCTATAATCGCTCTGATAAATATGTCTCGAAGAATGTTCGAGAAAAGCCCAGCTAACGAGCCCGTGGCTTTTGACAAGGAGTATCGATGCAGATTACCTCAGGCCTGCCTGAAGGCTTTAACGCCGGCGCGTACGACATGATTGTCGTCGGTGCCGGATATGCCGGTGCCGTTTGCGCCCGCCGTCTCGCCGAGACCATCGGCTATCGTGTTGCCGTTTTGGAGCGCCGTAGCCACATTGCGGGCAATGCCTATGACTGCACTGACGAGGCCGGAATCCTGATCCACGAGTACGGTCCGCATATCTATCACACTTTTAACGAGCGCGTGCACAATTTCCTGTCGCGCTTTACCAAGTGGACGGATTATCAGCACAAGGTGCTCGCCAACATCAACGGTACCCTTATGCCCGTGCCCTTCAACCATGCGAGTCTCAAGCTCGCCTTTGGTGACGAGCGCGGCGAGGAGCTTTATCAGAAGCTCGTGGAGACCTTTGGCAAGGATGTCAAGGTGCCCATTATGGAGCTGCGTAAGAAGAACGACCCCGACTTGGCCGAGGTCGCCGATTACGTCTACGAGAACGTCTTTTTGCATTACACCATGAAGCAGTGGGGCCAGACGCCCAATCAGATCGACCCCTCGATCACCGGTCGCGTTCCCGTCTTTGTGGGCGATGATGACCGCTACTTCCCGCAAGCTCCCTTCCAGGGCATGCCGCAGGAGGGCTACACGGCGCTCTTTGAGCACATGCTCGACCACGATCTGATCGACGTGTTCTGCAACGTGGACGCCCGCGATCTCTTTGAGATCGACGAGACCACCGTCAAGATCGACGGCAAGGTCTATGGCGGCGAGATCGTCTACACCGGTCCGCTCGACGAGCTGTTCAATCTCGACCTGGGCGCCCTGCCGTACCGTACGCTCGACATGAAGTTCGAGACGCTCGATATGGACCAGTTCCAGCCCGTGGGCACCGTCAACTACACCACGAGCGAGGACTACACGCGTATCACCGAATTCAAGAACATGACCGGTCAGGTCCTGCCCGGCAAGACCACCATCATGAAAGAGTACTCCAAGGCCTATACGCCCGGCTCGGGCGAGACGCCGTACTACGCCATTCTTGAGCCCGAGAACCGTGAGCTCTATGAGCGTTATCTTGAGCGCGTCCAGAACCTGACGAACTTCCACCCGGTGGGTCGTCTGGCCGAGTATCGTTACTACGATATGGACGCCGTGACCAATTCCGCCCTCGATCTTTCGGATGAGATTATCGCCTGCCATGCATAAAGTCATAACATTCGGTATTCCCTCGTATAACGCCGCCAAGGACATGGACCATTGCATCACCTCCATCTTGGAGGGGAGCAATTACGCCACCGATATCGAGATTATCGTGGTGGACGACGGCTCCAAGGACGAGACGGCCGCCAAGGCCGACGAGTGGGAGGCCCGTTATCCTGGAATCATCCGCGCGGTGCACCAGGAGAATGGCGGTCACGGTATTGCCGTCCTTTCGGGTCTGCGCGAGGCGCAGGGCACCTACTACAAGGTTGTCGACTCGGACGACTGGCTTGACGGCGCTGCCCTTTCGACCATGCTGTCGATTCTGCGTGGCTTTGAGGAGCGCGACCAGCGCGTTGACCTGTTTATCTCGAACTACGTGTACGAGAAGGTTTACGAGGGCACGCATACCGCTATTGGCTACAAATTTGCCCTGCCGCGCAAAAAGATCTTTTCCTGGGATCAGATCGGTCATTTCCGCCTGGACCAGAACCTACTCATGCACAGCCTGTGCTATCGCACGGATGTGCTGCGCGAGTCCAACCTTCCCATGCCGCCGCACACGTTCTATGTGGACAACATCTACGCCTACGTGCCGCTGCCGCGTTGCAAGACCATGTACTACGCCGACATCGACCTCTACCGCTACTTTATCGGTCGCGAAGGTCAGAGCGTCAACGAGGCAACGATGGTCAAGCGTCTGGACCAGCAGTTCCGTGTTACGCGTATCATGATGGAGTCGTACCACCTGTACAGCGATGTTGAGTCGTCGCGCCTGCGTTCGTACATGATGGGCTACTTCACCATGATGATGGCGATCTGCTCGGTGCTCACCAAGCTTTCCGAGGAAGATTGCGCCGACGAGCGCCTAAAGACGCTGTGGAATGATTTGAAGGCCTACGACGAGCGCATGTATCGTCGTGCCCGCTACGGCGTGGTCGGGTTCTTCACCAATCTGCGCGGACGGGCGGGAGACAAAACCACACTCGGCCTATACCGTCTTGCCTCAAAGATCTTCAAATTCAACTAGCTGCTGAGTAATCGCTGCTGATAGGTTGACTGGGCCCCTTGGCCTTTAGTTTGCTACTGCGAACAGTCCTGCTCGCACGGAAAGCACATTAAGTGCTTTCCGGCTCGTGCGGAACTTGTATCAAACTAAAGGCCAAGGGGCCTCTGCTATAAGAATCGATTGTCAGTTTATTTGAATTTGAAGATCTTCGACGCGCGGTACACAGGGGCCTGGGCTGAAAAGAATTAAGTTGGTAGCCGGTCGGAGGCGGGCGGGCATTACGTTTGTCGCGAGTTCTGCACGAGCCGAAGAGCACTTAATGTGCTCTTCGTGCGAGCCAGGACTGTAGAGCAGCAAACATAACCAAGCCCCACCGGGCAACCGGTCAGTTTAGGTTACTTCGCGGCGCCGGGGATGCCGTGGGAGGTTTTGGCGGATTTGGCTCCGTTTACGATGGCAGTTTCCAGGGCCCTTACTGCGAGCATGCCCAGCAGGTCTAGGGAAACGGCGGCGCTTGCCTGGGCGCCCAGTTTGCCGCTGGCGAGGGTGTAGATGGTGTCGCCGTCGTTGGTGGTGTGCGTGGGACGGATGGCGTGTGCGTAGGCGTCTGCGGCCATCTGGGAGACCTTGGTGGCTTGTGCCTTAGTGAGTTCCACGTTGGTGACGATGCAGCTGATGGTGGTGTTGGTGCGGTCGAGCGGCATCTGCATGGATCCGGCGGCGGCAAAGGCTGCGAGTTCCATGTCGACGATCTGGTCACTATCGGCTGCGGCGCGCATACCGGCGACCCACTCGCCGGTGAAGGGGTCGACCACGTTGCCGCAGGCGTTGACCGAGACCACGGCGCCCACCTTGATGGGGCCGAGCGCCACGGCGGCAGCGCCAAGGCCGGCCTTCATGCAGGTGGCGGGGCCCATGAGCTTACCCACGGTAGCGCCCGTGCCGGCGCCTACGTTGCCCTGTTCGAGCTTGGTGGGGGTGTGGTCGAGTGCTTCGCGCACGGCGGTGACGCCGGCCTCAATGTCGGGGCGTACGGTGGGGTCGCCAAAGGCAAGGTCGAAGATACAGCTCGAGCACACGATAGGCACCTGCGTGGGGCCGACGGGAAGGCCGATGCCGCGGCTCTCGAGCTCGCGAGCGACGCCGCTTGCGGCCTCCAGACCAAAGGCCGATCCGCCCGAAAGGCAGACGGCGTGGACCTTGTCGACGGTGTTCTCGGGTCGTAGCAGGTCGGTCTCGCGCGAAGCGGGAGCACCGCCGCGAACGTCAACGCCGCCGGTGGCGCCCTCGGGCGCCACGATTACGGTGCAACCGGTGCCGGCCTCCTCGTCCGTATAGTTGCCATAGCAAAAGCCATCGACATCGCAGACGTCAATGGCCTCGAGCAGTGTATCCATGTTTAACTCCTATCGGTTTTCCGCCGCGCCTTGTGCCCGGTCGGGATCCGTACGGTACGCCAAAATTGTAGGCGCCGGGGGATACCCAGCGCCAGATGCAATTACGAGAGTTTTTGAATCGCGCGCGCGACGCGGGCGATGGGTAGGCCCACCACGTTATAGAAGTCGCCCGAAATATCGTGCACGAGCATGCGTCCTCCTGTGCCCTGAATGCCGTAGGCGCCGGCCTTGTCCATGGGCTCTCCCGAGGCGACGTAGTGCTCGATTTGCTCGTCGGTGAGCTCGTAGAACGTCACGTCGGTCACATCGACAAAGGACAGGCTCTCGGCGGCATGCGGGGCTGTAGCGTCGCCGGCTTTAACGATGCAGACGCCGGTTGCGACCTGGTGCGTGCGGCCCGAAAGCTCACGGAGCATGGTGCGCGCCTCGTCCTCGGTTGCCGGCTTGCCCAGAATCTTGCCGTCAAAGGTGACGATGGTGTCGGCCGCGACCGTCAGCTCATTGGGCTCGGCATGCTCGGCAGCAACGGCAGCCGCCTTGGCGCGTGCCAAGCGCTCGACAAGCGTGAGCGGGGCCTCGCCATCAAAGGGCGTTTCGTCGATATCCGCGGGAATCACGCGAATGTTGTAGCCTGCCTCGCGCATCAACTCGATGCGGCGAGGTGATTGCGAAGCCAAAATCATAGCTGAATGCCCTCGGCGACTTTCTCGACGGCCTTGTCGCCGGCGAGCGTGCGCAGCAGCTCAAGCGCAAAGGGGAGCGACTGTGCCATGCCGCTGGCGGTGATGATGTTGCCGTCTTGCGTAACCTTCTCGCCGGTATAGGCGCCTTCGGGGAAGCTTTTCTCAAAGCCAGGGAAGCACGTGGCGTGGCGCCCCTCGAGCAGGTCGAGCTCGCCCAGGATAAACGGGGCGGCGCAGATGGCGGCGACGTGCTTGGTCGCGGCGAACTCGCAGACCACGTCGCAGACGCGCTGATCGGCGCGCAGGTTGGTGGCACCGGGTAGGCCGCCGGGTAGCACGACGCAGTCGTACTCGTCAAAGTCGATCTCATCAAAGAGCGCATCGCAGGTCACGGGGATCTGCAGCGAGCTTACGACCTCACGCGTGGGCATGATCGAGATGAGCGTGGCACGCACGCCGCCGCGACGCATTACATCGACCATGGTCAAGCATTCAATAGTTTCAAAGCCATCGGCGGCGAGAACGGCAACGCTGGGCATGAGGGTTCCTTTCATAGGCGGCATACAATTAGCCGTCTTATACCCCGAAGACCTCCGCTTGCCACGCTCGATTTCCCAATGTTTAAAATAGCCCCGTCCGAATTAGTTGCCCTCACCCATCCTCAACAATCTCAATCTGTAACATCCATCGACCAAAACTAGCCGCAACTGTTACAGATCGAGACAGTCCCCAACAGCACCGCCCCGTTCGGGGAACGACCGCCACAGGTACGGCGGGCAGAGGCTCACTTTTTCCTCGGTTTTTCTTGACGGAATCTCATCTGTTGTAGTACTTTGTCCCAGTCTAAAAACGCGTGGACTTTTCTGGGCGCTAGCCACCTTTTTGCCACGCAACCGAGCAGTCGGTTGCGTGGCTTTTTTCGTCTTGGCAGCAGGTACCACATGCACCGCCAGAAGACCGCACGAGCCCACCTTCCGACTGCAGGGAACAGACGCACGAGACGTGCATCTGCAAGACGGCAGACGGAAGGGAGCCTAATGGCAGGAACAAACACAATCAAGCAACAGGCCGCCGGGGCAGGAGCCGCGGGCGCGGGACAGGCCAAGGCGGCGCTCCAGGTCTTTGCGGGCGGCGCCTGCTACGGCGCGATGGCCACGACCTACAAGCTCGCCTACGCCGCGGGCTTCACCTCGGCACAGGTGGTGGCGAGCCAGGCGTGGTTCGGCTGCCTCTTCTTCGCCCTCGCCACGCTTGCAGGGCACGCACTCGGGCACCGCTGGCAGCGCGTGGGCTGGAAGCTCGCCCTTAAGCTCATGGGCCTGGGAGCCCTCACCTGCCTCACCTCAATCCTCTACTGCTACGCCATGAGCGTGCTGCCCGCCCCGGTGGCGCTCACGCTCCTCTTCCAGTTCACGTGGCTGGGACTCCTGTGGCAGACCGTCATGACGCGCCGACCGCCGAGGGTCCTCCAAGTGGTCTCCGCCCTGGTCATCGTCTTCGGAACGGTGTTCGCCAGCGGCGTTTACAAGACCGGCATCACCGGGTACGACCCCGTGGCCCTGCTCTGCGCGCTGGGGGCGGCCGTGTCCTGCTCCCTCTTTGTCACCCTCTCCGGCAAGGTCGAGGCCCCCTGCTCGTCCGAGCAGCGTGGCGTCATCGTGTGCGCGGGCTCCGTGGTCATGTCGCTCACGGTATGCCCGGACTACGTCGTCTCGGGCGTCCTCGCCCAGGGCATCCTGCCCTTTGCCGTCATCGCCGGCTTCTTTGGCATGCTCTGCCCGGTCCTGCTCTTCGGCATGGGCTCTCCGCACCTGCCTGCAGGCCTCTCCACTGTCATGGCCGCCGCGGAACTCCCCGCCGGCCTGCTCATCGCCATGATCGTCCTCGGCGAGCCGCTCGGCGTCGTCGAGTGGCTGGGCGTCGCCATCATCCTCGCCGGCGTGTGCCTGGCGCAGGTCCCCTCCCTGCTCGAAGACCGGGAGGCACGTCGCGCCGCCGCAGGACAAGCCGTCAGCTAGTCACCCCTTCACAGGCGGCCCGCGCGCATCAGGGAAAGGGCCACGGGCCCGGCGCGCGAGGCCGCAAGGACGTTATAAAGCGTCCCCCGCAGAGATGGGGGCGCCAGAGAGAAGGAGGCACCATGCCATTTCCAAAAGGGTTCCTTTGGGGAGGAGCCACCGCCGCCAACCAATGCGAGGGAGGTTATGACGAGGGCGGCCGCGGCCTTGCCAACGTCGACGTCATCCCACACGGGCCGGAACGCAACGACGTAAGCCGCGGCCTGAGGCGCATGCTCGACTTTGAGCCCGGGTACTACTACCCGGCCCAGACGGGCATCGACTTCTACCACCACTACCACGAGGACATAGCCCTCTTCGCGGAGATGGGCTTTAAGATCTTTCGCCTCTCCATCGCCTGGAGCCGCATCTTCCCCAATGGCGACGAGGAGGAGCCCAACGAGGCCGGGCTCGCCTTCTACGAGGACGTGTTCCGCTGCTGCCGCGAGCACGGGATCGAGCCCCTCGTGACCATCACGCACTTCGACTGCCCCATCCACCTCGTCAAGAAGTACGGCGCCTGGCGAAACCGCGCCCTCATCGAGCTCTACAAGCGGCTCGTGAAGGTGCTCTTCAACCGCTACCGCGGTCTCGTGCATTGGTGGATCACGTTCAACGAGATGAACATGATCTTGCACCGTCCCTTCATGGGTGCCGGCATCGTCCTCGAGCCCGGGGAGAATGCCCGCGAGGCCGAGTACCGCGCCGCGCACAACGAGCTCGTGGCGAGCGCCTGGGCCACCAAGATCGCCCACGAAGTCGACCCGGAGAACAAGGTAGGCTGCATGCTCGCCGCGGGAAGCTACTACCCCTACTCCTGTCGTCCCGAGGACGTCCGCGCAGCGCAGGTCAAGAACCAGGAGGACCTCTTCTTCGTGGACGTGCAGGCACGCGGGCACTACCCCGGCTACGCGCTCAAGATGCTCGAGCGCGAGGGCATCGACGTGGGCATGACCGCCGAGGACGAGCGCATCCTTGCGGAGAACACCGTCGACTTCATCTCGTTTAGCTACTACTCCTCGCGCTGCACCGCGGGCGACCCCGATTCCGTGGGCGGCGTCGCCGAGGGCAACGCCTTCGCCGGCGTGGAGAACCCCTACGTGCGCACGAGCGACTGGGGCTGGGTCATCGACCCGCTGGGGTTCCGCATCACCATCAACGACCTCTGGGACCGCTACCAGAAGCCGCTCTTTGTGGTAGAGAACGGCCTCGGCGCCTATGACGAGGTGCTTCCCGACGGCACGATCGAGGACGACTACCGCATCGCCTACCTGCGCGAGCACATCGAGGCCATGCGCGATGCCATCGAGCAGGACGGCGTCGAGATGCTCGGCTACACCACCTGGGGGCCGATCGACCTCGTGAGCGCGGGCTCCGGCGAGATGGAGAAGCGCTACGGCTTCATCTACGTGGACCGCGACAACCTGGGCAACGGCACGCTCGAGCGCAGGCGCAAGAAGAGCTTCTACTGGTATCAACAGGCCATCGCCACCAACGGAGGCGACCTGGGCTAGCCGCCCGGGCAATATCACTAAGGAGAAAATAATGGCCGAAAAATACGACGATCTGGCCAGATCCATACTCGAGAACGTAGGCGGCGCCGAGAACGTCGCCAGCGTCGCGCACTGCATCACGCGCGTGCGCTTCAAGCTCAAGGACGAGTCCCGCGCCAACACGGCCAAGATTGAGACCCTCAAGGGCGTCATCCAGGTCATCCAGGCCAACGGCCAGTACCAGGTGGTCGTGGGTAACATCGTCGAAGACGTCTACGACGCGGTCATGGAGGCCGGCAACTTCTCGGGCGGCGCAAGCGCCGACGACGAGCCCCAGGGCGATAAGACCGTTGCCTCCGTCATCATCGACCTCATCTCTGGCATCTTCCAGCCCATCCTGGGACCGCTTGCCGCCGCAGGCATCATGAAGGGACTGCTTGCCCTCATCACCTACTTCGTCCCGGCCTTTGCAAACGACGGCCTCTACACGCTGCTCTACACCGTGGCTGACGGCTTCTTCTACTTCCTTCCCGTCGCCCTGGCGTTCAGTGCCGCGCGCAAGTTCCGCATGAACGAGTTCACTGGCGTGGCAATCGGCGTGGCGCTCCTCTACCCGACGATGGTCGCCCTGACCTCGGGCGAGGCGCTCGGCAGCATCGACCTCGGCGTGGCCGGCACGTTCTCGTGGTACGCCACCGCCCTCGGGGTCCCCATCATCATGCCCGTGTCCGGCTACGTGAGCTCGGTGATCCCCGTCCTTCTCATGGTGTGGTTCGGCTCTATCCTTGAGCGCTGGCTCAAGAGCTGGATGCCGACTGCGCTCAAGATGTTCCTCGTACCGCTCGCCACGATGACGGTCTCCATCGTCTTGGGCTACCTCGTCATCGGCCCGGTGGCAACCCTCATCACCAACCTGCTGAGCGCGGCGTTCTCGTTCATCTTCCAGCTTCCCGTGGTTGGTTCCGTCCTGGGCAGCGCCCTGGTCGGCGGACTGTGGATGTGCCTCGTCATCTTTGGCTTCCACTGGAGCCTCATCCCCATCTCCATCATGAACCTAAACACCCTCGGCCACGACAGCGTGCTCGCCGCCACCATCGGCCACGGGTTCGCGCTCGGAGCGGTCATCTTTGCCATGTACCTCAGAAACAAGGACGAGCGCTTCCGCGGCATCGCCCTTCCCGCGATGATCTCCGCCTTCTTCTTCGGCGTCACCGAGCCGGGCATCTACGGCATCGCCCTGCCCAACAAGCGCGCATTCGTCGTGGCATGCCTGAGTTCCGCCGTTGGCGGCGCCATCGTGGGAATGACGGGCGCCCTCATGTACATCTCGGGCGGCCTCGGCGTCTTCAACCTGCTCAACTTCATCGACGGGACCCCTGGTGGCGCCGGGATCTCTCACATGATCTTCGCGATCATCGCCTCGCTCGTCTCTGCCGTCCTGGCCTTTGTTATCGAGTTCATCACCTACCGGCCCAACGACGAAGAGGAAGGCGCCCGCTAGCTTGCGCCTCTTCTCGACCAGCTCCATGTAATTGAGGAGCAGTTGAGGTGGGTGAGGGCCGAGGGCGATCAAGGTGGCCGCCCTCGGCCCGGGACAACCTGCCAGAAGGCGTTTAGCTTTCTCGGGCGGCGCTGAAATGAACTGCGCCCCGATACTTGGACGGGTCAATTAGCGGCCTATGCCGCACATGGGGACTGATTCCGGAACTCCTCCGGGGTCAGCCCCTTTTGCTTAGCCCGCCTCCTCCTCTTGTTCCAGTGAACGGTATAGGCTTCGAGGTCCCGCTTGAACTCCTCGAAGCTCCGCCACGTCCGGTTCCTGTAGAATTCGTCCTTCAGGCGCCCCGGCAGCAGCTCCGTCGCATGAGCTTGCTCTCGCACGCCGCCGGCCCCGGCCGGGTCCGGGCACCCTTCGGCCTCCCGCCGGCCTTCGGCGCGCCCGTACCCCCTGTCGCAAAGCTCTGCTGCAAGAGTCCTCAGCGTGGCGTCGTGCCTGACTCTCCCGTCCATAAAGAAGCCCCCATTTTTAATGTTCAAGAAATGAGGGGGCGGTTCAATTTCGGGACGGGGATTAAATAATCATTCGGTGCAAATTGATTATTTAATCCCCGTCCCAGAAAAATCATCGGGCGTGGCCTTGGGCAAACAGTCTAGTTGCGCTTGAGGTGGACGACGGTTTCGCAGTGGAAGGTTTGCGGGAACAGATCGACCGGTGTGATCTTGACGGGGGAGAAGGTGCCTTCCTCGACAAAGCGCTTGAGATCGCGCGCCAGGGTGGCAGGGTCGCAGCTCACATAGGCGACATCGCGGGCACTCGTGCTGGCGATAAGGCCGATCGCCTCGGGGGCGAGGCCTGCGCGCGGCGGGTCGACCACCAAGATGTCGGCATCCTGGTCGGGGAACTCGCGCACCGCGTCTCCGCCAATGACGTCGACGTTATCAAGCTTGTTGATTTCCAGGTTACGGCGTAGATCGCGCACGGCGGGGCCGTAGGCCTCGACGGCAGCGACAAAGTCGCAGCGGCGGGCGAGCGGCAGGGTAAAGGTGCCGGCACCGCAGTACAGGTCCACGGCAAGCTCGTCTTCCTGCGGGTCGAGCGCTTCCATGACAAGATCGATCAAAATCTCGGCACCCTTGGTGTTGACCTGGAAAAAAGACGGGGCAGACAAGCGCATCTGATCCTCGGCGATATTCTCGGTCCATGAGCCCTCTCCGGCGAGCATTTCGACCTTGGAGACACGGCGGGCCTTCTTTTCGCCCTTGCTCATCACGCGTACGATGCTCGTAGGATGAGCGGCGTCCGCCAGCACGCGGGAGACCTGCGAGCGCGGAAAAGAGCCTGTGGGCGTCCAGAGTGCGACCTCGAGTGCCTTGGTGCGGCGCGATGCGCGAATGCCCACGCGTTCGAGCCCCAAGTCATGGCTGCCGCTTAGATAGTTGAGTGCGCCGACGACCGATTTGAGTGCCTTCGGGAAGCGCTTATCGAACAGCGGACACATATCGACGGTCACGATTTTGCTGGGGTCGACACCGTGCATGCCAAGGCGCACGCGACCGTTGACGACGGTCGGTTCGAGCTCGATTTTATTGCGGTAGCCCCAGTCGTCCTTGGTGTGGCAGATGGGCTGTACCAACTCATCTGCCAGCTCAGGAGCGAACTTGCCGATGCGCTCGAGCGTGGAGCGCAGGTTTTGCTCCTTGGCGGCGAGCTGTGCCGTGCGTGAGAGATTGCCCCACGAGCAGCCGCCGCAGATGCCCACGAAGGGGCAGGGAGGCTGAATGCGATTGGGGCTTGGCTCCAGAATCTCGGTGGTGCGGGCGCGCATGAATGACTTGCCGTCCTGTACGACCTCGGCCTCGACGGTGTCGCCTGCCACGGCACCCTGCACAAAGACGGCCTTGCCGTTGTCGGCGTGCGCCAGCCCGTCGGCGCCGTAGGTCATCGATTCTATAGTGAGCTTCATATTCCTGCCTGTCATTCGCGTTGTTGTTCGCACCATGGTAGCAGGGAAAAGCGCCCCGCATCCGAGGCTTTCCTCAAATGCGGGGCGCTTCTACAAACTGCTTCTACAAACGACTATTTCGTCTTGCCGGTAATGAGCGTCTTAAGACCCAGGCCGATCAGACCCAGGCCCATGCGCACGCGGCCGGGGCGATGGCGCTCGATGGCCTTGGTCTTGCCAGCGGGCTTATCGCGACGGGCGCTCGTCTCGGGTGCGGGCTTGGTGACCTGCGGATCGGGCTGAGGTGCAGGTGCAGGCTCGGGCTCAATGACGGTCGCCTGGACCTCTTGGACCTTGGGTGCTACTGGCTGCGGCTCGGCCTCGGAGGCAGGTTCCGCCTCAATGACGGGCCCGGGCGCGGCCTCGGCGTTGCGATAGGCGCGCTCCAGCAGGGCTTCCTGTGAGTTGAAGGGTTTCTCACCCTCTGCACGCTCCACGGGGACCCAGGTGCCGTCGCTCGTGAGGCTGCGGGCCTTCACGTTGTCGCGCAGCTGCATGCCCATGTACTCGTGCACCAGGGCGCGGCAGGTGGGGTCGAGCACGGGGAAGGCAATCTCCACGCGGTGCTCGGTGTTGCGCGTCATCATGTCTGCCGAGCTCAGGTAAATCATGTCCGAGTCCACGCCGAAAGCATAGACGCGCGCGTGCTCCAAAAAGCGTCCGACGATGGAGCGGACATGCACGTTCTCGGTCTTGCCCGGAACACCGGGCTTGAGGCACGAGATGCCTCGGATGATCATGTCTACGCGCACGCCGGCACACGATGCCTCGGCGATCTTGTCGATAACCTCGCGGTCGGTCAGCGAGTTGAGCTTAAAGAACACGCGGGCGGGCTCGCCGGCAAGGGCGCGCTGGATCTCGCGGTCAAGCCCGCGCATGATGAGCGGTTTCAGTCCGACGGGCGCCACACCCAGGAAGCGGTAGTCGCCGCGCAGGTTGCCCAGCGACAGGTTGCGGAAGAACAGGTTGGCGTCCTCGCCGATGCCGGGATGGGCTGTCATGAGCATAAAGTCGCTGTAGAGTTTGGCCGTCTTCTCGTTAAAGTTGCCGGTGCCCAAAAGTGTGAGGCGCGTTAGCGCCATGCCCTCGCGATAGGTGAGCTGGCAGATCTTTGAGTGGCATTTAAAGCCCTCGGAACCATAGATGACGGTGCAGCCGGCCTCTTCCAGGCGCTCGGCCCACTCGATGTTGTTCTGCTCGTCAAAGCGTGCGCGGAGCTCCATGAGCACCGTGACCTCTTTGCCGTTCTCGGCAGCATCGATCAGCGACTCGCATAGGCGGCTCTGCTTGGCCACGCGGTAGAGCGTGATGCGCAACGAGATGCACTCGGGGTCGTAGGCTGCTTCGTGCACCAGGTCCAAGAACGGGTTCATGGCCTCGTAAGGGTAGAAGAGCAGCTTGTCGTGCTGCAGCACCTGCTCGCGGATGGAGCGGGTCATGTCGATGGTGGGATTGGGCTGCGGCTTAAACGGCGTAAAGAGCAGCTCGTTGCGCAGGTGCTCGGGAATCTTGCCCTCAATGCCAAAGACGTAGCCCAGGTTGAGCGGGATATCGCAGGTAAAGACCGAGCGACGCGAAAGCTCGAGCGCCTTGCGGATAGTCTTGAGCGTCGCCTTCTCGAGCGATCCCGAGACCGCGAGCACTACCGGCTGCAGGCGCAGGCGCTTCTTGAGAATGCGCTTCATGTGCTGGCGGTAGTCCTCTTCCTCCTCGACGCCCTCGCCGTCCGGATCGATGTCAGCGTTGCGGGTGACGCGGATCAGCGCACGATCCAGCGGCTTATAGGAGCCAAAGCAGCTGTCCAGGCAGGCGAGGATGACGTCCTCGAGCAAGATGTAGGAGTAGGTGCCGGTGGGCGAGGGGATCTCGACCACGCGGTTCATCGAGGCGGGAATCTCGATAAGGCCCAGCAGGCTCTCCTCGTCGGTGGCACCGTCCAGACCACAGGCCAGATAGAGCGCGCCATTGCGCAGGTTGGGGAAGGGGTGGCGAGGATCGATGACCAGCGGCGAGATGACCGGTGACACGTAGGCCTGGAAGTAGCGGGTTACAAAGGTGCGCTCCTCGGGCGTAAGCGAATCGATGCGGGCGCGGTGAACGCCCAAGGTGTCGAGCTTGCCCTCGATGCTCTTAAAGATGGACTCCCAACGGGTAAGGAGCCCGGGCATTTCGGCCATGACAGCATCGACCTGTTCGGAGGCGGTCATATTGCTCTTGTTGTCGACAGGTTGTTTTTTGAGCTCCGCCAGATCGGACAGGCCGCCCACGCGCACCATAAGGAACTCGTCGAGGTTGGACTCGAAGATCGAGACGAACTTTAGTCGCTCGAATAACGGAACGGTTTCGTCGAAGGCTTCGTCGAGCACGCGGTTGTCAAAGCGTAGCCAGCTGAGCTCTCGGTTTTGCGTGTACGAGAAGTCGCGCGGCGGTTTGCGCAGCTTTGCGGCGGCTTGCTTCTTTTCGATTTTGCTCGGCATATGCATCTGTCCGTTCAGTCCCCACAAGGGACGGTAGCCTAACACTAATCACTATTGTCTCAATTTAGTCGACCGCTGGCACGGACGTATCGCGTGAACGGTATCTTTACCTACTTCTTACGCTGACAAGTCATAGGACTGACGTCCTGCTCGTCTGCAAGCGGTCTATATCCTCACTCAACTGGTACGTAAGTGTGAATAAGAATGATGGATAGCTGAATATCATTGAATGCAGGCGGAAACGTAAACAAACATCATTTATATACATAAAACCGATTTAGCTATGCAATTCTGAATCAAAAGTTTAGAGATGCAATTGCAAATAGTTTTTTGGAAAAAAGAGCGTTTACCTTAGAAAAGTTACTTTAGAACGCCGAAGTACATTATGGGGGAATCTCGTGCGATATACCGTTCATCGCACTTTGTTGACCGTTCGGGGGCGAGGTGGAATTGCGGGTGGAATTTGGATATAACTAGAGCTGTCAGCAAGCAGCGTCCGCTATGGAAGGGCGCTGAGAGATTCGGCCGAAAGGTCCGAAAGAAAGGTAGGAGGCCATGACGAAAGGTCTGCACGTGCCTTCCGAGATCGGCAAGCTCAGGAAGGTCTGCCTGCACCGTCCCGGCGACGAGCTCCTCAACCTGCCGCCCGACGAGCTCGAGCGACTCCTGTTCGACGACGTCCCGTTCCTGGAGGTCGCGCAGCAGGAGCACGACACCTTCGCCCAGATCCTGAGGGACCAGGGCGTGGAGGTCCTCTATCTCGAGAACCTCGTCGCCGAGGTGTTCGACCAGGTCCCCGGCGCCCGCGCCGAGTTCACCGACCAGTACATCGCCGAGGCCGGCATCCGCGGCCAGCACATGCCGCAGATCGTCCGCGAGAAGCTGGACTCCATCGAGGACAACCTCGAGTTCGTCAAGAAGACCATGGCCGGCATGACCAAGTCCGAGATCGACATGCCCCTCACGGCGTCCACGACCCTCGACTCCCTGGTCAACTCCGAGTCCGAGTCCGACCTGATCATCGACCCGATGCCCAACCTCTACTTCACCCGCGACCCGTTCGCGGTCGTCGGCGAGGGCGTCAACCTCAACCGCATGTACTCGGTCACCCGCAACCGCGAGACCCTGTACGGCAAGTACATCTTCAAGTACCACCCCGACTACAAGGACGTCTCGCTGTACTTCCGCCGCGACTGCCAGTTCCACACCGAGGGCGGCGACGTGCTGAACATCAACGAGAAGACCCTCGCCGTCGGCATCTCCCAGCGCACCCAGGCCGCCGCGATCGACGTCATGGCCCAGAACATCTTCTGGAACTCCGACTCCAAGGTCGAGCGCATCCTGGCCTTCGACATCCCGGTCTCGCGCGCCTTCATGCACCTCGACACGGTCTTCACCCAGATCGACGTCGATAAGTTCACGATCCACCCCGCCATCATGGGCACCCTGCGCGTCTACGAGCTGACCGCCGGCAAGAACCCGGGCGACGTGAACATCCGCCTGATCGAGGACACCCTCGAGCACGTCCTGGAGGACGCCACCGGCGTCGACCAGGTCAAGCTGATCCCCTGCGGCGGCGGCGACCCGATCGCGGCCTCCCGCGAGCAGTGGAACGACGGCTCCAACACCCTGTGCGTCGAGCCCGGCAAGATCTGCGTCTACGCCCGCAACACCGTCACCAACGACGTGCTGTACAAGGAGGGCCTGGACCTTCTCGTCGTGCCCTCCGCCGAGCTCTCCCGCGGCCGCGGCGGCCCGCGCTGCATGAGCATGCCCTTCTGGCGCGAGGACCTCTAAGGTCTTCAAGGACTCGTACGGGTCATAATACATACATCTAGCTGCCATTAGATGTCTCCCATTGGGGCGGTGCGGGTTTTCGCACCGCCCCAATCTTGTATGAGGAACGTCAACACGATTGGACGACTGCTTTTGTAAGGAGCTTGGCCATGGACATCAAGACGATTGGCGTTGAGGAATGGCTCAACGTTTGGGAGAAGAGCGCCACGTGGGACATCGCCCAGTCGACGATCTCGTCGCTCACCATGGGCGAGCTGCGCGCGCTCGATGAACAGGACGGCGCCACGTTCTACGAGCGCCTGGACCGCGAGAAGATGAACTACGGCTGGATCGAGGGCTCGCCGGAGTTTAAGGCCGAGGTTGCCAAGCTGTATCGTCGGGAGGTCAATCCCGATCACATTCTGCAGACCAATGGCTGCACGGGCGCTAACCTCAACGCCATCATGGCTGTGGTCGAGCCCAGCGACCATGTTATCGCCGAGTGGCCCACCTACGCGCCGCTCTACGAGATTCCGCGCACGCTGGGCGCCGAGGTCGAGTATTGGGAGCTTCGCGAGGAACTCGGCTGGAAGCCCGATATCGAGGAACTCAAGCGCTTGGTGCGCCCCAACACCAAGCTTATCTGCATAAACAACGCATCGAACCCCATCGGTACGGTGCTCGATGCCGATATGCTCGGCCAGATTGCCGAGATCGCCCGTTCGGTGGGCGCCTACGTGCTGTGCGACGAGGTGTATCTGCCGCTCGAAAGCACTGAGTCCTTTATGTCGATGGTCGACGTGTACGAGAGGGCCATTGTCACCAACTCGTTGTCGAAGACCTATTCGACGCCTGCAGCCCGCGTGGGCTGGGTCGTTGCGGACGAAGAGGTGTCCAACCGCATCCGTACCTATCGCGATTACACCATGATCTGCGGTGGCGTGTTTAACGATGCCCTGGCGACCTATGTGCTTGAGCACAAGGACAAGATCCTTGAGCGCAATCGCAAGATCGTGTTTGGCAACCGCGATATCGCGCAGGCTTGGATCGATACGCAGCATCGCGTTTCCTGGACGGCTCCGCGGGGCGTGTCTACCTCGTTTATCCAACTGGATATTCCCGAGGACGATGAGGAGTTCTGCAAGCGCCTGCTGTCCGAGAGGGGAGTGCTGCTGGTACCCGGTAGCCGCTTTGAGTTTCCCTGCGGAGCGCGCCTGGGCTACTGCGCGAGCGAAGATGTTCTTCGCGAGGGCCTGAGGCTTCTGGGCGAGGCACTGGCCGAGTTCGATTGCTAGTCCCTTGGGGTTCTCGAAGGCCTAAACCTTACTGGGCCCTAGGTGTACCGAATGCAGACCCGCTCCCTTTTGGGAACGGGTCTGTTTGTCTTTGCTGCCGAAAAAGTCAAGTTGTTACAAATGGAGACGCAAGATCGATCGGGTATTCGATGGGCCTTATACTGAGCTTCCGGTGAACGGTATCCAACGTCTGGTAAACGGTAATCTGTTTGTCAAAAATGAATAGGACGCACTTTTTTCTGAATAAAAATCAAAATGGTTGAGACACAGCGAGAATTGCGAATTCTATTCATATCGTTGCGTGAAATATGCAATTTGAGGGTGGTTTAACAAAGATTAGTTTCAATTGATTTATCGGTTAAAAAAGCGTTTAAGCACGTAAATAAACTTTATTAAATCAAAGTGTGCCATGCGTGAAGTATATGTGTATGCCGTTCACCCCTCATATAAAACCGTTCGGGGGCAAGGTGGAAGTATGGACTGATTTTGGATATAAATATGTCGTCAGCAATAACGCCTCACACGGAGGGGCGCTAACGAATCGGCCCTGACAGGGGCCCGAAAGAAAGGTAGGAGGCCATGACGAAAGGTCTGCACGTGCCTTCCGAGATCGGCAAGCTCAGGAAGGTCTGCCTGCACCGTCCCGGCGACGAGCTCCTCAACCTGCCGCCCGACGAGCTCGAGCGACTCCTGTTCGACGACGTCCCGTTCCTGGAGGTCGCGCAGCAGGAGCACGACACCTTCGCCCAGATCCTGAGGGACCAGGGCGTGGAGGTCCTCTATCTCGAGAACCTCGTCGCCGAGGTGTTCGACCAGGTCCCCGGCGCCCGCGCCGAGTTCACCGACCAGTACATCGCCGAGGCCGGCATCCGCGGCCAGCACATGCCGCAGATCGTCCGCGAGAAGCTGGACTCCATCGAGGACAACCTCGAGTTCGTCAAGAAGACCATGGCCGGCATGACCAAGTCCGAGATCGACATGCCCCTCACGGCGTCCACGACCCTCGACTCCCTGGTCAACTCCGAGTCCGAGTCCGACCTGATCATCGACCCGATGCCCAACCTCTACTTCACCCGCGACCCGTTCGCGGTCGTCGGCGAGGGCGTCAACCTCAACCGCATGTACTCGGTCACCCGCAACCGCGAGACCCTGTACGGCAAGTACATCTTCAAGTACCACCCCGACTACAAGGACGTCTCGCTGTACTTCCGCCGCGACTGCCAGTTCCACACCGAGGGCGGCGACGTGCTGAACATCAACGAGAAGACCCTCGCCGTCGGCATCTCCCAGCGCACCCAGGCCGCCGCGATCGACGTCATGGCCCAGAACATCTTCTGGAACTCCGACTCCAAGGTCGAGCGCATCCTGGCCTTCGACATCCCGGTCTCGCGCGCCTTCATGCACCTCGACACGGTCTTCACCCAGATCGACGTCGATAAGTTCACGATCCACCCCGCCATCATGGGCACCCTGCGCGTCTACGAGCTGACCGCCGGCAAGAACCCGGGCGACGTGAACATCCGCCTGATCGAGGACACCCTCGAGCACGTCCTGGAGGACGCCACCGGCGTCGACCAGGTCAAGCTGATCCCCTGCGGCGGCGGCGACCCGATCGCGGCCTCCCGCGAGCAGTGGAACGACGGCTCCAACACCCTGTGCGTCGAGCCCGGCAAGATCTGCGTCTACGCCCGCAACACCGTCACCAACGACGTGCTGTACAAGGAGGGCCTGGACCTTCTCGTCGTGCCCTCCGCCGAGCTCTCCCGCGGCCGCGGCGGCCCGCGCTGCATGAGCATGCCCTTCTGGCGCGAGGACCTCTAAGTCTTTCCGTTTCCGGTGCGGTCCCCCTACAACCGCACCGGTTTCGCCCGTCAAACGGGCAACACTAATTACTTACGTAATTCATTTCTTCGAAAGGAAACGAACCATGGGTGTTAACCTCTCCGGCCGTAGCTTCCTCAAGCTCCTCGACCTCACCACCGAGGAGATCGAGTACCTGCTCAAGCTCTCCAAGAACTTCAAGGACATGAAGCGCGCTGGCGTTCCGCACCGCTATCTCGAGGGCAAGAACATCGTTCTGCTCTTCCAGAAGACCTCCACTCGTACCCGCTGCGCCTTCGAGGTCGGCGGCATGGATCTGGGCATGGGCGTGACCTACCTCGATCCGGGTTCGTCGCAGATGGGCAAGAAGGAGTCCATCGAGGACACCGCCCGCGTTCTCGGCCGCATGTATGACGGCATCGAGTTCCGTGGCTTTGCCCAGGACGATGTCGAGGAGCTCGCTGCTAAGTCCGGCGTGCCCGTGTGGAACGGCCTGACCACTGAGTGGCATCCCACCCAGATGCTCGCCGACATCCTGACCGTCCAGGAGAACTTCAACTACGACATCAAGGGCAAGACCCTCGTCTTCATGGGCGACTGCAAGAACAACGTTGCTCGCTCCCTCATGGTTGTCTGCTCCAAGCTTGGCATGAACTTCGTGGCCTGCGGCCCCGAGGAGTGCATGCCCGCTGACGACGTCATCGAGGCCTGCAAGCCCATCGCCGAGGCCAACGGCTGCACCATCAAGCTGACCACCGACGTCAAGGACGGCGTCACCGGTGCCGACGTTATCTACACCGACGTGTGGGTCTCCATGGGCGAGCCTGACGAGGTCTGGGCCGAGCGCATCGCTCAGCTCACCCCGTATCGTGTCACCTCCGAGGTCATGGCTATGGCCAACCCGGGTGCCATCTTCCTGCACTGCCTGCCCAGCTTCCACGACACCAACACCACGATTGGCGCCGAGAAGTGCGAGCAGTTCGGCATCACCGAGCAGGAGGTCACCGACGAGGTCTTCGAGAGCCCCGCTTCCAAGGTCTTCGACGAGGCCGAGAACCGCATGCACACCATCAAGGCCGTCATGTACGCCACGCTCAAGTAAGTGCATCTAGCATCTCGCTCGGGGTGTATTGTTGAACACCCCGAGCGGCTTTATCTGGTAAAAATCTCGCATCGAGCGGCAGGCACGGCACGGAAGAGCCGCTTCGGGCGAGATCAGTAAATGATTTATGAAGGGGGGATGAGAACTATGACTGAGACCGCTAAGAAAAAGCGCGGTATGCCTTCATCGTTCACCATTCTTCTTGCTCTGCTGGCAATTGTTGCAGTGATTACCGTTATCGTCTCCGGCACGTCCGGCGGCGCGGTTACTGCCGCCCGTCTGAGCGATTTCTGCACCGCCCCGATTAAGGGCTTCGCTGACGCTCTGCCCGTCTGCCTCTTCGTTATGATCCTGGGCGGCTTCCTCGGCATGATGACCGAGACCGGCGCCCTGGACAACGGCATCGCCGTCCTGGTGCAGAAGCTTAAGGGCAACGAGATCATGCTCATTCCCGTGCTGATGCTCATCTTCTCCCTCGGTGGTACCACCTATGGTATGTGCGAGGAGACCGTTCCCTTCTACGCCCTGCTTGCCGCTACCATGATGGCCGCTGGCTTCGACCCGATGGTCGGTGCCGCCACCGTCCTGCTCGGCGCTGGCTGCGGCTGCCTGGGCTCCACGGTTAACCCGTTCGCCGTCGGCGCTGCCGTCGACGCTCTGACCGGCGTTGGCATTGAGGTCAACCAGTCCATCATCATCGGCCTCGGTGCCGTCCTGTGGATTGTTACCACTGCCATGTCCATCTTCTTCGTCATGAGCTATGCCAAGAAGGTCAAGGCTGACAAGGGTTCCACCATCCTGTCGATGCAGGAGCTCAAGGACGCTGAAGAGGCTCACGGCAAGGCTGCTTCCGAGGTTCACAATGAGGTCAAGCTCACCGGTCGTCAGAAGGGTGTTCTGATCGCCTTTGCCTTCACCTTCGTCGTCATGATCGTCGGCTTCATTCCGCTGGCCGACCTCAACGAGGGCGTCGCCAACTTCTTCGACGCTGGCGCTGTCTACGACGCCGACGGTAACGCCGTCGTCCAGGGCTGGTCTGCCCTGATCACCGGCCTGCCCATTGGTCAGTGGTACTTCGACGAGGCTTCCACCTGGTTCTTCCTCATGGCCGTCCTGATCGGTATCATCGGTGGCCTGTCCGAGAAGCAGATCGTTAACACCTTCATCACCGGCGCTGCCGACATGATGTCCGTTGTTCTCGTCATCGCCCTCGCCCGTGGTATCTCCGTCCTCATGGCTAACACCGGCCTCGACGTCTACGTCCTCGACGCTGCCGCCAATGCTCTGGCTGGCCTGTCCGGCGTGATCTTCGCTCCCATGAGCTTCCTGGTCTACTTCGGCCTGTCCTTCCTGATCCCCTCGACCTCTGGTATGGCTACCGTCTCCATGCCTATCATGGGACCGCTGGCTGTTAAGCTCGGCTTCTCGCCTGAGGTCATGGTCATGATCTTCTCCGCCGCCATCGGTGTCGTGAACCTGTTCACCCCGACCTCCGGCGCCATCATGGGCGGTCTCGCCCTGGCCAAGATCGAGTGGACGACCTGGCTCAAGTTTGCCCTTAAGCTCATCGTCGCTCTCTCCGTCGTCTGCGCCGTCATCCTGACCGTCGCCTGCGTGCTGATCTAAGTACCCAACGGGTACCCCACGGAAACCTTGACGATCCTGTAAAGGATCACCTGGTCATCGTCTGTCCGGTGGGGTCAACCCACCGGTAGACTCCTACCTTTAGCCCCCTCCCGTTCCGTGCGCGGGAGGGGGCGCTCTTGTGTTCCGGCGTTTTACCAAACGCCGGAACCACTCGACGCTGCAAGCCCGCCAGAGCGAGCAAGGTGACGTTCAATCGTCGGGCATGGCCAAAAGGCCTATGCCCTCCTCTTTCACGTCACCTTGCTCGCTCTGGCGGGCTTTCGCTGACTTTTGCCCCACCTGCGGCGCTGCCATTGTTGCTGCAGGGGGACAGCTTGCTCGCTCTGGTGCCCGTTCGCTGGCTTTGGCTTTGCCTGTGACGTTTTCATTGTTGGTGCTGAGTGCCTTGTTTCCCGTCCCAAATGATCTACCCCGGGTCCCCGGTGGTTGCGGTGGGCGTGTTTGGTTGGTGCCTGTTGATGGTCTGGGTATCGGGGAGGGCGGGCTCCGTTATAATCGCCTAGAACATTAAATGGAAACGGGACGGGAGCCATATATGCGCCAGGGTTTCGACAACGCGAAGTATATCGAGCTGCAGGCTGCTCACATTAAGGAGCGCATCTCGCAGTTTGGTGGCAAGCTCTATTTGGAGTTTGGTGGTAAGCTGTTCGATGACTATCATGCGAGCCGCGTGCTGCCGGGTTTTGAACCGGACAGCAAGTTCCGCATGCTCAAGAGCATCGCCGACGATGTCGAGGTTATCATCGCGATCAACGCGAACCACATCGAGAAAAACAAGGCTCGTGGTGACCTCGGCATTACCTATGACGAGGATGTGCTGCGCCTGGTTGACCTGTTCCGCGGCAACGGCTTTGCTGTCGCGGCTGTGGTCATCACCCAGTACGCCGGCCAGCCTGCTGCCGATGTGTTCCGCAACCGTCTGAACGCGCTCGGTATTCCCGCCAAGCTGCACTATCCCATCGAGGGGTATCCGCACGATGTCGATCTGATCGTGTCCGACGATGGCTACGGCAAGAATGAGTTTGTCGAGACCACCCGACCGCTCGTCGTGGTCACTGCCCCCGGTCCTGGCTCGGGCAAGCTTGCCACCTGCCTGTCTCAGCTCTATCATGAGCACAAGCATGGCACGGCCGCCGGCTATGCCAAGTTCGAGACCTTCCCGGTCTGGAATCTTCCTCTGACGCATCCGGTCAATATTGCCTACGAGGCGGCCACGGCGGACCTCGACGATGCCAATATCATCGACTCCTTCCACCTTGAGGCCTATAACAAGACCACGGTCAACTACAACCGCGACGTCGAGGCCTTCCCGGTGGTCCGTGCTCTGATGGAAAAGATCCTGGGCAAGAGCCCCTACCAGAGTCCTACGGACATGGGCGTCAATATGGTCGGCTTTGCCATCACCGATGACGATGCCTGCCGCGACGCTTCCAAGATGGAGATCGTCCGCCGCTACTTTACCGCGGTCGAAAATGTGCGCCGTACCGGCGTGGGCGATGAGCAAGTCGACCGTCTCAAGATTATTATGAAGAAAGCCGGCATCGATAAGAACTACTCACCGGCGCGCTCGGCGGCCCTCACCAGGGAGCAGCTGACGGGTGGTCCCGTGGGTGCCATGGTCATGCCCGATGGCTCCGTGGTGACCGGCAAGACTTCCACGCGCCTGGGCGCCGCGAGCTCGCTCATCATGAATGCACTTAAGCATGTCTCGGGCGTCGACCTTGAGCTCGAGGTCATTAGCGATGAAGCGATCGAGCCCATCAGCAAGCTCAAGACGCATTTCCTGGGCAGCAAAAACCCGCGCCTCCACACCGACGAGACGCTTATGGCGCTGTCGATCACCTCGGCCACGAGTGAGACGGCCGCTCGCGTCCTTTCGGGCCTGGAGCAGCTGCGCGGTTGCGATGCCTTCTTTAGCGTGATTATCTCGCCGACGGACGAGACGGTACTGCGCAAACTGGGTATCAACGTGTGCTGCGAGCCCAAGTTTGAGCGCCGCGGTTTCTTCCATCGCTAAGTTTGAAGCACCGCGGTAATTGCATTGCATTTTGGCCGTATCGGGTTAGCGCCCGGTACGGCTTTTTGATCAATAAAGCGCCTATTTCGGCGAAAAATAGCTGTTTACCTGCCTAGAAACAATTTGAGCGGTATACAATAACCGTAACTGTTTCATCCTTAGCGGGATGCCGCATGATGGATATTACCTGCCATCGTGAGGTGTGTCGGTCGCGCACGGCGCGTTAGATGCTCGTGCTCGGTTTGAGGAGGCTGCTATGGCGGGCAAGGGTCGTGCGAGTGTCAACGATATGAAGCGTGTCGAGGTGCTGGTGTTGATGGAGATCGACCAGCAAACCGAAGACAATGGCGGGCCGTATGGTTTCTCGCGCAAAACGCTTGCCGAGCGCGTGGGGGTTTCGCCGTATCGTGCCCGCGCCGCAATCGATCGCTTGGATTCCGAAGGCATGATTGATGTCGTCTCGCGTTATAGCGACGACGGCGGTCAGCTTGCAAATGGCATTTGCCTCACCGAACGTGGCGAGTGGTATCTTGAGGGCGTCCGTACCGGCATGCTCGTTCAAGAAATGCTTGAGGACGAGGTTGCTGATCGATAGCAGCATGTAACCCTTGCCATAGCGACGCCGCCTGGGAAACCGGGCGGCGTTTTGTTTCAAGATTGAGAAATGCAATCGCACGCGAGAAAAATTGTGAACGGTCCGCGGCGCGAGTATTACAATGAAGACCCGTAAGATGTGGATAAACAACTTCTACGGGAAGCGCAGGTAACTCAATATGACCAAGCATGTGTTCGTAACCGGTGGCGTGGTTTCGTCCCTGGGCAAGGGTATCACCGCGGCCTCGCTGGGCCGTCTGCTCAAGTCGCGTGGCTACAAAGTAACGATGCAGAAGGCCGATCCGTATCTGAACGTCGACCCCGGTACCATGAGCCCCTTCCAGCATGGTGAGGTCTTCGTTACCGAGGATGGTTACGAGTCCGACCTGGACCTGGGTCATTACGAGCGCTTTATTGATGAGAACCTGACCCGCGATTCCAACTTTACGACCGGCGCCATCTATAAGAGCTTGATCGCCCGCGAGCGTCGCGGCGACTTTTTGGGCGGTACCGTGCAGGTGATTCCTCACGTCACCAATGCCATTAAGGACAAGTTCCGCCGCATCGAGGAGCAGACCGGCTCCGATGTAGTCATCACCGAGCTGGGCGGCACGATCGGCGACATCGAGTCCCAACCGTTTGTCGAGGCCATCCGTCAGTACCGCAAGGAGGCCGGCCCCGAGAACGTCTGCTACATCCACGTGTCGCTCGTTCCCTATATCGCCGCCGCCCACGAGGTCAAGACCAAGCCCACGCAGCATTCCGTCAAGGAGCTCCGCAGCTTTGGCATCCAGCCCGATATCATCGTGCTGCGCTCCGACCACCATATCGATGACGCTATCCGCGGAAAGATCGCAAGCTTCTGCGACGTCGACACCGATTGTGTCTTTACCAACGAGGACTGCGCGAGCATTTACGATGTTCCGCAGCTGCTTGCCGAGCAGGACTTTGACCTGCGCATTTGCGAGCGCCTGGGTCTGGACCCGCGTGAGCGCGACATGAGCGAGTGGAATGAGTTCCTGCGCAAACAGAATCACGCCAACCATCACGCCGACAAGGTGAAGATCGCCGTCGTGGGCAAGTACACGCAGCTGCCCGATGCGTACCTGTCGGTTATCGAGGCCCTGCACCATGCGGGCGTCTTCTACGATCGCCATGTGGACGTCCAGCTGGTCGACGGCGAGAGCCTCGACGAGCAGAATGTCTCCGAGGTTCTGGGCGACGCCTCGGGCATCCTGGTCCCCGGCGGCTTTGGCAAGCGCGCCCTGGAGGGCAAGATCCTCGCGGCCGAGTTTGCCCGTGAGCACAAGATTCCGTATCTGGGCATTTGCCTGGGTATGCAGGTGGCCGTGTGCGAGTTCGCCCGCAACGTCGTCGGCCTTGCCGGCGCCAGCTCCTCCGAGTTCGATCCGGACGGCCCGTTTAGCGTCATCGATCTGATGAGCTCGCAGGAGGACGTGACCGAGAAGGGCGGCACCATGCGCCTGGGCGCCTATCCGTGCAAGCTCGCCGCCGATACCCTTGCTCGCGAGGCATATGGCGAGGAGCTCGTCTACGAGCGTCACCGTCACCGCTTTGAGTTCAACAACGCCTTCCGTGACCAGCTCGAGGACGCCGGTTTGGTTATCTCGGGTCTGTCGCCCGACGAGCGCCTGGTCGAGATGGTCGAGCTGCCGCGCGACGTGCATCCGTGGTATGTGGCAACCCAGGCTCATCCCGAGTTCAAGAGCCGCCCGACCAACCCGCAGCCGCTGTTCCGCGAGTTCGTGCGCGCTTCGATCGGCCAGCACGAGGGTGTCGACCGTCTGCAGGTGACGCCCATGAACCTCGCTACGGACTAAGGGTGCCGGCGAATAAGGAACATACCGAAGCTACTCCCTCGTCGCTCGCCGTGGCGGCGGGGGAGTATCTCGATTACCTCGCGGTCGAGCGGGGTTTGGCGCGCAACACGATTGCGGCCTATCGTCGTGACCTGACGACGTACTGCGCCTATCTGGAGCGGGCGGGTATTGTGTCTTTTGAAGAGGTGACCCGTCAGGTCGTGGAGGGCTTTGTCGCCGACCGTCGCGATGGGGGCTATTCGGATGCCTCGGTGGAGCGTGCGCTTGCGGCCGTGAAGGGCCTACATGCCTTTTTGGCGCGCGATGGGGCTGTGGCCCAAAATCCAACGGCGGCGTTGCGCCTGCCTAAAAAGGCTGAGCGTTTGCCGGAGTATCTATCGGTGGAGGATGTCTCGGCGCTGCTCGATCAAGACTTCCCCGAGGGCGAGATGGGCTTGCGCGACCATGCCATCTTGGAAGTGCTCTACGGATGCGGTTTGCGTGTGAGCGAGTTGGTGGGGCTCGATGTGGGCGATATCCATATCGACGATGGCTTTGTGCTCGTTCGCGGTAAGGGCTCGAAGGAACGCCTGTCCCCGCTGGTAGGAAGCGCGGCGCGAGCTCTGACGCTTTATGTAACTGAGGGGCGTTCTCGCTTGGCGGCCCATGCCCGCGGAACCGAGACCTCGGCGGTCTTTTTAAATAAGAACGGCCGCCGTCTGTCGCGCCAGGGCATCCATGCCATCTGTGAGCGCTACGGGCGCCAGGTGGGACTGGTGGGGCTCCATCCCCATACCTTGCGCCACTCCTTTGCCACCCACATGCTCGCGGGCGGTGCCGACCTCCGTGTGCTACAGGAGATCTTGGGACATGCCGATATATCGACCACGCAGGTCTACACGCATGTCGACCGAACGCAACTGACCGAGGTCTATCTGGCGGCGCATCCGCTAGCACATCGCTAGCACCTCGCTGACCTGCATATTTATAAATATTAAATGGGACGGGTCCCAGATTGCCGAGACGCACTTTTGCGCGCATGGGCAATCTGGGGCCCGTCCCATTTTTCGCCAGACACCGACGCGGTGGTGGGCCGTGTGTACCGTGGGCGGGGGAGTTTGGGGGCGATGTGAACGCCATGTAAAAGGACGCAAAAATCGCCTCAAGGTCAACTTGAAGGTTGAGGTTGAAAGGCGGGGTGCCACAGGTGGCATCCCGCCTTTGCTGTAAACACAACATATTGTGTTTTCGAACATATGCTCGGGGGTGTTTTACAACATATTGGGGGTGGAATGGTGGGGCGGGGTGGGGGAAGGGGTGGGGAAAGGTGTTGAAAAATGGGGCGGTTCCCCATATTATTGATGACGTCGACAGGCGGGGTGGTTTCCCGCGTACGTGCCATCTGAGTAACCGAGGGGAGGGCGCACATGGGAATGACTGGTGCATACGAGCGCAATCTCGATGCAAAAGGTCGTCTATCCCTGCCTGCACCCCTTCGCGAGGAGCTTGGAGAGCACGTTCGCGTGTTTAAAGCCCTGGATGTCGATGCTCTGTACGTGTTCTCTGCCGAGGCCTTCGATAAGTGGGTCGAAGGACTCTTCGCGGGTCGTGAGGGCCACGAGGGTTTTAACCCGCGTGACATTAATGACCAGAAGCTCATGAGGGCGATCAACAAGCGCACCACGTCGATGGACGTGGACAGCGCCGGTCGTATCGGTCTTTCCGAGTCTCTCCGCAAGCAGGCGAACCTCGACCGCGAGGTCACGGTTGTGGGCAACTACGACCACCTTGAGGTTTGGGATCGCGCCGCGGCCGATGAGGACGATGACGATGAGGCCCTGCTGGACCTCTTCTTCTCGTAAGGGCAAGGCACAGGTAACGGATGGAGCGTGGGATCTTGACACAAGAATATCGGCATGAACCTGTCATGCTCGGCGAAGTGCTTGAGTCGCTGCGGCTAAAGAGCGGCTCCGTTGTCTGCGATTGCACCCTTGGCGGTGCCGGCCATTCGGTAAAGATGGCCGCGCAGGTGGGGGAGACGGGCCTTTTGCTCGGCGTCGATCAGGACGACATGGCCCTCGAGGCCGCTGGCGCCCGTCTGGACCGCGAGGTTCCCGGAGTTCCGCACCAGCTGCTGAAGGGCAACTTCGGCGACTTGGACGAGCTGCTTTGCTCGGCCGAGGTGCCCGGGGTCGATGGCTTCCTGTTCGATTTGGGCGTTTCGTCACCGCAACTCGATATCCCTGGCAGGGGCTTTTCGTATAACGAGGACGCCCCATTGGACATGCGGATGGATCCGGGTAATAACACCTTAAACGCAGCTGAGGTTATCAACACCTATAACGAACACGACCTCGCCCGGATTCTACGCGTCTACGGCGAAGAGAAGTTTGCCTCGCAGATCGCGCGCGAGATCGTGCGCCGCCGCGAGCAAGAACCGATCGAAACCACCGGCCAATTTGTCGAGATCATCAAGGCGGGTATCCCGGCTGCCGCTCGTCGGCATGGTGGACACCCGGCCAAGAAAAGTTTCCAGGCCATTCGCATCGAGGTCAATCACGAGCTCGATGTGCTCGAACGAGGGCTTGATGCCGCCACCAGGTGGCTCAACCCGGGCGGACGTATCTGCGTCATCTCGTATCACTCGCTCGAGGACCGTATCGTAAAGAACCACTTTAAGGAGATGAGCCAGGGGTGCACGTGTCCGCCGGAGATTCCGGTGTGCGTGTGCGGCAACGTGCCGATACTCAAGGTCATCACCCGCAAACCCTTGGTTGCCCAGCCTGATGAGGTTGAGCGCAACCCTCGGGCGAGATCAGCCAAAATCCGCGTGGCGCAGCGTCTGTAGACGCGACCGCGCGATATTGGACCTCCCGCTCGCACCATAAACGAAGCTTAAACACACTACCAACGTACTCGGGATGGGAGGCGGCATATCATGGGCTACAACACTTCAAGCGCAGCACTCGCCTATGATATGAACGCCATGCCCGCCTATCGTGAGACGCCGCAGGCCCCCGTTGCTCCCCGTGAGCAGCGCGCGCCGCGCTTTGATGTCTACACGGGCGCGGGCCGTCAGGCAAACCAGGTGGTAAGCCCGGTTTTCATGAGCGTTCTTAAAACGTTTTGCATCATTGCGGCTATCTTCATGACGATCGGCGTCGCCCGCGTGGCGCTCGCCGGCGTTACGGCCCAGGTGCTCAACAGCAACGCCGAGCTTACCAACACGCTCGAAAAGGCGACCGATGAGAGCTCCGACCTGGAGGTCATGCATTCGGTCTATGGCGCCGACACGCGCATTCGCGACCTTGCGGGCGCTTATGGCATGGTGGAGCCCGGCGAGAGCGTTACACTTGACTTTTCGCAGGATGCAGCCGCGGGCGCCAACGCGACCGCGACCGCTCAGTAGCAAGACGGTAGCTGAGTATGACAAATGACTATCGCCGCGGTTCCGATGGGGGCCGCGGTTCTGGACGTCCCTCGTCGCGGGGACGTTCTGGTTATCAAGGAACGGGTCGGCAATCTTACAACGCCGGGCAGTCCCGTGGCAACGACCCGGCGTCGCGACTTCGCGGCTCGGGCGGCCCTCAAGTGCATAACACCAGGTCGCGCAAGAGTTCGTCGACCGAATGGCTCACAGGCGCGCCTCTGCCTCGCCGCAAAGCCGTCATGGGCTTCATTGGGCTTGGCTTGGGCTTGGGCGTCTTTCGCCTTGCCGACTATCAAATTGTCGAAGCCGATAAACTGCGCGAGCGTGCCGATGCGCGCCGCCTGCTTGCGCAGACCCTCTATGCCAAACGCGGCACCATCTACGACCGCAACGGCAACGTGTTGGCGTCGTCGGTCGAATGTCGCAACATCGCCGTGAACCCGCAGCTTGTCGAGGATGTTGACAAGACGGTGTCGGCGCTGGTCAAGGCAACTGGAATCGATAGAAAGACCTGCCGCAAGCTCGTCGAGTCCGATGGAACCTGGGTGTATATCAAGCGCCAGGTGGACGAAGACGATGTTGCGGCGCTGGAGAAGAAGAACCTGCCCGGCGTGCTTTTTGAGCAGGCCATGAAGCGTGTATATCCATACGGCAATCTGGCATCGCAGGTGCTGGGTGTAGTGAATGTAGACAACGACGGCTTGACGGGTCTCGAAAAGCAATACAACAAGCTTCTGACCGGCACGAACGGTTCTCTCGTACGCGAGCGCGCGAGGGACGGCAGCTATATCGCGGGCGGTGCCTATAAAAAGGTGGCTGCGGTCGACGGCGTTGATATCGTGACGACGCTCGACGTCAATATCCAGCGTGCGGCCGAGGATGCCCTGGCAGAGGCTGTCGAGAAGACAAAGGCCAAGAACGGCTCGGCGCTGGTCACCGATCCTACGACAGGCGAGATCTTGGCAGCCTGCTCGTATCCGACTTACGACCAGACCGATCTGGAAAACGCCAAGACCGAGGATATGAACTTGCGCCTGGTCACCGACGCCTACGAGCCCGGCTCGGTCTTTAAGACGCTCGTGGCGGGCGCCGGCTTCGACTTGGGTGTCGTGCGATCGAGTACGTCGTTTGAGGTGCCGGCGAGCATCAAGGTGGGCGACGATACCGTCACCGATGCCGACAAGCGCGACTACGCCATGACCATGGATGTGCGCGAGATGATGCGCCGTTCGTCCAACGTGGGCTTTGTCCTGGTGGGGCGCAAGATCGGTGCCGACGACTTTGCCACCTATGTGGACAAGTGGGGCATCGGTCACAGCTCTGGTGTAGATTTTCCGGGCGAGAGCCTGGGTATCGTCAAGGAGCGTGACCAGTATGACGGCGCCACGCTGGGCTCGATGAGCTTTGGACAGGCACTGTCTGTCTCGCCGATTGAGATCGCACGTGCCGTGGGCGGCATCGCCAACGGCGGCGTGATGATGACACCGCACTTCTATAAGTCCAGCAAAGGCGACGAGAAGGACTGGGGCGAAGGTGAGCGCGCGATTTCGGAGGACGCCGCATCCCAGGTGACATCGTGCATGCAGACGGTCGTGTCCGAGGGAACGGGCGTTGGCGGCGCGGTTGACGGCTATGACGTAGCGGGTAAGACCGGTACGGCCGAACGTGCCGACGAGAACGGCGGCTACCTCAAGGAGAATTACATGTCGTCCTTTATGGGCTTTGCACCGGCACAATCGCCCAAGGTGCTGTGCTATATCACGCTCGACGGAACGCCGAGCGGCTCAGATGCCGCTGCGGTGCCGTTCCAGTCCATTATGGCCAACGCGCTCGACGTGCTGGGTATCCCGCACACGAAGTAGGGGGTTACAATCTTTGGGGCGTGGTTTGTTGTCCCATATGAGGGTGTTCACATGCCCTGCACCACGCATGTGCGGCGCTGGGATACAATACGCCGATAGCATTATTAGGTTTACAGGGGAGCTGCAATGATAGAGATCGCCGTCAACAACCTCGCGGCCGCAACAGGGGCCCGAACCGTGACGGGAGAAGCCGATCGGGTATGCCGCGGGTGCGTTATCGACTCGCGCCAGGTCGAGGAAGGGACGATTTTCGTCGCCTTTCCCGGTGAAAACGTCGACGGCAATGATTTTGCTTCCCGTGCCGTCCAGTCGGGTGCCGGCGCCGTCGTGATGACGCGTGAGCCCGAGGCCGAGCTGGTCTCGCTGGCGCAGGACAAGGGCTGTGCCATCTTGCTGACCGATGATCCCGAGGAGTTTCTGCTGCGTTTGGCGCACGCGTATCGCCTGGAGCTTGGCTGCCTGGTCGTTGGTATTACCGGTTCCATCGGCAAGACGACGACCAAGGACGTGCTCGCCGCCGTGCTCGCCAAGCGCTATCGTGTCTGGGCCACCAAGGGCAATTTCAATAACCTGATCGGCATGCCGCTCACGGTGCTTTCCGCTCCGGCCGATACCGAGGTCCTGGTGCTCGAGATGGGCATGAACCATTTCCACGAGATTGAGCGCCTGTCCCAGTCCGCCAATCCCAACCTTGCCATCGTGAGCAAGATTGGTACCTCTCACATCGGCATTTTGGGCAGCCGCGAGAACATCGCCCGCGCTAAGGCCGAGATTGTCCAGGGTATGTGCGCCGCCGGCGACTTCTTGCCGCTGCTGGTTTTGGGCGGTGAGGACGACTTTACGCCGTTCATTCGCGATACGTTCGCCCAGCCTGCTGGTATCGATGTGATGCTGGCCGGCGTCTCGGACGATGATGAGGTCCGTGCCCGCGACATTCGTGTTGATGACGAGGGCCGTCCGGTCTTTACGCTCGATTTTGGCCAGGGTGAGACGACCGATACCATGCTTGCCATCCCCGGCGTGCAGTCCGTCCCAAATGCCGTTAAGGCCGCCGCAGTTGCCTATCGCCTGGGCGTGACGCCCGAGCAGATCGATGCTGCCTTTAGGGGCCTCACGATCACCGGGCACCGCCAGGAGATCAAGCGCGCCAAGAGCGGTGCCCGCGTCATCGACGATTCCTATAACGCCAGCGCCGAATCCATGGCTGCTGGTCTCGATCTGCTGTGCTCGCTTTCGTGCACGGGGTCTCGCATGGCGATCCTGGGCGAGATGGGCGAGATGGGCGATGAGGCTCCTCGCATGCATGAGCTCGTGGGCGCCTATGCCGCCGCCAAGAAGCTCGACATGCTGGCGTGCGTGGGTGGTGAGCTGGCCCAGCTTATGGCCGATGCCGCGCGCATGATGGGCATGGACGAGGACCGCATCCAGGTGTTCTCCGATTATCAGCAGGTGCTCGACCGCATGGGCGGCGCGCTTGAAAAACATGATGTTGTACTGGTCAAGGGTTCCCGCTTTGTTGAGCTCGACCGCTTTGTGGAAGGTGTGTGCTAGCCCATGTTCGGCAATCCCTCGTATCCCACGTATCAGGCTTTTTTGGGGCTTGGCATCGCCGCTGCCATTGCGCTGCTGCTCATGCCGTGGTGGATCAAGCTGCTCAAGGTCGAGGGTATCGGCCAGCAGGTTCGTGCCGACGGCCCCAAGCGTCATTTGGTTAAGCAGGGAACGCCCACCATGGGTGGCGTTGTCATCCTCGTCGCGATCTCGCTGACCTGCCTGCTGATGGGCAAGCTCACCACCGAGCTCGTGCTCGTGCTGCTCGCCACGCTGGCGACCGGCGTGCTGGGCCTGATCGACGACCTGACCTCCGTTACGCACGGGCGCTCGCTCGGTCTGACGCCTCATGCCAAGATGATCGGCCTAACCATTATCTGTGTCACCTTTACGGTACTTGCCGTCAACTGGTGCGGCGTCGCCCCCGAGATTCGTTTTCCCGGCGGCCTGACGATTGACCTCGGTGTTCTTTCGACCACCATCTGCGGCCTTTCGTTCCCGTGGCTCTACATTGTCTTTTGCTGGCTGATGATCGCCGGTCTTTCTAATGCCGTGAACCTGACCGATGGCCTTGACGGTCTTGCTGGCGGCACCTCCATGATCGCCATGCTCGCCATGGCTGCCATGGCGTTTTTGCACGGAGACGTGAACCTGTCCATCTTCTGCACCGCGTGTGCCGGTGCCTGCTTGGGCTTTCTGTGGTTCAACTGCTATCCGGCGAGCATCTTTATGGGCGATACCGGCTCGCTTGCCCTGGGCGCCGCGTTTGCCTGCACGTCCATCATGACCAACACCGAGGTCGTCTCCCTCATCATCGGCGGCCTGTTTATCGTTGAGACCCTGTCGGTCATGATTCAGGTTGTCTACTTCCACTTTACGCACAAGCGCGTCTTCCTTATGGCGCCCATCCATCATCATTTCGAAAAGAAGGGCTGGGCCGAGACCAAGGTCGTCATCCGTTTTTGGATTATCGCTGCGGCCTTTGGTGCCGTTGGCCTTGCTTTGTTCTTCCAGTTGGGATAGTGGTCTTTCATGCCTCTTGCTGATGTCTTTAGCCTGCTCGTTTTGGGTCAGGGCAAATCCGGTCTCGATGTCGCCCGCTGGGCGCTGGCACATCCCGAGCGCGTAAGCGCCGTTACCGTGTATGGCGGCGGCACCTCTGAGCCCAATGACGCCACGCGTGCGCTCGAGGCTGCTGGTGCGTCGTTTGTCTATGGGACCGAACAGGTCGAGGGCGCCTATGACGTATGCGTGACGTGCCCGGGCATCTCGGAGTTCTCGGGCTTCTTTAAGGCCGGGCGCGAGCATGCCGCCCAGATTATGGGTGAGCCCGAGTTTGCCTATCGCCTGTCGCCCGATAACTGGATTGCCATCACGGGCACCAACGGCAAGACGACCACCACGTCGCTGGCTGATTATCTGCTTAAGGCTGCCGGCGAGGCCAGCGTTGCTGTCGGCAACATCGGCGAGCCGCCGGTCAACGAGATTGACGGCCGAGCCCACAACGAGTGGTTTGTGGCTGAGCTCTCGAGCTATCAGATTGCTACGACAACCGAGCTCCACCCCCGCGTGGCGGTGCTGCTCAACATCACTCCCGACCACTTGGGCTGGCATAAGAGCCATAAGAACTACGCGCTTGCCAAGATCAAACTGTTTGACAATATGGTCGATGACGATCTGGCGGTTGTCGACGTCGAAGACGCCGGCATTCACGAGTTCGATGAGTACATCTACACGCCGGGTCGTCGCATCTGCAAGGTTGCCTTTGACGAGCCTGAGGGCGAGGATGCCGCCTTTGTGCGCGACGGCAAGATGGTCGTGCGCCTGAAGGGCGTCGAGACCCCGCTCATCGCTACATCCGAGCTCAAGATCTCGGGCCATCACAATGTTATCAATGCCCTGTGCGCCGCCACGGCTGCCTTGGCGGTCGGTGCCGATGTCGATGGCGTCTGCCGCGGTCTTGCCTCGTTCCAGCCGCTCGAGCACCGCGTGGAGCCGTGTGGCGAGATTGACGGCGTGCGCTACGTCAACGATTCCAAGGCGACTAACACCGATGCGGTCGAGAAGGCACTGACGGCATTTCCCGATGACGACGTGATCTTGCTGCTCGGCGGCCACGATAAGGGCACTCCGCTCACGGACTTCGCGCGCGTCGTTATGGACAACGTGCGCTCGGTCGTCTGCTTTGGCGATGCGCGCGAGCGCTTCACCGCCGCTATGGACGAGGCCGATGTCGATGGTGACGTGGATATCGCCCAGGCGGATGACCTGCGCGACGCCGTGGACGTTGCCCGTTCGCTTTCGAGCCGTGGTGACGTGATCTTACTTTCTCCTGCCTGCTCTTCGTTCGATGAGTTCTCGGGCTATGAGGAGCGCGGCCGCGTGTTTAAGGACTACGTGGCTCAGCTTGCCGCTACAGCGAAATCACAAATGGAATAGGGGTTGCGGTGAGAGAGGAGAGCCCCCGACAAGGTATGAGGAGGCCCGACTCGGACCGTGCTTCCTTACGTCGCACCACACCGCGTTCCAGCCGCGGCGGGCAGTCGTTTAGCGAACGCTATATTGCCGGCGTTCCCGCCCGTATCATGCGCCCCCGTTTGATATTCATGGCCTGCTTGTTTACCTTGGTATGCTTTGGCCTGCTGATGGTGTACTCGGCGTCTTCGGTCGAGGCGCTGCACGAGAATGGCTCGGCGACGTTTTTTCTGGGTCGACAGGCCGCGTTTGCCGTGGTCGGTGTTCTGGCGCTGATTGCCATCGTGCGCGTTTTGCCGGACAGCTGGTTTGGGGAGGATGTGCTCAGGATCTTCCTTATCGGCATGATAGGGCTACTGCTTCTGGTGTTCTTGGTGGGCAGCGGCAGCCGCGGCGCCACGCGCTGGCTCAACATCGCCGGTATTCAGTTCCAGCCTTCCGAGTTTTTAAAGCCATTTGCCATTGCGTATTCGGCCATCATGCTTGATCGCTTCTTTTCGCCCGGTGGCAACATCAACGAATTCCTTCGCAAGATGGGCATCTACCTTGGCATTTCGCTCTTTCTGATCTTTATCCAGCCCGATTTCGGTACTGTCCTGATCATCCTGTTGACCCTCATGTGCATGGCGTTGTTTGCGGGTCTCGACCCCAGATTTATCATCGGCGTGCTAATCTTCGGCATTCTCGTGATCGTGATTGCGCTTGTCGCAGAGCCATACCGTATGGTGCGTATTCAGGTTGCCTTGAACCCTTGGGCCGACGAGTATGGTGACGGCTATCAGGCCACGCTTGCCATCATGGCCTTTGCCTCGGGCGGTCTGTTCGGCCGTGGCATCGGCAACTCAACCATGAAGTACTCGTATCTGCCCGAGGCACACAACGACTACATCTTGGCCATCATTGGCGAGGAAGTCGGTTTTGTCGGAACCGTGCTGTTCTTCTTGGTGTTTGCGATGCTGATCTACTCGGCGTTTCGCATTGCCGAGCAGGCGACCGATCGTCGGGGCGCGCTCATGGCGTCTGGCTCCGCGGTCATTCTCGCAGTGCAGTTTTTGATTAACGCGCTGGGCATCCTCAACGTGTTTCCCATGACGGGCAAACCGTTGCCGTTTATTAGCTACGGCGGTTCGTCGATTATTGTGTCGCTCATGCTTGCCGGGTTGATCCTGCGCGTTTCGTACGAGAGCGCCCGCCGCGATGAGTATGACCGCCGCCGTGAGAGCTTTGCCGTTATGGATGAGAGTACCGCCGGCGTGCCCCACGTGCGCGGCGAGCGATCTTCGCGTAACGGTTTTACCGTCCTGGATGGCTCTGCGACCGACCCCGCAGCCCGCCCGCGTCAGCGAACGGCGCCGCAAAGTCGTTCTCAGCGCCCCACTCCTCGCAATGCGGGCGGCGGATATAATCGAATCGATTTGAACTCAGACCCGTCGGCGCGTCTGCGTACCGACGGCCAGGGACCGCGTGTACGAAGGGACTACCATGACCGATAAAATGACCGTTGCTATTGCAGCCGGCGGCACGGCAGGGCACATCAACCCCGCGCTCGCCTTGGCCGAAGAGCTCCGTGACCGTGGCCACCACGTTGTGTTCGTGGGCCAGTCGCGCAAGCTCGAGGGTCGTCTGGTCCCCGAGGCTGGGTTTGATTTTGTGCCCATTACGGTCACGGGCTTCGACCGCTCCCGTCCTTGGACGGCGCTGACCTCGCTGTGGCGTGTCAACAAAGCCAAGCGTGCGCTCGCCAGTCATTTCTCAAAGGTCGGCAAGCCCGATGCCGCCATTGGTTTTGGTGCCTATGTCGAGGTTCCGCTGCTGGGGTGGTGCAAGGGCGCGGACGTTCCGTATCTGCTGCATGAGCAGAACTCCGTTCCGGGCCTGGCCAACAAGATGATGAACTCCCACGCCGCCCGCGTGTGCATCTCGGTGCCGGCAGCGCGTTCGGTCTTTGAGCGCGAAGGTGACCCTGACCACGTGCTCATGACCGGCAACCCCGTACGTCGCTCGGTGATCGAGGGCGATCGCGCTCGCGGCCGCAAGGCACTTGGCGTTCCCGAGGACGCTACGCTGCTGCTCGTCTTTGGCGGTTCACTTGGCGCCCAACACCTCAACGAGCGCGTGGTTTCGCTCAAAAACGAGCTGCTTTCGCGCAAGAACCTCTATGTGTTGCATTCGACGGGTGCCGACGGCTTTGAGGAGACCGAGCGCGCTTTGGCGCTGACGCCCGAGGAGGCGAAGCGTTACCGCGTCCAGCCTTACATCGACAACATGGGCGATATGCTGGCTGCTGCCGATTTGGTGCTCTCGCGTTCGGGCGCATCGAGCGTGGCCGAGATCGCTGCGCTCGCCGTGCCCTCGGTGCTCGTGCCGTATCCGCATGCGACGGCCGACCACCAAACCACCAATGCTCGTTATCTGGTCGACGCCGGGGCCGGCGTGCTCTGCGCCGATGCCGATATCGACGGTTCTGCCTTTGCCGATGAGCTGCTGCACCTGGTCGATGACGCGGCGGCACGCGACGCCATGCGTCAGGCGGCGCGTGGTCTGGCTCAGGATAGGGCCGCCGCTCTTCTGGCGGATGCGGTAGAGGGTTTGCGTTAGTTAGACGGGATATCGTCGGTCGCCCTCGCGCTGATGCGGTAGGTGCGGTACAGTTAACGGGTTACAGGCAGTGTTTACGCAAGGAGTACACGAGCACATGGCTGATTCCCAGACTGCAACCTCCGCGCCCGAGTTTAAGAGCGCCCACTTTATCGGTATCGGCGGCGCCGGCATGAGCGGCATCGCCCTCGTTCTGCACGAGCGCGGTTATGCCGTTACCGGCTCCGACCTTAAGACGTCACGTTATATCCGCCAGCTTACCCGCGCTGGTGTGAAGGTGCATGTGGGCCATGAGGCCGCCACGATCGACGAGGTCAAGCCCGACGTGGTTGTTGTCTCCACCGCTATTCCGGAGTCCAACCCTGAACTCGTGCGCGCTCGCGAGCTTGGTATTCCCGTGTGGCCCCGTGCCAAGATGCTCTCTGCTTTGGGCCACGGCTACACCACCGTCGCTGTTGCCGGCACGCATGGCAAGACCACCACGTCTTCGATGTGCGCCACCATGCTCGACCGCATGGGTCTGGATCCGAGCTTCCTGATCGGTGGCATCGTCGAGGGCTATGACACGAACGGCAAGAACGGCTCGGGCGACTACTTTGTCGCCGAGGCCGACGAGTCCGACAGTTCCTTCCTGTTCCTGAACCCCAACGTGGTCATTGTGACCAACGTCGAGGCCGACCACCTCGATCACTACTCGGGTATCGAGGAGATCGAGGCGACTTTCGTCAAATTCATGAGCCTGGTGGGCGAGGACGGCACAGTCATCGTCTGCGGTGAGGACCCGCATCTGGTCGAGCTCGCCAAGTCGACGGGCCGTCACGTGCTTTCCTACGGCTTTGCCGAGAGCAACGACATCGTCTGCATGCACCCGGATGTCAAGGGCATCCAGAGCGACTTTATCGTTCGCTTTGAGGACGGCACTGAGCACGCTGTGGAGATCAAGAGTAATCCCGGTCGCCACAACATGCTCAACGCCACGGCGGTGCTCACCGTCGCCCATGTCCTGGGCCTTGACATCGACTCCGCCGCCAAGGCGCTCTCGAGCTTTGAGGGCGTCCGCCGTCGCTTTACCCACGTGGGCGATATCGATGGCATCACCGTGGTCGATGATTACGGCCATCACCCCACCGAGATCAAGGCGACGCTTGCTGCCGCTTCGTCGCTGGGCTACAAGCATGTCGACGTCGTGTTCCAGCCGCACCGCTATTCGCGCCTGCAGGCCCTGTGCGACGACTTTGCCGATGCATTTGCCAATGCCGATAAACTGCTGCTGATTGATGTGTTCTCGGCTGGCGAGATGCCCATTCCGGGTGTCACCTCTAAGATGCTCGCCGATACCGTGCGCGCCAAGCATCCTGGCAAGGAGGTCGTGTACTGCTCCAGCCGTCTTGAGCTCAATCAGGAGCTCGAGCAGATGGTGGGCGAGGGCGACCTGCTGCTCACTATGGGTGCTGGTGACGTTACGACCGTCGGTCCCGAGTTCATTGAGTATCTGACTGCCAAGAAAGACGCTTAAGTCTAATGGGTCTGTTTAACGCCGTCATGGCGCTCTCGGGCATGATCGACACGGATGTGATCGAGGACGAGCGCCTTGCGCGTCATACGAGCTATCGTATCGGCGGCAAGGCCGACCTCTTTGTGACGTGCCATAGCTATCATGCCCTCCGCCGTGCCGTGGCGGTGCTCGATCGCGAGCAGGTGCCGTGGGTCATCATCGGCAAGGGCTCCAATCTGCTGGTTGCCGATGGCGGTTATCGCGGTGCCGTCATTTCGCTCGGACGTGAGTTTCAGCGCACGGTTGTTGCCGATGACGGTTGTACGCTGACGGTCGGTGCGGGCGTGATGTTTGCGCGCTTGGTCAACGATGCCCTGTCGCGTAGCCTCTCGGGCCTTGAGTTTGCCGTTGGCATCCCTGGTTCGGTCGGCGGTGCGATATCTATGAATGCCGGCACACGGACCGAGTGGATTGGCTCGCTGGTTGAGGATGTCGTAACGTTTGACCCGGCATCCGGTATCAAGCATTATGCGGGGTCCGAGATCACTTGGGGCTACCGCGAATGTAGCCTTCCCCGCAATGAGATCATCCTCGAGTGCGTGCTCAAGCTTAAACCGGCGCCCAAGGCCGACATTCGCGAGCGCATGGAGCGGTACCTTACGAGGCGCAAGCGTACACAGCCCATGGGTCGCGCATCCTGCGGGTCGGTCTTTCGCAATCCGCCCGATGCGAGCGTGGGCAAGCTTATCGAGGATTGTGGATTAAAGGGTTTTTCGATTGGCGGCGCGGAAGTTTCGCCCGTTCACGCTAATTTTATCGTTAATAACGGAACTGCCTCGGCCGATGACGTTGCCGCGGTTATCAGACATGTGCACGGAAAGGTGAGGGAGGCGTATGGCATCGAGCTCAGACCGGAAGTTAAATTCCTCGGCTTCTAGAGCATCGAAACCCACCTTCCGCCGCGCCGGAGGGCGTTCCGGCGCGCCTGCCAAACCTCAACGCAATACCGTCGCGCACTCTAAGTCTGTCGGGCATGCTCGACAGACCAGTCGTCCGGTTGTCGGCTCGCAGCTCGGTAATCGTCCGGCCGCAAAAAAGTCCTCGCGTCCCTCGGTGACGTCAAAGCCTGTTATGGGCGCCAAACCTGCCCGTCCCATGGCAACTCCTAAGCCCTCGACGGGAACTAAGGCGGCGCGTCCGGGTCGCACGCTGGGCGCATCGAAACCGCGCTCGCTGACATCGGTGCCGGCTACCGCCAAGAAGCCTTCGGGTAAAAAAGGCGTCAACCCGTTGTCTTCACTTGGGGCGATGGCAAATAAAACGTCAGACGCCGCTTCTCTCGTTACAGGCAAAGGCAAAATCGTGGGCGGCGTTCTGGCCGTCTTGGCCGTGCTCGTCGTCGTTGCCGTCGTGGTGATCAACTCTGGATTGTTTACCGCCACTGATATTCAGATTCAAGGCAGCGAGCATGTGACGAAGCACGATGCTATCCAGCTGATCGATTTGCCCGAGGGAACGTCGCTTTTTAACGTCGATCCTGACCAGATTACCGAGGACCTCAAGCAGAACCCGTGGGTGTCGGGCGTGGATGTCCAGCGTCAGTTCCCGCATACGCTCATCATTACGCCGATGGAGCGCAAGGTCATCGCAATTGCCTATATCAGCTCCGATGACCTTGCCTGGGCCATCGGGGATGATGACACCTGGATCGCCCCGCTGTCGACGTCGGTCGAAGTGGATGACCAGGGCAACGTCATCACGACGGGGCAGGGCTCAAATACCCTGACCGGCATTGATGCCGCGCTGGCGCTCGCTAAGCACTATGGCGCGGTGTTGTTGACCGATGTCTCGGCGGATGTCGCTCCGGTTTCCGGCCAGGCGGTGAGCTCCAAGGCCGTTAAGGCTGGCTTGGATTATGTGCGTGGTTTTTCGAGCGAGTTCTTGGGACAAGTCAAGGATATTTCCACGCCTTCGGTCGAAGCCATCTCGGCAAACCTCAATAACGGCATTGAGGTGTCGCTGGGTGATTCGAACGATATCGTCAAGAAGGAGCGCGTAGTCACCAAGCTGCTTTCGCAGGTAGAGGGCGTAACGTATATCAATGTGCGCTCTCCGGGTAACTATACATTTAGGAACGCTCCGACCTCGTAGCGCTGGTTGATGCTTTGTTGAGGGGCCATACCACGCCGTTTATCTGGTTTGTTTGGTTTTCACGGTCAATTATTTGACTGATACGTTCATAATGTGCAACCATAATACGGTTTACCTTTGCATTTACTTTCAACCTGAAGGTTAATGTGCGCGGGGTCGACCCATGCTATGGCTATAACCTTTGTTCGGAGGACCGACATGCACGAGACAGAGATCAACAACTACCTTGCCGTCATTAAGGTGGTCGGCGTCGGCGGCGGCGGTACCAACGCGGTCAATCGAATGATCGAAGAGGGCATCCGCGGCGTCGAGTTTGTTGCCATCAACACCGATGCTCAGGCACTCGCGATCTCTGATGCCGATATCAAGGTGCACATCGGCACCGACCTTACCCGCGGCCTGGGCGCCGGCGCCAACCCCGAGGTTGGCCGCAAGGCTGCCGATGAGTCCCGCGACGACATTGCCGAGGCGCTTGCTGGCGCTGACATGGTGTTCATCACCTGCGGCGAGGGCGGTGGCACCGGTACCGGCGCTGCTCCCATCGTTGCCGATATCGCGATGAACGAGGTCGGTGCGCTGACCGTCGCCGTCGTGACCAAGCCCTTCACCTTCGAGGGCCGCAAGCGCAAGAAGAGCGCCGAGGAGGGCATTAAGACCCTCTCCGATTGCGTCGACACCATGATCGTCATCCCTAACGATAAGCTGCTCGACATCGCCGAGAAGAAGACCACCATGCTCGAGGCCTTCGCGATTGCCGATGGCGTCCTTTCCCAGGGCACCCAGGGCATCACCGACCTCATCACCGTCCCCGGTATCATCAACCTGGACTTCGCCGATGTTAAGACCATCATGAAGCAGGCCGGTACCGCCATGATGGGTATCGGTACCTCTTCTGGGGACACCCGTGCCGTCGACGCTGCCCAGCAGGCCATCTCCAGCCCGCTGCTCGAGAGCTCCATCGATGGTGCCACGCGCGTGCTGCTCTCCATCGCCGGTTCCAAGGACCTGGGCATCCAGGAGATCAGCGACGCCGCCGACGTTGTCGCCAACGCCGTCGACCCCGAGGCCAACATCATCTTCGGTACCGTTGTCGACGAGTCCCTGGGCGATCAGGTGCGTATCACCGTCATCGCTACGGGCTTCTCCGACTCCAACGTCAACCGTCAGGACGAGCTCTTTGCTGCTCAGCAGTCTCAGAGCAAGGCCGCTGCCTCCGCTGAGCCGCAGCGCACCGCTCCTGCCACGAGCCCGGCTCAGGCCGCTCCGACCCGCAACGTCGGTGGCACCGAGCTTCCTAACTTCGGCAACGATCAGTTCGAGCTTCCCGACTTCCTGAAGCGCGGTAGCTTCTAAGTCGTTCTTTGCATTGTTGTGCACAGGGGCGTGTCCGTATGGACGCGCCCTTTTTATTTCGACTTTGTAAACTAGAACCTCCAATCTCTTTACGTTCCCTTTACGATTGCCTCCAGCGCAGCAGGTATCCTTTTAGAGAAGTATGACAGCCGTATAAACGCGGGCTGTAGCGGCGATGCCGCGGTACTTGTGTTATTAGGAGGCTTTAGTATGGCAGCACGTGCGGACAACGTTTCGCGTGTCGACCATGATGGAGTTACGTTGGTGGAGGGCGCGACATCCGATGTTCGCTTTGCCTTCACCGAGCGCGCCGGTGGCGTTTCCGAAGATGCGTACTCCTCACTCAACTTGGGCTCGCATGTTGGCGATGACCCCTTTGCTGTTCAAGAAAATCGTTGTCGTGCGCTCGAGGCTATGGGTGCCGCCGAGTGCGAGCACAACCTGCTCGTTCCCAATCAGGTCCATGGTGACCATATCGTTGCGGTGACCTCGAACGGCGCCGATGACCTTGAGGACGTTCGCGAGCAGATTGCCGAGGGCTGTGATGCCATCGTCTGCACGGCGCATAACGTGCCCGTGCTGCTCTGCTTTGCCGACTGCGTTCCCGTGGTGCTGGTGGCCCCCGGCGGATTTGCCGTGGTGCACTCCGGTTGGAAGGGCACGATTGCACGTATTTCCGCCAAGGCGTGCCAGGCGCTTTGCGATGCTGCCGGTTGCGATGCGAGCGACGTTTCCGCCTATATCGGCCCCCATATCTTGGGTGACGAATATGAGGTATCCCAGGAACTCATGGATCGCTTTGCCGCCGAGTTCTCTTGCATCGATGCGAATACCTCTCGCATGCTTGATCTTTCCGCTGCCATTCGCGAGGCGCTGGTGGATGTCGGTGTCGACGCGGATAATATCGTGGATACCCAGCTTTCGACCGTGCGTCAGAACGACCGCTTTTATTCCTACCGTAACGAGGACGGCACCTGTGGGCGCCATGCTGCGATCGGCGTGATGCTATGAGAAAGATCGTATCGGTCCTGAGCGCCGCTGTGCTTACGCTTACGCTGTGCGCCTGTTCTTCGGGATCTTCTACCTCTTCCATTACCGTGGCCGGCTCCACGACCTGCCTTCCTATCGCCGAGATTGCGGCCGAGGGCTTTAAGGAGGAGACCGGCATCGACGTGCTCGTTTCCGGTTTGGGTTCTTCCGCTGGGATCGAGGCCGTCAGCGCCGGCACGGCCGATATCGCCAGCTCCTCCCGTGGACTCAATGCCGACGAACAGGATCTGGGCCTGACTCCCATCGTCATTGCCCACGACGGTATTGCGGTCATCGTGAACGACGACAACCCCGTCGATAACCTCTCGACCGAGCAGCTCCGCGATATCTACGCCGGCAAGATTACCAATTGGAAAGAGGTCGGTGGCGAGGACCTGAGGATTCAGGTCATCAACCGAGACGAGGCGTCCGGTACGCGCGAGGCCTTCCGTACCATCGTGATGGATGGCACGCCGTTCGATCGCCGCTCGGCTGTTCTTTCGGGTACGGGCCAGGTGCGCGACGTGGTATCTCGTTCGCGTGGGGCCATCGGCTACATTTCGCTGGGCTTCGTCGATAGCCTCAACGCCAAGACCTCGGTCAAGGCCGTCTCGGTCAATCATGTTGAGGCGTCCGAGAAGACGGTCGCGAGTGGCGGCTATCCCATCTCGCGCGACCTTTACTTCTTTGTGAAGGGTGCGCCTTCGCAGCAGGCGCAGGATTACATCGACTACGTGACGTCCGAAAAGATGGACAAGCAGATTCGCGAGGCGGGCTTTATTCCCGTCACCAACGACGAGAAGGGGAGTGAGTAGCATGGAAGCACAGGAAAACTCCCAGACTGAGCAGAATGCTCAGGCACCCAAGAAGCGCGAGCTGGCGCTCGTATCGCGCAGTACCTATATCAAGGAGAAGGCGCTGCAGTGGATCTTCTTTGCCTGCGCGTTTTTGGCGGTCGTTACCGTCATCCTGATTTTTGTCTTTACCACGTACTCGGCGCTGCCCGTCTTTACCGACATCGGTCTGGCGGACTTCTTTAGCTTTACGTGGGCGCCCTCTGAGGGCCACTACGGCATCATGTCGCTGCTTGCCGGCTCAGGTCTGGTGACCGTCGGTGCGCTCGCCATGGGCGTGCCGCTAGGTGTGGGCACGGCCGTGTACCTGGTTGAGATCGCCGGCAAGCGCGTGCGCAAGCTCATCAGCCCTGCCGTCGACCTGCTGGCCGGCATCCCTTCTATCATCTACGGCTTTTTCGGCATGATCATCATCCGCCCGTTTATCGCACAACTGACCGGCGGCCTTGGTTTTGGTGCGCTGACGGCGTGGTTTGTGCTCGCCATCATGATCGTCCCTACCATCACCACGCTCACCATCGATGCCCTCAATTCCATTCCCATGGGCATTCGCGAGGCATCGTATGCCATGGGTGCTACTAAGTGGCAGACCATCTATAAGGTCGTGCTACCTGCCGCTAAGCTGGGTATCGTGGATGCCATCGTGCTGGGTATGGGCCGTGCCATCGGAGAGACCATGGCCGTGCTCATGGTCGTGGGTAACGCCCCGGTTATTCCCGACAGCATTGCGAGCCCTATCTCGACGCTCACGAGCCAGATCGCGCTCGACATGAGCTATTCCTCGGGTCTGCATCGCTCGGCGCTGTTCGGCATGGGCGTGGTCCTGTTTATCATCTCCGCCACGCTGGTGGGCATCGTCCGTCTGATTTCCAAGAAGAAGAGGGGGTAGGCTATGTCCGATTCCGTTGACACGACGGTCGATACGACCTCGTCGCGCGAGCGCATCAAGCGTGCCCTTTCCCACGGCAAGAAGGGCCGCATCAACAAGGACCTGTCCAACAAGATCATGCTTGGCGTGTTTCGTGCCGCTGCCTACATCACCACGCTGGTGCTGGTCGCTATCATCGCCTACGTGGTCATCAACGGCCTGCCACACATCTCGCTCGACTTTATCTTCGGTTGGCCCCAGGGCGTCAACGCCGAGGGCGGAATTTGGCCCACGATCGTCTCGACCGTCTACGTGACGGCGCTCGCCATGCTTATCTGCACGCCGATCGCTGTGCTGGCAGCCGTCTATCTGGCCGAGTACGCCAAGCAGGGCAAGGTCGTCGAGCTCATTCGCTACGCTGCTGACGCTTTGGCCTCGGTGCCCTCCATCGTTATGGGCCTGTTTGGCTACGCCTTGTTTGTCGAGGCCATGGGCCTGGGCCTTTCGATGGTCTCGGCCGCCCTGGCACTCGCGCTCTTGATGCTTCCCATCGTCATGCGTACCACCGAAGAGGCCATTCGCGCCGTTCCGCGCTATATCCGCTGGGGCGCATATGGCCTGGGCGCCACCAAGTGGCAGGTTGTCTCCAAGATCGTGCTTCCTTCTGCCTTTGGCCGTATTGCCACGGGCATCGTTCTCGCCATCGGCCGTGCCATTGGCGAGACCGCGGTGGTGCTCTATACCATGGGGCAGGCCATCAATCTACCTATTTCGCCGCTCGATTCCGGCCGCCCCATGACGGTTCACCTGTATCTGCTTGCCAACGACGGCATCAACATGAACGCAGCCTACGGCACCGCGCTCTTGCTGATGGTGATCATTCTGGCCTTCAACCTGTTTGCGCGCTTCCTGTCGCGCAAGCGTCGCTAGTTAAGGAGTCCCATGTCCGTTTATCAGTCCGCTCCCACGTTGGAGCAAGCGGCCATTACGGCCAAGGATTTCAACTTTTGGTACGGTGACTTTCATGCGCTGACGGGGCTTGACCTCAACATCGCCAAAAACGCCATCACCTCCTTCATTGGCCCTTCGGGCTGCGGCAAGTCGACGTTTTTGCGCTGCATCAACCGCATGAATGACCTGATCGAGGGCACGCGCGTCGAGGGCACCATGACGCTCGACGGCAACGATATCTATGCCGAGGGTGTCGACCCGGTCGATCTCCGTCGTCGCGTGGGCATGATCTTTCAGCAGCCCAACCCGTTTCCTAAATCCATCTACGAGAATGTCGCCTTTGGCCCTCGTCTGCAGGGCGTGACTAGCAAAAGTGACCTCGATGACATCGTGGAAGAATCGCTCAAGCGCGCCAACCTCTGGAAAGAGGTATCCAATCAGCTCAACAAGGATGGTTTGGCGCTCTCGGGCGGTCAGCAGCAGCGTCTGTGCATCGCGCGCGTGCTTGCGGTGCAACCCGATGTCCTTCTGATGGACGAGCCCTGCTCCGCCATCGACCCCACGTCCGTCTCTAAGGTCGAGGATCTGATGGCCGAGCTGGCGCCCGAGATGACGATCATCATCGTCACGCATTCAATGCAGCAGGCAGCTCGCATTAGCGACTACACCGCATTCTTCTTGCAGGAAGTTGCCGGCGAGCCCGCTACGCTCATCGAGTATGGTCAAACCGACGCGATCTTCACCAGCCCGGTGGACTCGCGGACGGAAGACTATATCACCGGCCGCTTTGGCTGATCGGTGCGACTAGTCCCAAGCCGATCGGATCTGGTCCGGTGCGTATTCACTGTGCGGGCGGCATGACCGCACCCAACTGATTGGAGTGAACCATGCGCAAACTGTTTTCCCGTCAGCTCATCGAGGCCCGTCACGAGATGCTGAGCATCTACGAGGCCGTCGATCTGGCCCTCTACGATGCCGTGAAGGCCTATGTGACCGACGACCGCAAGCTCGCCACCAAGACCAAGAAGCGCACGCTTTCGATTGACGCACGCTGCGCCAACCTGGAGGCCGTCTGCTACAACCTGATTGCCACGCAGTCACCGGTCGCCTCCGACTTCCGCTTGCTGCAGACGATCATCTACGTCGACTTTAACCTGCAGCGCATGACCGATAAGGTTCGCCAGATTTGCCGCGCCACGCGTCATATGATCAAGGCCGACATCTCGCTGCCCAAGGAGCTTGTCGGCACGGTCGAGGCCGAGGCTGAGGCCGTCTACCAGGTGCTGGGCTCTTCGCTTTCTGCGCTCGTCACCAACGACATGTCCATCATCTGCAACTTGGCCGTCGAGGACGAGCCAGTGCACGCCGCCTACGAGAAGTTCTTCCGCACCTTTAACCGCATGGACACGGGCGATTTTATGGACGACGACAGCAACTATGACGACCTGCGCCGCGCCATCATGGTATCGCGCTATCTCGATCGCATCGCCTCGATTTCCATCGATGCCGCCTGCCGTCTGACCTTCCTGTTGACCGGACAGCGTATGACTGCCGGTGATATCGCCTGCACTGATGAGGATGAGCTCGAGAGCATGCGCGTGCCTTCGGGCGAGGGTGTTATCATGAGGCCCGCCGTCGATGCACGCTACGTTGCCAAGGTGCCCGTTAACGAGGTCAGCGAGGGTCTTCGCTACCTGCTCGATCATCTTGAGGATGAGGACGATGGCGAGGACGACGAGGAGTAAGTAGCCCCGTTCGTCGAAAGATTGTAAATACCTAAGTGAGCGCGGCCTTGCACATGCGGGGCCGCGCTCTTGCGTTAGCATGGGACTACTTGTTTGGCTGTCAGCGGAGGCGATTGGCAATGGATAACTATTTGGACTTGATGCGCGCTCGCCGCGAGCAGATTCTGGAACGTTTTTATGCGGCGCTCGATCGCGCGGGCCGTCCCCACGACGCCGCGAGCCTCATTGCCGTGTCCAAGACCGTTGGTGTCGATGAGACCGTTGCCGCCATCCAGGCGGGGTATCGCCATTTTGCCGAGAACCGCCCGCAGGAGCTGGTTCGCAAGCTCACGGGTCTGGCGGAGCATCCGGAGCTGCCCGAGGTGCGCTTCGATATGATCGGCAACCTGCAGACCAATAAGATCAATGCGGTGCTGGGCTCAGCCGAGCTGATTCACTCGGTGGGTTCGCTGCATCTGGCGCAGGCGATCTCGAGCCGTGCTGTTCGCAAGATTGAGGCAGGCGAGCTCGTCGGCCCCCAGCGTGTGCTCATTGAGGTCAATGTGAGTGGTGAGGAGTCGAAGGGAGGCTTTTCACCCGATGAGATTCGCGCCGCCGCGGGTGAGCTTGCAGAACTTGAGGGAATTTGCGTACAGGGGCTTATGACTATGGCGCCCCGGGGGAATAAGGATGTGGCACGCCGCACCTTTGCGGGGCTTCGTGAGCTGAGGGATGAGCTGGAGGCGGCGCATCCCGATTTGAACCTGCCTGAGCTTTCCTGCGGTATGAGCGAGGACTTTGAGTCTGCCCTTGAGGAGGGCTCTACGCTCGTTCGCCTGGGCAGGGTAGTATTTAGCCCGGAGTTTGCAGTAAAATAAGGCTCTGAAGTGCGCACTGATTATCGGGGCGCCTGCACTAAACCGCGAGAGGACACAACCATGGGCTTCCTTGACGAGATTAAAAATAAGATGCACCTGGGCGGCCAGCAGGGTTACGACCAGGGTTATGGCCAGGACGACGACTACGGCTACGATGACGGCTACGACGATGGCTATCAGAACAACGGCTACAGTGGTGCTTCGGGCGAGGGCTTCTACACCCAAGACGAGCCGAGCAACGGCCTGCTTGGCCAGACGCGCCGCGGTGAAGCTGAGTCGGTTGCCGTGTATACGCGCTCCGGTCAGCTGGTCGGCGATGACTCCCGCCATGCCACGACGTATAACCCGCCTTCGCGCTCGCAGGACAGTGTTGCGAGCGGTTATCGTCCTGGTGCCTATGACACGCCGTCGAGCTACGCCGAGAATACCCGCGCCCGTGCCGCCGCTGCACCCGCGCCTGCACCGAGCGATGCCTCGGCCTATGCGAGCAATATCATCAACGCCACGCCGCAGCTGCCGGCCTATGTCCTGCGCCCCGAGAGCTATGACGACGTGGAGACCGTGGTGCGCCGCGTTCGCACCAAGCAGCCTGTCGCACTGATTTTTGTGGGCGTACGCACCGAAGTTGCCAAGCGCGTCTTGGACTTCTCTTACGGCTTTGCCTGCGGTCTGGGTGCCACGGTCAAGGAGGTGGGCGACCGCGTGTTCATGGTGCTGCCCGCCGGTTGCGAGGTCAAAGATTCCGATCTCAAGAAGCTTCGTGCCGACGGCTACCTTAAGTAAAGACAAGACGAGGAGATTCCCATCAACATCTACACTATCGTCCAGCTGGTCAACACGCTGTTCAACTTCTATTCCACGCTCATTGTCGTCTACTGCTTTATGACGTGGATTCCCATGAAGCAGGGTGGTTTGCTTCAGGATATTGCCGCGGTGCTTGATAGCGTGTGCGGTCCGTGGCTCAACCTGTTCCGTCGTTTCATCCCGCCGATGGGCGGTATCGATTTTTCGCCGGTCGTTGCGATTATTGCGTTGCAGTTGGTGCAGAGGCTGGTTCTGCAGCTTCTTATAGGTATACTCGTGTAGAACTGACTTAGTAACTTACGTCGGGCGTGTAGCGCCGAGGCGATGAAAAAGGAGACTTGTTATGGCTATTACCCCTGCAGACATCCAGGCTCAGACTTTCTCTGAGGCCAAGCGTGGCTACGATCCTGCTGAGGTCGACGTCTTCTTGGAGACGCTGTCCTCCGAGGTTGACGCTATGCTCGCTAAGATCGTCGACCTTAAGGGTCGCCTGACTGCTACCGAGCAGCAGCTTGCCGATGCGCAGGCTCAGCTTGCCCAAGCTCAGGATGCCACCGCCCAGGCCGTTCCTGCCGCCCCCGTGGCTGCTCCCGCCCCTGACTTCTCCGCTCAGGAGCGCCAGATTTCCGCTGCCCTGATCGCTGCCCAGCAGACCGCTGAGACCATCGTCAACGATGCCAACGAGAACGCTGAGCGTATCCGCAACGAGGCTGACGCCAAGGCCCGCGAGGTTATCCGCCAGGCTCTGACCGAGAAGCAGGCCGAGCTCGAGGAGATCGATCGTCTCAAGGCTTCCCGTGAGGAGTTCAAGGCAGAGTATCTCAAGCTCATCCAGCACTTCATCGACGATGCCCAGAATTCCTTCCCGGCCGATCTGATGGCCTCCACGCCGGTCGGTTCTGCCGCTTCTCCTGCAGTGACTGTTCCCGCCGAGCCGCTGCCCGTCGCTGACCCGGTTGTCCCCGTGGCCGATCCCTTCGCCCCGATCGACAACTTTGCTGCCGACGACCTGGACTAACATTCGGCCTACAATTTAGTGCCTAGAAAGGACCCGCAGCTTGCGGGTCCTTTTTTATGACTGTGCCGGAGTGCGTAACATAAAAAACCGAGCCCTGCACATAATGGCGCAGAACTCGGCGAACGGGTGAGCGGTCAAGGGTAGGTTTTAAGGCATGTCCCAAAACCTACTTGAGGAGGAAGTCGGAGAGGGGAATGGTACGGGCCTCGCGATGCTCGGGATCGGCGATGTGGTCGGCAGGATATCCACAGACGAGCATGTGATAGGGATAGACGCCCTTGGGCAGATTGAACTGCTCCTGCGCCACCTCAGGCTTAAAATGGCATACCCAGCACGTTCCCAGGCCCTGCTCGGTGGCCTCCATCATCATCTGATCACACACGATTGAGGTGTCGATTTCACTAGAATTCATCTGGTCATACGGGCGCACCCAAGCATCACCGGTAACGCTGCAAATAAGGAAGACAAGCGGAGCGCCAAAGATAGACTCATCACGAGCAAACCGAGGCTGACAAGCAGCTGCCTTCTCCAGAAGCTCAGGCGTATCCAACACCATCACACGGGTTGGATGATTATTACAAGCAGAAGGAGCAATACGCCCAGCCTCAACAATGGCATCCACAACAGCTTGCTCTACAGCCCGATCTTCAAACTCACGACAAGAATACCGACCCCGAGCCAGATCCAAATACCCCATAACCAAACCCTCCAAAGTCAGCAAATCAATCCAAGGTAAACCAAAGGGTACCCAAACCCCCATCCACCCAAACGCCCACCGAATACCAAAGTAATACCTCGGGCAATCAAGGGCCATTGCAGCAAAGGCCCCACCACGCTCAGCCCCTCAGCCAAAGTTCCCAATGGTGGTACGTAAGGGAGCGGGCCCGACCACTAATACCTTTTGAACGACTCTGCTTGCAGCCGGAGTGAAAAAGGTTATTAGTGGTCGGGCCCGCGACCGGTGGGATACGTACCCCCAATTAACTGTTCTTCATGACAATCGAATCCACAACATCGGCCACATTCTCACAGCAGTCAGCGCAGTACTCCAGGAAGGCGTATACGTCACGCCAGGCGATGACCTCGAGCGGGTCCTTGCCGTTAACGTGCAGGTTGCGCATGGCGTTGATATAGAGCTCGTCGGCTTCGGACTCGATGGTGTTGATCTGGATGACGAGTTCGCGCAGGGTCTTGGACTTGCGGTAGTTGGGCAGCTCGACCATCAGGTCTTTCATGGCGCGGCAGGCGTCAGTCACCTTGTGGGCGATGACGATGGCGTCGGGATGGATGCTCTGGATGTTGGTGAAGTAGACGCGCTGCACGACGCCCTCGATGCGGTCGAGCACGGTGTCGAGTGAGCAGCTCATCAGATCCAGATCCTCGCGCTCGAGCGGGGTGATAAAGGCGGTGAGCAAGGCGTCCTCAAGCTCATGGTGCTTCTTGTCGGCCGCATGCTCGATCGCGTGCATCTTGTTGAGCATATCGTGAATCTTTGCGGGATCGAAGTTCTCGAAAATCTTGGTGAGCAGCTCGGCGGCCTGGACGGCAAGGTCGGCGCAGGCGACGTAGTTGTCGAAGTAGAACGAATCGGGTTTCTTTGCCATGGGTGGGTCCTTTCGAGGCGAAGACGGGTGGGCGAGGTAATGCAGTCCGGATGGACGTTCGGTTTGACTAGAGGAACATCATGAACAGCTTGGCCATGACAAAGCTGATGAGTCCGCAGGCGGGGAAGGTGAAGAACCAGGTGAACATCATGTCTTTGACGACGCCGAAGTTGATGGCTGAGAGGCGCTTGACGGCACCGACGCCCATGATGGCGCAGGTCTTGATGTGTGTGGAGGACACGGGGATGCCGGTAAGGGTGGCAAGCAGCAGGTTTGCGGCGCCTGCGAGGTCGGCGGAGAAGCCCTGATACTTTTCGAGCTTGACCATGCTCTGGCCGACGGACTTGATGATGCGCTCGCCGCCCACGCTGGTGCCGATACCCATAGTGGCCGAGCACAGCAGCATAATCCAGATGGGGATGCCTGCATCGCCGACGCTCGTCTGGCCGCTGGCAAAGGCCACGCCTAAAAAGAGCACGCCGATGAACTTCTGTCCATCCTGCGCGCCGTGCATAAAGCTCATGGCCGCAGCGCTCGCGATCTGAGCGTATTTAAAGAAGACATTGGCACGTCGCCTGTTGGCGGCGGCGAAAAGAATCGAGACGAGCTTGCACAGGACCCAGCCCATGACAAAGCCCAGGCCGATGGAGAGCGCCAGACCGTAGATGACCTTCATCCACTCGTGGACGTTGACGCTGCTCGCACCGCCGAGGGCGATGGCGGCACCGGTCAGGCCGGCGATAAGGCTGTGGCTTTGCGAGGTGGGGATGCCAAAACGCGACGCTGTGGCGCCGTAGACGACGATGGAGAACAGCGCCGCGCATAGGCAGGCGAGCGCCATGGTGCTGTTTCCGCCAAAGTCGACGATATGTGAGATGGTGTTGGCGACGCTCGCGTTAAAGTGCGTCATGATGAGCACGCCGAGGAAGTTGAATGCGGCGCTCATGAGAATGGCGGCGCGGGCGGGCATGCAACGCGTAGTGACGCAGGTCGCGATGGCGTTGGGCGCGTCGGTCCATCCATTGACGAAGATGGCGCCCAACGCGAGGATCACGGTGACGGCAAGGACTGGGTTCGACACAATTTGGCCGAGGAAGGTTGAGAACGTTACGTCCATATATGGGCTTTCTCGAAGTTTGCAGACACGTTACAAAAACATGATAAATCGTATCACCTCCTGCGGGTCTCTTTACCGAGTTCTGATGGGAGAAGTGAACTTTTTGGCACTAAAATTGAATATTAGCCCTGTTGACCGCGGGTGTTCTTTTTGCTAACACGCCATGCGGACACGTGCGATTACTACGACACTCCAAAACCACAGTCTGTTCGCTTTACAACATGCAAACATGCGTTCGATAATAGGAGGCATGGAATATCGACAGACAGATGGCAAAACTCGGCGCGTGCACAAGCAGTATGTGGACGTCGTGGCTCGCATCCTCGCGGGCGGACAGGTCGTGCCGGTCACCGTCTGCTGGGTCGACGGTCGTTGCTTTACGATTGACGAGATTGTCTCGACCACTGGGTTTGGCCTGACGGTTCACGGCATCCGTACGGCAACCTATAAGGTGCGTTTTGGCGGGCACGCGACCGAGTTGTATCTGGAGGACCAGACGCGCGAACGACCAGATGGTTCGCAGGCCCATCTGATGCGTTGGTGGGTGTGGGCATTCGACCGTACGCTCGAGGGCGAGCGCCGTGGGTAAGGACGTACGGCATTCGGGTACAATGACAGGAATCTTGTCACCTGCTGCGCCGTCTTTCACGGCACTTTTTGAAAGGACGAACCTATGAACGATATCCAGGGCTATCAGAACGGCCCCGTCGAGAGCGGCGCAAGCCGCGCCAAGGAGATGTCGCCGCGCGCGTACAACCTTGTCATGTCTGCCCTGATCTTTTTGGGCTTTTGCGCCATGGGCGTCGGTGCTTACTTTACGAGCACCATGTCGTTTGCGCGCATGATGATGAGCGGCGCCGCTTTGCCGCTGGTCTTTGGCTCATTTATTTTGACCATCGTCGGCATGGTCATGATGTCGGCCGCCGCCAGCAAGCAGTCCGTGGGCCTGTCCCTTGTGGGCTACGTAATCTTTGCGAGCACCTTTGGCCTGACCGCGTCGTTTGGCCTTGCCAACTACGACCTGCCCACCATCAACACTGCCTTTATCGCCACGGCCGCCATCACCTTTGTCTTTGGCGCCTTGGGCGTGACGTTCCCCAAGTTTTTCCAGCGCGTATATGGCATCGGTTTTGGCATTCTGCTCGCTACTATTCTGGTTGAGATCGTGCTGATGTTCATGGGCGTCTCACAGACCATCACCGACCTGATCGTGATCGTGGTGTTCGCCGGCTTTATTGGCTACGACACCTATGTTGCCACGACGGTGCCGCCTACGCTGCCCAACGCCGTGCTTATGGCCTCTAACCTGTTCGTGGATATTATCAACGTGTTCCTGCGCATTCTGAACATCCTCGGCCGTCGCGACTAGTGGCGAATTGCGGCGGTGCTTGCCGTGCGTGCAAATCGATGCGAAAGGCGGTCCTTCGGGGCCGTCTTTTTTGTACGCGGCGGGGTATCATGGATGGGAAAAGCCGATAGCGGCAGAGACCGAGAAAGGTGACCACTTATGGCAGACGTCGACAACAGGAACCGTAACCGCAGGTCCAACCGAGCGGGTCAGCCCAATCCCAAGCGCGAGGCCCGTGCCAAGGCCGCCGAGCGTCACGTGGCAACTGTGTCCGAAGCGTGCGCCAAGGATATCGAGCGTTCGCTTGCCGGTGTTCGCGAGTTTGACGGTATGCCTGCCGGCTTTGTCTCGGCGATGAAGGCCAAGGTTCAGAGTGCTGTGGCCACCGAAGAACAGGTTGCCGAGGACGTCGAGGGCGCGGAGGCTGCCGAGGTCGAGGCAGCGCTCGAGCCCGTCGAGGAGCCTGCCGAGGAAATCGCCGAAGCTGAGTCCGCGCCTGCTGAGGAGCCCGCTCCGGTTCTGCCCGAGGTCACCGTGCTCGATGCCTCCACCACGCAGGCCATCTTGGACAACGGTCGTGGCTATGCGCAGTTCTGCGACATGGCCGTGCTCGCCTTTGCCTCGTTCACCAATCCGGGCGGTGGCTATATTCAGGGTTATCTGGGCCAGGAGGCCACGCTGTGCGCCGATTCGTATCTGTACAACGTTCTCGATAAGCAGCGCAAATGGTACGGCGAGAACCGTCGCCGCAACATCAACTGCGAGCTTTACCGAAACCGTGCGCTGGTGGTGCCTGCGGTGCGCTTCGACCGCAACCACGTGCATGCATACGCCGACGTGATCGTGGCCGCCGCGCCCAACGTTAAGCGCGCCCGCCAGGAGTATCGCGTGAGCGACGATGCTCTGCTGGATGCCCTGCGCGACCGCATTCGCTTTGTGCTTGCCATCTGCGACGAGCTAGGTCGCGAGAAGCTCGTGCTGGGCGCTTGGGGCTGCGACAACAACGGCTTTGACGCAGAGGCCGTGGCCGAGCTCTTCCGCAAGGAGCTCGCGTCGGGCGACTTTAAGGTCAAGCAAGTCTTCTTTGCCGTGCCTTCTACGCGCTGGGATGAGGATTTTGCCAAGTTCGAGCACGTGCTGGCAAACTTCCCCGAGCGCAACGAGGAGTCCTATGCCCAGGTTGCCGCTCGCGCTGCGGCAGCTCGCGCCACCGAGCAGATCCAAGCTGCTACCGAGGATGATGAGGACGAGGACGACTGGCGCAAGTACCTGTAATCGGTACGTGCTGACAGATGGGTCGAGCCGGCGGGAGAGGCTGCTTCCGTCGGTTTTTTACTGAGCGAGGGGCTTACGATGAAAAACGTTCTATGCTTTGGCGACAGCAACACCTATGGTTACGATCCGGCGGGCATGCGCGACGGCACCGCGGTGCGCTATGCGCAGGATGTGCGCTGGTGCGGCGTGGCCCAACGTGACTTAGGCGAGGGCTGGCATGTAATTGAAGAAGGCCTCAACGGCCGCACGACGGTACGCGACGACATGTGCCATCTGAACACCAATCTTAACGGCATCCGCGCACTGCCGATGCTGCTCGAGGCCCATAAGCCGCTGGATGCGATCGTTATTATGCTGGGAACCAACGATTGCAAGACGGTCTTTGGTGTGACGGCCTCCGATATTGCCCGTGGCACCATGGCGCTGATTCGCGCGGTGCGTGCATTTCCCTGGACCAATGCTGCACCCTGCCCGCGTATTCTGCTGATGGCACCTATCAAGATCAAGCCGCAAATCGCCGATGTATATATGACCGATTTTGACGAGCGTTCCGTCGAGGCCTCGGAGCATTTTGCTGAATACTATGCGCACGTAGCCGAGCAGTTTGGCTGCGACTTTTTGAATGCAGCGGAGTTTGCCGAGCCGGGCGATATCGACTATCTGCATATGATGCCCGAAAGCCATGAGAGCCTGGGTCACGCCGTGGCGGCCAAGCTCCAAGAGATGCTCGGAGAGTAGCGCGACCCCAAGCCACCGCAAAGGGGACGGGCGCCTTTGCGGTGGCTTTGGACTGCGAATCTTAATACTGCCACATGTGGTTGACGGGGCCGGAGCCTTTGCCCATGTCAAAGCCGGCGGCGAGAGCGCCGGTTAGGTAGGCCTTGCCGGCGTTGACGGCGTCGGCAAGATCCATGCCCTGGGCCAGCGCGCAGGCGATGGCGGACGAGAGCGTGCAACCGGTGCCATGCGTGTTGCCGGTCTCGATGCGCTTGTGGCGGAACCACGTGGTGAGCGGATCGCCCAGGTGGTTGCCCTCGTCATCGAGCGGCGCGGGCTCTGCTAGCACATCGTTGGCCTCGTTGACAAAATGCCCGCCCTTAACGAGAGACGCGCAACCAAAGCGGCGGGTGAGGAGCATGGCAGCATTTTGCTGCGTGCGCTCGGAGTCGACCTCGTAGTCGAGCAGGGCCATGGCCTCGGGAATATTGGGCGTGATAACCGTCGCTAGCGGGAACAGGCGGCGGGTGAGCGCCTCGGCGGCATCTTCGGCAATCAGCCGTGCGCCCGAGGTGGCTACCATGACGGGGTCGACGACCACGTTTGTTGCGTTCCAGGCGCTCAAGCGGTCGGCGATGACTTCGATAATCTCGACAGAAGAAACCATGCCGATCTTGACGGCGTTCGGGCGGATATCGTCAAAAACGGCGTCAATTTGCGCGGCTACGATATCTGGCGAGATATCCTGTACGGCGGTGACGCCCAAGGTGTTCTGTGCGGTGATGGCGGTGATGGCCGTCTCGGCATACAGGCGGTGCGCCGTGATGGTCTTGATGTCGGCCTGAATGCCGGCGCCACCGCTGGAATCGGATCCTGCGATGGATAGAACGGCAGGTACCTTACTGCGATCCATGTTCGCTCCCTTGTTCGGTCGGAATCAAATGGGTCTATAAGCCAGCATTATAATGATGCCCGGGCCGACTCTATGTCGAACCCGGGCGGGCGATGCAATCTTTACGCAAATGCAAGCAAATGTTCACACGTCAACAATTGACAGGCACCAGCTCGCCGCCAGAAGCGGCCGCGGCGACAGGGCTAGTCCTCCATGCCGAGGTCGATCGTGGTGCCCTCGAAAATCTTGTTGACGGTGCGGACGGCACACATCTTGCCACACATGGTGCAAGTGCCTTCGGTGGCGGCGGGGGACTCCTCGTAGCGCTTCTTGCCCGTAACCGGGTCGAGTGCGCACTTCCACATGGCGTCCCAATCGAGCTTGCGGCGTGCCTGGCCCATCTTGTCGTCCATGTCGCGGGCGTGCGGCACCTTCTTGGCGATATCGGCGGCGTGCGCGGCAATCTTAGTGGCCATGAGGCCGTCGAGCACGTCCTGGGCGTTAGGCAGGCATAGGTGCTCGGCCGGCGTCACGTAGCACAGGAAGTCGGCGCCGGAGCTCGCGGAGATGGCGCCGCCGATGGCTGCGGTGATGTGGTCGTAGCCCACGCCGATATCGGTCACCAGCGGCCCCAGCACATAGAACGGGGCGTTGTGGCACAGACGCTTCTGCAGCTTCATATTGGCGGCGATCTCGTCGAGCGCCATGTGACCCGGGCCCTCGACCATGACCTGGACGCCGGCGGCCCAAGCACGCTTGCACAGCTTGCCCAGTTCGATCATCTCGGCAGTCTCGGTGGCGTCGTTGGAGTCGTAGAGACAGCCCGGGCGGCAGGAGTCGCCGAGCGAGATCGTTACGTCGTACTCGTGGCAGATTTCGAGCACCTCGTCGTAGAACTCGTAGAAGGGGTTCTCGTTACCGGTGACTTCCATCCAGCCAAACAGCAGCGAGCCGCCGCGGCTGACGATGTTCATGAGGCGGCCGGTCTCCTTGAAGGTCTTGATGACCGATTTATTGATGCCGCAGTGGATGGTCATAAAGTCCACGCCGTCTTCGGCGTGTGCACGCACGACCTCGAGCAGATCGTCCTTGGTCAGCTTGACCAGCGGCTTTTCCATGTAGCCGATGGCATCGTACATGGGGACGGTGCCTACCATGAGCGGCGTCTCGTCGATGAGCTGCTGGCGGAACTGGCGCGTCTTGCCCGAGTTGGAGAGGTCCATGATGGCGTCGGCGCCAAAGTCCTCGGCGATCTTGACCTTCTTCCATTCCTCAGCGGCGTCGGCCTTGTCGCCCGAGATGCCCAAGTTCACGTTGACCTTGGTGGACAGGCCCTCGCCGACGCCAAAGGCACGCATGCCCTTTTTGATATGCACGATGTTGGCGGGGATGGCGATGCGGCCGTCGGCCACGCGTTCGCGAATGTACTCGGGGTCGCGATGCTCGCGCTCGGCGACTTCCTTCATCTGCGGTGTGATCTGCCCGGCGCGGGCGAAGTCGATTTGCGTGACGAGCTTGGGCTCGGTCTGTGTGCTCATTGGCACGGCTCCCTTCGTTGGCATTACCCATATCAGGTTTGCGGGTCAGGGCGGGCGCGCCCAGTCTCAGCCTGCCGTCTTGTCCTGCAAGCTCCCCGTTATGTCATGGGCTCAAGTATAGCCTGAATGGGTACGATTGGCCTAACAAGCGTGCCCGTGGGGAGGCGTACATGGAAGACAAGCATCTATATCGAGAGACACAATGGGACGTATCGGCCGAGGAGGGCCGTGCACACCATGGGTTGGTCGCGATTGGCTTTGCGGTGCTTGCCGTGCTGGTGATTGCCTTTTGTATTTGGACGTTTGGCGGTCGCGGCGGCGCCGCCTGGGAGTTTGAGGCCGACGAGGGCCTGCCGATTATGACGGTGAGGAGTACTGGCGGTAATGCCAATACGCTCGCCGTTCCGGGCGATTATTGGTACCCGTGCGATGAGTTTGTGCAGTTGCAGCTGAGTGGTGGGTCTATTCCTGGTGAGGAAATCGAACGCGTGACGTATGATGCGACGTTCAAAACGTTGACGGTGAAGCTCAAAGATCAAGGGGATGTGCCCACGACGATGGATATCGCGCTGACGGAATGGCGCCTGGAGCCCCCGTCGGGTGTTGCGGTGTCCGAGGTCGAGCACGTCAAGATTGTCTATCAGGACGGTTCGACAAACGGGATTGCAAAGGCCGACGGTCTAGCTGAATAGGTGTCGAGCCTAGCAGCCAATTCATAAAAGTTGCGGTGGAATAGTTCCTGATTGTGCGAAAAAGGCTCAAATAGGAATTATTCCACCGCAAGTTATATAGAGAAGGCTGAGCGGGTCAGTGTTGGGTGCCGGCTCTAGAGCATCTGTTCGTTGATGAACACGAGGGTGCCTAGGTATGAGAGCTCGGGGACGTGGCGATAGCCGATGTTGAATGCGGTAAGTTCGCTTGCATCCTCGAGCTTGTTTTCTGCCATCCACCGCACCATGGAGCCGCGCGCCTTTTTGCTGGCGGTCGACCGTTGGATGGGCTTCCCGTTGCGGATACCCTCGCCAAAGAGGCACGTGACGGCTGTGGCGTCGCCCGCGAGGTGGGGCAGAACGGCTTTGGCATACTCTACGCTGGCGAGGTTGACGATCGTGGTGTTTGAACCTGCCGGGGCGATAATCCGCGCGAGCTTGTCGCTCCAAAACGCGTAGAGGTCTCGGGCATCGTCAACGGCGAGCTTCGCACCCATCTCCAGCCGATACGGTTCGACGGCATGAAAGGGGCGTACGCATCCGTAAAGGCCCGAGAGGATCCACAGATGGTCTTGCAGCCATGCGAGCTGCGCGGCATCCATCACCTCGGGGGCCATGCTCTGGTATTGAATGCCGTGATAGGACATGACGGCGGGGGAGGTATTGCGGGCGATATCGGGATTGTCGAGGTCGCCGTTTTCCAAGATGGGCTCGAACTCATGCAGGGTGTTGAGGCAAGGCCCCAGCAGTTTGTCACTCACGTTCCATAGCGCCTGCAGGCCGCCGCTGCCTTCATTTCGCTCAATATCTAGCAACGCGCGATGCAGTCGAGCCGTCTCGCGCGCAAAGGGCGGAATGCCCAGGACTTCAAAAGCATCTTGGGCCGAGCGCATCTGCTTGGCGGGCGAAATGATGACTTGAAGCATGGACTCTCCTCTGCCAAAAAAGTTGCGGTGGAATACGGTCTGTTTTGGCCGTTTATGGGCCAGTTTAGTCCGTATTTCACCGCAACTGATGAAGGGTTGGTTAGGCTCGCTCGATGAAGGCCTTATAACCGCGATATGCCTCGTAGATGTCGGCCTTGTTGGCGACCTCCCACAGGGCGTGCATGGACAGGACGGCAACGCCGGAGTCGATGACGTTCATGCCGTACTTGGCCATGATGTAGGCGATGGTGCCGCCGCCACCAGCGTTGACGCGGCCGAGCTCGCAGGTCTGGAAGTCCACGCCGGCCTCGTCCATGATGTCGCGGACGAGGGCCACATACTCGGCGTCGGCGTCGTTAGAGCCGCCCTTGCCGCGGCTGCCCGTGTACTTGTTAAAGCACAGGCCGCGACCCATGAAGGCGGCGTTCTTGGTCTCGAACTTGCCGGCATAGCCCGGGTCGAAGCCGGCGGACACGTCGGAGGAGAGCATACGGCTGCGGGCGAGCGCGCGGCGCAGAGCCAGCGGGCTGTCCTCGCCGGCGAGCATCATGATCTCGGCGACGGTGTTCTCGAAGAAGCGACTCGTCATGCCGGTGGCACCCACGGAACCGATCTCCTCCTTGTCGACGATGAGCGTGATGCTCGTGCGCTCCACGTTGGTGACGTTGATCTGGGCGAGCATGGAGGGGTAGGCACAGACGCGGTCGTCATGGCCATAGCCCAGAATCATGGAGCGGTCGAGGCCCATGTCGCGGGCGGGGCCGGCGGGCACGACCTCGATCTCGGCGGAGAGGAAGTCCTCCTCCTCGACGTCGTACTGCTCCTTGAGGATATCCAGGAACATCTGCTTGACGGGCTCCTTGGGGGCGTCCTTGTCGTCCTCGTCAAACTTGACGGGGCGGCCGCCCACGATCACGTCGAGAATCTCGGCATCGACGGCGTCCTTGGCAGGCTTGGACATCTGCTCGCTCGAGAGGTGGATCAGCAGGTCGGAGATGGTAAAGACCGGGTCGTCCGCCTTGTCGCCGATATTGATGTCGACGGTGGTACCGTCCTTTTTGCAGATGACGCCCACGAGTGCGAGCGGGGAGGCCACCCAGTGGTAGCTCTTGACGCCACCGTAGTAGTGCGTGTCGAGGTAGGCCATGTCGCCGGCCTCGAAGGCGGGGTTCTGCTTAAGGTCTAGGCGCGGCGAGTCCACGTGGGCGCCCAGGATGTTAAAGCCCTGCTCGAGCGGGGCGTTGCCCAGGTTGACGAGCATGAGGTCCTTGCCGTGATTGGCGGCGTACACCTTGTCGCCTGCCTTGAGCTCGCGGCCTTCGGCGATCACGGTCTCCAGGTCGACGTATCCCGCCTCCTTGGCCATCTTGATGCCGGTCTTGACGCACAGGCGCTCGGTCTTGTTCTCGCTCAAAAACTGCTTATAGCCGCGGCAAAGCTCCTCGAGCTCCTCGACTTGCTGTGGCGTGTACTTTTTCCATGCGCAGGGACGCTCCATGACGCAGGCTCCTTTCGGATCGATCGTGCTGGTTGATGTACCGTGAGCCATCGTATCACGCGCGGGCTCACGGTGGCGGGGGAGCTTGATGTGAGGTGGCCGCGGGGCGGGGAGCGTGTAAACTGGAGTGAGCAAACCGTGCCCAGCCCAAAGCGAGGTATTTAATATGTCTGACAAGCGCCGCACTTTTGCCGTTATCGACGGCAACTCGCTCATGCACCGCGCCTTTCACGCCGTGCCGCCGACCATGAACGCGCCGGACGGTCGCCCCACCAACGCGATCTTTGGCTTTCTGAACATGTTTCTTAAGATGATTGATGCCTTTAACCCCGACGGTGTGGTCGTGGCGTTTGACAAGGGTAAGCCGCGCGTGCGCATGGAGATGCTGCCGCAGTATAAGGCGCAACGCCCGCCCATGGACCCCGATCTGCATGCGCAGTTTCCGATGATTAAGGAGCTGCTCACCGCGCTCAACGTGCCGATTCTGCAGTCCGAGGGCTGGGAAGGCGACGATATCCTGGGAACCATGGCGCGCCTGGGCGAGCAGGCCGGCTGCGACATGCTACTGGTGACCGGCGACCGCGACATGTATCAACTCGTGACCGAGCACGTCAACGTGGTCTCGACCCGCAAGGGCCTGTCTGACGTGGCGATCATGACGCCCGAGAGCGTGGACGACCTGTATCACGGCATTACGCCGGCGCTCGTGCCCGATTTTTACGGTCTAAAGGGCGATACGTCCGACAACATCCCCGGTGTACCGGGCATCGGTCCCAAAAAGGCGAGTGCGCTCATTGCGAAGTACGGTAGCCTGGACGAAGTCATCGCGCATGCCGACGAGGTCAAGGGCAAGATGGGCGAGAACCTGCGTGCACACATCGATGACGCACTACTGAGCCGCAAGGTTGCGACAATTCGCACCGATGCGCCCGTCGAGCTCGACTTTGAGGCGACGTCCTTCCCGGCGTTTTCTGCCGATGAGGTTTCCGCGGCGCTGGGTACGCTTGGTATCACCGCCATGCAGAACCGTTTCTTGGCGCTGATCGGCGGCGAGGGCGGGGCTGCTGCCTCCAGTGTGTTTGAGATACCTGCTATGGTTCGCGCAGCCGCCGGCGATGCTGACGCGCTTGGTGCCGTTGCGGCTGAGGTCTCCCGCGCGATTGATGCCGGCGAGTGGGTCGCCGCCGTGGTGGATGACGACAAGGAAGAGGGCGCGCTCTTTGGACTGACGCGCACGCTGTGGCTGGCGACGTCCAAGGGCCTGTTCGCGCTCGAGGAGGGCGACAGCTGCGCGGCGGCTGAGGTTGAGGGCTTCAACTTCGTCCACGGCGTGATTGCTGGCGTGCTCGCGCGTCTGTTTATGGAGGGTCGCGTGGCGAGCCCGGATATGAAGGTGCTGCTGCACGAGCTTTCGCCCATCGATTCTTCTGAGCCCGAGCTCATGGATCCGCTCGCTGCCGATTCTACGCGTATCTTCGATACCGTTGTCGCTGCCTATCTGCTGGATTCCGATCGCTCCGAGTTCGATGAGGCATATCTGGCCGATACGTATCTGCAGATGGTGCTGCCTGCGGCGCGCGGTGCAGGGGGTGCCGGTGAGGACGCTCCGGCGCCCGCCGCTCGCACGGCGGCCTTGACGCTGGCGCTGGTCGCACCGCTGCGCGACCGCATGGCCCGCGAGAACGCCGCCAACGTGTTCGATGGCATCGAGATGCCGCTCGTGCCGGTGCTTGCCAAGATGGAGCGCGCGGGCATGCTCGTGGACCCCGATCGCCTGCGCAGTCTGTCCGAGGGCCTGGCGACCCAGATTACCGAGGTTGAGCGCAGTATTCGCGACCTGGCGGGTGACGAGACCTTTAATATTGGCAGTCCCATGCAGCTGTCGCATGTGCTCTTTGATGTGATGGGGCTTCCGACCAAGGGCCTCAAGAAGACTAAGCGCGGCTATTATTCGACCAACGCCAAGGTGCTGAGCGACCTTGCGCGTGACCACGAAATCGTGCGTCTGATCTTGGACTGGCGTGAGAAGTCTAAGATCAAGTCCACCTATCTGGACACCCTGGGCCCGCTACGCCGTGGTGACGGCCGCGTGCACACCACGTACAACCAGACCATCACCGCGACGGGACGTCTGTCTTCGAGCGACCCCAATCTGCAAAACATTCCGACACGCTCGGAGCTGGGGCGCACCGTCAAGACGGCGTTTTCGGCAGGCGAGGGAAGTGTCTTTTTGGCGGTGGACTACTCGCAGATCGAGCTGCGTCTGCTCGCTCATCTTTCGGGTGACGAGCACTTGGTGCGCGCCTTTAACGAGGGCGAGGACTTCCATGCCGAGACGGCGGCGCGCGTGTTTGGTGTGCCGGTGTCCGAGGTAACGCCCGGCCTGCGCAGCCGCGCCAAGGCCGTGAACTTTGGCATCGTGTACGGTCAGCAGGCCTACGGCCTGTCGCAGTCGCTGCATATCTCGATGGCCGAGGCGCGCGACATGATCGACCGCTACTACGAGGCCTACCCAGGCGTGCGCACGTTCCTCGACAACGTGGTGGCACGTGCCAAGCAGACGGGCTACGCCGAGACCATGTACGGCCGCCGTCGTCATATTCCGGAGCTCAAGGCCAAAAACCCGCAACTCCGCGGCTTTGGCGAGCGCACGGCCATGAACCACCCCATGCAGGGAACCGCCGCCGACATCATCAAGATCGCGATGGCCCGCGTAAGCCGCCGTCTGGAAGAGGAGGGCTTTGCCGCCCACATGATCTTGCAGGTACACGACGAACTGGACTTTGAGTGCCCCGTCGATGAAGTCGAGCGCCTAACCACCATGGTCCGCGACGTCATGGAGCACGTAGTAGACCTCCGCGTCCCCCTAATCGCCGAAGCCAGCACCGGCATAACCTGGGCCGACGCGAAATAGAAAAACAGCCACAGGTCCAAAGCAGCCAAACCAGAAGGGAGTCCCTTTCAGCAAGGAACTCCCTTCATCCATAATTATTCAGCCAAGTATCTAGACGCCAAGACGCCATCTAGGCGGCAAGCAAGTCACCCTAGGACCTGGCCGGGCGAGCCACGTTAACGAGCCGCCAAGATGGCGTCGATGAGCGTCAGTACGCCCCCGTCGTTGTTGCTCGGAATGCGCCACTTGGCATGCGCGTTCATGTGCTCCTCGGCATTGTCCACGATAAAGCTGTGACCGACGCGCTCCAGCATGGGGATGTCGTTGTACGTATCGCCCACGGCGGCGGCGTCGGCGATATCGATGCCCAGGTGCTCGCACAGGTGAGCGACGCCGGCGCCCTTGTCGACACCCAGGTTCATAAAGTCGATCCACTCGCGCCCGGCGTTGGTGACGTAGAGCTTGTCCGAGAACTCGGGGCTATAGGTCTCGCGGAAAGCGGGCTCGGCGTCGTAGCCGGGGAAGAAGACCGAAATCTTGTTGGACTCGAAATCAATGCCCTCAAAGCTGTCGACGTAGTTGATTGTGTTGTAGTAGACGCTGATCTCGTCGTGGTACTGATGGTCGCGGGCAAGCACGTAGAACTCGTCGAAGCAGCACAGGACGGGAACGGCGCGCGGGTCCTCCGAGGCACGGCTCAAGACCTGCTGATACAGCGCCACATCGATGTTGCTCTTATAGATATAGTTGCCGCGATAGATCACGCAGGCTCCGTTGTCGGGACAAAAGGCGAGGCGGTTCTTGATGCCCTCGAACATCTCCTCGAGCTTGGGGGCTGGACGTCCGCTAGCGGGGCAGAACACGATGCCAGCCTCGGCGAGCTTGTCCAGGCGCTCATCAAGACCCTGAGGTAGCACGCGCTCGTCGGTGAGAAGCGTCTTGTCCATATCAACGGCGAGAATCTTAATGTTTCCAATATTGGCGTCCGATTCGTAAGTTTGCATAAAAGCGAGCCTTTCGTTTCGAGATTGTTTCAGACGTTATAACCATCAATTCGTAGTCGGGCGTATTTTCGCAGGAACGGAGCGTATTTGCACCACGCTTCACAAAGTAATGAAAAAACTTTTCAGAAATTTGAATTTGTCGCTTGTGCTGCAGGCACTTTAGCGTAATATAGCGACCATCGAAAACGGAGACGGAAAAACAACCGCTTACCGAGGAAAAGGTACCGTTTACGATATTAGAATTGCGCCCGGCGATAGGTGAAAGGAGAGGCAGATGCAGTTCGTAACGATCATCACCACTGCAGACAATGCCATCCGACGCCAGCGCGCAATTTCCCGACGACGATAACAATCGTCTCTGTCCGCATGGGGCGAATTGCCTCAACAGAGTCATTTTGAGGTCGTTGGGTTTTAGCACGACATTGCTGCATGTTTCTAGGGCATGTATGTGCTGATTTTTGCTATTTAACCTGATATTGCACGGTATATGACCTTGAAATGACTTGCAACTGACCGATGTTCTAACTAGCTACCAAGGGCGAAAGGAAACAGCCATGAGCAAGGGAAAAGTCGTTCTCGCATATTCCGGTGGTCTTGATACATCCGTATGTGTCAAGTGGCTCCAGGACGAGAAGAATCTCGATGTCGTTTGCGTCTGCGGCAACGTGGGCCAGGAAGAGACCGGACTGGATGCCAAGAAGCAGAAGGCGCTCGACCTGGGCGTTCTCGATTGCCAGGTGCTCGACCTGCGCGACGAGTTCTCCGATGAGTTCCTGACCAAAGCCATCGCAGCAAACTCCATGTACGAGAACAAGTATCCGCTGCTCTCCGCCCTGTCTCGCCCGCTGCTTGCCAAGAAGCTTGTTGAGGTCGCCCACGAGTTTGGCGCGACCTACGTCGCCCACGGCTGCACCGGCAAGGGTAACGACCAGGTTCGTTTTGAGGCTGCCGTCAAGGCCCTCGACCCTGAGCTCAAGGTTATCGCCCCGGTGCGCGAGTGGGATCTGAAGTGCCGTCCCGACGAGGTCGCCTATGCCCACGCCCACAACGTGCCGGTTCCCGAGGGTGCCAACGATAACCCCTACTCCATCGACGACAACCTGTGGGGTCGCGCCATCGAGTGCGGTCACCTGGAGGACCCTTGGAATGAGCCGCTCGATGACGCTTGGGTTATGACCAAGAACCCCGAGGACACGCCTGACGCCCCGACCTATACCGAGATCGAGTTTGAGGCCGGCAAGCCTGTCGCCGTCGACGGCAAGAAGATGAAGCTCTCCGAGATCGTCATCGCCCTCAACAAGATTTCGGGCGACAACGGCTTTGGCCGTCTTGACCTGGTCGAGGATCGTCTGGTGGGCCTCAAGAGCCGCGAGTGCTATGAGGTTCCCGGCGCCCTGACGCTCATCACCGCCCACAAGGCGCTCGAGGACATCTGCGTCGAGGGCGACCTGCTCAAGACCAAGATCAAGCTCGAGCAGGATTGGGCCACCGCCGTGTACAACGGCCAGTGGTACAGCCCGCTCAAGAACGCGCTCGACGCCTTTATGGCCGATACCCAGAAGTTCGTGACCGGCACTGTCCGTCTGAAGTTCTTTAAGGGCAACTGCCATGTCGTCGGCCGCAAGAGTCCCTTCAGCCTCTACGACTACGGCCTGGCTACCTACGACCGCGACACCACGTTTGACGAGAAGGCCAGCGCCGGCTTTATCGAGATCGATACGCTGTCGCTCAAGACGTGGGCAAAGGTCCAGGGCCCCAGCTCTGCTGCCGCCCAGGCCTAGCGCCTCCTTCCCTTGGTATCCGCGCGGCCCATCCGCGTGATACATAACGGGCGCACGGGGTCCCTACCTTTCGTTATGCTTGCTGACACTTCTTAACATCGGTGGCCCCTACGTTCCGCCCGCATATATGATGCCGCAACTGTGGCTGAGTCCGAGCCCCGCCGGGGTTGTCCGGCGGGGCTCCTTCTATCAATTTGGCGGCTCTGCGCCTATATATATGAGGAGTATCCATTATGTTCAATGCTATCGCGCATGCTTTACTTGCCCTCGCGCCCGAGTTCGATGCTGCAAGGGTCGAGGACGTCCCTATGAGCCTGAAGGCCTGGATCGATGGTTCGCAGGGCAACATCCGGAGGGAGACGTTGGGCGCCAAGTGCATGGCGCGTCACTTCTTTGCAAATTAGCTACATGGCTCCGCACACGGTGGGGAATGTGTAAAACTAGCGGTTGAAAAATCGCTTTAGCGATATGGCGCATTGCTTTGGGCGCTTGTTTTGGTATTTGGAGAAAGGGGACGGTTCCATGGCTCTTTGGGGCGGTCGTTTTGAGGCAGGCGTGGCCGAGGTCACGCAGGAGTTTGGCGCGTCGCTGCCGGTCGACAAACATCTCTATAAACAGGATATCGCCGGCTCTAAGGCGCATGCCAAAATGCTGGCGGCCCAGGGCATCATCAGTGCCGAGGACGAGCAGGCGATTGCCGAGGGTCTGACCGGAATCGAACAGGATATCGATGCCGCTAACTTCACCTTCGACATCAACGACGAGGACATTCATATGTCCATCGAGAGCGAGCTGACGCGTCGCATCGGCGAGGCTGGCAAGCGCTTGCATACCGGACGTTCGCGCAACGACCAGGTGGCGACCGACACACGCTTGGGCGTCAAGGCGCTGGCCAAGGAGCTCATGGAGGCCAATCTTGAGCTGCGCCATGTGCTGGTGGATGCGGCCAAGAAGTACGACAAGGTAATTCTGCCGGGCTACACGCACATGCAGCATGCTCAGCCCGTGCTGCTGTCGCATCATCTGCTGGCGTATTCCTGGATGTTCGCGCGCGACTTTACGCGCCTGAAGGCTGCCTTTGATGCCGCCGACAACTGCCCGCTGGGTGCTGCCGCGCTTGCCGGTACGAGCTATCCGCTCGATCGCCAGATGACGGCTGCCGAACTTGGCTTTGCGGGAGTGATTCCCAACTCGCTCGATGCGGTTTCCGACCGCGATTTCCTGCTCGATCTGCATTACGCCGGCTCCGTCATGGCCATGCACCTGTCGCGTCTTTCCGAGGAGATCGTGCTGTGGTCGAGCTCCGAATTTGGCTTTATCACGCTTTCCGACTCGTACTCCACCGGCTCGTCCATCATGCCGCAGAAGAAGAATCCCGACTTTGCCGAGCTTATCCGCGGCAAGAGCGGCCGTGTGTATGGCAACCTGGTGCAGCTGCTCGTGACCATGAAGGGCCTGCCGCTTGCTTATAACAAGGACTTGCAGGAGGACAAGGAGGGCGCGCTCGATACCGCCCATACGCTCATGCAGTGCCTGTCGGTTATGGCCGGTATGATTTCGACTTGGACCGTCAACGAGGATGCCATGGCGCGCGAGTGCGGCGTGGGGCACCTTGCCGCCACCGATGTTGCCGATTACCTGGCTAAGCGTGGTCTGCCGTTCCGCGAGGCACATGCCGTGGTGGGCCATCTGGTCCTGATGTGTGAGAAGCGTGGCTGCAATCTTGAGGACCTGCCGTTTGAGGTGTTTCAGGAGGCAAGCCCGCTCTTTGAACGCGATATTACCGAGGCGCTCGACATCCCCTCAATTGTCGCCGCGCGTACGACCGAGGGCGGTACCGCCCCTGCCGCCGTTGCCGTGCAGCTGCAGCGCGCCGAGGCACAGCTCGTGGCCGACGAGGGCGTGTTTGGATCGCTGACCAAGGTCGTCGAGATGGGCCACGGGATAAAGTAGGGATTTGACTGAAGCGGCTTTGGCCATTTATCGATAAATCGTTTTTGCTTTTACGGGTGTCTGCTGATGCGGACGCCCGTGTTTTGTTGCTATGGGGGAGGGGCTTGTCGAGAACTTCTGTAGGACCTTTGGGCAGGTTGTGAAGGGGTTACGTTCGCGGGCGGCAACCGACCGCCTGCTCTGTTCGATGCGGTTGATGCGCGGTCGGATGGTACTCTAATCGGGCTTCGAAACAGAAGTGACACATATGGAGCGCTTTAATAAATTGCAGCGTTTCAATAAACAGCTTTTTGTTTAACTGCAGCTAAAACTCTGTTACGATGCAGTCCAGGCGGGTGCCGGAATGGGACTTGGGCACGCGCGAACCTACTTGAAAGGCTACTTTTATGGCTATCGAGAAGACCTTCATCATGATTAAGCCCGACGCCGTGCGCGATCGCAAAATCGGCGAGATTGTTGCTCGCATTGAGCGCAGCGGTCTTGTCATCGAGCGCATGGAGATGACCACGCTCGAGCGCGCTACCGTCGAGGAGCACTACGCCCATCTGGCCGACAAGCCCTTCTTTGGCGGTCTCTGCGACTTTATGACGAGCGGTCCGGTCGTCAAGATGGTCGTTTCCGGTCTCTCCGCTGTTGCTAAGATGCGCACCCTCATGGGCGCTACCAACCCGCTTGACGCTGCTCCTGGTACCATCCGCGGCGACTTTGCCGTCGATGTCAACGCCAACGTGATCCACGGCTCCGACTGCTTGGAGAACGCCGAGATTGAGATCAAGCGCTTCTTTGGCTAAACCAGCTTTGACTCCTTAAAGCTGTTAGCGTGTGGCTTGGGCGCCGCGGAACTCCATCCGCGGCGCCCTTTTATTTCAAAATCTATGAAGGGGCCCGCTCGGACATGCGTTCCGAGCGGGCCCCTGCTGTTAGCTTGTGGCACTGAATAGTTTAGGCTTCGTCGACGATCTTAAGGCCGCGCGTGTGATCGATCTCGTTGAGGAGGTTAACGCGATGCTCGTGACGACCACCCTCAAACTCGGCGTCGAGCCACTCGTCGACGATCATCTTGGCGAGCTCGGAGCCCACGACGCGGGCGCCAAAAGCGAGCACGTTGGTATTGTTGTGCATGCGGGAGAGCTTGGCGCTGAAGGGCTCGGAGCACACAACGGCGCGTACGCCCTCGACCTTGTTGGCAGCTAGGCTAATCCCGACACCGGTGCCACAGATGAGGATGCCCAGGTCGACGTCGCCGTTGGCAACGGCCTTACCCACCTTGTAGCCGGCGATGGGGTAGTCAAAGCTCTCGGAGGTGTCGGTGCCAAAGTTCACGACCTCGCAGCCGCGCTCCTTTAGGTGCTCGGAGATGATGTTCTTGAGCTCGACGGCGGCGTGGTCGTTACCGATACCGATCTTCATGGATGGTTCCTCTCTGGTCTGTGCGGCGCAAATGCTAAAGGTGTTTACCGCGTTCGACTGCATGATAGCGCGACTTTTGCGTAAACGCCCGGGCGTTTTTTGGTCAAACGCTTTAGCATGCAACAAGACCGGCTTCTCGTGAATGAATGTCGTCAGTTTGCGCTTGAGCGCCGTCTGCCGGAACCATGGTTGCGGTTTTTGATGCATTGTTATCAAATAAAGGAGCTAACTTTTTTGAGAGCCCAGCCCGTTATGCAAGCAGGAGATACCTATGCCCACCGATTCCATCCGTGATGCCGCGTTTTGCGATGTTTTGAACCGCGAACTTGTCTGTGCACTCGGCTGCACCGAGCCCATTGCCGTTGCTTATGCAGCGGCGCTGGCGAGCCAGACGCTCGGTTGCGAACCCGATCATATGGACGTTGCCTGCTCGGGCAACATCATCAAGAACGTCAAGAGCGTGACCGTGCCCAACTCGGGCGGAATGCATGGTATTGAAGCCGCGGCCGTGCTGGGTGCCGTGGGCGGCGACGCCAAGAGCGCGCTCGAGGTGCTCGAGAGCGTCGATGACGCGGACCGCGCCCGCGTGGCCGAGCTGCTTGCCGATGCGAACTACTGCGATGTGTCGCTTGTCGAGGGTGTGCCCAACCTCTACATCAAGGTGACTGCGACGGCCGGGGGCCATACCGCGGTCGTCGAGATTACCGATCACCACACTAATGTCACGTGCCATACGCTCGACGGTATTCCGGTATGCGGTAAGTCGGCGGGGGAGTGCGCCGCCTGCGCCGAGCGCGTGGTGGCCGAGCGTGCGGCAGATAACGCCGACACGCCCATGTCGATCGAGACCATCATCGACTTTATCGAGGACGGTGACATTGAGGACGCCCGCGCTGCCGTTGAGCGTCAGATTGAGCTGAATGGCGCGATCAGTGCCGAGGGTCTCGCGCACGCTTGGGGCGCCGAGGTGGGCCGTACGCTGCTGGGTGCTCGTGCCGATGACGTCGCCTGCCGCGCCCGTGCCCGTGCGGCCGCCGGGTCCGACGCCCGCATGAACGGTTGCGCGCTGCCGGTCGCCATTGTGTGCGGCTCGGGCAATCAGGGCATTACCTGCGCATTGCCCGTCATGGAGTATGCCGAGTACCTGCGTTGCGACCACGAGCGCCTGGTGCGCGCCATGATGCTGTCCGATCTTATCGCCGTGCATATCAAGAGCTATATTGGTGCGCTTTCGGCGTTTTGCGGTGCTATTTGCGCTGCATGCGGCGCCGGCGCTGCGATTACCTGGCTGTGCGGTGGCACGCGCGAACAGATTGGCGCGACCGTCTCGAACACGCTCGGTAACGTGGGCGGCATCGTGTGCGACGGCGCCAAGGCGAGCTGTGCCGCCAAGATCTCGGCTGCCGTCGATGCGGCGATTCTGGGCCATGATATGGCCATGCAGGGTCGCGGCTTCCGCGCCGGCGAGGGCCTGATCCAAGATACCGTTGAGCAAACAATCGCCAGTATGGGCTACGTAGGCCGCGTGGGCATGAAGGACACCGACATCGAGATCCTCAACATCATGATCGGCAAAACCCAGGTGTGCTAGTTACGCGGTTTTACCAAACCGCGTAACCAGTCGACGCTGCAAACGCCCCTAAGCGGCAATCTGCCTTTCAATCGTCGGGCATGGCCACAAGGCCTATGCCCTCCTCTTTCAAGGCACCTTGCTCGCTCTGGCGGGTTTTCGCTCATATGACCCAATCCGCTGTCAAGAGCCACAATGGCCCCGCCGACC
>CBCTFW010000003.1:0-175363 GCA_965146285.1 uncultured Collinsella sp.
ATCCAAGGGTTATACCCTAAGAGCAAACCACCCCTTTTAGGGGTGGTTTTGATTTTGCATGTCTGCCTAAAACGACTCCTTGCCAAAGCCCCTTGAGCATCGGGCGGCATTATTGAGTGTGGGCGTTATCGTAGGTATCTTTGATTTCTTCCGGCAAATTGTCGGGAATCAGCGCCTTCACTCTATCCTCGTTGCCATCTTGGATCGCCTGCTCGTAGTACCAGCATTTGAACTTCAACATATCCAGCGCACGGTTCATGTTCGCGATCTCCGATTCCATGTGGGCCTTCCGCTCCTCGAACATGGCCTTGCGCTTGGGATATGTCGATGGGCCCTCCGCGCACCATTCCATGAACAGCCGGATGTCCTTGATCTCCATCCCAGCCTTCTTCAGGCATTCGATGACCCGAAGCGCCTCGAGTTCCGTATCGCCGAATCGGCGAATGCCGGACGTTCGCTCCAATTCCGGGAACAATCCCTGCTTGTCGTAATAACGCAGCGTGGAAACGGGCAGATCGAACATCTCCGCCACCTGTCCGATTGTGTACATGGTCCCTCCGGACAAATCTCGAATTTACTCCTTGACCTAAAGTTAGGTTTAGGTATTACCTTTATTTTCGTCAATACAAATCGGGAGCGCAAGGGATTTTCGCCAAAGGCGCACGCTTGCCGGAACGGTATTCGCCGGCGGCGTGAACGGCGTGGGCGTAATCGGCGGGCATCCCGCTCTTGAGCAGGCGCGACGAATGGGCACAGGAGTCTAGGCGCGGCTTAGCTGGACGGAAGCAGTTTTGCACTCAAAACCATCGACAGGAGGAAATCGATCATGGCAATCAAACAGACAGCGGGCAGAGATGCCCTGGGGGACTTTGCTCCCAAATTTGCACAGCTCAATGACGATGTACTGTTCGGCGAGGTGTGGAGCCGAGAAGACAGGCTTTCCCTTCGAGACCGCAGCGTGGTGACGGTGGTTGCCTTGATGGCACAGGGGCTGACGGACTCTTCGTTCCAATACCATCTGATGTCCGCAAAGAACAATGACGTGACCAGGACGGAGATAGCGGAAATCCTTACGCACACGGCGTTTTACGCGGGCTGGCCCAAGGCGTGGGCGGCCTTTCGCATGGCGAAGGAGGTCTGGGCAGATGACGATGCCGCTGATGCAAGAGCTGAGCATCAAAACGAGATGGCCTTTCCCATCGGTGCCCCCAACGACGCATTTGCGAAGTACTTTATCGGGCAAAGCTACCTCGCGCCCCTTTCCACCGAGCAGGTCGGCATTTACAACGTTACGTTTGAGCCCGGCTGCCGCAACAACTGGCACGTCCATCACGCCAAAAGCGGCGGCGGGCAGATTCTCGTCTGTGTGGCTGGCCGAGGGCTTTACCAGGAATGGGGCAAACCGGCACAGAAGCTGTGCCCTGGCGATGTAGTAAATATTCCCGCGGGCGTAAAGCACTGGCACGGTGCGGCGCCCGACAGCTGGTTCTCCCATCTCGCGGTGGAGGTTCCGGGCGAGGAGGCCTCCAACGAGTGGTTGGAGTTCGTGGATGACGAGCAATACCTTAAAGCGACTGACAAGGAGGCTTAAACTTTGACACCCGAATCAGAACTATCGCTTCTATGGGCGTGATGTCCGGGCTGATGAAAGCGCAAAAGCCTCGCCGCGCTACTCGTTACCTGCCCGCGCCGCCGAGAGCAGGGTGCGCAAGTCGGCCTGGATTGCCTCCGCCTTGCTCCCGAGCTGCAACGGAGCTGAGTCGCCCGAGATGTTTACGCTTAACAGGTGCGCATCCGGCAGCTTTGCGGTCATGCTCCAGAACGGGAGCGTGATGATGCCGGGGGTCATCTCGCCCACGCCGAGCTCCAGCAACAGCACGCGGCTACTACCGCGCTCGCGCACGAAGTGCTCATATCGTTCGAGGCCCTCGCGCCATGCCGTGCCCTGCAAAAACGTGTCGTCGCGCACCCACGGCGCAAGCTGCCAACCGCAGTGCGGGCATCGGGGGACATCCTCGCTGCGGATCTCGAACCCCGCCATGCCTGCGAACATGCGCTCGACGTAGGGGCCCGCGTCGAAGAGCTCGTCGCAGCATGGCTGCTTGCATTGAAGGTGCGCGAAGCTTCCCTGATAGTTACAGGTCCTCTCGGCGGGAAACGCCTTCTCGACTTGGGTGTCCACATTGGTGCTCAGGATGAAGTAATCCTTATGGCCGATGAGGGACCGCAGGTCGAGATAGGGCTGCGAGGCAGGCTCTCGCAGCATGAAATCGATGTATCGCGCATAGTATGCCCATTGCTGTTCGAGGCTGGGGTAGAGGTGGTAGAAGCCGTCGAAAAGGCTCTTGAAGCCAAAGGCTTGCTGCCAGTCCGCCATTCCGGCGCGCGCCATGCCCGCGCGGTTGTAATGGTTGAACCCGGCGGCGCTCGACATGCCCGAGCCGATGCCGACGATGATGGCGTCGGCATCGTCGATAAGGCTTCGAAGCCTATACGCTTCCCTCTCTAGAGACGGCATTGGGCAATCTCCTCGAAAGCCGGGGTCATATCGCCGTCAACGAGAATCGTCTCGCACGATGCATCGGGCGCCATGGCCTGGCTGTAGTTGAACACGATGTAGGTGGCGTGTTCGCAGACGTTCGCGACCTGAGCGAGCATGCGCTTTATGACGCCGTTGCGCAGTCCCACACCAAGTTCGAGGATGGCAACCTTGTGGTTGCGATGGGCTTGCACAAGGTGTGCGAGCTCTTCGAGCTGTGCCATGGCGAGGGTATCTGGATGGGCGAGACGCCGCTCGTCAATCGACGTGCGTATGCTCCCCTCCGTTTCGAGCACGCTGTTCTCGTTGAACCCTGCACGTGCGAAGTGTCCGTCGATATTGCACGTGATCACGAAGGTGTCAGCGTGCTCCGTAAGATGCCGCAGCCTGTTCATGAGCGGGCTGGGCTCATACTCGACATACTCCTTTTGATGGAACCGCTCGGCCCATCGGCGTCGTACGTTTGCATCTGGAGAGGCGAGCCCCTGCAGTATGCAGCCGATGCCGTCGGCCTGAGCGAGGTCCCCGTACGCCTCTCGGAAATGGGCGTCGGCGCAGAAGAGATTGAGCCCCTCCGCCATGTCGAGCCCGTTGCTGGCGCCGATGATGACAAGATCCGCCTCGGCAAGTGCCTGGCCGATACGAACCGCTTTTACCGTTTCCATGCGCTACCTACCCAGCGTCTTGCGCACGTCGGCGAGCACGTCGGCGATATCGGCGCGAACGGCGAGTCCCCGATCCTCGATCGCACGGGGGAGAAACTGCGCCCTGTTGTTCACGGCGATGTAACTAGCCTGTGGCAACTGCGCTGTGAGGGCCCAGAACGGCTCCTGGATAAACGCGGGCGTCATGCGGCCTACGCCCAGTTCAAGGAAAAGAATCTTCTGCCGTGCGTGCGCGTCGAGCCAGTCGGACACCTTGCGGTACTGCTCCTCGTAGAGCTCGCCCTGCAGGAAGTTGCCGTAGCCGCGAACCCAAGGGAACGCCTCTGCCCCGCAGTGCGGGCAGCGTGGCACGAGTTCTGTCGGAGCCTCTAGGCCGTCTCCCATGGCCTCTACCATACGAGAGACCGGCTCGATGGCGTCCCATACCTCGTCGGTACAGCAACGGGAGCACTGGAAGAAGCGGTGGTCGCCTTGGATCTCTGCCACCTTCTCCCAAGGGTAGATTTTCATGAACTGCGTGTCCTGGTTGGTGGTGAGAACGAAGAAGTCTTTCTCGGTAAGAATGGCGTCGAGATCTTTGTAGGGCTCGCGCAACGGGGCGTTGAGCGTGGTGTCGAGGAAGGTGGCGAGGTATCCCCAGCGCGACTCGGCGGTGGGCCAGCGGTAGGACGACCCTTCAAAAGCGCCCCTGAAACCGTAGCGCTCGGCGAATTTGCCGAAATGCCTGCGATAGGTCGCGTTGTCCTCGTAGTAGAAGTCGCCGCCGCCCGCCGCGGAGAGCCCGGAGGCCCCGCCTACAAGCACGCAATCGGCTTCATCGATCATGCGGGCAAACGTTTCGATTTGCTGGTCGTAGGGCTCGGGCTCGCGGGCACTCAGCTCATAGGGCGTGCCGCCGGTGCGGTAGGCGGCCTGATGGGAAAACGATTGGTTGGTGAGTTCGATAACGAGCCGCTCGTATAGAGTCACTTGATACTCTCTTTCAACTACAATGAACAGGTGTCTATAAAAAGTATCAATGTTGATTGCGTCAGAGCAATGAACAGTTTCGAGCTGCTGTCGATAAACGAGCGGCTTCTGGATATTGTTGAGCGCTGCAATTGGAGGGGCCATGGAATCGGGGAAGATCGATCGTCGCCGACGCTACACGCTCTCGGTTATACGGGAGGCGTTCTTTGCGCTGCTGGCCGAGGTCGGCTTCGCGAAGATGACGGTGGCGGATATTTGCCGCTGCGCCGATATCAACCGCGGCACGTTCTATTTGCACTACGAGGACAAGTTCGCACTGCTCGACGCACTTATCGACGAGGCCCTGGCAGCGGCGCCCCCACTCGAGGGGACGGGGGCGGGGGCCCTCTGCCAGCGCCCGCCGGCAAACGATGACTATTATCTGCTCTACTCGGATGACGATGCGTACGCCCGGGTGGCGCAGCGCGTCGTCGAGCGCGGCGCTGAGCAGATGGTTCCCTCTATCATGGAGGAGACTGGGCTTTCGCGCGAGGACGCCTATCTGCTCTTCGTCCACAACGTCCAGGGAAATCTCGCGGTCAACCGCCTGCTCGGTTGGAGGCGAGGGTCCGAGTTTGCCCACGCTCAGGAGCTGCTCAGCGCCTATTCCGAAGGGGGCATGCGGGCGGTATCGGCCCTTTGCAAACCAATCGCGAATTAGAACATGATAGCGTCGTCGGCCGTGAAGGCATTAAGGGACCCCTGCTTGACCTGGATGCAGACGTAAGTGATGCCCGAGTCGGATGCGGCGCGGAACTGGCGGTGTGCGGCGGGGGAAATGCGCAGCCAGTCGCCGGCCGCAAGCTCGATATCCTCACCGTCGATCGTGACCGAGCCGGCACCCTCGAGCACGCCATAGATCTCCTCGTTTTCCTTGTGTGCATGGACGAACGGAACGCCAGCGCCGGCGGGAAGACTGTTGACACTCACCTCTGCCCCGGTAAGCCCGAGCACTTCGTGCAGCTCGACACGGCTCTCATTACCGATGTGGGTCTTTGCATAATTAGCCATAATGGTTCCTCTCTTTGGGTTGATTTACCTTGCAGGCATCTCCTGCGTGAGCTATATTCAACGCGAAGGCGCATGCAAATACGAGTACGCACATATTTGTAACTGCGTACTTTTTTGTGAAACCGGTATGGTCAAGGAGGTTGGGTCTCCCGTGATGGCGAAAGAGGAACTTCCGGAGTGTCCGGTCGCAACGGCGGTAGCGCTCATTGGCGGCAAGTGGAAGCTGCTCATTATCCGTAACTTGCGCGTACGCCCCTGGCGCTTCAACGAGTTGCGCCGCGACCTTGAGGGAATCTCTCAGAAGGTGCTTACCGACAGCCTGCGGCAGATGGAGGATGATGGGCTGGTCTTTCGCCATGACTATGGCGAGAATCCTCCCCGCGTTGAGTATGGCCTTACCGAGCTCGGTCGCCAGATGATGCCCGTCGTGGACTCGCTGGCAGACTTCGGCGCTTATTACAAGACGGTCGTTTCGTAGCGGACACGCTGCTTAGGGGGCGGAGAACCGCTACGAGTACGATGGCGATTCTTCTACGGCTGCCGTCGATTCCGTAGTTATAGAGCGGAAGGAGACTGCAATGGGGTCGTCCGCCCCACAAGAAGGTTCTCCCTTCCCGGTATGGCGCCGACATACGCATGCCGGCTCAAACTGCTCGATGCGCGTGGTGTTGTTATGGCTTCACTCAGCCTGCGGATGCCCAATCATCCGCGCACCACATTCTGTCTGTGTGAATGGCGTATTTGTTTTAGCTAGCGGTTGCGACGCCTTGTTGCGGAAATACCAACTGCTACAACTGCGCCACCGGCAACACTCAGGGCGACAGCCATCGCACCGTTGTCGCCCGTCGCGGGTAGGGTGGTCCCGGCTGGTTTAACCGTCGCTACTGCCTTGGTGGAAACGGGATTTGCCGCGGGCTTTTCTGCCTTGGGCTGCGGTGTGGGCTCGGGCTTGGTTTCCGGTTCGGGTTTTACCTCTGGGTTCGGCTTAACGTCAGGGCTCGGCTCGGGATCGGTCACGTCGGTTGCAATCAAGTGCACGTCACTGTCGAAGACGTAGCGGATGTAGTAATCGTGCCGCGTCTCGTGCATAATCCCCTGCCCGCTGTCGAAGTCGCGGTCAACGTGTGTGCCAAGGTGAGTTGAGCTGGTGAGGTTCAGTCTGTAAGGGATTTGGTCGTCGGCGTAGCCGCCTGTAAAGGCTGCGGTTGCTCTAACGTGATTGTCGATCATGGTCAGGGCAATAGAGACGCTGGCCTCTTTGGGGTTCTCGGTTTTTGTAAGGCCTTCGGTATCGGTGTCGATCTTGAAGAGATGGACGGTGTCATTAAGCCCGTAGATGAAGTCCTCGGGTTTGTCGGGGAAATCGTATACAAACGCCTCATTCTGGACCAACATGAAGGCAGGAGGGAGCTCCAGGTCATAGTTATGGTCGACAACGGTGGTAGCTGTGAGGCTGCCTTCCGCGTTGGCTTCGTCGCAGGTAATGGGTGCTGCGACATCGGTTTCGGGCATTTCTGTCGCCAGTGCTGCGCAGGGTAGCAAAAGCAGTCCTGCCACAAGAATGCTTACTCCGAAGGCGGCGACTCTGGCGCCTGCATGACGCTTGACGTCGCGGATAGACAGGCCAGTCCGTTTGTTATGGGTCTGCGGTGCAACATACTGTCCATACATAAGACGCTCCTTGTTCGTAGGCCGGTTTCTGCGGATTTATATTGCGCCTGGCCGATGCGGCTAGGCTCTTTCACGCGAACGCTTACGCGAGCAGGGAGAAAGCTCAAGCTAATTTTCCCACAGTCGATACTTTGCGAGCAACGATTTGCTGTTCAATTCTCGGAGAGAGAATCAAGGTGGCCGAGGAGTTATCAGGCAATGAGATTGTGTCTAGAGAACACGAACGAGAGATGCGATCTACAGACGACTGAATAGCTTCATCCGTTTTGGTTACAACGAAATGTGTGCCGCGCGCCTGAGGCATGAAGAAGGGAGATTCCTATGAATATCGTTGTATTGAGCGGTAGCCCGCGCAAGGGCGCCAATACCGACACCATGGTCGAGGCGTTTGCTGAGACCGCGCGTGAGGGTGGCCATACGGTCGAGGTCATCCGCGTTGCCAGTAAGAAAATCGCTGGTTGTCTGGGGTGTCAGTATTGCTTCGCCCACGAGGGCACTTGCGTGCAGAAGGATGACATGGCCAACGTGATCGAGTCGCTGAAAGACGCCGACATGGTTGTCTTCGCTTCGCCTATCTACTGGTTTGATATCACTGCGCAGGAGAAGGCCGCCATCGATCGCCTATACGCTTTCGGTGCTACGGGCTTCCCGTTCACCAAGACGGCCCTTTTACTCGATAGCCACAGCGAGGGCGTCTATGATGCGGCGATCGCTATGTACAAGTCGACCTGTGCGTACTGCAAGTGGGAGGACCAGGGCATTGTCGCCATCAGCGGTATGACCGAGCGCGACAGCATGGCATCGTCGCCCAAGTTGAAAGAGGTGCGAGAGCTCGCTCGCAAGCTCGCCTAAGGACAAGAAGAACGCATGGCAATCAGCGTTGGCGGAAAGCCTACTTCCCTTACCAAGAGGATTACTGATTGCCATGCGTTGATGTCCTTATGGACAATCTCCGCGTGCTAGGAGACTTTCTCGCTCAGGAACTCCCTGAATGCGGGGATGTCAAAGCCAACGAGACCACGCCCACGTTCCCCGATGACGCCGTCCTCGAGAAGGCGGCGTTTGTATTGGCTTGCGTAGTTGCTGGCGACGCCCATGCGTTTGGCTATCTCCGAGACCCTGCTGGGGCCAGAATCGGGCAGCATCGCGAGTAAAAACTCAATGTCTTTATCGGAAAGCTCTCGATAGGTCGTTTCGAGAATGCGATCATGCAGCTCCATGCGTGCGAGTAGGGAACCCTGCTGGACATCGGATGCACTGATTTGGGGCGAGTTCTCCGAAACATCCCAAGTGCGATATCCGACGAGCTGCATCATGTAGGGGAATCCGTCGACGGCCTTCACAGCATTCTCGAGCGCTTCTGGTGTGATTGAACGTCCTCCGGCCTCAACGGTTTTGCGGAATGCGTTTGCAATTTCAACGTCAGTGATTCGTCCCAACTGATGATATTGGGAACGCCTGAGGAACGAGACGGAATCGTTACGCAGCAACGCCGATACTTTGTAGGGCAGTCCTGCCATGAGTAGGGCAACTTTTTTACCTTCGCGTACAAAGTGCTGGTAAACAGAGGCAAATTGAAGCATTTCTTCGAGATCGACGGTGACTTCATCGATGGTAATGAGAAGTCCGATGTCATGTTTTTCGAGTTGCTTAAAGATGCCATTCATGCGTGTGCGCCAGTTGCCCTGGACCTCTTGAGCATATGTCCAATCGATGCCCACTGGACCAATTTGAACGCCGTTTATGCGCGCATGAGGCTGTGAGAGGTAGCTATCTGCGGCTTCTTTGGTTCGCTCGATAATATCTTCGAGCATGCCTGGCATGGCGGAGACATTTGCTGCGATCCAACCGTGTTCAAGCGCCGTTTCTGAAAGGAGCGAGAGAAGCGCCGTCTTGCCCGTTCCCCTTGCGCCCGTAAAAATAGTCGACAGGTTTGGATCTCCCGGGCCGTTGATAAAACCACGGTTGATGTCACGCAGAATATGCTCGCGACCCGCTAGAAAGGGAGGGATACTTCCGAACGTCGGGGTAAAGGGGTTCTTGCTGTACTCCATGGTGTCTCCTTTGCAAGTTTTGCTAATTTTTGCAAATTTTGCTAATTTTTGCAAGTTTTGCTAACGACCGACCAAAGGGCATCGAAGCAGTGACGCTGACATTTTTTAACGCAGAAAAATAAGCAGAAATCAATTAATCTGCGTTAAGAAATAGTTGAGAAGAAAAACGACGAGTCCCGGGCGCAATGCCGTTGCGCTCCGGGCCTCGTCGCTTTGCGAAGTATCTAACGGTCTCGTTGCCGTGGTACCTAGTCAAACAGGCTCGGCATGTCGTTTTCTTTCATAAGGGCACCGGCGGAGGGGAGGTTCTGCGCGGTGAACTTCTCGGCCGAGACGCCGGCGCCAAGGATCTCCTCGGTCGTGCCGACGGTGGTGACCGAGCGACCCTTCTTGGCTGTAAAGGCCTGGACGCCCTGCGTGTTGGTGGTCGTCTTGGTCTTGAGCAGCGACGTGTTGAAGTTCATCAAACGATAGTCGCTCGAGACCAGCGCGATGTCACGATCTGTGTTGAGCACCTGGGCATACAGCAACTTGCTGCCACCGTAGATGGCGTTCTTGAGGCGTTTGCGGTTGGTCTTGGTGACGTATCCAGAAAGTGCGACGCGCACCACGCGGCCGTTCTCAAAGACAAACAACACGTCGGCCTTGTAGTCCTCGGGGTCGATGACCCAGATGACACTCTCGTCGGGTTCCATCTCAAGATCGGTCGGCAGGTACGAGCCCAGCTGGGCCGACTTGGTGTCCTCAAAAGCCGCAACCTTGCACTTGTACACCTGGCTCTTGTTGGTAAAGACCAGCAGCTCGTGGGTGTTGGAGGATGGGAACTCGATAAAGGGCTTATCGCCGTCCTTGTACTTGAGCGTGGTGGCCTTCTTGAGTACGCGGTCCGTCATCTTCTTAAGGTAGCCATCGCGCGAGAGCATGATGGTGACCGGGTACTCCTCGACCTCGGGCTCCAAGCTTACTTCGATAACCTCATGGGGCTCGATCCTGCCCGTGCGGCGCGGCATCACATACTTCTTGTTGACCGCGGCCAGCTCGTCGCTGATGACCTTCTTGATGTTCTCCTCGCTGGAGAGGATCTCCTCAAGCTCGGCAATCTCGCCCTCAAGCTTAGCGATGTCCTTGGTGCGGTTGAGGATGTACTCCTCGTTGATGTTGCGGAGCTTGAGCTCGGCAACAAACTCGGCCTGGGTCTCGTCGATGTCGAAGCCGCGCATAAGGTTGGGCACGACCTCGGCCTCGAGCTTGGTGCCACGGATGATGGCGATCGCCTTGTCGATGTCGAGCAGGATCGCCTCGAGGCCGTGCAGCAGGTGCAGGCGCTCGGACTTTTTTCCCAGGTCAAAGTTAATGCGGCGACGCGTGGACTCAATACGCCACTTGACCCACTCGTGCAGGATCTGACGCACGCCCATAACACGGGGATAGCCGTCGACGAGCACGTTGAAGTTGCACGAGAACGAATCCTGCAGCGTGGTCGAGCGATAGAGCTTGGCCATGAGCTTGTCGGGGTCGACGCCGCGCTTAAGGTCGATGGCGATGCGCAAGCCCGAGAGGTCGGTTTCGTCGCGGATGTCAGCGATCTCCTTGACCTTGCCCTCTTTGGAGAGCTTGACGATGCGCTCGATGATGACATCGGTCTTGGTGGTGTAGGGAATCTCGTAGACCTCGATGATGCGCTCTTCGGGAATCCAGCGCCAGCGGGAGCGGATCTGGAAGCTGCCAAGGCCGGTCTCGATAATCTTTTCCATCTCCTCGCGGCGGTAGATGATCTCGCCGCCGGTCGAGAAGTCGGGCATGGGCATGTATTCGAGCAGGTCGCAGTCGGGGTCCTGCAGGTAGTGCATTGTGGCAGTGCAGACCTCGTTGAGGTTGAAGCCGCAGATGTCGGACGCCATGGCGACACCGATGCCCTTGTTGGCTGAGACGAGGATATTGGGGAACGTGGTGGGCAGCAGGCGCGGCTCCTTCATGGCGCCGTCGTAGCTGTCGACGAAGTCGACCGGGTCCTTGTCGATGTCCTTGAAGATCTCGGCGCTGATGGGGGAGAGCTTGGCCTCGGTGTAACGCGAGGCGGCGTAGCTCAGGTCGCCCGAATAGTACTTGCCAAAGTTGCCCTTCGACTCCACGAAGGGCGCAAGCAGCGCTTCGTTGCCCGTCGCCAGGCGCACCATCGTCTCGTAGATCGCGGCATCGCCGTGCGGGTTGAGCTTCATGGTCTGGCCCACGATGTTGGCGCTCTTCTGGCGCTCGCCCTTGAGCAGACCCATCTTGTACATGGTGTAGAGCAGCTTGCGGTGCGAGGGCTTAAAGCCGTCGATCTCGGGGAATGCACGCGAGACGTTGACGCTCATGGCGTAGGGCATGTAGTTGACCTCGAGCGTCTGCGTGATCGGCTGGTCGGTGACCTCGGAGTGCAGGCCGATGACGTTTTCGGCGTTGACCTGCTTTTTCTTTGGCTGGTTCTTCGTCTTCTTCTTTGCCACGATTTCCTCTTGAACTTCTTATGGGCCGTCGTTATCGATTTGCTGCTACTGCAGGTCCAGCTGGTCCAGGTATTCCTTGCCGTGCTCGGAGATATGGCGCTTGCGGCCTGCCTCGTCGTTGCCCAGCAACAGGTTGAACATGGTTTCCATCTTGGTGACGTCCTCGGGCTCCACCTTGATCAGACGACGCGTCTCGGGATTCATGGTGGTGAGCCACATCATGTCCGGGTCGTTCTCACCAAGACCCTTGGAGCGGTTGATGGAGCACTTTTGGTCGCCAATCTCCTTGAGGATGCCGTTCTTTTCGAGCTCGGTGTAGGCAAAGTAGGTCTTCTCTTTGCAGTTGATCTCGTAGAGCGGCGATTCGGCGATATATACGTAACCCTCGTCGATAAGCGTGGGCACCAGGCGGTAGAGCATGGTGAGCACGAGCGTACGGATGTGATAACCGTCGACGTCGGCGTCCGTACAGATGATGACCTTGTTCCAGTTGAGGTTGTCCAGGTCAAAGGCACCAAGGTTCTTGATGCGCTTGTCCTTGATCTCCACACCGCAGCCCAGTACGCGCATGAGGTCCATGATGATGTCGGACTTAAAGATGCGCGGGTAGTCCTCTTTCAGGCAGTTGAGGATCTTACCGCGGACGGGCATAACGCCCTGGAACTCGGCATCGCGCGAGGTGCGAATGGCGCCTGCTGCCGAGTCGCCCTCTACGATGTAGATCTCGCGACGGTTCTTATCTTTGGAGCGGCAGTCGATGAACTTCTGCACGCGGTTGGCCATGTCGGTCTTCTGCTGCAGGTTGGTCTTGATGCTCTGGCGCGTCTTTTCGGCGTTCTCGCGCGAGCGCTTGTTGATGAGCACCTGCTCCATGATCTTGTTGGCGGCGTCTTTGTTCTCGATCAAGTAGGTCGAGAGGCGCTCCTTAAAGAAGGCCGTCATAGCCTGCTGGATAAAGCGGTTGTTGATGGCCTTCTTAGTCTGGTTTTCATAGGACGTCTGGGTGGAGAAGCAGTTGGTCACCAGCACCAGGCAGTCCTGGACGTCCTGCCATTTGATGCCACTCTCGTTTTTGTTGTACTTGCCCTGTTGCTTAATGTAAGCATCGATGGCGCTGGTCAGAGCGCTGCGGGCGGCCTTCTCGGGCGAACCGCCGTTCTCGAGCCACGATGAGTTGTGGTAGTACTCCTGCATCATGAAGGTGCGCGAGAAGCACATGCACGCGGTAATCTTCACGTTGTAGTCGGGCAGGTCCTCGCGATCGCGACCGCGACGGTCGGCCTCGATAAAGAAGGGCTCGGTGAGGTAGTCGGTACCGACCTTCTCGAGCACGTAGTCCTCGATGCCCTTGGGATAGCAGAAGTCCTCTTCGGTAAATTCGCCGTCGTCGCCCTCGATGCGCAAGCGGAAGGTCACGTTGGCGTTGACCACGGCCTGGCGGCGCATGGTCTCGCGATACCAATCGTGGGGAATGCTAATCGAGGTAAAGACCTCGAGATCGGGGCGCCACTTGATGGTGGTGCCGGTGCGGTTTTCGTCGCTGGGTTCAATCTCGAGTGCCTTCTTTTTGGCGCCGACAACCTTGCCCTTTTTAAAGTGTAAGGAGTACTTGTTGCCGTCACGCCAGACGGTGACATCCATGTACTCGGAAGCGTACTGAGTCGCGCAGGAGCCCAGGCCGTTGGTGCCGAGCGAGAAGTCGTAGTCGCCGCCCTGGTTGTTGTTATACTTGCCGCCGGCGTAGAGCTCGCAGAAGACGAGTTCCCAGTTGAAGCGCTTCTCGGAGGGGTTCCAGTCGAGCGGGCAGCCGCGGCCGTTGTCCTCTACCTGGATAGAGCCATCGCGAAAGGTGGTAAGGGTGATGAGCTTGCCGTAACCCTGGCGCGCCTCGTCGACGGCGTTGGACAGGATCTCAAAGGCGGCATGCGCGCAGCCGTCGAGCCCGTCCGAGCCAAAGATGACGGCGGGGCGCAGGCGTACGCGCTCCTCGTCCTTGAGCTGGCGGATACTGTCGTTACCATAGTTTGCGGTGTTTTTTGCCATACTCGCTCTCTCGGTGCTCCTTTGCTGCGTTTAAGTCATATAGATAGTCAAGGTAGCATAGCCCAGCCCACAGACGATTCCACCCAACACGAAATCCATCGAACAATCGTTCGGATTAACAGGGATAGTGTTTAGTGGTAGCGCGGCATTGTTAAACAAATTTGGATACAGATGAATTTTATTTAATAGGGATCTAGTTTTACTAAACAAAATCGAACGATGCTGATCGCACGAGCGGGCACATCGATCGACTATCAATCACGTTTACTCGGAGAAAACCGAGTCGGTTTTGTCCGAGTAAGTTTGAATAGCGAATTGAAATTGGTATGTCTGCATGGCGATGACAGACATGGTTTTCATAATGACAGATATAGTTGACATCTTTTGATGGATGCAATATATTTCTGTCATGTTGCAACGGATACCTGTCCACATTTACGAAAGGAGCTCCATGTCGGGTAAGAAAAACCTTCGCATGAAGGCGGCGCGCGCGGCGGCTGGCCTTTCGCAAGCTGACTTGGCCGAGGCCGTGGGCGTTACGCGCCAGACCGTCGGCCTGATCGAGGCGGGCGGCTACAACCCCACGCTCAATTTGTGCGTGGCAATCTGTAAAGCGCTACGCGTTACGTTGAACGACTTGTTTTGGGAAGACGAGAGCGACGTCGGCCCTGACGCTCTTTAGGAGTTCGCTGTGAAATTTGAAGATTTAAAACTCGTGCAAAAGTGGCGTGAATATGCCGGCCCAAAGGATGAGCGCCTGGAGGCTGAGAGCGCGAAGGTCTACAAGATTGGTTTCGTGCTGCTTTCGTTTGGCATGTTGATGATCTTTTTCTACCAGTTTATAGCTCGACAGGTTGCGTGGGTTCACAGCGACGCCAGTGAAATGCCGCATGGCTTTGCAACGCCGCTCGAGGCAGCCATGTATTTGTGGCTCGTTCTCGTGATGTTGATTTGCGCAGGACTGCAAACGCGGAAGGGCTATGTCGATACCAATCGTTTTGGGCAAACCGAGCATCTTCCTGTTGGATATTTCCTGCTTGTCAGCGGTCTTAGCGGCGCCGCGTTCGCGCTTGTTATTGCCGCAATGCGCTGTATCGCTGAGGCGCAGATCGTACCGCTCGAAAGCGTCTTTTGGTTGGCGAACCTGGCCACGGGCGTGTTCTGCGGCGCGACGATTTTCGCGGCCACGTTTGCTGTCCTGTGCGCAACGTTTTTCACGGCGAAAAGACGCCGTGCCAAGCTCGAGGCAGAACTCGACTCCTCTGACGATATCTAATGCGTAATGGGCCGGCTCTGGGTATCCAGAACCAGCCCATTTTGATGTTCGATGAGCCGAGTCGGCGTCTCTCGCAAAAGTAACTAGGAGCTAGCGAGGTCTATCCGAATTGACCTCATTGGCGGTGTCGGTTTCGAGTGCCGTGCGGCGGGCGCTGTAGGCGACAAGGCCGGCACCAGCTGCGGCGAGTGCTGCTGCGGCTGCCGTAAGGGGAGCGTTGACATCGCCCGTGCCCGCAAGCGCGCCCGATTTTCCGGAGCGCTTGTTAGTGCCGTGGTCCTTGCCACTGCTGGAGCTGCTTCCGCCGGAGCCGCCGCCCTTGTCAGTACCGCCGCCACTCGAGCCGCCACTGCCGTCCGCCGTCATCGGGGCGTCGTGAAGTCCTGTCGTATCCGCGCTGCCGCATACGCCGACCTGAACTTCTGAGCGCTCGCATGCCGCGTCGGGCACATGAAGCTCGTGCAGTACGGCACCCAGCGCCGAGTTTGCGCCCGGTCGAATTTCCTCGAGCGTTACGGGATCGAGCGCCACCAGATTACGCGCCTTCGCATATAACGTTACGCGTTTGCCCACCTCGTCGCCCCAACTCTCTGGGATGGCAAAGCTCATGCGGAACTGTGCCGTGCAACCCGGTGCCAGCACGGCGTTGCCACTGTCGGCTGCCAGCGGGTGCGTAGCGAAGCGCTCGCCCAGCGTCTCGAGCGCGTACTTCACATGTGCCATGTCGTTGGCCGAAGCGTCCTCGGCAAGCTCTGGGTCGTAGATCGATGCCATGCGTGTGTTCGCTCCGAACCCGATGGATGCGCTGGAGAACGGCTGGCTGGAGCCCTCTCGGTATAGATCGATCGTGCCGGCGGTCAGCAAGGTGTTGCCGTCGTTTCGCACCGTGACCATGAAGGATTCGCCTGCTGCTCCGGGCACCACCGCGCCCGAGGTAGCGACCGCGCCCGTCGGAGTGGCACACGCCACCAAGGGCACTTCGATGCCGTGCAGCTCTGCCTCGCTCTTCTCCGCGCTCACAATGTGCGTGGCGAGCGCGGAGAGCATGCCTCCCGACGTTAAAAATGTCGTTATCTGATCGACGGGATGGTCTAGCTCGCACATCACGAACGGCTCCGTAAACAGATCGCCTGCCAAGGTGCTGGCGAAGATGCGGAAGTGCTTGCCCATCACTGCTACCGGGTTGCCTTCTTCGTCGTAGGTTTGTCCCACCTTGCCATCGGTGTTCTCTACATAGAGCACGCACCTGCCGTTGTTGCTTACGCTAAACGATGCTGGGCCACAGTCTGCGGCACCCACGGGCTGCGTTGCAAATGCCGATGCGCCTCGCGTCCAGGTAATATGCTGCAGTTGCTCGTTGACGGTTGTCAAAAAGCCCGAATGTTGTGGCCACGGCACCGCGTGGGGTACTGTGGCATCTGGCGACATAACGCCCCAGCCCGCAATGGACTGGCCGATCACGGCGTACGATGCGCAGCCACAACCGCCTGCAGTCTCGTATGCAACGGGCACCACCATTTTGCCGTTTATATTCTCGGGCGCGCCCAGCTCGATACTCGACGGCGCTTGCGGAAAGCGGAGAACTTGACGGAACGTCAGACTGTCGCCCAAATCATCCGACCACAGGGTAAAGCATTCCAGTGCAACCTCGGCCTCGCTGCCGAGCGCCTTCTCTGCGGTGGCTCCGTGGCGGTGGAGGTAGGCGCCCGACAGACGTCCGTCGACAAGTGTCTTGCCCACCGTGATGCGTGGGCACTGCAGACAATGGTAGCCATCCTCCTGAAGGCGTCCGCGCGAGATGCTGCGCCATGACGTGTGCGATATCACGCGAACTCCGTCGTTACTTATGCGCAGGCGCACGACGGACAGTATGCCGGATGTGCTCGCCGTATCGAAAAGGGTGTTGTCGCCGGCGGGGCGCTCGCCCGAGACCAGCAGCACGTAGGCGTCTTGGTTTCCTCTTCCGTCCGTATATTCCACCACGTCGAAGTCGTAATCGTATATGCCGTCGCGCTCCACGTCGCCCTCGCCAAACCCAAGGGGAAAGTCCACAGGCGTGGGAGCGGACCACGTACCGTTCGTCTTTGTATGCACCACCAGGCGCGAGCGACCATTCTCGCCGTAGCGCACCGAGGCGATACGGAACAGGCACTCAACGCCGGCAATTATCGTTAGCTTCATGTGGGCTTCGCTGAGCACGCCGGAAAACAGTACGTTGTCGCTCGAGGGTTTTATGCCGCCACGCTCGTCCTCCGACACGCCGGCAGAGTTGGCGTTGGGGTCCGCAACGGCGTTCGTCGCCTGGCCGATATAGGTGTACTCGTACATCGGCGCGGCGTTTTCGTCGCTTTCCATCAGTGAGTGGACGAAATGTTCGACCTGTCCCGTGTCTTCGCTTTCTGCATCTGCCTCGAGTTCAATGCGCGTGACCGACCGGTCCCAATCGCGTACGGTAGGCGCGACATTCCTTGCAGTGGCCTTAACCTCGGCGCGTGCGAGCAGCTCGGCGTTGGTGACGATGGTGGCCGATGCGATAAATTGCGACACGCCGCCTGCCTCGATGTTGCCGGCCGAGCCGAAGCAGGCATCCAGCGTATAAGGCGCATCTCCACCCAATGCAAGCTCAGAGCGCTGGAGCACATACTGGTCGCCATTGTTTACCGACATATTCCACGAATCGATGAGTGTGGGCCACGACCCCGACCAGGCCTTGGTGGTCCACTTGAACATTACGAACTGGAGTATCACATCGACATCGACATCTGCACCTACGCGCAGTCGCGGAAGCTGGTGTCCATCTGCCTTCTCGTACCCAATGAACAGCGTGAGGGATGCGGCGCCGCGCACGGCAGACGAGGCGACGCCTGCAACGCCGGCGCCAAAGGTGACGGCAAGTCCAATCTGGATGGTGAACGAGCCAGACGTGTTTGAATAGTCGAGCGAAATGTTTTTAAAAAACGCCGCGCCGCTGCCGTGCGTGTGGGCACCCACGGCGAGCGCCAGCTTCGCCAGCACCCAGGGGTTGACGTTTAGGAAAAACGGCACCGGTCCTAGGGTAAACTGCTCGGTCCAATTGAGGTCGGTTCTTACCTGGAAGAGGGCCTTAATATTGCCGTATGCGGGGTCGTTGTTGTTACCCCAGGTTTTGCCTACCCAATCGTAGGCGAGCGAGCCGTACAGCTGTGTGGCGATATCCATCGTGAACAGCAGCGTGCAATGGTGGCGAAGGAGCTTGGTGTTTCTTGGATCGGTGCCCGATCCGGCACTCATGCTCTTGTACTGATTCCACTTCCCCTCCATCTCGTCGAGGTAGCGGTTTGCCTGCTTGGCGCCCGACTCGCGCGGCGATTTCTTCCAGTATTCCGGATCAGGGTTGCCCGAATCGTTCATATAGCTGGCTGGTTTGTATCCTCCGCCAAACAGTACGTATCCAGCAAACGAGAAATCGAACAAAATGGGGAACGAGGGTATCCAGCACGTGAACTTATTGCCGCCGATGCCGGGAAACGCCGCGGGGAAATCAAATGGAGTGACCTCTTGGTCCATGGTGGTGGGGACGATAGTGGTCGAGCCCGATTCTGCCTTTGCGGCCGGCGCGGTGACAACGGCCATGGGGGAGGAGAGTGTATAGGTCTTGCCCTGATAGTCGAGGACAAAGCGCAGCTTGCATCCTTCCTCCAGAAGGTTTGACGCTGCATCGAGGAACTTGTCTTCGAGCGTGAACGTCGCCAGATTATCCGCGCCCGATGCGCTGGCCTTGACTTGGCCAATCTGCGTGACGGTTTCGGATGGGCTGCCCGCAGCGGGCATCACTTTATTGATATGTAACGTTGCCTGCCCGCCTTGCGGCAGATGGGCCTGCACGGTAAAAGCGTGCGTGTTGGGCTGGTCGTTTGCTGCTTCGTCCGCTGGCATTGCCATAAACGTGGCGTCGGCGTACTGGATGTCCCATTCGTCGAACGTGAGCTGTCGAAAGTACGGCTCGCCATCGGAGAGCGGACGTGTGGGTGCGGTAATGGCGGTGCCGCCTTGGACACGCGCGAGGGGAATCTCGACATCGCGGTAGCCCGCCATGCAAATGGAAATGCCGCCGTTAAAGTCGTACGCGTCAAGGAGCGTCGTCTCGTCCACGTAGCCTTCCGAAAGCGGCGCGACCTCAAAGATGGCCGTGCCTTCGTCATCGGTCGTGGCGGTGAGCTGCTTGCCTGCGGCATAGCGCGATGTGAGCGTGACCTGGGCTCCCTTGATGGGCGTATTCTTGTTGGCGACGTCGACCACGACCACACCGAACATGGTGCGCGAGAGAACGAGCACCCTGAAGGGGTTTTCTTCGTCGGCATAGGCCGCGGTGGGCGTGAACGGCAGCAGAAAGGCATTTTCGCTTCCCGGCACGCGGGGCAACATAATGCTCGCTAGCGAGGACGCTCCAGCAACAAGTAACGAACGGCGATCAAGCATCTTGGACTCCCATCCCGCAAATATCGGTGGAAATAATCCAATTTTGCGAGAAGGCGCCTCGTGGCGGTAGTGCCGTTCAAGAGTCAAAATGTCCAATTTGAGCGCGCGAAAGCGTCAGGCCCCCGGGGCGCTTTCGATATGCTGGGTAGTCTGGCCTCTAGCGCAACATGTGGGCAACCAGCTCGGCGCGAGTTCCGATACCAAGCTTTGCGTATACGCCTGATAGGCGGTTTTTGACGGTGCCCGGCGATACTCCCATATGGCGTGCTATTTCGGCGTTGGTCCATCCGCGGCAGGCGAGCATGGCCATGGTGAATTCCGTGGTCGTTAAATCGTCGGCCACGTCCTCGCCCGAATCGGGGTTGTGGATGCGCCGCCAGCCGTAGCTGAATCGATACGTAATCTCAATGATGCGTGCGAAATCGTCAGGGTATTGCGATTTTAGGCATGCCTCGATGAGTCCCTGCAAAAGGCCGTGGTGCTCGCCGATGAGTTCGATAAGGCCGTCGGGGCGCGCAATGTTCCAAGCGGCTCCGAAGTGCGTTTTTGCGGCGTCGACGTCTTTGAGACTCATGCATGCCATGGAAGCTGCCAAGTGCAGGAACAGCTCCGAGATGGGATAGCTTCCCTGTTTCATAATCAGGGCGTTTTCCGCCATGCCCAGGCTGCGGCCGTATTCGCCGCGCAGATACAAGGCGTGCGCCATCACGTAACTGGCGAACAAGCGCAGGCCTTCGGGCAGATGCGCCGCAAGTGGATAAAACTCTTCGGCAGAATACGGGGAAGGCAGGTGCAGCAGGACACTCGCGGCCGAGGCGAACAGGATATGCATGGCGTGGATGGCGGGCGATTCCTCGTCGGTGGGCGCATCGAGAATGCCCGCAAGGCAGCGGCGGGCGTCGGCGATACGGTTGAGCGACAGGCTGGCGTATCCGCAGATAAAGCATGCGGAATAGCGCAGTGCGGGATCGGTGGCGTCAAGATAGGGGCGCGCCGTCTTGGCAGCGAGGGTGGCCTGCCCGCGAAAGTACAGCGCTTCTGCCGTAGCAATGGCGCGCGAATCGGGGTCGGAAATGCCTGCAACCGCAGCGTCAATCTGCCCCGGCACAAAGGCGGTGCACATCAACGGCATGGGAACGCATGGGTAGCTATCGCAGTCCATCTTCCATCTCCCAACAGCTGGCAACAATAGCAGCAATTGTACCCCTGTTGCTCGGGACCCCTTTCGTTTTACTGCTCGGTTGACGCTGCAGATCGTTTTGGAAGGCTTACGAGCATGGTGGTCCCGTTCTCGGAACTTGTTTCGACCTCTACCGTGCCACCGTGAAGCGCTGCAATCTCCCAAACAAGCGCTAGCCCGAGCCCTGCGCCGCCGTATGCCCTGCTGCGAGATTTGTCTAGACGAAAGAACGGCTGGAAGATGCTCTCTCGGTACTGCTTGGGTATTCCCGGGCCCTCATCTTTGACTCGCAGGAGCACGTGGCTGTCGCTGTCGCAGATGGAGACGTTGACAGTCGAGCCGGGGCGGCTGTAACGGATGGCGTTTTCGACCAGGTTGAACACCAGCCGATAGAGGAGCGTATCACTTCCGATTGTCAAAGCGTCTCCGGCGCAATCGAGGGTTACGTCCTTATTTTCGGCAAGTGGCGCAAGGTCGGTGAGGACCTCTTCGGACAAGGGGCCAAGTTCCACATCGTCCTCGCAAGGAACGCTGCGGAGCTCACTCATCTCGAGCAATACCTTGGCCATTCGAGACATGCGCTCGGTTTGTTCTTGTAGCAGGCCGAGCAGCTCGGCTGTTTCGGGTTGCAAACCGGAGTGCTCGGAGATGAATAGTTCAATCTGTGCCTGCATAAGGGCGAGCGGGGTGCGCAGCTCGTGTGCGGCGTTGCCGGTAAACTGACGCTGTGCAGAGAACCCTTCGCCAAGACGGGCGATCATGTCGTTGAAAGAGGCGCTGCATCGTTGTAGCTCGGTGGGCACATCTTCACTGAGTCTGATTTCGCTTAGGTTGTCAGGCTGCACGCGCTCAACCTGGGCTGCAAAAGTCCGTAGCGGTTTGAGTGCACGGCCGCTCACAAAGTATGCCAGCACGCCGCCAAGGAGTGTGACTCCAGCCGTGATGCACCAGGTTGTCGTGCCAAAAGACTCTTGTGCGTCGTTTACGACGATCGTGACCTTGTCATCGGGGGCCGTTTTCGTTGGGTCGAACGCCTGGAGCGAATCTTCACCGGTTGCGTTAAAGGCCGAGATGTCGCTGCCGATGGCATCCATGTAGCGCATGCCCGTATAGCCGACCAGGCAGTTCGTCAGCACGCACGCTGCGCACGTGAGCAGCGCCGTCATAATCGTTATGCGCCATTGCAGCGAAAGCCTTTTCATTCGCTATCCTCCATAACGTAGCCCTCTCCAATCCGATTGCGAATCGGGTCGTATCCCAAAGCGCTGCGTAGTTTTTTGCGGAGTGACGAGATGTGAACGCGGGTTGCGTTGCTAAAGCTGTTCACGCTGCTATCCCAAACGTGCTCGATAAGCTCCTCTTGACTTACCGGACGCCCCTGATTAAGCATCAGGTATTCCAAGATTCCCGTTTCCTTGCGCGTAAGAGATAAAGCCTCGCTGTCCACGGAAGCGATGCGCGCCTTGGTGTCAAAGCGGAGCTTTCCGCAGGTTAATACTATGTCGCTTTGTGCGAAGCGCCTGAGGGTAAGGCTGCGGATCCTCGCCGCAAGTTCGTCCAGATGAAACGGCTTGGTAAGGTAATCGTTGGCGCCGGCATCGAGTCCGGCGACTTTATCGGATACTTCGCCACGCGCGGACAGAACCAGTACCTTGGTCTCGCAATCGGTTTTCCTAAGTTCCCTGAGCACGGTCATGCCGTCGATACGGGGAAGGTTGAGGTCGAGTACCACGAGGTCAAAGGCATCAACGCCCAGCAGGTCGAGCGCCTCCTGTCCGTCGTGACAGCAGTCGACGCTGTAAGCCAAGTTTCGCAAGCTGCGCGCGATTGCATCACACAGTGCTCGCTCGTCTTCGACGATCAAAATACGCATAACAGTCTCCTTACACATTCCAAATCGCGCTTAACACGGATTTTATAGTCGATGTGGTCCAATGGTCGCGTAACGAAAGGAGTGGTTAGGTTGTTCAAAGCGGTAAAACCCGTGGTACAGGTCGCTTTGTTGATCGTCGGAATTGCCATGGTGTGCTTTGGCGTTATGCGTGGCGAGGCGGATGCCGTGCTGGCCAAAGCGATTAGGCTGTGCTTGGAGTGTATCGGAATTGGATAAAAGAGAAAACACTGCGTCGCATGTTTTGGCCCGATTTCGCGGATTCATTCAGGCGGCGGCGACGCTGGTCACCAATATTCACCTGCCAAACTTTGCCAAAGGAAGCATCTATCAGGGCGCGGGAAAAACAGTCTGCGTACCTGGACTTAATTGCTATTCGTGCCCTGCGGCATCGGGTGCGTGCCCCATCGGGTCGTTCCAGGCGGTGGTAGGTTCATCCAAGTTCAACTTTTCTTACTACGTCACCGGTACGCTCATTTTGCTCGGCGTGCTGCTGGGACGCTTTGTATGCGGCTTTCTGTGCCCGTTTGGCTGGCTGCAGGAGCTGCTGCACAAGATCCCCGGCAAAAAGCTTTCGACAAAAAGGCTCAAGGCGCTTACGTATATCAAATACTTCGTGCTGCTGTTTGCTGTGGTATTGCTGCCTGTGCTGGTGGTCAACGACCTGGGGATGGGGGATCCATTCTTTTGCAAGTACGTCTGTCCGCAGGGCGTGCTCGAGGGTGCCATTCCGCTGGCCATTGCCAATGCCGGCATTCGATCTGCGTTGGGACATCTCTTTACTTGGAAACTTGCCGTTCTCATTGCCGTGGTAGTGCTGAGCGTTTTGTTCTACCGCCCCTTCTGCAAATGGATTTGTCCACTCGGCGCATTCTATGCGCTCATGAATAGGGTGTCCCTACTGGGGATTAGGGTTGACGCATGCAAATGTGTCTCGTGCGGCAAGTGTTCAAGGGTTTGTCAGATGGAAGTTGATGTGGTCCGCGCGCCCAATCATGCCGAATGTATCCGGTGCGGAAAGTGCATCGGGGCCTGTCCCGTCGATGCCATCAGCTATCGCTATGGCCTGGATGTGTCGGCGGAAAAGCTCCCTCTGACCGCCGATAAAAAGTAAAACAAGCTTCGACAAAACGGAGGAATGACCATGAAGCTTTCTAAGATTGCGGCCCTGTTTATGGTGCCGGTGCTGGCCTTGTGCCTTGTGGCGTGCTCGGCACCCGGTGGCAATGCGAGTGAATCTGCGGGCTCCGATCCTAAGATCGCAGAACTCACTGCGCAGAAGCCGACCAATGCCGACGAGGCCGCCGAGTTGTATGCAAAACTCATGCAGAAGGAGAACGAGATCTTTTCGAGTGATAACGCGCTGTGGGAAAAGGTATTCAACGCGGCAAATAAAGACTCGACAATGATTGAGGACGGCAGCAATTACGGCGATTTCCTGCTCAAGACCATCGACGGCGCCAAGGATGAGTTCACGGCGGATGAGCTTAAGACGCTCAAGGCCGGCGCACAGCAAATCAAGGAGATCGAGGACAAGCTCGAGAGCCTGGAGAAGGAGTTCCCCGGCTGTGGAAGCACGCCGAGTGCAGGCGAGAGCGTCGACGCTTCGACCGCTGGCATGACGGCTGGTGCCAATGCTTCGAGCGAGGCGACGAAGTTCCCCAGCTTTACGGGCAAGGACCTGGATGGCAACGACGTGAGCAGCGACGAGCTGTTCTCTAAGAACAAGGTCACCGTCATGAACTTCTGGTTCACCACTTGCAAGCCGTGCGTGGGCGAGCTGGGCGACCTTGAGGACCTGAATAAGGAGCTTGCCAAGAAGGGCGGCCAGGTCGTGGGCGTCAATTCCTTTACGCTCGATGGCAACAAGGGCGAGATTGCAGATGCCAAGGACGTGCTGAGCAAGAAGGGCGTGACATATAAGAACATCTGGTTCAAGTCGGATAGCGAGGCCGGTAAGTTTACGTCAAATTTGTTCTCGTTCCCGACGACGTATGTCATCGATCAGAATGGCAACATCGTAGGGGATCCAATCGTGGGAGCCATCAGCTCCGCCGAGCAGCGCGCAGCACTCGACAAGCTTATCGACCAGGCGATTGCGAATAGCGAGCAGTAGAAAACGCGTAAAGCATGGCGAAGATCGTGCGCCGCTGCGCGAAGTAGTCCGCTACCTTTCAAGATAAACTCCACCATATAGAGGTCCCGCTCGGGACCTCTTCTTTTGGGCGCCGTCCCGTTCGTTTTTTGGCACGCTTCGTTACATTCCTCACTGGCTCCGGCAAAAAATGGGGATAGAGTAGGACAAACGCGTCGAATACGAACGGCGGGGGAGAGCGGGCAAGTGCGCCCGCGTGGGAGAGGTTGCCGTCCATGTTGGAGCTCAAAGGTATTTGCAAAAGGTACGTTACGCAGTCGTTTACGCAGGTGGCGCTCGACAGCGTAAGCCTGTCTTTTCGCGATAACGAGTTCGTGGCCATTCTGGGTCCCTCGGGTTCGGGTAAAACCACGATGCTCAACGTTATCGGTGGGCTCGATCATTTCGATTCCGGCGACCTGCTGATCGACGGTATTTCGACCAAGGATTTTCACGATCGCGATTGGGATGCCTATCGCAACAACCGCATCGGCTTTGTGTTCCAGAGCTATAACCTCATTCCGCATCAGACCATTTTGGAAAACGTGGAGCTGGCGCTCACGCTTACGGGCGTGGGGCATGCCGAGCGCCGCCAGCGTGCGCGCGAGGCGTTGGAGAAAGTTGGCCTGGGCGAGCACGTGAACAAGCGCCCGAGCCAGCTTTCGGGCGGACAGATGCAGCGCGTGGCCATTGCCCGCGCCCTGATCAACGATCCCGAGATTGTGCTGGCAGACGAGCCGACCGGCGCTTTGGATTCAACGACATCCGTACAGGTCATGGATTTGCTCAAGGACGTGGCGCGCGACCGCTTGGTTATTATGGTCACGCACAATCCCGAGCTGGCATACCAATATGCCACGCGCATTGTCAACCTGGCGGACGGCAAGATCACCGACGATTCCGACCCCTTTAATGTAGCAAAGGCCGCGCGTCGCGAGGCCAAGTCCACGCGCAAAACCTCGATGAGCTTTGTGACGGCGCTGGGGCTTTCTGCTCGAAACCTCATGACCAAGAAGGGCCGTACGGCCATGACGGCCTTTGCGGGCTCGATTGGCATTATCGGTATCGCGGCGATTCTGGCGCTGTCCAATGGCGTAAACGGCTACATCAAAAAGGTCGAGGAGGATACGCTCTCGAGCTACCCACTCACCATTTCCAAGCAGGATTACGACCTGTCATCTATGATGGGCGGGCAGGGGGCTGCGGATGATGACTCGCCTGAAAACGTGGATTCGTCCGACGACAGTGCCGGCGGCAAGGCTAAGGGAACCGATAAGATTCCCGTGGTCACGGCCGTAAAGGATATGTTTGCGAGCGTTAAGTCCAACGACATGACGAGCTTTAAGGCATGGCTCGATGCCGGTGGCGATGGCATCGATAAAGAAGTCAATGCTATCCAGTACGGTTATGGCGTGACGCCGGTTGTCTATCGTGCCGGCAAGAGCGATGAGAAGCCCGTCCGGCTGGTGCCCAACGCTATGACTGAGGCAATGAGCGGAGGCGCGAGCTCGGCGGCGACGGTGAGCATGGAATCCATGGGAACCTCGGTCTTTAACGAGATGATCGACGACCAGAGCCTGCTCGACAGCCAGTACGATGTCGTCGCCGGTCATTGGCCCACGTCTGCCAACGAAGCCGTCATGGTGCTTTCGAGCCGTGGCACGGTGGGCGACTACACGCTCTATAGCATCGGCGCGCTGGATATCGATGAGCTCAACGACCTTGTTAACAGCGCTATGACGGCTGACGGTGGGGTCGAAACGCCCGAGACCGGCACCGACTTTACCTACGACGATGCGCTGTCCACGACGTTTAAGGTGTTGTCGCCGGCCGATGCCTATCGCAAAAACGAAGAGACCGGCATGTGGACCGACATGTCTGACGACGCCGACTTTATGGCCGCCAAGGTTGCCGACGGTATTGATGTGCACATTGTGGGCGTGGTGCGACCTAACGAGACAGCCAATGCGAGCGCGTTGTCTCCGGGTATTGCCTATACGCATGCGCTGACCCGCCAGCTTATGGAGCGCGCCGCCGATTCGCAGATTGTGCAAGAGCAGCTTGCCCACCCCGAGACGGATGTCTTTACGGGCAAAACCTTCGACGAACTGCAAGGCGAGGCCAAGCAAGGCGTGGATCTGGGCAGCATGTTCAGCGTGGACGAGGCGGCGCTGAAGAGTGCGTTCTCGTTTGATACGTCTGCGCTCTCAGGTGCGGCGGGCGGTATGGACCTGTCGGGTCTTGACTTGTCCGGGCTGGACATTGACCTTTCGGACGTTGGCAAGGATATCGACTTCAGCGACATCATGGCAAAAGCACCGGCCCCAGATTTCTCGGGCATCTTTGACGGTCTGGAGCTCACGCCCGAGCAAATGCAGCAGGTGGGAACGCTTGCCAACCAGCTGTTTGAGGGCTTTTTGCAGTCTGATCAGTTTAAGGCGTTGACGCCCGATGATCTTAAGGATGCGTCAAAGCTCGCTGCCGCATTCTCGACGTATCTTGAGAATGATGCCACAGCGCAGCAATACCTGACTCAGCTCAAAGCGCTCGGCGGCGATGCCCTGGTTGAGCGCCTGCAACAGGCGATGACCGACTATGTGCAAAAGCAGCTGGCTCCGTATCTGCAGCAGGCTATGGATCAGGTGATGAAGTCGATTAGCGATCAGATTGCGGCGACGGTGTCAGCTCAGCTCAAAGCGGGCGCGGCAGGGCTCATGGACCAGATGGCGACGCAGATGTCTTCGAGTTTTGCCAACCTGGCGAGCGCTATGCGTGTGGATGCGAGTGCCTTTGCTCGTGCCATCCATTTCAACATGGACGCCGAGGACCTGAGTTCGCTCATGATGAGCTATGCCAAGGCTTCGAAGCTCACCTACGACAACAATCTGACCACGTTGGGCTATGCGGATGAGGCAGACCCCATCTCGGTTAAGATTTTCCCGCGCGACTTTGAGGCCAAGGAGCGCGTACTTGATCACATCGATGCGTACAACAAGCAGGTCAAAGCCGCCGGCCACGATGAACAGGCAATCTCGTACACCGACTACATGGGCATCATCATGGGTTCGGTGACCGACATCGTGAACACCATCAGCTTGGTGCTCATCGCATTCGTGAGCATCAGCCTGGTGGTGAGCTCCATCATGATCGGCATCATCACCTACATCAGCGTGCTGGAGCGCAAAAAGGAGATCGGTATCCTACGCGCAATCGGTGCGTCGAAGCGCAACGTGGCCAACGTATTCAATGCCGAGACCTTTATCGAGGGCCTCATCGCCGGTGTCTTTGCCATTGTCGTCGTGGTGGCCGTGAGTTTCCCGGTTAATGCCTGGGCGCTTGCTGCCAAACAGGTACCCAATCTGATGAGCCTGCCCGTGCAGGATGCGCTGGTGCTCATTGCAATTTCGGTGCTGCTGACGGTCGTCGCCGGCCTGCTGCCCGCCCGTAGCGCATCCAAGAAAGACCCCGTGGAGGCCCTGCGCTCCGAATAATGTGACAAAGGGACGGTCGCTTTGTCACATTGAGACCCTTGCGAAAACGGGGTCTAATTACCGTTCGGCAGGTTAAGAACTCCCTCTCCCCGCTTAATGCTTGACGAAGAGTCCTCTGGTTTATATACCTATCGGTAGGCATATAGGATGTATTGCCGATAGAAATGGAGCAACCATGACTCTCACCACACCAGCCAAAAAAGATTGTCTCCGTGAAAGCGGCGCATTTGCTTGGGTCGTCGTTATTGCGCTCGGCTTAATGTCCGCCGGAACAACTGGCACATATAGCATTATTGCCGGCTCATTCGTTGCTCCAGTATGTGAAGATCTGGGCTTTGACTACACTTCTTTTTCTTTCTATTTCACCGCGATTCTTCTTGGCCTTGCGCTTGGGCTTCCGCTTTTGAGTCGCTTCATTCCAAAAGTAATCGGCAAACCATGGCATATTTGCATTGAACTCGTCCTTATTGCCGCCGGCGCCGCAATGGCGTTCTACACCGAGGTCTGGATGTTCACCGTCTCCGCCGCAGTGATCGGCATCTGCTTTTCGTTTACAACGGGCGTCTGCATGTCCGATGTCATTGACCAATGGTTCAGCAAATCGTCCGGTCTCGCCATCGGCCTCGCTTGGGGCGTTAATTCTCTCTGCACGCTGTTATTGAGTCCTGTCATTACGCTGGTCATCGAGCAGCAAGGCTGGCGTACGGGATACATCGTGCTTGCGGCCGTTTCTGCAGCTATGATTTTGCCTGCAAGCGCATTTATCATTCGCCTTAACCCCTCTGATCGCAATATGCTTCCGTACGGAGAGACCGCCTCCGAAACCCATGAGAGCTGCAGCGCCGATGAGCAGGAAGATGTCCTTTCGGGCATGGTACTCCGCGATGCCGCGAAAACGCCGTCTTTTATTCTCTGTGTCCTCTTGCTTTGCGTGGCGCAGCTCACCTGCTGCATGAACCAGCTGTTTCCAACCTATGCAAGCGAGGTCGGTTTCAATCCTATCGTAGGAAGCTTAATGGTCTCGGCAGCTTCACTCTCCGATATCTTCCTAAATCCCTTCGTGGGCAAAACATGCGACAAGCTTGGCGCTATTAAAGCAACGGTCGCATGGACAGGTGTCAGCATTCTTTCATTCCTGCTTCTTATCATTGGCGGAAGCAATGAGACCGTTTCCATCATTGCAGCTGGTGTAAACGATGTCATGTTCGCCATCGTTGGAACCGCAATGCCGATGCTTCTCCTCTCGCTCTTTGGATCACGCGATTTTGGAAGGATCTATTCGATCGTTTGCTCAGCGGGCTATGTCGTCGGTGCTTTTGGAATGCCGGTCATGATGAAGGTTTACGGCATGGCAGGGTCATTCCAGGGAGTATTTATCTTCTGCATTGCCTGCAACCTTATGATTGTTGCGTTTGCTATCGTTTCCGGCTTTCTCAATAAGGCTGCTGAAAAGCAATAAGCGCCGATTTGCATCGGCATAGATTGCCATGCAACAGGGGTCGACTCCAAGCCAGACTGGAGTCGACCCCTGTTTTCGTTTTAAAGGTTGCCTGCAGGCACCATGAGTGCCAACATGCGCTTCAGCTTGGCTGGTTTATTTGAACATAAGCTCGACTATTCCCGCCCAAACCGCTTTTTCATCAATATCCTCACCTTGAGCGACCGTATTGCTTGCTCCCTCCAGAACGGTATAAAGAATTTGTACGTAGAGCATTACGTCGGCGCTATCGGAAAACGCGCCAATCTCTACACCATGAAGAAGGATGTCTTTAAGCGCATCCATGGTTCGTTTGGTCGCCGTCGCTTGACGTTCCTGAACTGCAGGAATTCGATTTGCTTGAACGCTAACCTCGGCCAGCACGCGCCGGCGCTTTTCATCGCTTCGATAGCCACCTATAACTGAATTGCCGAGCTCGATAAGCGCGGCCTTGAACCCGTCCCTATCGACTATTAGCGAGTAGTCGCGCTGATAGTCAATAGTCGGAAACATGCTGTCCAAGAGCGTAGTGAAAATCTCCTCTTTTGAGGGAAAGTAGTAGTACACCGACGGCTTGGATATACCGACAAAGTCGCAAATCTTTCCGATAGACGCTTTGTCATAACCGACTTCTGCCACAAGATCGTACATTGCGTCCAATATTTTTTTTCTTGTGCTCACGCTGCATTTCTCCATTGCAAATCACTTCCGCACTACCAACATTATTAAGGATGGCAACGGAACATCAATTCGTGTCCAAACATGACCACTATATACGGCGAACGGTATGTATCAGTAGGCGAGCGGCAATTATTCAAAATTATCTACCGAACGGTAGGTATAGTAGTACTATAGCAGGTGAAACCCCGCTATTGTCGCGGCCGGACAGCATCGCGGGAAACCCGACGGAAGGACCAACCATGTACGAGAACTATCGTATGCCGGGCGAGTTCGAGAAGCGCTCCAACGTCTATGTGACATGGCTTCCCGATTACATCCGTGCAGAGGGCTACGATAACCGCCAGCCCTGCGTTGACGTGATCAAGGCTCTGCTCGAGTATGGCGACGTTACGGTCAACCTCAATTGCGGCACCCCCGGCTCCTATGAGGAGGCTTGCTCGCGCCTGAAGGAGGAGGGGGTTGATCTCGATCGCATCGAGATCACGCAGTTCGAAGACTCCAACTTCTATGTCCGCGACAACGGTCCCAGCATCATGGTCGACGACAAGGGCCATTCTTATATGGTCAACCCCGCTTGGACCTATTACGGCGTGTGGGACAAGAACTCCCCGGAGTGCCAGTCCGCACGTAAGGCAGCCGTTCACATGGCGGTTGCGCTCGGTTGCTTCGATATCGTCAATTCCGAAATGGTTTCGGAGGGCGGCGACCGCGAGTTTGACGGTCACGGCACTCTGATCGCCATCGAGGACACGGAATGCCGCAAGCGTAATCCCGAGTTCACGAAAGAGGAAGTAGAGGCCGAGTATAAGCGCATCTACAACCTCAACAAGGTTATCTGGCTTCCGCAGCCTATGCTCGAGGACGACGACTATCGACTGGGCATCCTCGACGAGAAGGAAGACGGAACTCCCGTCTTTGGCATGAGCTTTGCAGCTCACATTGATGAGATGTGTCGCTTTATCGCTCCGAACAAGATTCTTCTTGCCGAGGTGTCCGATGAAGAGGCAGCCTCGAGCAAGGCTGGAGCAGAGTCTCGTCGCCGCATTGAGGCAGCCTACGAGATCCTGAGCAACGAAACGGACTGGGAGGGCAAGCCCTTCGAGATCGTTCGTATGCCCACCGCCGAGCCTATTGAAGTCGTTATCGCCCCTGGCGATGAAGATTACGAGCTCTATAAGGGCTTCATCGACGAAATGGGCGGCAAGTTTATGGATGGCACCCCCTGGCCCGAGGGCCCCGTCCACTTCTACGCCGCAGCGAGCTACTGCAACTTCCTGATTTGCAACGGCGTCGTTCTTGGCCAGCGTTATTACCACGAGGGCATGAGCGAGGTCGTGAAAGAGAAGGATGGGCAGGCCAAGGCAGTTCTTGAGAGCTGCTTCCCCGATCGCAAGGTCATCATGATTGATTCCCTCGCGCTTAACCTGTCCGGCGGCGGCGTGCACTGCTGGACTAAGGACGTGGCGGCCAGTCGTTAGTGAGCCTTAGAGCCTGCGCTCTTTGGCTTAGGCGCCACATGTACCGCTCCCCGAGGGATATCCGTGTTTTCCTCGGGGACACATTCAACAATAATTTTGATAATAATTCGAAAGGAAATAGGCATGAACAACAGCCTCCGCGGTCGCGACTACATCAACATCCATGATCTCTCCTCCGAGGATTTCCGCTATCTCATCGATCTTGCCTGGAACCTTAAGGCTCAGAAGAAGTCTGGTGTCGACCAGCGCTACTTCCCCGGCAAAAACGTCCTCGCCAACTTTGAGTGGGGCTCGACCCGTACTCGTTGCGCATTCGAGACCTCCTGCAATGATTTGGGCATGGGCTTTACTTATCTGACCAACTCCCACATGGGTGACTGCGAGACCGTCAAGGATGCCATGCGCGTCTTTAACGGCATGTACGATCTCATCGTCTACCGCGCACAGAAGGACGAGCAGTTCCTCTATGACGTCGCCGACCTGGTTGACATCCCGGTCATCAATGCCCTTACTCTCGGCGATCACCCGACTCAGATGCTCGCTGACGCTCTTACGATGGAAGAGCAATGGGGCGGTTTGCGTACGAGCCGCGGCAAGAAGATGGCTTTCGTTGGCAACTGCGCCGGCGCCCCGGTGTGGTATGGCCGTCTGTGCGCTATGCTCGACATGGACTTCCTCGCCATCGGCCCCGACGACCTCCGTCATCAGATGTGCAAGGAAATGATCGAAGAGGTGGAGGCCTGCTACGCCAAGTACGCTCCCAATAGGACCTTTACCATCACCTCTGACCTCGATGCCCTGGATGGCGTTGACGTTATCGTTACCGAGGAGTGGCGCTACATCAACCCCGAGTGCGGCGAAGAGGTTCTGGATCCCGACGACTACAACTCCTGGCTGGGCGATGCCGAGTCTTTGTACCCTTATCGCGTCACCAGCGAGCTGTGCAAGCGCACCAACAATCCCGACATCTTCTGCATGCATGAGCTTCCCTCTGTCCATAACGCAGATCACCGTGTCGGCAAAATGCTCCTCGACCAGTGCAAGAACGACCTCCATCGCGAAATCATCACCGAGGGCTTTGAGATTGCCGACGAGTGCTTTGAGGCCAACGCTTCGGTCATCTTCCGTGAGGCAGAGAACCGTCAGCACACCATCAAGGCCGTTATGTGTGCCCTTCTGGGTCTCTAGGAGCTGTATCAATGGAAAATGCAAAGTTAAAGAGCAGCAAGGTTTACGCATGGGTTCTCGTAATCGCGCTCGGCCTTATGTCTGCCGGCACGACCGGATCCTATAGCGTCATCGCGGGCTCCTTCGTCGCACCCGTGTGCGAGGAGTTCGGGTTTGACTATTCCATCTTCTCGTATTACTTCACCGCAACGCTCATTGGTCTTGCGGCAGCTCTTCCGTTTGTCGGAAAACTCATTCCCAAGGTCGTTGGCAAGGTTTGGCTCCCCGTTGTCGAGCTTATTTTGCTTGCTGCCGGCGCAGGCATGGCCTTCTACACCGAAGTCTGGATGTTCATCGCCGCTGGCGCCCTGATTGGCGTTTGCTTCGCCTTCACCACCGGCGTCGCCATGTCCGACGTTATTGACCAGTGGTTCAAAAAATCTGGTGGCCTGGCAATCGGTCTCGCTTGGGCAGTGAACTCGATTTACATGCTCATCATGAGCCCCGTCATCACCTCTGTCATCGAGGTCGCTGGCTGGAGGACTGGCTATCTGGTGCTCGCTGGCGTCTCCGCCGTGCTCATTCTCCCCGCTTCCGTCCTGATTATTCGCTATAAGCCTCAGGACAAGGGCATGCTGCCCTATGGCTACGTCGAGGGCGAGACGGTCACCGAGACCGAGGAGACGACCGAGGATAGCACGCGTGGCGTTAGCTATGCGCGCGCCATTAAGTCGCCTGCCTTCTTCTTCTGCATCGGCTTCCTCTGTCTCGTTCAGCTCACTTGCTGCATGAACCAGCTCTTCCCGACGTATGCTTCCGAGGTTGGTTTTAGCCCCATGGTGGGCGGCTTCATGGTATCCGCTGCATCGCTCTTCGATCTGTTCCTCAATCCGATCGTCGGCACCACTTGCGATAAGTTTGGCAGCACGAAGGCTATTCTGGGCTGGCTCGCTGTCTCCATCCTCTCCTTTGTCATGCTCATGATGAGCAGCGGCAACTCGACGCTCAGCATCCTCGCAGCAGGCGTGAACGACGTAATGTACGTCATCGCTGGCACTGCCCTGACCGTTTTGGTTATGGATGTCTTTGGCTCCCGCGATTTCGGTCGCATCTTCGCGCTGATCTGCTCCGTGGGCTATATCGTCGGCGCCTTTGGCATGCCCGTTATGATGAAGGTCTATGAGCTTGTCGGCTCCTTCCAGGGCGTCTTCATCTTCTGCATCGCGTGCAACGTTATTATCGGCCTGTTCTTGCTGCTGGCAAAAAAGACTGGTAAGAACCTCTCCTGGGACGAATAGTTCGATTCGTCTTAGACATACGCTGTAGGGCTTAACCTGCAGCCGCTTTGGGGCATCGACTAACATCGGTGCCCTTTTTCATCGAATGTGACAAAGGAGCAGCCATTTTGTCACATTGAGTGGCATGTAAATCGAGGTCTAATACTTTTCCGAGAAGTGAACGGCCATACTTGGACCTCCGAAGCATCGACATTTTTAGACGTCAAACCCGCAGGATTTGGCTGGCAAAACCGCAGGAAATTGCATCTCGAAAGTGCCGATGCTTCGGGGGCCCGTTTTCACTCGTTCACTTCTCGGGAAAAGTATTAGACCTCGTTGTATGGGGTGCGGCTGGAGGGTGGTCATCGTTCAGTAGCTACCTCTTCCTTGTGAATCGCCTGAAGCGCAAGGCATAATGCATGTGACAAAGGGACGGCCCCTTTGTTGTGTTGATATGAGAGAAGAGTAGATGATCCTTTCGCTGGCCCCTATGGAGGGGATTACCGGGCATGTGTTCCGTCGCGTGCATGCGGAGTGCTTCGGTGCGCTCGATTGCTATTACACGCCGTTTTTGCCGCCGCCGCGGGTGGGAAACCGCTTTGGCGGCAAGGCGTTTAAGGAGATCGATCCTGCCAATAACCAGGGGCTCAACGTAGTGCCTCAGCTGATGTCCAAGAACGCGGACGAGTTTGTGTGGGCGGCACAGGTGCTCGCCGACATGGGCTACCGCGAGGTCAATCTCAACTTGGGTTGCCCTTCGGGAACGGTTGTCGCCAAGGGCAAGGGCTCGGGTTTCTTGCGCAATCTCGACGAGCTCGAGGCGTTCTTAAGCGATGTGTGCGAGCGGTCGCCGTTGCCGGTATCGGTAAAGACCAGGCTGGGGTTGGAACGCGATGACGAGTATGAACGTGTGCTCGATCTGTATTGCCGCATGCCGTTGGCAGAGCTGATTGTGCACCCGCGCGTACAGAAGGACCGTTATACGGGCTCGCCGCGCAAGGAGTTTTACGGCGAGACGCTGGAGCGTGCGCCGTTTCCGGTGGCCTATAACGGCGACATTTTCGATCTTGAGGATATGGACGCGCTGGCGGAGGCCTATCCCGGGACGCGCCATGTGATGCTGGGGCGTGGCTTGCTTGCGAACCCCGCGCTCGCTCGCATGGTCAAGGGCGGTCCCGCTGCCACGGCAGCCGAACTGCAGCGTTTCCACGACACGCTGTTTGCGGCCTATGCAGAAGAGATTGGCGGCAACGCGGTCTTTCGCATGAAGGAGTGGTGGTTCTACGCCAAGTGCGCCTTCGCCGACCCCGCTACCGTTCACAAGCTCGTGCGTAAGACCAAAAAGGTCGACGAATACCGCGCCGCCGTCGAGCGGGTCTTTCGCGAGCAGCCACTCGCACCCATAGCTCGCTTCCGCGGCTAGTTAGACATCGGGGATGTTCTTTAGCGACTAGTCATTTAAGAACGTCCCCGATGACTACCCGCAAAAACTGTACACCAGCATCCAAAGATGTCGAAAAATGTCGACTTTGGATGCTGGTGTATATGTTTGGGTCGGCGGGGGAGTTGAGTCTAGGCAATCATTGCATCGAGCGTGATGAGCTCCCTGAGTCGCTCCGTGCGTGTTTGCCCATGGCGCTTTGCTTTTGCGTCAAACGCATCAAGAACAGACTCACCCACACGTGCCGATAAAACAACGCTTGGCTCATCAGAGATCGGCGGCCTTCCCAGCTTAACGGTGCGGCATTTCGGCCATTCATCTTTTTCGTAAGCTTCCGCGGCTTTCTCTAACTCTCCAGGGGCAAATCCCATCATTTTTTCAAGCTGCTCAGCATTCATAGCGCCTCCTATCGATCGACATAATGTCGAGCGCTGGTTCTCGGATTCCCTTTTTTGTATACAGTTTTGTAGACAAAAATACAAGCAGTTTATCAGGCTAATTAGCTTGTTTTGATCCGCCTGCTCGATAGGAAATGAGCATTGACGGCTTCGATACTCCTTTGCTTTTCAGCTTGGAATTTGGATGCTCATTGAACTTCCGGAGGGGAGCCCTTTATTAAGCTATTGAGATTCTGGGCAGGAGCTCTCACTGGTCTTCGGTAATGGGGCCAGCTTAATTCGCGACACAGTGTGTCGCGAATGGGAGTAGTCGTTAGGTGTTCTTCAATGGCTACTCATATAAGAACGTTCAAGTGTCGGATTTTGTCATTTAGTGTCGCTCTCAGCGACTATTCTGGAGGGTCGTGGTCAAAAAAGGGCAAATATGAGTACTGTTGCCATTATGGTTGCATTTATTTGCTATAAATTGTAGCTCCTGATGAGATTTGTTCCCATTAAGAGCTACTTTTATTGAACATATGAGGAGAAATAACGTCGTCTGCGGACGAGTGGAACGTTGAATAGTTCCTGAAGTGATCAAAATCGCTGCTACTAAACAGGTAGCAGTACTCATATTTGCCCTTTTTTGACCACAGCCCTCTCGGAAACCTTTCCAGAGGCGTCAAACAGCCATAATCCAAAGGTCTCCTCAAACAATTAGCCGGCCAAGAGCGTCCATGACTACCAAAAAGCTGTACGCCAGCATCCAAAGATATCGAAAAATGTCGACTTTGGATGCTGGTGTACATGTTTGGGTCGTATGGGTTGGGGCCCTGGACGGACAGAGCGTGCGTACTAGAGCAGGTTTTCCTGCACCCACGCGATGATGTCGCTCGATTCGTAGAGTGGTTTGCCGTCGATGAACAGGCAGGGAACCTGGCGTTTTCCGCCGATGGCGATGAGTGTCTGTTCGGCATCGGAATCGGTCGAGATATTGCGCTTGGGAATGGCCACGCCGTTATCGGCCAAAAAGCGCTTGACCTTTATGCAGTACGGGCAGCCGGTCATAACGTAGAGCACGAGCTCGTGATCAGTAGTCATAGGTCTCCAATCGGTTGCGGTTTTGATTGAAATACCCAAAGCCGCCGCGGTCTATGCGCGCGTCAACGACGACTCGATGGCCTGGACCAGAAACGCCGTGGCTCCGGTGCCGCAGGGCTTGTCGTAGTAGTCAACAAAGCGCTGGTCGGTAAGATAGCCGTGGGCGAGGCCCAGGTATGCTTCGTCTTGGGGCTCGTGTCCCCAGCTAAGGGCAATCCATCGACGGTGCATTGCGACAAGTTTGTGGGCCTCGTTGCTCTCTGGGTCGCCAATGCCCATGGCAATCGAAAGCTGGCCCAGAACAGCGCGTTCAAGTTCCTTCATGTCGTTCCATGTCTCGGGGTCCATGTCCAGCAGTGCTTCATTTGCTGCATCAATAGCCTCATCGCCATAGCGCGCCCGCGCTTCGGCGCCGTAGCGCTCCTCGTTTTCCTGCACGGTGCGCCAGCGCTCCAGTTGCGGCAGGACGGCGCCCATGAGCGAGACGGCTTCGTCGAGCGACATACCGGTGTTTTGTGCCAGGCGCGGGGCACAATCCTCGATCATTGCCTCCATGGTGGTGTCGTAGGTGTACTTGCCGTGGTCGTAGCACCACTTGCAGTAATGGTCGGTCGTGGCGCCTGTGGCATCGGTGCCGCAGTCGTCGGGCGTGAGTATCATGCCGCAGCTCTGGCAATAGTGCTCGGGCATTTCGAGCAGGTGAGACAGGGGCTCGCCGGTTACGGCGGCAATGAGCTTCATCATGTCGATGCCCGGTGTGACCTCGCCGCGTTCCCAACGGCTGATGGCCTGGCGTGTGACGAAGAGCTTGGCAGCGAGCTGCTCTTGGGTAAGGTGATGGGCGCGACGGACAGCGATGAGCTTTTCTGCAAAGGCCATAGCGGCTCCTTTCTGCTGGTTGATGGCTTAAGCATACGCGGCGGCAGACGCCCTTCCAAGCAACCGTTGGTTGCACGGCGGGGGACCGCGGCGAAGAATTGCACGCAACGCCCCACGCCTCCATGCCGTACAATGACCGGCATGGAACCTATTGCACACATACATACCGACCTGCCGCAGAAGTTCGGCATCCCGCGCAACAGCTTTTTGGCGCCTCATCTGCAGGGACGCATCGTTTTTGAGCCGGAATTTGCCTCCAACGCAGCGGTTGAGGGTCTGGACTCCTTCTCTTACCTGTGGCTGCTGTGGCGCTTCGAAAACGGAACGCCCGGCGGCACGGCTAAGGACATAGCCGCCGATGCCAAAACGCAGGACAGGTCCGGCACCAACGCAAAATGGTCGAAAACTGTGCGTCCGCCGCGCCTGGGTGGAGCCGAGCGTGTGGGCGTCTTTGCCACGCGCAGTCCGTTTCGCCCTAATCCCATCGGGCTCACCTGCGTCAAGCTCGACCGCGTGGAGCTTGACGCAGGTGAGCCCATCATCCATGTGCTGGGGGCCGACCTGCGCGATGGCACGCCCATCTACGATATCAAGCCTTACATTCCATTTGCCGACTGTCACCCGGATGCGACGGGCGGCTGGATTGAGGATGCTCCGTGGCAAGAGCTCGATGTTGAGTTCCCGCAAGCGCTGCAGGATATGGTCCCGCCCGCAAAGCTCCCCGGCTTGGTCGAGGTCCTGCGCCAAGACCCGCGCCGCGCAGGCAGCAAGCACGAGCCGAACCGCGTCTATCATCTGGCCTTCGCCGGGCTCGACATATCTTTTACGGTCGACGAAACCCAGCTAACCGTAGTCGCCGTCAACGACGCGCGAGACTAACCAGCCATTCGTCCGCACCCGTCAAATTAAGCGCCAAACCCCGCGCCAAAACCGCCCGTGCTGGTGGACAATAGCGCCTATCGAAACAGTCTACTTTGCACGGGAGTCCAGCATGAAATACGACTTCACTTCAATCATCGACCGCCACGGCATGGACTCCATCGCCGTTGACTCTTGGGGTGAGATCCCCGGTATGGCTCCGAACGCACCCGACGAGGGCTTCGACCGCATTCCCATGTGGGTGGCCGACATGAACTTTGCCACGGTGCCCACGGTCCAGGAGCACATCATTCAGCGTGCCCAGCATCCCATGTTTGGCTACTTTAACCCGCGCCCCGAGTACTTCGACCGCATCATCGAATGGCAGAGCCGCCGTAATGGCGTCGAGGGCCTGGCACCTGAGCATATCGGCTACGAAAACGGCGTGCTGGGCGGTGTCGTGTCGACGCTGCGCGCGTATGTCCAGCCAGGCGATGCGGTGCTGGTCCACAGCCCTACCTACATCGGCTTTACCAAGTCCATCGAGGCCGCGGGCTATCGTATTGTCCACAGCCCGCTTAAGCTCGACGACCAGGGCGTGTGGCGTATGGACTTTGAGGACATGGAGCACAAGCTCGCCCAAAACCACATCCATGCCGCGGTGTTCTGCTCGCCGCACAATCCCTGCGGCCGCGTATGGGAGCGTGACGAGATCAAGCGCGCCATGGACATCTATCGCCAGCACGATTGCGTGGTGATCTCGGACGAGATTTGGTCCGATATCATCCTGCCGGGGCACAAGCATATCCCGACGCAGTCGGTGAGCGAGGATGCCCACATGCGCACGGTCGCCCTCTATGCGCCGAGCAAGACGTTTAACCTGGCGGGCCTTGTCGGCAGCTACCACATTGTCTACAACGAGACGCTGCGTGACCGCGTGTGCGCCGTGTCCAACAAGACTCACTACAACGAGATGAACGTCCTCTCCATGCATGCGCTTATCGGTGCCTACCAGCCGCAAGGCTACGAGTGGGTGGACGAGCTCAACCAGGTGCTTGCCGACAATATCGAGTACTTCTGCGATTACGTGGACGAGCATTTTGAGGGTGTGTCCTATTCACGTCCGCAGGGCACGTACATGGTGTTTCTGGACTGCACCGAGTGGTGCCGCGAACATGGCCGCGATATTCAGTGGCTGCTCGACGAGGGGGCGCGCGTGGGCGTGGGGTATCAGGACGGCCGTCCGTTCCACGGGCCCTGCCACATTCGCGTGAATCTGGCGCTGCCGCTTTTGCGCGTAAAGGAAGCGTGCGACCGCCTGGACCGCTACGTTTTTAATGTACGGTAAGTGAGCACTGCATGCGGGGCCTTCTGCCAAGTCGGCTGGAAGGCCCCGCATGGTAAAACGTCTGTAGCCATTGGGCACTCGTGTGGTTTTGTTTGCTATTATTTTTTACCATTTCAGTCTGTAAACAGGATCGTATGGAGCTCGATGAAAAGATCCCGTCGCTCGGTTGCCATTTCGTTGTTTGTTGCGCTTGCGGTAGCGTGCGCCTTTGTCGTAGCGATAGCCGGCTGTTCCGGGTCGAATGGCAGAGCCTCGACGTCTGCATTAGAAGGCCTGGACGCCTCACAAGCCAAAGACGACAACCTTAAGACGCTCAACGTCGGCAGCGACCTCTATCCACCGTTTGTGTATACCGACGAGTACGGCGATATCGTTGGCCTGGATGTCGAGATACTAACCGAGGCTTTGGCCCGCATTGGTTACAAGCCAAAGTACCAGCTGATCGATTGGGAAAAGAAGAAAGAGCTGCTGGCGAGCGGCGAGCTCGATTGCGTCATGGGCAGCTTTAGCATGACGGGTCGCGAAAACGAGTATCGTTGGGCCGGCCCGTACCTTGCGAGCCGCCAGGTGGTCGTGGTCGATCCCCAGAGCGATATCTACACGCTTGCCGATCTTGAGGATAAGGTCGTGGCGGTCCAGTCCACCACCAAGCCCGAGGGCATTTTGCTCAATCGTACAAATGAAAACGTTCCGCAGATCAAAGAGCTCTACAGCTTTTCGGACCGCTCATACCTGAACCCGGCGCTCGTCGAAGGTCTGGTCGACGCCATCGCCGCGCATGAGTCCTCGCTGCTCACCTACGAAAAAGACTATGGTGTGACGTATCGCATCTTGGACGAGCCGCTGCTAGAAGTTGGTTTGGGCACCGCTTTCGATATCAACGATACGCGCGGCATCGACGTTAAGCTCACCCATGCCTACCAGGAAATGCTAGCCGACGGCACCATGGAACGCCTGGTGTCAAAGTACTTTGATGACCCTTCGTCATTTTTGAATATGGAGGGCTTGTCATGATCGATGCGCCCGACCACGCCGTAGAGGAGCGGGGCAATCGTTCGGCAGGGGCATGGCTTCTTGTCACTCTGCTGGGGATAGCGCTCTCGGTTGTTGCCGGCATGATGAGCTACGGTTACACGACGGCCCAAGCCGAGCAGCGCTTTGCCGACGTTGTCGATTACGTGGCGACGCAGAGCCTTTCCTACGATGCATTCAACAGCGCCTATACGACCAAAAACCTGATTCGCGTTATGGAGACTGCCGGAGAGGCTGCTCGCGATATGGAGCGCGACGGTTCGGTGGATAACGCCATGCTGGAGCAATACGCCGACCAGTTCAACGTGAGCGTGCTGATTGTGACGGATGCATCGGGCAATTTGGTGTCCGAGTCCTCGACGGGCGATGTGGGCTACGGGTCGCTCGCTACGTATCTCAAGGAAGCGCCCGTGCTGGAGGCGGCAACTCATCCGCTTAAGTCCTATACCGCCCGCATTACGCTTTCGGATGATTCGGTTGCAGACATTGGTTGCGTGACCCGGCGGGATGGCGAGGGTATCGTTATCGCGGTAAGGCATCAGAGCGCGAAGGCGGTTGCAAGCAATACGCTCAAACTGCAGAGTTTGCTCGAAGGCTATGAAACCATCGATAGCGGCAATATCGTGATTGAAAGCGACGGCAAGGTCGTTGCGACCAATGCCGTTGAACCCACCGTATTGGGCGTGTTCGATCTGCCTGCGACGGATGTCTTCATTGTCGACGGTATTAAGGGTCGATGCCTGGCTGGTAAGGTCAGATTGGTTAACGCCGACGGCGAGTGGTATTTGGGCACATTTGGAAAAGCGCACAAATTCTATGTGTATACCTATGCCTCGGCGCAGCGCTACTTTGAGGTCGCCGCGGCTGTTGCCGCCGGCGTGCTGGTGCTCTACGGCGGTGTTATAGCCGTTGTTGTGACGGTGCGTCGCCGCGCTGATCGTCGACGTTTGACGGACTTGCTGCAGCAGGAGCGCGACTATGGCGACAAGCTGGCAAAGGCGGCGCGTGAGGCCTCGTCTGCCAACTCGGCAAAGACAGAGTTTCTGCGTCGCATGAGCCACGATCTGCGCACGCCCATCAACGGCATTCGCGGCATGGTCGAGGTTGGCGATGCCAATGCGGACGATCTGCAAAAGCAGACTGAGTGCCGCTCAAAAATCTGGACGGCATCGGGACTGCTGCTCGACCTTGCCAACGAGGCCCTCGATATGAGTCGCCTGGAGAGCGGACAGGTCGACCTGAACCTCGTGCCCATAAATTTGGTGGCCCTCAACTGTGAAGTGCGCGATATTCTGGAGCGCCAGGCCGAGGAGCGTCTGGTGACAATTATCTGCGACCAGCAGACGCTTGATCATCCCTATGCACGGGTGAGCGTGACGCACCTTAAGCGCTTGTTGCTCAATATTGCCGGCAATGCCGTCAAGTACAACCGCCAGGGCGGCTATGTTCGCCTGGTGTGCCGCGAGGTGGAGCCGGCGGATGGCGTCCTCGTCTATGAATACACGATCGCCGACAACGGTATTGGCATGAGCGAGGAGTTCCAACAGCACCTCTACGAGCCGTTTTGCCGCGAGGAGCAACAGGTGGAAGGCGCTTCATCGGGAACTGGCCTGGGCGCGCCTATCGCAAAACAGTTGGTCGAGCTTATGGGCGGAACCATGAGCTTTACGAGCGTCTTGGGGCAGGGGACGACGTTTACCATCCGCCTGCCGTTCGAGAAATGCAAGCGCTCCGAGATTCCTCAGGCAGTGCGCGCGGATGCGGGAGACGGCGATGCGCTCCAGGGCTTGCGCGTTTTGCTCGTAGAGGATAACGATCTGAATGCCGAGATCGCGCAGTTTACGCTCGGCCATGCCGGTGCCGTCGTGACGCATGCTAAGGATGGTGAGTCTGCCGTCGAGATGTTTACCGCGAGCGCACCGCACGAGTATGACGTGGTGTTGATGGACATCATGATGCCTGGCATCGATGGCCTTGAGGCCACGCGTCGGATTCGAGCACTCGATCGCGAGGATGCCGCGACCACGCCGATTATCGCTGTGAGTGCCAACGCCTTTGCCGACGACCGCAGGCTTTCACGTGAGGCGGGCATGAACGCGCACCTGAGTAAACCCGTGAGCTCGCAGGAGCTCGTTGAGGCGCTTGCGCACATAGCTGCCGACGCTTTATAAGCATATGGCCCGGTTCCAAGGTGGGCTGGAACCGGGCCATATTACTATTGATGAGACCTGCTGAGGGGCTTACTTTTCCTGAATCTGCTTGCCGCAAAGATGCTCAATCGTAATCTCGTAGAGCTGGACGCCCTTAATGTCCTTGGCGATTTCCTCTTCGACTTCTTCGGCAGAAGGGTAGTACTTAAGGGCGAGCTGGCGGACTTTGTCTTCGATAAACGCGGGAGTGTCATTCGCCAAGCGACAACGGCCAAAGACCACGGTGCTCATAACGTAGGGAGCCCAGTCATCGTCCTTATACCACTCGTTGCCGTAAACGGTAAAGCAGACCTTGTCATCGCGCTTGAGTGAATCGACCTTGTGGCCGGCTTTGGCGCCATGGAAATAAATCTTGTCGCGCTCGGCGTCAAAGAAGTAGTTGACGGGAATGGCATAGGGGTAGCCATCGTCGCCGTTGACGGCAAAGACGCCGCGCTTGCAGGCGGCGAGCAACTTGCGCGCTTCCTCGTCAGTGATGGCGCGTTTCTTTCGACGTAAGGGCCTAAACATCATTGGCTTCCTTTCTGCTGCGTATGGTGGTTGAGCACAAACTATAGCGAAACAGCTCCGTATTTCTTGATGCGGGCGAGCATGTTTTTGAGCTTGTTAAAGTCGACCGGTTTGGACAGATGGGCGTTCATGCCGGCGTCGTGTGCCGCCTTGGCGTCCTCGGCGAAGGCGTTGGCGGTGAGCGCGATGATGGGGATGTCGGCTGCATCGACCTTCTCGCTCAGGCGAATCGCGCGGGTTGCCTCGTAGCCGTCCATGCCCGGCATCATGATGTCCATCAGAATCGCATCGAAGCTGCCGGCGGGACGGCCAACGTATAGGTCGACCGCTTCGTTGCCATCGGCGGCGCGAGTTACGACAATGCCTTCGCTTTCGAGCAGCGCCTGGGCAATCTCGGCATTCAATTCGTTGTCTTCGGCGAGCAGTACGTTCATGTCGGCGAGCGAGCAGTCGAGCGCCCTCTCGACCGTATCTGCCCGCGTCTGAGGGTTCTTGTCAATATCGAGCGGAATCTGGACGTTGAACGTACTTCCCACGCCAACCTCACTCGAAATCTCAATCGTACCGCCCATCAGTTCAATAAGCGACTTGACGATTGGCATGCCCATGCCGGTTCCTTGGAACTTGCTGCGCGCATTGTCACCTTCTTGTGCAAATGGCTCATAGATATGCTTTAAAAACTCGGGAGCCATGCCAATGCCGGTATCCGAAACGCTAAAGCAAAAGAGCGCGCGCCCGTTATCGAGTGGCTTGGTCTTTGAGCTAAAGGTGACGGAGCCGCCGTGCTTGTTGTACTTAATGCTGTTGTTTAACAGGTTGATCATAATCTGTCGGATATGGGTGGGACTGCCGATCATGTATGGTCCCGTGGCGTACGGCAGACTATTGTCCTGCATTGTGATGCCGTTATCGGATGCGCGGAGCTTGCACAGCACCAGCGTATCGTCACAGAGCTTTTTGAGGTTAAAAGGCGCATGTTCCAGTGTTAGCTTGCGGTCTTCGATTTTGCCCATCTCGAGGATGTCGTTGATTAGCGAGAGCAGGTGATTGGCGGCAACGCGCGCCTTGGCACGGCTCTCGCGGGCGACTTGCATATCGCCTTCCTTCAATTCCTCGATCTCGATAAGGCCCAGGATACCGTTGAGCGGCGTACGGATGTCGTGGCTCATGCGCGTGAGGAATGCCGTCTTAGCGGCGTTGGCAGCATCGGCTTTTTTGCGCTCGGTTCGAGCGCGCACGAGCGCCCAGATGAGCAGGACGATGCCGACCGACAACATACCGATGAGGGTGGCTGCAATGGCGGTGCGGTTGCGATAAAGGAATTGAAGCGTGTTGGATTCCTGGGCCGTGTACGACGTGGAGGAGAAATTGCTTGCGGAGAGCGATTCTCCGGCATTGATGATGCCCTTGTTGATGATTCCCAACAGCTCGGGTTTTCCGCGCGAAATCCAGCACGAGAGCTCACAGGTGTCAGGGAGCTCGGTCGTCTCGCAGTCCTCGAGATCGTAACGGTCACCGATGGTTTTTACGCGTGAACTGGGAGCGACGATGCAGTGCGCCGTTCCCTTCCTGAGGGCGTCGAACGCTTCATCGTCGGATTGGTATTCGGTTACGGTCGCTGTGGGGAACAGACTTTCAAGTGCATTTTTGTTGACAAACGATGATTTGGTACAGGCGATGTTCTGAAGGTCTTTGTTCAGGTTGCTGCCGGTATGGATGGCGGTGAGGGATATGGTCCCCAACGATATCGACTGCACAACGCCTGTTTGCTCGGCAAACCAGTAATCTCGGTATACCGGCAGCGCAACGTCTACGCTTTCCTTTGACAGGGCCTTTGACATCATCTTGTAGCTATCAAAGGCGACGGTTTTGACCGTAATGCCAAATTTATCGTGTAGCGTCGTCGCAAGCGATGCGAGCGAGCCTTCCATTTCGCCGTCTTCGTCTTCGTTGCAGTAGGGGAGTTTGCCCGTAATGTAGCCGAGCGTGATGGTGTTGTTGTTCGCCTTGAGCCAGGAACGTTCGGGGCCGTTGAGCGATGATGAGCCGCTGTTTTGGGTCGAGTAGTGAGATTTTACTTCGTCGTTATAGCGTGGGTTGACGCGGGCGATTGCCGTCATGGCAGCATTGATGTCGTCCATCAGGTCGGGGCGGCTTTTGGGAACGGCAAAGTAGTAGTCGTTCGAACCAATGTAGAACATGGGGGAGGCATTGGGCGACGAGATTGTGTCGTTCATGATGACGGCATCGACTTCGTCGTTTGCGAGCGCGTCAAAGAGATCGGATCCTCCGTCATACTCCTTGTATGTGCAGGCGATTCCTTCGCTGGCGAGCCATTGCCGGCCAACGAAGGTTTGCATGACGTCGGGGTTGCAACCGATAGTGAGACCCTGGAGTGCTTGAGGGTCACCCTTTGCAAGGTCGTCACGGTCGGGCCTGGCGTAGATGTAGTAGCGCTCGGTGCCCTCGGGGTTCGAGGAAAAGAGCAGCTTTTGGGCACGTTCCTCGGAGTAGGAGATGTTGGGCATGAGGTCGATCTCGCCTGCCTCGAGCATGTCCATAAGCTCGGTGAAGGTGCCGGAGACGTATTCGTACCGCCAGCCGGACGTGTAGTACGACAGGGTCTGGAGGTACTCGTAACCCCATCCCGAGAGACGCTCGCCGGGGGTGCCGTCCTGGAAGCCCTCGTTGCTGACGAGCCAGCCGACGCGGACCGTCTTGACTTGCTGATCGGTATTGGCGGCATAGGCGGGGGCGGGCATGATGGTGCTCAGTACGGCGAGCGCGGCAAGCGCGACGGCCAGGGTGCGATATATAACTGAACGAAGGACAGCGGCAGCTCTCACATGCAATCCTAACGAATCGAGACATTACCGCATAAGGATACCAGCTCAGCCCGACTAGTCATTGGGGACGTTCTTGTTTGACTAGTCATTTAAGAACGTCCCCAATGACTAGTTTCGTTTGCGGGGGAGGCGTGGGACAATACCGAGCGAATGTGATTGGACGTCTGAGAAAAGGGGTCGCGATGAAAAAGCTCAAGACGCTTGCTGACGTGTTGCGCCAGGCAGGCTTCGTGCGCATTACGGAGCTGTTCCTCGTCTTCTACCTGCTATGCTCGACGGCCGTTTGGCTGTCCGAGCCCACGACCCTCACGTTTGGCGATGGCCTGTGGTTTAGCTTTGAGACGGTCTCGACCATCGGCTTTGGTGACATCCCGGCCGAGACGCCGGTTGCCCGCGCCATTACCGTCGTCTTGAGCGTCATCAGCATCTTCTACATCGCCATGCTCACGGGCGTGGCGGTGAACTACTGCAATACGCTTATCAAGCTGCGCCAAAAGGACACCATGGCGCGCTTTATGGACGATCTTGAGCATTTGGAAGAGCTCGATCGCGACGAACTTGCCGACCTTTCGCGTCGCGTGCGCGAGTATCGTCGACGCCAGCGCTAAGACGAACGTCGTGTGCCACAACAAGGGGGACCAAATATGAACATCACCGTGTACCTGGGTGCCAACACTGGCAATGACCCGGCGTTTCTGCCCGCGGTGCAGGAGCTGGGCAACTGGATTGGCGCCAACGGGCACGCGCTGGTATACGGCGGGTCCAAGTCGGGCCTGATGGGTGCGCTTGCTGATAGCGTACTCGAGGCAGGCGGACGCGTGACGGGTGTTGAGCCGAGCTTTTTTATCGAGGCCGAGTTTCAACATGACGGTATCGACGACCTTATCGTGACGAGTGATATGGCGGAGCGCAAAGCCAAGATGATTGAGCTCGGCGATGCGTTCATCGCCTTTCCTGGTGGGACGGGCACGCTCGAGGAGATTGCCGAGGTCATGTCCGCGGTGTCGTTGGGGCACCTGAGTGCTCCATGCATCCTGTATAACCTGGACGGTTACTACAACGACCTCAAGGCGCTGCTCGAGCACATGATTGATAAGGGCCTATCGAGCCCGCGGCGCCAGCACGGCATCTACTTTGCCGACGATTTGTGCGAGATTTCCTCGATTATCAACGGATAAGTCTTGAGCCTGCCCCACTATGGCTCCCAATGGTGCCGTTCGCGGCGTGGATGGTTGGCTCGTTCGGGCAACGCTCGCTCTACAATAAAACGTAACTATGTCGACTTTGACCGCGGGAGGACCCGATGGACAACCTTGCCAAACCCACAAACCGCGCGCTGTTTTTAGTTAGCGTTGCCGTGACCGGTGCGTTCGCAGGTGCCGCGGTCTGGCTGTTCTTTTTTGCGATGGAGCACGGTATCGACTATCTATGGACCGAGATTCCGCACGCGCTGGGCGTCTCTTCGCCCGAGCTTGCCAGCGGCCCGTTTGGCTTTTTGCCGTACCCGTTTTTTGTCTGCCTGCTGGGCGGCCTGTTAATCGGTCTGTACGAAAAGATGACAGGCACCAAGACCGATGACCTCAACCAGGTGATGGCTAAGGTTAAGCAAGACGGGCGCTACCCGTACAACAACCTGGGCAAGCTTTCGCTCGCGGCATTGCTGCCGCTGCTGTTTGGCGGAAGCATTGGACCGGAGGCCGGCCTGACCGGCGTTATCGCTGGTCTGTGCAGCTGGGTCGGCGACCGCATGCGTCGCTTTGGTGCCGAGTTTAGGGAGCTTACGCTGCTGGGCACCCAGGCTGCCCTGACGGCGCTCTTTACCGCGCCCGTCTTTGGCTTTGTGGCGCCGCTTGCCGGTAGCGCCGACGGCGACGAGGGCTCCGCGTCCGACGAGATCACCATCAAGCTGCCCAAGGCACAGAAGACGGTGGTCTACGGCATTGCGATTGCCGGCGGCCTGGGCACCTACCTGCTGCTCGGCCAGCTCATGGGCGGCGGCATGGGCATGCCCAGGTTCGAGTCCGCCGAGGTGGGCAACCTGGAGCTTACCTGGCTCATTCCTCTGTCGCTGATCGGAACAATCTGCGGCTGGCTGTACTTTGTCTCTGAGCACGCGAGCGAAGCGCTTGCCTATGCAATAGGGGAGCGTCCTGTCGTCAAGGCCATGCTGGCCGGTCTGGCGCTCGCCATCTGCGGCACAGTCCTGCCCTACACCATGTTTGCCGGCGAGACCCAGGCCGATGTGCTCATGGAAACCTATCTGACCATTCCCGCCGGTGTGCTTATCGCGACCGGTCTTGTTAAGGCCATGCTGACCCCCGCCCTCATCAATATGGGTTGGCGCGGTGGCCACTTCTTCCCGGTTATCTTCTCGGGCGTAAGCCTGGGCTATGGCCTTGCCATCCTTACCGGCGCCGATCCGGTCTTTTGCGTCGCCGTCTGCACGGCATCGACGATGGGCGCCGTCATGCGCCAACCCGTTATGGTCGTGGGCCTGTTGCTCATGTGCTTCCCGCTCAAAGGCATCGTCTGTATGATCATCGCCGCAGCCATCGCCGCCGGCATTCCGCTGCCCAAGCCGCTACGCAAGTAGTACGGTGGCGCACGTCGGGGACATGCCGTTTGCCGCGGATTTGCGGGGAGGGGCGGCGATCGCGACTTTCGTGGATTGAGACTCGCGTGCCTACAGGTCGCGTACTCGATAGACCTTGGTGCTGACGGTGCAGCTGATTGCACATAGCGCGAGGGCCAGCACGGCAATTCCTGCACACAGACAGCCCAGAACGGCAGGATCGGGATTTGCTCCGGCAATCGACATGAGCCAGTTGCTGATGGGGTTGGAGGAACTCAGCATTGCCATGGTGCCGCAGCCAAACAGGGCAAACAGGCCAAGGGATAGGCGCAGCGCCTCCATGTGTCCAAATCGGAAGAACAGCGGCTGCGTCAAGAATACCATCATGAGGGAGATGAGCATCGATGCCGCCGAGGCGGCTGCGATTTCAAAGATCGTCTGGCATGTCGAAGGGATGCCCATGGGGTCGAAGAGCGGAAGGGCGAGGATGTTCAGAAGCGTAGCCGCGCATGCCATGACGACCGAGAAGACAACGATGCACAGGTAGCGTGCGCAAATAATGTCTTTGCGCGAGAAGGGTAACGTTGCTCGATAACGCTCCCAGCCGTTTTGGTTATCGTAGCCAGCTAGCGAGTTCATGATTATGATGGGTGACATGGCACTGACGGCGCAGGCGCCGGCGCTCATACCGGAATCGCCGTCTGTCGCGTTGGCAAGGGTCAATAGGGTCAATACGACGAATATGAACAGGCCGACGCCCGCGATGCTCGGGGTGAGCGTGCGAACGATGGCGAGCTCGGACATAAAGGCGCGTTTCATTTCGAAGCTCCTTTCAGCATGAGGCGAAGATAGTCATCAATGGTTGCCCGATCGCAGGGAATCTCGGGGAAGGCCTCGAGCGTATCGCGACGGTTGGGCACGAGCACGTCCACGCTGTAGGCATGGCGGGCGGCACGGGCGCCTTCGACGCAAGCCATAAGCTCGGCGGCCTGTGCCTGGGTGCAGTGGGCGATGCCGGCGCGGTCGGTAATGTCCTCGCGTGGCAGGTCAAAAATAATCGAGCCATTATCGATGCAGATGACGCGATCAGCGGCGCGATCGAGGTCGGATGTAATGTGGCTCGAGAGCAGCACGCTGTGCTGGCCGTCGGCGACAAAGGCAAGCAGCTCATCAAGCAGCTCCTCGCGTGCCATGGGATCGAGGCCCGCGGTGGCTTCGTCCAAAACGAGCAGTTTGGCCTTGTGGCTGAGCGCGCAGGCAAGCTGCAGCTTCATGCCCATGCCGCGGGAGAGGTCCTTGACCTTTGCCTTGGGATCGAGGCCAAATCGGTCGATGAGGCTGGAGAAGGTGTCGTGGCTCCAGGTGGGGTATGCCGGGCTTACGAGTGCCTTAACTTCGGTCACCTTGAGTGTGGAAGGGAAGGGGCATGTGTCCAGCACGAGGCCGACACGAGTGCGCAGGCAACGCTGCGTTTCATCGGGCGCGTCGGCGCCACAGCGCTGCCCAAACAGGTGCACCTCGCCGGCATCGAGCTTTATAAGCCCGAGCGCGGCTCGAATCGTCGTGGTTTTGCCGGCGCCGTTTGCGCCCACAAAGCCAACAATCTGGCCGGGTTCCACGGCAAGCGTGACGTCGCGCAGCGAAAAGCGGTCGCTCACACGGCGTGAGATACCTTTGAGTTCTAAAAGGTTTTGCATGGCATAGCCTTTCTTGCAGATGGCTACTGCATAGTTTCGGGGGCTACCAGGTCGAGCATCTCGTGCAGTTTGTCGCGCGTGACGCCCAAGGTTTCGGCTTGGCTCGCCGCTTTCGAAAGTAGCTCTTCGATATGGCAGAGCTGGTTTTCGCGCAAGAGTTCCTGGTTGCCCTCGGCGACAAAGCAGCCCTTGCCCTGCACGGTGCAGATAAACCCGAGTTGCTCTAGGTCGGCGTAGGCGCGCTTGGTGGTGATGACACTCACGCCAAGATCGCTCGCGAGTGCGCGGATGCTGGGGAGTTTGGCTCCCGCAGCGAGCGTGCCCGAAAGGATTTGAGCTTTGACTTGCGAGGTTATCTGCTCGTAGATGGGCTTGTCGCTCGAATTGGATAGGATGATGTCCACAGCGGCTCCTTAGCTGATGGGCTACACGTGTATATAACCGGTAAGCACAGTATATATACACTATATACAGTTATGCAAGAGGCAAATATGGATTGTCCGCTCGTTCATTCATCTCAATCTGTAACATCTGGAACCGATTTGGACGGCTACCTGTTACAGATTGAGATTTTGCCGGCGGGCCCCACCTGGTTGTCTCAATCTGTAACAACTGGAGAAGATTTTGGCTGCTAGATGTTACAGATCGAGACATTGTCCAACCGTCTATCCTTATATCTCAATCTGTAACAGATGGACCCGTTTTGAGTGGCTAGATGTTACAGATTGAGATCTTTCTGGGACGCCCACCTGGTTGTCTAAATCTGTAACAGGTAGAGGTTCAAAAACCGTCTAGATGTTACAGATCGAGACAAACTGCTGCGGAGTGTCGCCATCGACTGCTAACCAGGCTCCAACTGATGAATTTGTCCTGATAGGCGCTCTAGAGCGGGATTTCGCGGCTACAATAGTGCGGTTACAACGACGTAATGCACTCAATGCAAGAAAGGATCCGCATGGCAAGCCTGTCGGATGAAATCTCGTCGCGCCGCACATTCGCGATTATCAGCCACCCGGACGCCGGTAAGACCACGCTTACCGAGAAGCTGCTGCTCTATACTGGCAGCATTCAGACCGCCGGCTCGGTCAAGGGCAAGAGCTCGGCCAAGCATGCCGTCTCGGACTGGATGGACATCGAGAAGGAGCGCGGTATTTCCGTTACCTCCTCGGTCCTGCAGTTCACCTACAACGGCGCCTGCGTCAACATCCTCGATACCCCCGGCCACCAGGACTTCTCGGAGGATACCTACCGTACCCTTATGGCCGCCGACGCCGCTGTCATGGTCATCGACGGCGCCAAGGGCGTCGAGGCCCAGACCAAAAAGCTCTTTAAGGTCTGTACGCTGCGCCACATTCCCATCTTCACCTTTGTGAACAAGCTCGACCACGAGGCTCGCGATCCGTTTGAGCTCATGGAAGAGATCGAGAACGTCCTGGGCATCAATACGTATCCCATGAACTGGCCGATCGGCAGCGGCCGCAACTTCCGCGGCGTGTTCGACCGTCAGACCCGTCGCGTTATCGCCTTTGAGGGCGACGGTCACGCCAACGCCACCAAGAAGGTCGCCGAGGTCGAGGCCGAGCTGGGCGATCCTTCCATGGACGAGCTCATCGGTGAGGAGAACCATAAGAACCTGATGGACGACATCGAGCTGCTCGATGGCGCTGGCGACGAGCTCGACTTGGATGCCGTGGCCTGCGGCAAGCTGAGCCCGGCGTTCTTTGGCTCGGCGCTTACCAACTTTGGCGTGGAGCCCTTCCTCAAGGAATTCCTGCGTCTTGCCCCGACACCGCGCGCCTATACCGATACGCTCACCAATGAGCCGGTCGATCCCTGCCGCGACGACTTTAGCGGCTTTGTGTTTAAGATCCAGGCCAACATGGACAAGAACCACCGCGACCGCATCGCTTTTGTGCGCATCTGCTCGGGCAAGTTCGAGCGCGGCATGGATGCCTTCCACGTGCAGGGCAACCGCAAGCTCAAGCTTGCCACGGGCACGTCGATGATGGCCGATGACCGCGCCATCGTGGACGAGGCGTACGCGGGCGATATCGTGGGCCTGTTCGATCCGGGTATCTTTAGCATCGGCGACACCGTGTGCTCCGGCAAGCGCCACGTGCAGTATCCGCAGATCCCGACGTTTGCCCCCGAGATGTTCGCTCGCATTACGCAGGTCGACACGCTCAAGCGCAAGCAGTTCGTCAAGGGCATGGAGGAGCTTGCCCAGGAGGGCGCCATCCAGATCTTCCGCGAGCTGGGTGCCGGCATGGAGAGCGTCATTGTGGGCGTGGTCGGCGTACTGCAGTTTGAGGTACTCGAGCGCCGCCTCAAGGCCGAGTACCGTGTTGAGGTCCGTCGCCAGCCGCTGCCCTATACGGACATTCGCTGGATCCAGAACGACCCCGACACCATCGATATCCCGGGCCTTTCGCTCACGCGCGACACGCTGCGCGTCGAGGACATGCGCGGCGGTAAGCTGCTGCTGTTCACGAGCCCGTGGAACGTGGATTGGGCAACCGATCACAACCCCGACCTTATCCTGTCGGAGTTTGGCAACGTAGCGTTTTAACGCATCGGCGCGGTGGCCCTGCGGGGCTGCCGCGCTGTTTGCTTGCCTGATGCCGTGTGAGCGGCTATCATACCCACCGTCGTCTCAAGACCGGGACGTCCGAGCAGTTCGGGTCCGATATCCTGCTCGTTAAACCTAAAACCAAAGGAGTACATAATGATCAAGAAGGTCATGGAGGACTACAAGGTCCTGTTGCGGAGCATTCCCGCGGCAACGGTTTCGCTGTTTTTCGTGAGTGTCATCATGATGAACCTGCTGGCCAACAAAGAGCTCATCAGCCTGCCGTATCTGGCACTCGATTGCGGCTTTGTGGTGAGCTGGGTCTCGTTTTTGTGCCAGGACATGATCTGCAAGCGCTTTGGCGCCAAGGCATCCATCAAAATCTCTATCCTCGCGCTGCTGGTCAACCTGGCCGTGAGCCTGTGCTTTTGGGCATGCTCGCTCACGCCCGGCATGTGGGGCGCCTACTACGACACGGGCATGATCGAGGTCAACACTGCCCTTAACGCCACCATCGGTGGCACCTGGTACGTGGTGCTGGGCTCTTCGCTGGCAATGCTCGTTTCTGCCGTGGTTAACTCCACGCTCAACCAGTCGCTCGGCCGTATGCTCAAAAAGAATAACTTTGCGAGCTTCGCCTTCCGCTCCTATGTGTCCACGGGTGTTGGCCAGTTTATCGACAACCTGGTCTTTGCCATTGTAGTGAGCCACACGTTCTTTGGTTGGACCTGGGTGCAGGTCCTTATGTGCTCGCTGACCGGCGCTGTCGCCGAGCTGCTGTGTGAGGTCTTCCTGAGCCCCGTGGGCTACAAGGTCGTGCGCGGCTGGGAGCGCGAGAATGTGGGTTCCGAGTACCTCGAGCGCCACGCAACCGCCTAAGGAGCAAGTATGCGGGTTTTGATCACGGGCGCTTCGGGCGGTATCGGAGCCGCGTGCGTGCAGCGCTTTTTGGACGAGGGCCACGAGGTCGTGGGCTTTGATCTTTTGCCGGCGGCGATCAAACACGAGCGCTACCGCCATCTGATTGTTGATGTCCGCGAGCCTGACTCGTTTCCAGGTGACCTTGAACCCCAGGTGATCGTGAACGTTGCCGGTACGCAGGATTCGGCCGACGACATCGCCGCCAACCTGTGTGGCACCATCAACGTGACCGAGCGCTATGCCTTTGTGGGGGAGGGGCTTGCCGCCAAGCCGGCGCCGGCTATCAAATCCGTGGTCAATGTGGGGTCGGCGAGTGGGCATACGGGATCGGAGTTTCCCGCCTATGCCGCCAGCAAGGGCGGCGTTATCGCCTACACCAAGAACCTTGCAAACCGTCTGGCGCCGCAGGCCATCGCCAACAGTGTGGACCCGGGTGGCGTTATCACGCCGCTCAACCGTTGCGTGATGGAAGACGAACATCTGTGGAACCAGATTATGGAGCTCACGCCGCTTAGGCGCTGGGCCACTGCCCAAGAGATTGCCGAGTGGATCTACTTTGTGGGCGTGACCAACCGGTTTATGACCGGGCAGAGCCTGCTGATCGATGGCGGCGAGGCCGGCCGCACACAATTTATTTGGCCCGAATAGGAAAAGCGCCCGATGGGAAGCCGTCGGGCGCTATTTTTGATGTATCGGTTTTTAGCCGAGGCAAGTCCAGTTGACGGGGGTCGAGCCGTGCTGTTCGAGTAGCCGATTGGCAGCAGAGAAGGGGCGCGACCCCATAAAGGCAGGGAGTTCTGCCGTGGCACGGTTGGCCGAAAGCGGCGAGGGGTGCGTGGATGCCAGGCAGAACTTGCCGGTTGCCTTGCCCGCACCGATCGCGGCGAGCTTGCCTTCGACCATCTGCTGGGCAAAGCGGCCCCATGCCAAAAAGACTACCGGTTGGGGCAGCTGGCAGCAGCGTTCGATAATGTAGTCGGTGAGCGTGCTCCAGCCCAGCTTGGCGTGCGAGTTCGCGGCATGCTCGCGCACGGTGAGCGTGGTGTTGAGGAGCAGGACGCCCTGCTGTGCCCATGGGGTTAGGTCTCCCGTGGCGGGAATGGGGCAGCCCAGATCGGCTTTGAGTTCCTTATAGATGTTGCGCAGGCTCGGCGGCAACTTGGTTTGCGTCGCGGGGACCGAGAACGACAGCCCCATGGCCTGGTTGGGTCCGTGATAGGGGTCTTGACCCAAGATGACAACTTTGACCTGGTCGGCCGGCGTGTAGGCGAGGGCATTGAGGATGTCGTCCTGTGCCGGGTAGATGGTCTGCTCGGCACGTAAAAGGGCGATGCGTTCGAGCAGCTGGTTCGTAGTGTCACGTACCGGCTGTGGCGCATCGCCCAACCAAGTTGCTATGTTGCGGTCGCGGGTCGCGGCGTCCATGGGGCTCCTTTACGTCAGATGCTCTGTCGGTATCTATTGTAAAGGCGCACCGGTTGCCTTTATGCCACGGCTGTATGAAGAGTGGGGTCTACGAGACGTGCTCGGGCGCTCCTGCCATGCGAGCCTGTCCATGTGCGCGAAGGCGTGGAAGCTCGACGGTTGCCACCATGACGCCGGTGAGGATGAGGGCGGCGCCAAAGAAGGCGATGGGGCTCAGGACCTCGCCGACTAGGAAGAACGAAAAGACAGCGGAGCAGACCGGCTCAAGCGAGAAGGCGAAGCCGGTGGTCTCGGCGGGCACGTGGGGCTGCACGAGCGTCTGGGTGATAAAGCCGTAGGCAGAGCAGATGAGTGCGAGCGCGACGACGACCACGATCTCGCTGGGCGTACTGGGAAGTGTGAAACCGCCAAAGACGCATGCGGCGATACCCGAGAACAAGCCGCCGAAGCCCAGCTGCCAAACGCCCAGAGCCAGCGGGTCGATATCTTCGACAAAGCGCTTCGCCACAATGATATGGCCGGCATAGACAAAGGCGGAGAGCAGCATGATGAGCGCGCCTGGGTTCAGGCTGGTGAAGTCGGCGCCCGAGAGCAGCAACATACCGCAGGTGACGATGGCGGTGCCGACGAGCACTTTGCGTTCGGGGGCGCGGCGCAGCAGGGCGGCGTTGGCAAACGGCACGATCACGACCGTCAGGCTCTGCAAAAAGCCGGCAGTGGAGGCAGAAGTGAGGCTAGAGCCCAAGCACATGCAGGTGAGCTCGGTTGCCATAATGGCGCCGATGATGGCGGCACGGACCATAAGGTCGCGGTTGATGCGGAAAGCGCGCTTGTGGAAGAGCAAAAGGCAGGCCACAAAGGCGATGATGCAGCGCAGCGCAACGATGCTCGTGGCGTTCATGCTGTCCATGCCGATCTTCATGAGGGGGTACGAAAAGCCCCATGCGACGGGAACGGAAAATGAGAGCGCGATTGCTTTTTTGCGATCCATGGGACTCCTTTTGTTACAGAACGGTTTCGTAAAAAGGATTCTGCTCCCAGATGTGGATGTAGTAAAGCGAATGTATCTTCAGTATGATTAAGAAATACTAATGTTGGCAGAAAAAGCCCTGGCAAAACGTTTTACGGTTACATCGATGTGGAGGCACGATGACATCGCGGTATCAGATTGTTTGTATGGTGGTCGATTGCGGCAGTCTTAAGGGCGCGGCGGACGAACTGGGCTATACGCAAAGTGCGGTGAGCCAGGCCGTCAAAGCGCTCGAGCGCGAGCTGGGTACCACGCTTATCGAGCGCGGTAAGCAGGGCGTTTCGCTTACGCGCGACGGTAAACAATATCTGCCGTTCCTGCGCCAGATTGTGACCGCTGAGGCCGAGCTCGAGGGTAAGCGCCAGGAGCTGCTGGGGCTCTCCTCGACTGATATTCGCATTGCGACATTTACCAACGTGAGTCGTACCGTGTTGCCACGCGTGATCCGCGACTTTGGTGCGCTGCACCCGGGCGTACGCTTTACTCTCAAGCAGGGCGATTACACGCGCAACGCTCAATGGGTACACGATGGCGTGGTTGATTTTTGTTTTACGGCGCGCGGATTTACCGCTGGGCTTGAGAAGCGTGTGGTCTATCACGACGAGTTGGTGGCATTGTTGCCGGCCGAGCATCCGCTGACGGCAAAGGAAAAGGTGACACTCGCCGACCTGGCGTCCGAGCCGTTTGTGCTGCTGGATGAGGGCGAACAGAGCCTGGTGCTCGATGCATTTGCGGCGCATGGGCTGTCGCCGCACGTGACGAGTGAGGTGACCGACGACTACACCATCATGGCGATGGTGGAGGAGAGCCTGGGCGTGAGCATGCTCTACCGTCGTACTGTAGAGGGCATGCAAGCCGATATTCATGTGCGGCCCATCGTGCATGCCCCCTCGCGCGACGTGGTGGCCGCCTGGCGCAGCTGGGCCACCATGCCCATCGCCACGAGGCGCTTTATCGACTATATGAGCTCGCATATTGTCAGTTAATGACTGGCGTGGCGTTGGGTGCGGTGTTTAGCGGGCTGTCACTTTGGCTTGGGTGGCGCGATAGGTGCGTGCCGGGTGGCAAAGTAGTACCGCAACGACCATAAAGAACGCCGTGGTGCCCAAGCTGATGGGGTAGACCATCATGATGTTCGCAAAGGTGCGGAAGTGCGGGAACACGCAGAACACCCAATAGAAGCGGATGCCGCAGACGCAGATCATGGTGATGAGGGCGGGCGTGAGCGAGATACCAAAGCCGCGCAGGTAGCCGGACATGTTTTCGTAGAACATACTAAAGGCGTACGCCGGGAAGATCGAGCACACGCGGATATAGCCGATTGAGACGATGCTGGGATCGCTATTGAACAGCGACAAGATCTCGCGCCCCAGGCCGACAATAACGATGATCGTGGTGAGTGCAACGATACCGCCTTCGACCAGGCAGACCTTGAGCGTTTTGGTGCAGCGGTCGATCTGGCGGGCACCGTGGTTTTGTCCCACAAAGGTGGTGCAAGCCTGACTAAAGCTGTTGAGCAGGTTATAGCACACGTACTCCAGGCTCATGGCGGCGCTCGATGCCGCCATGACTTCGGTGCCCAGGCTGTTGATGGCAGACTGGATGATGATGTTGGCGACGGCAAAGACGGCGCTTTGGATGCCGGCGGGCAGGCCGATCTTGACGATGCGCTTGAGAGCGACGGGGTCGATAGCCAGGTCGCGTAGGGTGACGCGGACGACGGAGTCGGTCTTGAGCAGGCGGATAAAGAGCGTGGCGGCGCTGACGGTGTAGGCGATGGCGGTGGCGATGGCGACGCCCGCGACGCCCCAGTGGAGTACGGGGACAAAGATGAGGTCTAGGCCAATGTTGAGGACGGTGGACACGGCAAGCGCCTGCAGCGGCATGCGGGTGATGCCGACGGAGCGGAAGATCGCGGCCTCAAAGTTGTAGAGCAAGATCGAGGGCAGGCTGAGCAAAAAGACGCGCAGGTAGAGCGAAGCGAGCGGCATGGTTTCGGCGGGAACGTTGAGCGCGGCGAGCATGGGCTCGGCAAAGATCTCGCCCAGAGCGATGACGACAAAGCCCACGAGCGCCATTAAAATCGAGGTATGGACGGCGCGTTTGACCATGTTCTGATCGTTGCGGCCGATAGCGTTGGCGATGACCACGTTGGAGCCAAGCGACATGCCGATAAACAGGTTGAGCATAAGACTGGTAAGCGGAACATTGGAGCCGACCGCCGCCATGGCGAGGGTTCCCTGGTCGCCCGAGAAGTTACCGATAATGACCGTGGCGATGAGGTTCGACAGCTGCTCCAAGATGCTCGTGGCGGCCACGGGGAAGGCGAACAGGGGAATATTGCGCCACAGCGATCCGGTGGTCATGTCAATATGCTTAGATACGGTATCAGCCATACGCTCTCAATCTCTAACGTGCTATATCGTGCTTATTTGCGCAGACGATGATACTCCTAATCGACTAGTCGTTGGGGGCGTTCTTAAACGACTAGTCATTCAAGAACGTCCCCAATGACCCAATGACTAGGCGGGGAAGGCGTGCGACAATGGTGGGTGTTGTGTTGTTCGCGCTAAGGAGTTGCCATGTTGTTGTGTCCCGTTTGCCATGAACCGTTGGTGGATGACGAACGCGGCGCTGCATGCGCGGGCGGACACCGGTTTGACCGTGCTCGCGAGGGCTATCTATATCTGCTGCGCTCGTCCAAGAGCGGCGACTCCATGGGCGATCCCAAGTCGCAGGCACGCAGCCGTCGCGACTTTCTGAACCGCGGTTACTATGCGCCGTTGCGCGATGCGATGGTCGAGCTGGTGCGCGAACGAGCTCAGCGGTGCGCAGCTACGTCGGACAAGCCGCTGGCCTTGCTCGATATTTGCTGCGGCGAGGGCTACTACACCAGCGCCATGGGCGCGGTGCCGGGCGTGGATGCTTACGGTTTCGACCTGGGCAAGGAGATGGTGCGCCTGGCCGCCAAGCGCGGCGACGCGACCTACTTCGTGGCCAACATGAAGGATATCCCCGTGGCCGATGGCGCCTTCGATATGGTGACCGAGCTCTTCGCTCCCTTTAACGAGCGTGAGTTTTCTCGCGTGCTGGCGCCCGAGGGCTCGCTCTACACCGTCGTGCCAGGTGCACGCCATCTGTTTGGGCTCAAGGAGGTGCTCTACGACACGCCGTACCTTAACGATGAGAAGCTGCCGAAGACAACCGAGCTCGAGTTAGTCGGAACGCACCGGGTATCTGCGAATATTACGCTCCAGACGCAGGCCGACATCGAGGCGGTGTTCCAGATGACGCCGTACTACTATCGCACGCGCCCTGCCGACAAAGAGCGCCTGGCAAATTTGGACACCCTTCAAACCGACATCGACTTCATCATCGCCGAGTACCGCCACTAACCTGCCAAAAAAAGGGACAGGTTTATTTTGGTAGGTTTTATCTAGGCAAACGCAAAGGGCCGACCGCGGAGATGCGCGATCGGCCCTTTTTAGTTGCTTGGTTGCAACAGAGGTTATGAGAAGCGGGCGCTTACAGGCGGTCCTTGTTCTCGGCCTTAACGGCGTGTGCCTGCTGAACAAAGAACAGGTCGTAGACCACGATGACAAAGGCGATTATATTGACGGAGCTGCCGCCGAGTGCGGGAAGCGTGAGCACGGCTTGGAGGAGCGTGGCTGCCGCGGCAACGATACCGAGCTTAAATGCGCCGTCTACCTGCGAAGGCTTGTTGGCGCCCTTGATACCGGCGACGCCTGCGGCAAGGTCGACGAGGCCCTTAACAATCACCACAACAGCGGCGAGTGTGGCGTTCGATCCGTAAGCGGATCCAAAATTGCCGGTAACAATGCCGGCAATTCCGATGACGAGGCTGGCGATGCCCAGAACAAAATAAATCAGGGCAAGGATTTTGAGTGTCTTGCGAGCAGCGCTCATAGCTGGTCCTTTCGATGCGGGCGCGGAGAATCTGTCGCGCCCAGGTTACGGCACATATCGTGAAGCACATTGTAGTTCAACGCGGCGATGCATGCGTTTGAAAGCGTCTCTTGCCCGCACGGTCCAACCTTTCAAAAAAGAAAGCTGGGCGTAAGTCAAATCGATGGCAGCTCATGTGCGGCGCTGCGATGATGAGGCCGTAACAAGGGGCTGGTCTCAAGGAGGAGCCATGATGTACGGAGCAGGGCAAGTGCGCGAGCCGCGGTCGTTGGGAAGGCGCATGGGTGATTCTGTGATCGCTGCCGTGTGCACGGGATTGATGGCGGTGCTTTGCATTGGGATGCTGTGGACCATGTCGCATGTGGGACAATAGCGGACGGTTGGGTGCCGACATAAACGGCGCTCGCGTATTCGTTTTGCTTGTTAAGGAGTACCCATGGGCGTCGTCGATCCCTTTTCTGTTGCTCGGGCCGCGGGGCTTGAGCTGACCGGGAAGTCCGAGGGACTCACGCTCACCGACGGCACGATGGAGCTGCGTGCCGATTTTGGCCGCATGCTTCCGCGGCTCAAGCAGGGCCGTCTGCAGCAAGAGCTGTTGGTAAAGGCTGCGCGCGCAAAAGGCATCGAGCGCCCATGGGCGATTGATGCCACGGCAGGTTTTGGCGAGGATTCGCTGCTGCTGGCGGCCGCGGGCTTTACCGTCGATCTGTATGAACAGGATTGCGTGATCGCGGCGCTCCTCAAGGATGCCTTGGATCGCGCGGCAGATGATCCGGCGCTTGCGACAGCCGTGGCGCGCATGCGCTTACATGCGGGCGAGGACAGCATTGCCGGCCTTCGCCATACAGCTGAGCTGATCGGGCAGGGCGAGCTCACCGCTCCCGACGTGGTGTATCTGGACCCCATGTTTCCTGGGCGCACCAAGAGCGCGGCGGTGAAAAAGAAGTTCCAACTCTTGCATCATTTGGAACAGCCGTGCGCCGATGAGGAGACGCTGGTCGAAGCTGCGCTTACGGTGCACCCGCGCAAGGTCGTTATCAAACGACCGGTGAAGGGACCACTGCTTGCCGGCGTTAAGCCGAGCTATCAACTTGCGGGCAAGGCCGTCCGCTACGATGTTTTGGTGCCGCCGCGCCCGTAGCTTGCGCGCGATGGCTGGCGCTCCGTCAGTGCCGTGCCGATGCGGGTCTATTTCCAAGGATGCGACGTCAGATGCCAGCCGCCGCAGTATTCGCATTTGTAGCAGGCCAGCCCGCGGCGTCCGCGGTTTTCGCAGTCGGCCATAACTGCCTCGGCCTCGGCGCGCGTGTCGTAACGGTTTTTGCGTTCACACGACTTGTAGCGCCAGGCCTCATCGCGCTTGGCGTCCAGGGCGTCACGGCGCTCGTCCTCGCGCGCAAACAGGTCGCTCATATCGCCGCCGGTAGCAGCGCCCAAAAACTCGCTTTTGGCTTTTGACCAGGCGGCTCGCTTTTTGCTTCCCATCTGCTTCGCGCCCTTCTCCAAACGTTGGTATCATTGCTCAATCAAAGTGATACCAATAAACGTGAGGTTGCCACGTGATGATCAGAAAAACCCTCGATACCGACATTCCCGCCGTCATGGCTATCTATGACGCGGCCCGCGCCTTTATGCGCGCGCATGGCAACGCCACGCAGTGGCCCGAGGGCACGCCTTCGGCCGAGCAACTGGCTGCCGATATTGCCGCTGGTGGCAGTTACGTGTGTGAAGTCGGCGGTCGCGTGGTGGCGACGTTTGCCTTTTTACCGGGCCCGGACGAGTGCTATGACGTCATTGAGGACGGTCAATGGCGCAGCGACACTCCGTACGCCGTGCTGCACCGTGTGGCATCCGATGGCACCGTGCACGGCATCGCGGCTGCGATGTTTGCCTTTGCCAAAGAGCGTGCTGATCACCTGCGCATCGACACGCATCAGGATAACCTGCCCATGCAGGGTGCGAGCATTAAGGCGGGGTTCGAGCGTGCCGGCGTCGTGCATGTATCGGACGGCACACCGCGCGTTGCGTTCGATTGGTTGCGCGAGGCATAAGATCGAGGGCGCGCATCAACAATTCGTGCGAACGAAAATGGCCCCGGGTGGGGCTATTTTCGTTCGCTGCGCTGTTTTGCAAGCCGGCTTTCGCAAGGCGCGAACCTACGAAAATCGCCGCGCGGCAACGCGGGGCGATGAGCTCGGTCGGGGGATAGGGCCCGCTTCGCCCGCCGGCCCGTACATTGTATCATCCAGTGTGGAACGAGGACGCCCGTTGCCGCGTGCGATGGGCTTGTAATAAGAGGAGAGCCATGTCGAAGCAAGCGGTCGTTGGAATCTTGGCGCATGTCGATGCCGGCAAGACCACGTTGGCCGAGGCCATGCTGTTCAACGCGGGTCGCATTCGCAAGCGCGGCCGCGTGGACGATGGCGATTCGCATCTGGATACAAACGCGATCGAGCGCGAGCGTGGCATCACGATTTTCTCGTCGCAGGCCGTGCTCGACCATGGCGATGCCCACGTCATGCTCGTGGATGCGCCGGGGCATGTCGATTTTTCTGCCGAGGCGGAGCGCACGCTGCGCGCACTCGACTACGCGATTTTGGTTGTGGGCGCCAACGACGGCGTGCAAGGACACACCGAAACCCTGTGGCGCCTTCTTGCGCGCTATGACATCCCGACGTTCATCTTCATCAACAAAATCGATTTGGAGAATCCCGGCCGCGATGTTTTGCTGGCACAACTTGGGCAACGTCTTTCCGAGGGCTGCCTGGATGCCAGCGAACTGTTGGCGGGCGGCGCCGTTCAGGAGGACGCTGCCGCGTTGGACGAGGCGGCGCTCGAGGAGTTTCTTGAGGCGGGCGAACTTTCTGTTGCAACGCTGTCGCGCATGGTTGCCGAGCGCAAGCTCTTTCCCTGCTTTGCCGGCTCGGCGCTCAAGGACCAAGGCGTGGACGAGCTGCTGGATGGCATATGCGCGCTGATGCGTGAACAGGCATGGCTTCCGGAGTTTGCCGCGCGCGTCTATCGTGTCAGCCGCGGGGATCGCGGTGAGCGCTTGGCTTGGGTTAAAGTGACCGGCGGTACGCTGCATGCCAAGCAGATGATTGACGGACGTTCCGGCGCCGAGGCATGGGAGCAGAAGGTCGATCAGGTACGCATCTATAACGGCGAAAAGTATGAGCTTGCCCAAGAAGTTGCTGCTGGCGGTATTTGTGCCGTGACGGGTCTTGCGCACGTTCGCCCAGGGGACGCCCTGGGCGCGGAGCCTGCGGGCGATGCGCCCGTCATTGCGCCGGTCCTCACCTATACGGTGCTTCCGGGCGAACATGATGTCCATGCGGTGTTCAAAGCGCTGACTGAGCTGGCGGATGAAGATCCCATGCTCGGCGTAAGCTGGAATACGCATCTTGAGCAGATTCATTTGCAGTTGATGGGCGCCGTGCAACTCGAGGTCGTGCAGCGGGTGTTGGCCGATCGCTTTGGCCTTTCGGTTGCGTTTGAATCTGGCGGCATTCTCTATAAGGAGACTATTTCGCAGCCGGTCGAGGGCGTGGGCCACTTTGAGCCACTGCGCCACTATGCCGAGGTGCATTTGCGCCTAGAGCCGTTGTCAGCGGGTTCGGGCGTGCAGTTTGGCACCGTGACCTCGACAGACGAGCTCGATCTTAACTGGCAGCGTTTGGCACTCACCAACGCCATGGAGCGCGATCACCTGGGCGTGCTGACCGGCTCGCCCATCACCGATGTGCGCATTACGCTCACGGGCGGCCGCGCGCATGCCAAACACACCGAGGGCGGCGATTTTCGCCAGGCCACGTACCGCGCGGTTCGCCAGGGGCTCATGCGGGCACGTGAGGCTGGCGCGGCGGTGCTGTTGGAGCCGTGGTATCGCTTTGAGCTCGAGGTGCCGGGGGAGTGCGTGGGCCGGGCGCTCTCGGATGCCACGCGCATGGGTGCCGAGTACGAGCCGCCGACGATGGCGGGAGATCGGGCGAAGCTTGTGGGTCGCGTGCCGGCATCTGAGGTGCAGGATTACGCGCTGGAGGTGGCTGCCTACACGAGCGGTCGCGGGCATCTGTACCTAGAGTTCGCCGGCTATGCGGCTTGCCATGATGCCGAGCGCGTAATCGAGGCTGCCGCCTATGCGCCAGAGGCCGATCTGCCCAACACGCCCGATTCGGTCTTTTGCTCTCACGGCGCCGGTTACACGGTCAAATGGTACGACGTACCCGCCGCGGCGCACGTAAAGGTCGATCCCGCCACCTTCGGCCCCTGGCGAGCAGCAGACGCCGAGTTTTTCGGCCATAGGTGATAGAAGGGCGGCCCTTTTGTCACCTGCTGTTGGTATAACTCGGTATAAGTTGGTATAACTATTACCAGGGTTTACCAATCCGAGGAGGCCGACATGAATCCAAATCCCTTTAAGCCCACGGCTGGCAAGCGGCCTCCGATACTCATCGGTCGCGAGTCGGTCATCGAAGATTTCGAGGAAGGGCTCGATAACGGCGCCGGAGCGCCGGGCAGGCTCATGCTCATTACGGGAAACCGCGGCTGCGGCAAGACGGTTCTCCTGCGGGAGCTGCAACGTCTGGCCAGCGAGCGCGGATGGGCGGTTGTCTCCGATTCCGCTTCGCTTGGCTTATGCGACCGCTTGGCCGACGCGCTTCGCTCGAATAAACCCGTTGTGACGTCAATGGAGTTCGGTCCGTCGTTTGGTCGGATGTCGGTCGAGGCGGCGCGGGCAAAGGGCGAGACGTTGCGAGGGCTGGTCAACAAGCGCCTTAAGAAGCTCGGTCCAGGCAAGGGCATCCTGTTTGCGATTGACGAGGCGCAATCGGCGTCTATCGAGGAACTGGCGGCTCTTGCCGTTCTCTATCAGCAGGTGCTCGGAGACCAGGATGCCACGGGCTTGCCCGATAGCGACCAGCGCGGTCTTGCGCTGGTGTTCGCCGGCTTACCCAGTATGGTTGACGACCTGCTCGAAGAGCCGAGCGTGACGTTTTTGCGGCGTGCCCAGCAGCGTACGCTGGGGGCGATATCTTTGCCCAAGGTGCGCGATTCATATGTCCGGACGGTCAAAGACGCTGGTCTTTACGTTGACGCGGAGACGGCGGACCTTGCGGCGCGCAAGAGCATGGGGCATCCCTACATGGTTCAGCTGGTGGGCTATTACATGTGGCGGTCTGCTGTCCGGCGTGGCTCGCAGGTCATTGAAGAGCGCGATGTCGAGGATGGTCATGCGGATGCCGTCTCCGAGTTCTACGAAGCGGTTGACGCGCCCCTGTATTACGGGCTGCGCAGTCCGCAACGCCTCTTTATCGAGGCTATGGCTGCTGATGAGGGTAAACCGACGCGCATGGCGGATATCATTGAGCGCTGTGATCGTACCCAGAGCTGGGCGAGTAAATATCGCGCAAGCCTGATTCGCGAGCGCGTCATCGAGGCTGCCGGATACGGTCTCGTCCGGTTTACCGTGCCCATGCTGGGCGCGTACATTCGCGATCGCATTTTATGACACGAGTAGGGTGATAAAGGTGACGGAACAGAAGATGAGCCCGCAGGCTATCGAGGTGCGTGGCGCGCGCGTACACAACCTCAAGGACATCGATATCGATATCCCGCTGGGAAAGCTCGTAGGCATTGCCGGCGTGTCGGGTTCGGGCAAGAGTTCGCTGGCGCTGGGAGTTCTTTATGCCGAGGGCTCGCGCCGTTACCTGGAGGCGCTCAGCACCTATACTCGTCGTCGCCTGACGCAGGCTGAGCATGCCCAGGTAGACGAGGTACTGCATGTGCCGGCGGCGCTCGCGTTGCATCAACGCCCCAGCGTGCCAGGTGTGCGCTCGACCTTTGGCACCATGACCGAGCTCAACAACAGCCTGCGCCTGCTCTTTAGCCGTTGCGCCCATCACGTGTGCCCGCACTGCGGGGCGCGCGTGGAGCCGAGCCTTAACGTTGCCGCTGGTCTGTCGCTCACGTGCCCTGCGTGCGGCCGCGAGTTCTACGCGCCGAGTGCCGAGGATCTTGCCTTTAACAGCGGCGGCGCGTGCCCTACCTGCGGCGGCACCGGTGTCATGCGCGAGGTGGACGAAGCGAGCTTGGTGCCCGACGAGTCAAAGACTATCAACGAGGGTGCGGTGCTTCCCTGGGGCACGCTCATGTGGGATCTGATGAAGCAGGTGGCCGGCGAGATGGGCGTGCGCACCGACGTGCCGTTTAACCAGCTCACGCTTCAAGAGCGCGACATCGTGTTTCATGGTCCGGCGGTTAAAAAGCACATTCTCTACGTTCCCAAAAACGGCGAGGGCGCCACGCCGCTCGACTTTACCTATTACAACGCCGTCTATACCGTTGAGAATGCGCTTGCCAAGGTTAAGGACGATAAGGGCCTCAAACGCGTTGCACGCTTTTTGCGCGAGGGGCCATGCCGTGACTGTGGCGGCACGCGTCTCTCCGAGGCCGCGCGCCAGCCCCAGGTGCGCGGTATCAATCTGGCGCAGGCCGCGGCCATGACGCTGGGCGAGGCGATTGAGTGGGTGCGCGGGGTGCCCGCATCCTTGCCGGCCGAGATGCAGCCCATGGCGACGGATATCTGCGATTCGTTTTTGAGCACGGCTCGTCGTCTGGTCGACCTGGGTCTCGATTACCTTTCACTCGACCGCGCCGGCGCCACGCTCTCCACGGGTGAGCGCCAGCGTGTGCAGCTCGCCCGTGTGGTACGCAATCGATCGACGGGCGTGCTTTATGTGCTGGACGAGCCCTCGATCGGCTTGCATCCGGCAAATGTCGACGGCCTGGTTGGCGTGATGCGCGACCTGGTAGGCGACGGCAACACCGTGGTTGTTGTCGACCACGATACGCGCGTACTGGCGGAGGCTGATTATCTGGTCGAGATGGGCCCCGTTGCCGGAGCAGGCGGCGGCAGTGTAATCGCCGCTGGTACGGTAGATGAGGTCGAGCAATCGCAGGGCAGCCGTATCGCGCCGTTTTTGCGCGCCGAGCCCAAGCGCTTGCGTCCGCAGGTGACTGACGAGGAAATGTTCGACCAGGGTCACATCCGTATGGCAACTGATGCCATCCATACCGTCAAGCCGCTCGAAGTCGATATCCCGCGCGGCCGCCTTGTCGCGGTGACGGGCGTTTCGGGTTCGGGCAAGACGACGTTGGTGCTCGAGACGCTCATCCCGGCGCTTAAGGCGCAGGCAGCCGGCGAGCGCCTGCCGAGGCACGTGCATTGGGTCGATGCCGAGGGCATTGCCCGCGCCAACCTGATTGACGCTACGCCCATCGGCGCCAACGTGCGCTCGACGGTGGCGACCTATGCCGACATCCATGATGAGCTGCGCCGCGCCTTCGCCCGTACGCCCGAGGCCAAGGCAGCCGGCTACAAGGCGGGCGCCTTTAGCTACAACACCGGCGCCTTGCGCTGCCCTACGTGTGACGGCACGGGCTCGATATCGCTCGACGTGCAGTTTTTGCCCGATGTCGAGATCGTCTGCCCGGCATGCCGCGGCTCACGTTATGCAGACGCGGCTTCGCATATCCATCGCGAGGGCAAGGACGGGAGCCTGCTTACGTTGCCGCAGCTCATGGACATGAGTGTGGACGAGGCCATCGACGCCACGGTGGGACTCAAGAAGGTTCAGGCGCGCTTGCAGACCTTGCACGACCTGGGCTTGGGCTATCTCACGCTCGGTGAGCCCACGCCGGCGCTTTCGGGCGGCGAGGCGCAGCGTCTTAAGCTTGCGAGCGAGATGGGCCGTGTGCAGGACGATGCCGTATTCGTGTTCGACGAACCCACGATTGGCCTGCATCCGCTCGATGTTCAGGTGTTGCTGAGTGTGTTCGACGGCCTCGTTGCCAAGGGCGCCACAGTTATCGTGATCGAACACGATCTCGACCTTATCCGTAACGCCGATTACGTGATCGACATGGGCCCGGGCGGTGGTGACGCCGGCGGGCAAATCGTCTGCGCCGGCACGCCGGGCGACATCGCAGCCTGCCCCGCAAGCATTACCGGTCGTTACCTATAACCGAATGTGACAAAGGGACTGCCTCTTTGTCACATTGACTTCTATTTCACGCATTGAGCCGCGAGATAGTCGCGGAAGAATGGCAATTCAAAAGCGACGATTCCGCGCCCGCGTTCTCCAATGATGCCGGCATCTATCATGCGGCGTCGGTAGCGGGAGACCTGCTGCGGCGAACGCTTAAGGCGCTCGACAAGGTCGGCGGTGGTGGACTCTTCCTCGTCATCGAGCATGGCGATGAGGAACCGCTTGTCCTCTGCGGTGAGTTCCCGATAGGTTGCCGCGAGGATTCGGTCGTCCATCTCGTCGCGCGCGATTTTGATTCCCAGGTCAAAGTCGCGTGACGAGATTTCCTTCGAATCGCTTGTGAGATCCCAGGCACGGTAGCCTACGAGTTGCAGCAGGAAGGGAAAACCAGAGATCGAGCGAACGGCTCTATCGATTCCCTCAGCATCTGCCAGGCGATCGTTTTCCTGGATTGTGCGAATCAAGGCCTCGCGTACGTCATAGTCGGCAATGCGACCCAGATGATACTGTTGGGCGCGGCGAAGGAACGAGACCGTCTTGTGGTTCAGCAACGTCGATACGTTGTTGGGAAGTCCCGCCATGAGCAGCGCGACGCGTTTCCCATCGGTCACAAAGTGCTGATACGTTGCTGCGAGCTGAATCATCTCGTCGAGTGTCGGGTCCACCTCGTCAACCGTGACGAGCAGACCGGTGCCCGCCTCGTTGAGCTGGTCGATGATGTCGCTCATGCGGTAACGCCAAGTTGAGACATCGTGAACGCGACTGACCTCGATGCTGCCGAGCGGTGCAATTCCGAGACCGGTGACTTCGAAGTGGTTGGACGAGTCGATAAGATGGGCTGCGGCACGTTTCGCCCCGAACTCGATTTCCTCAAGCATTCCCGGGAGCGCGGTCGTCTTTACGGCTATCCAGCCGTGGGATTCCGCCCTTGTCGCGAGCGACGACATGAGAGCGGTTTTACCGGTTCCACGCGCGCCCGAGAAGATCGAGGTCAATTCTGGGCGCCTGCGCTGGCTCAAGAAGGCTCGGTCCAGATCACGAATGATCTCCTGCCTTCCGGCAAGATGTGCGGGAACCTCACCAAAACTAGGAGTAAACGGGTTTTCGAGATACTCCACTGTGCCCTCCTTCAACGTCTCGAGTTAACTTCATTTTATTTTAGTTAATTTCAGTTAAAAGCGATTAATTACGTTTAACCATATGGCGCTTGAATGTGACAAAGGGACAGTTCCTTTGTCACATTCCCGGAAAGTCTGTCTGGCGCAGGGCTTCGTAGAGGACGATGGCGGCGCTGTTGGAAAGGTTGAGGGCGCTGATGCGGTAGTCGTCGGGATTGACGAAGTTGCCGCAGATATCCTGCTGAAGGATGGCCTCGTGGCTGTCCTCGGTATGTCCCAGCGATTCCTCGTGGGCTTCCCAGGCCTCGGCGTTATCGAGTGAGTCACAATCGCGCAGCATCGGGATGCGCTCGCAGCGCTCGGGCGCCGCGGCAAGCAGTGGCTCGGGAATGCCCGAGCTCTCGCTGCCAAAGACCAAGTAGTCACCGTCACGGTAGGTGCTTTGCGCATAGGTGCGGCGTGCCTTTTTGGTCAGCAGGTGCAGGCGACCATCGGCGGGGGAGAGGTCGTTGCGCGCAAGGAAATCCTCCCAGCCGGCATAGGTCGTCACGTCCAAGTTTTGCCAGTAGCCCAGGCCGGCGCGATGCACCGTTTTGTCGTCGAGCGAAAACCCCAGCGGCTCCACCAGATGCAGACGGGTGCCGGTAACCACGCAGGTGCGGCCGATATTGCCCGTATTGGCCGGAATCTCGGGCGCATACAGCACAATGTTGAACATGAATCTCCTTGGCTCAGAACGAAAAACCACCACGAAGGGCACCTTCGTGGTGGTTTGGCGGTTACGTAGGCGGAAAAATGCCCGCTTGGATAAACCTAGGCGCGGTGCCAGTCGGTCAGACAGGCATCAAGGGAGGCGATGAGTGCATCCTTGTCCATGTGACGGCCGATTATGCACAGGCTCGTCATGCGGTCGCCCGTCTCGTCGTCCCAAATCTGCATGATCTTGGGGTTCTCGTCGATGATCCTCTGCTTCTCGCCCTCGGGCGCCGAATCGACAAACAGGCCGTTCTCCATCAGGCGCATCTGGTGGCCGGCCTGCTCAAACATGTAGCACATGTCCGGATCGCCGGTCTGCCACAGCGGACCCTTGACGCGGATGACCTCGTCGGGCCACTCCTGCTCAACAAAATCGGTGAACTTCTGCAGGTCAAACGGCTTGCGGCGCGAGTACACAAAGGTCTCGATGTCGTACTCGAGCACCTCGGGGTCGTCGTGCTCCTCAGGATGCTCCATGGCATCGATCCAGGCGGCGGAGTTGTAGGCGCGCATAAAGTCGAAGCGGTCGGTATCGAGCAGCTCCTCCATGGGGACCTCGCCGTTTTGGGCCTCGACAATTACGGCGTCTTTCTGCAGGCTGCGCACGATGGCCTTGAGCTCGGCGATCTGCTCAGGGCTCACGGTGTCGGTCTTGTTGAGGATCAGCGTGGAGCAGAACTCGATCTGCTGGATGAGCAGGCTCTCGATGTCGTCCTCGTCGATATCCTCGGCCAGCAGGTCGCGACCGCCGTTGAACTCGTCGTACATGCGGGCGCAGTCGACCACAGCCACGATGTTGTCGAGCGCGAGCTTGGGCTCGCCGCCCACCTTAGCCTCGTCGCAGAAGCTCGAGATGGTGTAGGCGATGGGGATGGGCTCGCAAATGCCCGAGGCCTCGATGATGATGTAATCGAAGTCACCCGAATCGGCGATGCCCTGCAGCTGGTTGGCAAGGTCGTCCGAAAGCGTGCAGCAGATGCAGCCGTTGGTGAGCGGGATGAGGTCGTCGGTCTCGGAAAGGCCGCCATCGGCGATGAGGCTGGCGTCGACGTTGATCTCGCCGATATCGTTGACGATGACGGCGGCGCGGATGCCACCGTCGTTGGCGAGAATATGGTTGAGCAGCGTGGTCTTGCCGGCACCGAGGTATCCGGTAAGCATGATGATCTTCACGGGTTTGTTGGGCATGTGCCCTCCTTTGTTAGACATGGCTTACAGTTAAATCTTATGCCAAACGCCTGCTCTTATACCCATGCGCCGGCAAATAACACAAGCTACTCCCAGGCTCCCCATACATCGGGGCAATAGCCGACGGTGGCCTTTTTGCCGTTGCGAACGATGGGCTCGGCTAGAACCTGCTGGTTTTCGAGCAACTTGTCGAAGCGCTGGCTAGGGGTGAGGTGCTGGATGAGCGCGAGTGTCTCCTCGTCCTTGGCCTTGGGATTGAGTAGCTTGTCGATGCCGCCGACCGCCTGCATCACGCTCGTGAGCTCGCCCTTGCTCATCTCCTTTTCCTTAAGGTCGATAAACTGCACCTTAATGCGGCGCTCCTTAAAATAGCGCTGGGCCTTCTTGGTATCGAAGGACTTCTTAGTCCCGAAGATTTGAATATTCATGGTCCCGCCGCTCTATCGAATGAAGTTGGTGCGCTCGCGATCGGCTTCGGGGGCTTCGATGCCGGCGGCCTTTCCGGCTTCGATACAGCGAAGGAGCCAGGTCATGTTCTTGCCGATGTTGCGCATGGTGGCCAGGCCCTCGGCGTCCTGGGCGGCCTCGCCCGGCATGGCGCCAAACACGTTGTTCCAGTACGTGGAGGCAACCACAGGCATCTGGTTGATGGTGAAGTAATTGTTGAGCACATCGAAGGTGGTCGACGTGCCGCCGCGACGGGCAACGGCGACGGCAGCGCCCGGCTTGTGTGCAAAGGCTTTGCTGCCGGCATAGAATGCGCGATCGAGGGCCGAAAGGATGCGGCCGCTGGGGTGCGCGTAGTAGACAGGCGAGCCAAAGACAAAGCCGTCTGCCTGCTCGGCGGCAGCGATGAGCTCGTTCACCACGTCGTTGTCAAAGGTGCAGCGACCGCCAAGCTTGCCACACTGACCGCAGCCGATGCAATCGCGAATGGGCTTGGCGCCCAGCTGAAACATCTCGGTATCAATGCCTTCGGCATTGAGCTGCTCGGCGACCTCGGCGAGTGCGCGGGCGGTGTTGCCGTTTGCCTTGGGGCTACCGTTGACCAAAAGAACCTTCATCACAAACTCCCTCTGCTTTTGGTGACTTCTGCAGAGGATTATCGCACGATGGGGAGGCGGCGCGGGCGCGGCGCTAATCCAGTTTAGTACCTGGCACCTGCACGGCTTTCCCGAGCAACGCTTTGAGCTCGTTCAAAATGGAAACGGGCTGACGGTCGATGCCGTCCAGATGGAGCGTGGCCACGCGAATGGGCGGCTGATATTCAAGCGAGCCGATGAGCACGGGAGAACCCAGGAACCGTTCGATGTCGCCTGCGATCTCATCGATTGCCTCGGGGCCGAGCTCATCGAAGAGTGCCACGAACGTTGGCCCCGTCGAGCGGAACAGGCGGCCCTTGCCGCGCGAACAATCCATGAGGCAGGCGGCGCTTTCGGCGAGCACACGGTCGCCTGCATCGAATCCAAAGCGGGCATTGACCTCGGCGATATCGTCGACCTTAATGGCAATAAAGCCTGCCTCGCGCGCCACGCGGCGCATCTCTCCAATAGCGTTGACCAGCGCGTGGACATCGCCCAGGCCCGTTACCGAGTCGGTCGTATCCGCTAGGCTTCGGTTGATGATAATGCCCACGTACATGTTGGGCTCGGTATCGGTGCCGTCCAAGCGGTAGCCCGTGCAGTCGCAAAGCGCGTACGCTCCGGTGGCGTCCATTACGCGATACTGCATGTAGTGGAAGTGCCACGTGCCGTTTATCACCATGTCGAGCTCGGCACGTACGTTGTCGCGGTCCTCGGGATGAACGCGGGCGAGCCACATGTCGAGTGAGTTAAAAGGGTGCTGGGAGGGCAGGTCAAAATCGCGCACGGCGTTAACCGACCATTGCGATTCTCCCGTATCGAGATTGAGGATAAACGGATAGCGCGTCTCGGAGCTCATGGAGATCGCTTGGAATACACGGTCGTTGCAGGGAAGCTGATCGACGATTGGGCGTTGCGGCGCGTCATTGTCTTTCGGTTGCTGCACACGATGCATAAGCTTATAGCGATACATCTTGCGATCGGCATCCATCGTCATCTGGCGACGCGTGTCGCCGGCAAGTGGATCGACGCGCGAGCAGCCAAAGCTAAAGCTGCCGATCATGGGCGCCTTGCCACCTGAGCTCGCCTCAATCAGCCTGGTACGTACCTGCTCCAAGCGCTGCTCGAGTTCAATCTCGTTTGCGGAGAGCGAGATAAGCACAAACTCGTCTCCACCGATACGGAACAGCATCTCATCGTGCTCCATGGTTTCGGAGAGCGTGCGGCAGATGCTCAGAATATAGCGATTGCCTTCGGCGTGGCCAAACCTATCATTGCAATGCTTGAGATGGTCGATGTCAATATAGGCGCAGGTGAAGGGGTCGCCTTTGCGCCAGAGTTGCTCGACGTGACGGTCGAATCCGTTGCGGTTGCCCAAGTTGGTGAGCGGATCGATATAGGCGTTGCGCTCAAGCAGCTGACGCTCTTGTTGCAGGATGGCATGCGTCTTTTGCAGTTGCTCACCAACGGCGCGTAGCTCAGCAGGCAGCGCGGCAACATCGAGTTCAGCGGTCGAGACGCCGTTCGCAAGTCGCTGAAGATAGGCAATAATCGATTGCTCGCCCAGGCGATATGACTCGTTCATGATGGATAACCTCCTTGGGCGGAACAACGGTTTGTATCATATCCCCAATTCGGTTTGAATTGGGGATATAAGTTAGCTAATGGAGACAAATGTCCCCTTCGACGGTGGCGTTTTGCGCGCGAGCGTATCAGTTGTTATTGCCGCCATCGAGCAATGCCTCAAAATCCTTCGCCGGCATGGGGCGGTAGTAGAGGAAGCCCTGAGCGTAGCGGGCGCCCATTTGTCGTAGCATGTTCGCCTGCTCATTTGTCTCGACGCCTTCGACCACGACGGGCAGATGGAGCGACTGCGCCATTTCGAGCATCGATGAAATGATTTGCGTGCTGCGGCCTTGATCGCGGTCGGTGGGCACAAAGGTGCGGTCGAGCTTGATGACGTCGACGTTGACGTTCTTGAGCATCGCGAGCGTGGACTGACCGGTGCCACAATCGTCCATATAGGTCGAGAAGCCGCGGGTGTGCAGATCTGCGGTCAGCTTATCCACGGCCTCGGATTCTCCCGTATAAGCCGTCTCGGTGATCTCGATACGCATGAGCTCGGGCGGTAGGTTGTATTGGGCGGCGAGCGCCCCCATATGTTCGGCAACGTCGCAGACAAGGATATCCACGCGCGACACATTAAGCGAGACCGGAACCACGCGAAGACGGCGATCGAGACGCTCGCGAAGCCATATGGCGACACCCTGCCAAATGTACTTGTCGAGCGTCACTACAAAGCCGCTTTCCTCGAGTACGGGGATAAACGTTGCGGGCGAAATGAGAGAGCCGTCCCTGTCAATCCAGCGGGTGAGTGCTTCGGCGCCAATAATCTCGCCGGTTTCCATATCGACCTGGGGCTGAAGATAGTACGTGATGCGACCATTTGACAGCGCGTACTGGAATTCGGTCAGCGTACGGTGGAACGCGACTTCGCGCTCGTACTCCGCGGGGCGGAAAATGGCAATGCGCTCCTTAAAGTCGTTTTTTGCGCGTCGATTGGTAAACATGGCCTTTGCCTGCGCATCGATGGTGATTTCCTCATTGGAGTCGATGGGGTAAACGCCCATGGACGGCCAGAAGCCTACGCCGTCATCATGCCTGGCTACTGCCTCACGAACGCGGTTGTAGATTTGATGGACGGTGATGTGCTTAAAGGGGATGAGTACACAAAAGTCATCTTGGCCCCAGTACCCTGCGACGCCCATATCGGCATTCTCGATGTCCTTGAGGACCGTGCCCACATCGGCGAGTGCGCGGTCGCCCTCGGCCTGGCCGTGCCATTCATTAAACAGGCGCATGTGGCCCATGTCGACCGTGGCGATGCACCAGGTGCCGCTGCGCCTTGCCTCGAGAAATGCGTTGGCGCGCCGCATAAACTCGCTGGGTCGATAGAGGCCCGTGAGCGAGTCGATACGTTCGGCTATGGCGCTTTTGCGCTCCGCCTCGGGTATGGGGAGGCTGTCGTTGGGAACAAGCCCGCCGGCCGTGCGAAGGCGACGGTCGAGTTCGCCTAAAACGGCGGTCGCTTGATGGGTTAAGTGCTCGTAAAAGGCCGGGACGACAAGACAGACGGGAGTAATGGTGTCGCCTGCGATTCGAACAGGAGCGAAAACGGCCTCTTTAAGGTGGCGGGTCAGTTGCTCGAATGCCTCGTGGTCTAGGTCGTTGCTGAGCACGACGAACTGAACGCTTCGTGAACGGTAGACCCGGCTCCTGCCGCGAGTGATCGACAGCATGCGGCCTGCGTATTCGGCAAGCATGTTGTCGACAGCCTCGGCCCCGTAGAGCTCGTTGAGCTTTGTCGTGCCACGAACGCGCACCGCTATAAGCCCTGTCTCGCAACGATCGCGGCGGCAGGCGTCGATGGCGTTGGCCAGCATGCGCTGCGTTCCGAGGCCTGTGGCAGCGTCGACGGTTTCGGCAAGTGAGTGGTTGACGAGCTCGCCGACATAGAGCGAGGGGACATTTCCGTCGCCGTCGATACGAAACCCGCGAGCACGGCAAAGGACGTAGTCGCCGACGGCGTTGCGCACACGATACTGCATGACGCGACGGTGCTTGGTGCCGTTGTAGACTTGGTCGATGTCGTTGATGCGGGCCTCAAGGTCGTCGGGATGGACGCGCGTTTTCCAGTAATCGCGACAGTTGTCTATGTGCTCCGAGGGAAGGCCAAGATCGCGCAAGGCACCTTGTGACCAAAGGGTGCGATGTTTGTCCAAGTTCTCGATAAAGAAATAACGGCCCTCGTTGAGCATCGAAAAGGCGTCAAAAATACGATCGCTTATTTCGAAGTCGTCGGCGTGAACTTGCGTGATATTGCGTCGATCGAGGTGCATGGCATGACGTAGCTTGTAGTCGTACATGCGATGGTCGGCATCGAGCGTCATGCGATTGGAAGCTTCGCCCAGGGCGGGGTCGGCATGTGACACTCCGTAGCTAAACGAGCGGGGCATCTCGGAATCGTTGTTTTTGAGCAGAACCGTTCGGCAGTGTTTCAGACGTTCGGCGAGGTCGTCCTCGGTTGCAATCGTAGATAGGATGGCAAACTCGTCGCCGCCTATGCGAAACGCCGCTTCGCCCACCTTCATATACAGCTTAAGATAGAGACTTACCTGCAAGATATAGCGGTTGCCCTCGTCATGCCCAAAGACGTCGTTGCAGTGCTTGAGATTGTCGATATCGATGAACGCCATGGTAACGGGGGCGTCCTGCTCCCAGAGCTCTTCGAGGGAACGGGCAAAGCCGCCACGGTTGCCAAGCCCAGTAAGCTGGTCGGTAAAGGCAGTCCTGATCAGATCCTCCTGCCGCTCGAGAAGGTCACGGATGGTCTTTTCGAGCGTTTCGGTGTAATTGCTGACAGTATCCATGTTCTAAGCGGCTTTCTGAGGTCGGGACGGATTGCGTCGGGCGAGCTCGTTGTGTACATGCATCGTTGCTCAGCGCTTTGCATGTATCCAGGCCCCCGCCTTGCCGCGTTGTTGAGTTAATTTGCCGGCTAATGTTCGCTGTTGATAACAGCTGAGTAGTGTAAACAATAGTGCACAATTATATATGGGTGCACATGCTGTGGGCGGCTATCATTCGACAGGCGGTAGCGCGACGATGCGATGTTCGATGAAAATGCGACTGGGGCGGTATATGTTGACGGGTATACTTGTCCCGGTTTAAAACGCAGGAACGGAGATGGTCGCATGGCACAACCGGATACGACGCGCACGGTGGGGCTGGCGCTCGAGGGAGGCGGCTACCGCGGTATGTATACGGCGGGCGTGCTCGACGTATGGATGGAGCACGGTTTGACCTGCGACCATATGGTGGGCGTCTCGGCAGGAGCGGCGTTTGGCTACAACTTTAAATCGCGCCAGATCGGCCGCGCCATTCGCTACAACAAGGCCTATTGTGCCGATAAGCGCTATGCGGGTGTAGCAAGCTGGCTGCGGACCGGTAACATGTTCAATGCCGATTTTGCCTATCACGAGGTGCCTATCGAGCGCGATCCCATTGACTTGGAGGCGTATCGCGCCTGTCCCATGCGGTTTACGTGCGTGTGCACCGATATCGAGACGGGCAAGGCCGTCTACCACGACCTGCCCTATGGCGACGAGAGGGATATCGAGTGGATCCGGGCATCGTCGGCGATTCCCGTGGCGACGCGTCCCGTTGCTATTGACGGGCATAAGTATCTGGATGGTGGCGTGGCTGATTCTATTCCCAGTGCATGGCTGTTTGCGCAGGGGTATGACCGCAATATCGTGGTGCTCACGCAGCCGGCGGGCTTTGTGAAGCAGCCCAACAGCGTAATGCCCATGCTGCGTCGCGTGTTCCGTCACTATCCGGAGTTTGTCGCAGCGCTTGAGCATCGGCATGAGGTCTACAATGCCACGCTCGATGACCTGGCGCGTCGCGAGGCTGCCGGCGAAATCTTTGTGGTGCGGCCAAGCGAATCGGTGAAGGTGCCGTCGCTGTGCCGCGAACCGGATGAGCTCGAGCGCATCTACCAAGTCGGCCGTCGCGATGCGGGGGCAACCTTGCCCGCGCTGGAAGCGTATCTGGCGGGGTAGGGGTCGCGTACGGAAAGCGCATCCCGGAATGGAGACCCAAACCGGGATGCGCTTTCCGCTATTGAAGATATGAGGCTGCGAATCAGCTGCTCGGCTTATGCCTATGCCTGCTGCCAGGTATCGACAAGTTCCTTGGCGGCGACGTAGGGGTCGTCGGCACTGCAGACGGCGCTCACCACAAAGAAGCCATTGACGCCGGTGGCCTTGAGCTGCGGCAGGTCGGCCGTCTTGACGCCGCCGCCCACTACGATGGGCACGGGGCTTGCCGCGTGGAGGGCGGCCAGATCCTCAAAGCTCTTGGTGATGATGGAGCCATCGGCCGCGCGTCCGCAGTCGCGCTTGGTCTCGGTCTCGTGGAGCGGGCCGATGCCCAGGTAGTCGACCAGGCTCATGTCGGCGGTCTTGACGTACTCGAGCATCTCTTCGCAGCGGGCCGAAAGGCCCACGATGGCATCGGGGCCCAGAAGCTTGCGGCAGACCTCGACGGGAATATCGCTCTGGCCCACGTGCACGCCGTCGACGGCAATACCCTGCTCGCGTGCGGCGAGTACGCAGTCAAGGCGGTCGTCGATCAGCAAGGCGACCTGACCGGTCTTGCCGGCCTGTGCGATTGCCTGCGCGGCGTCGCCGGTCAGCGCAATGATCTCGCGGGCGCTTGCCACCTTGGAGCGCACCTGGATGCAGGTAAAGCCTGCGTCGAGCGCCTGGGCCACCACATCGCCCACGGGACGTCCCAGCGTGTTTTCGGGGCCGAGTACTAGATAGGCCGAGATATCAAGGTTGTCGCGGATGCTCATCGTGCTTCCTCCTGTTTCTTGATCTGTGCTTCCATGCGCTTGAGCTTGCCGGTCATGGTGTCGGTAAATCCGGGCCGAATATCGGCTTTGAGCACGACTTCGGTGCGGATACCCTTGCTTGCCAACACAAAGGTCGCGTCGCGCACGACCTGCATGACCTTGTCCCAGTCGCCCTCGATCTCGGTGAACATCGAGGTGGTGCGGTTGGGAAGACCGCTCTCGCGAATGACGCGCACGACCTCGGCGACCTCGGCGGACAGCTCGTCGCCGGTGCCGCACGGGGCGATGGCCACGGCGACGAGTGTGTTCATGCCGGCAGCGGTTGCGGGCTCGGACATGGTTTATGCCTCCTCGAGCTCGAGTCGGTTATCGGCAATGTCCTGGGCGGTTGCGCGGTAGAGCTCGTCGATAAAGGCGACCTTAAAGCTTGCCGGAGCATCGGCGACGGCGGCGGCACGCGTGCCGGTAACGTTGTAGACGGCGGTGCCGCAGACGGCTGCCGTAAACGGGTCGGCGGCGCAGGCGTACACGGCCAGCACGCCGCCCTGCGAGCAGCCGCAGCCGGTGATCTTGGACATGAGCGGGCTGCCGCCGTGGGACTTGGCCACGGTCGTGCCGTCGGTAATCAGGTCGACTTCGCCCGAGACGACCACGGCGCCGCCGGTGTAGTGGGCGAGCGCCACGGCGGCATCGCGGGCGGCGTCTACCGTGTCGGTGGTATCGACACCGCGTACGCGGCTCAGATCGGCCGCCTCGCCCTCAAGACCCCACAGGCCGGCGAGCGCGATGATCTCGGAGGCGTTGCCGCGCACGATGGCGGGCTTGTACTGCTTGAGTTCGTTTACCAGCTGGGTGCGCAGGCTACCGATGCCCAGGCCCACCGGGTCGAGCACCCAGGGCTTGCCGGCGTCGTGTGCCGCCTTCGCCGCGCGGGGAATCGTCTGCTCGTAGATGGGGAAGAGCGTGCCCATGTTGAGATAGATGGCGCCGCCGCCGGCAACGAGCGCCTCGCCCTCGTCTGGCATATAGACCATGGCGGCCGAACCGCCCACGGCGAGCTGCGCGTTGGCGACAAAGTCGATCGTCACCGTGTTGGTGATGGAGCCTGCCATCGGATTGGTGGCACGAATCTCCTCCACGGCCTTGACCATATGTTGCTTAAGCTGTTCCGAATCAATCACTGCACATGCCTCCTTGGCATAGAAAAGGGGCGCTGTGCATAGACAGCGCCCCTGTAAAGGCGGCATGCTCCCTACGCCAGCATTAACTGACAGGTTCAAAGGATTGGGCCCCATGCCCTCTCAGCCTTGTGGTTTGCACCGCCGGCACTCCCGCATCGAATCTGTTGTTCCCTATACTAGCGCACCTGCCAAAAAGGGACAGGTTTATTTTGGCAGGTCGTTACAATAGGTAGGACCGATACGAATGGGGGCCTTATGATTAAACTTGTGCTGACCGATATGGACGATACGCTGATTCCAGCCGGGCATGACGGCGCCAGCGACTACGCCATCGAGGGCATTCATGCCATGCAGGCGGCGGGTCTGCACTTTGGCCCGGTTTCGGGTCGCCAGCCGTCCGCGATGGGCTGGATGTTCCGCAATTGCGTCGAGTGCTTCTCGACCGGCGCGTTCTGCAACGGCCAGGTAATGTTTGTCGACGGTCAGGCGGTCGCTTCGCGCGCGACCGACAACGCCGCCCTTATGCGTTTGGCTGACTACTTGGAGCAGGAGACCGACGATACGTATCTGAAGGTCTACAGCCTGGGTGATGACTTTTGGAATAACGATGCCTACTGCGTGACGAGCGATCCCGAGCGCGTACGCCGCGCCATGGAGTCGGGCGGCAACGCGTGGCTCAAGGGCGAAGAGGCCCCGTGCCGTCCCGTCGTCGATGATGCGCCGGTGTTTAAGGCGAATATTTGGAGTGCCCGTTCACGTGAGGAGCTCGTGGAGCTACGCGAGCGCGTTGCCGCTGAGGTGCCGGAACTCTCGCTTGTGTTTCCCAACAATCGAGTGCGCCTGCTTGACATCCTTCCGGCCGGTTGGGACAAGGGCTGCGCTGCACTGGAGCTGGCGCGCGCTTTGGGCCTGACGACCGATGAGGTGGCCGTATTTGGCGATTCCGATAACGATCTGCCCATGATCGATGCCGTTCCCAACTCCGTTGCAGTCGCCAATGCCAACGAGGCCGTCACGGCTGCCGCGCGCTGGCATATCGGCGCTGCGGCAGACGATGCGGTTGCCGGGGCTCTGCATCAGATTGCCGCCTGCGCCGCGACGGGGGAGATGCCGCCGTTTATGCGTCAGATGGATGCGACGGGTTTCGACGTCACGAACGTCTAGGGAGAAAGCCATGAAGCTTCAGCAGCTCAGGTATGTCGTCAAAGTTGCCGAATGCGGCAGCATCACCGAGGCCTCGCGCCGGCTCTTTGTGTCGCAGCCTTCGATTACCGCATCAATCCGCGATCTCGAAAACGAGATGGGCGTGCACATCTTTGAGCGCACCAACAAGGGCGTCATTGTGTCCGAGGAAGGCGAGACCTTCTTGGGCTACGCGCGCCAGGTGCTCGACCAGGCCGACCTGCTCGAGGGCAAGTACAAGGGCGCGTCCGAGCAGGTGCCGCACTTTAGTGTGAGCTGTCAGCATTATTCCTTTGCCGTTAATGCGTTTGTCGATGTGATCCGTGAGTTCGATGCCGCGCGCTACGACTTTACCCTGCGCGAGGAGCAGACTCACGAGATTATCGAGGACGTCGTGCATATGAAGAGCGAACTGGGCATCCTGTACTTATCCGAGCACAATCGCGAGGTTATCGAGCGCATGCTGGCGGCCAACGAGCTCGTGTTCGAAGGACTATTCTGCGCCACGCCACACGTCTTTGTGTGTGCCGACCATCCGCTGGCGGGCCGCTCCAGCGTGACGCTCGAGGACCTGGAGGACTATCCCTTCCTGTCCTACGAGCAGGGCAGCTACAACTCGTTTTACTATTCCGAGGAACTGACCTCGACGTTTGAGCGCCGCAAGAATATCCGCGTGCGCGACCGTGCGACACTGTTCAACCTGGCCATGGGCCTCAACGGCTACACGGTGTGTTCGGGTGTGATCAGCCATGAGCTTAACGGTCCCGGCATCATCTCGATTCCGCTTGATGTAGACGAGTACATGGAGATTGGCATCATCACGCGCAAGAACACGACACTTACGCGCTACGGGCAGGCCTATATCGACGCGATTCGCCAGCATATCTAGGCTGCTGTGCTCCGCGCGGGTCAAATCTCTTTATGGCAGTCCAGACTGATATAGGAAACGTCTATATCAAACTGATATAAACGTATATTTTACGATGTCCATATGAGCGCTCATACTCTGTCCCAGTAAAGCAACCAATGCAAAGGGAGATATCTATGAGCACTTCAATTCAACCGAACGCGCCGTTTCGCGCCGATATCGTCGGCAGCTTTCTTCGTCCGCAGGCCGTAAAGGACGCCCGCGCTGCCTATGCGGCAGGCACGCTTGATGCCGAGGGGCTTAAGGCCGTCGAGGACGATGCCATTCGCGATTTGGTGGCAAAGCAGAAGGCCGCCGGTCTGCAGGTCATCACCGATGGCGAGTTTCGCCGCAGTTACTGGCACCTCGACTTTATGTGGGGGCTCAACGGCATTGAACGCCGTACCTCGCGTACGGGCTATATGTTCCACGACGAGGAGACCACGGCCGATACCGCCGTGGTAACCGGTCCCATTAGCGGCGAGAACCACCCATTCGTCGAGCACTTTAAGTTTGTCAAGGCGCTTGAGGGGGAGGGTCAGGTCGCACGTCAAACCATTCCGGCGCCGATCCAGACGTTCTCTGAGGTCACGCTCGATCGCTGCGACGGCCAGCAGGAGAGCCTGCGCGCTGTCTATAAGACCGATGAGGAGCTTGCCGACGCCATTGCAGCCGCTTATCGCACGGTGATCGCCGACCTGTACGCTGCAGGCTGCCGCAACATCCAGTTTGATGACTGCACCTGGGGCATCTATTGCGATACCGACTTTGTGTCCAAGACCGGAATGAGCCCGGTTGATCTGCAAAAGGTGAGTGAGCTGGGCGTGGCGCTCAACAACGCCGCCATCGAGGGCAAGCCCGACGACCTGGTCATTAACACGCACGTGTGCCGTGGTAACTACCACTCTACCTATGCCTTTGAGGGCGGTTACGATCCCATCGCGCCGTACCTGTTTGCGCATGAGAATGTCGATGCGTTCTATCTGGAGTTCGACACGCCGCGCGCCGGCGGTTTTGAGCCGCTCAAGTACGTTGCCCCGGGCAAGAAGGTCGTGCTGGGCTTGGTAACCACCAAGGCGGCAGAGCTCGAGAACGAGGATGTTATCGTCGAGCGCATCCGTGAAGCCGCAAAGTACGTGCCGCTCGAGAACCTGTATCTGTCGCCTCAGTGCGGCTTTGCCAGCTGCGAGATTGGCAACAAGCTGACCGAGGATGAGCAATGGGCAAAGATCGCGCTGGTCAAGCGCATTGCCGAGCGCGTTTGGAAATAGCGCTAGTGTTTGCAGGTGGCGGCGCGTGCGAGGCATAGTGTATCGCGTACAATGGTTCGGATCGTATCGTTCGGGCAGGTTATCCGATATGCCTGATCGCCCTTCCATTCGAAAGGACATCCATGTCCCAGTCCTCGACGCCCGCCGTCAGCGATGCCATCTACGACGCATCGTCGCTCGGCCGCCCGCGCATGTTCCTGCTCGGCCTACAGCACCTGTTTGCCATGTTTGGCGCCACCGTGTTGGTGCCCGTGCTCACCGGCCTCTCGGTATCGGCAACGCTTTTGTTTGCCGGCTTGGGCACGCTGCTGTTCCACTTCCTGTCGCGCGGTAAGGTGCCGGCATTTTTGGGCTCATCGTTTGCCTTTATTGCCGGTTATGCCGCAATCGCGCCCAACGGCGAGACCGAGCTTTTGCCCTACGCCTGCCTGGGCGTAGCTTGTGCCGGTCTGCTCTATCCGGTGCTGGCGGCCCTGTTCCGCGCGTTTGGCGCCAAGCGCGTTATGCGCTTCTTCCCGCCGGTGGTGACTGGCCCCATCGTCATTTCGATCGGTCTGATCCTGGCGAGCTCCGCTATTGCTAACTGCCAGACCAACTGGCTTGTGGCTGTTATTGCCGTGGCTGTGATCGTCATCTGCAACATCTGGGGCCGCGGTATGGTCAAGATCGTGCCGATTTTGCTGGGCGTTGTGGTGAGCTATGCCGTTGCGGCTGCGCTCGGCGAGGTTGATTTCTCGGGCGTTGCCGCCGCTCCGTGGGTCGGTCTGCCCATCGTGTGGGACAACACCGTGTTTGCACTCTTTGGGCCGCAGTTCGATAGCGGTCTTGCCACGACGGCCATCATCACCATCATGCCGCTGGCCTTCGCGACCATGATCGAGCATATCGGCGATATCTCTGCTATCGGTTCGACTTGCGAGCGCAACTACATTGCCGATCCCGGTCTGCATCGCACGCTGCTCGGCGACGGCCTTGCCACGATTCTGGCTTCGCTCTTTGGCGCTCCGGCCAACACTACGTATGGTGAGAACACCGGCGTGCTCGCCCTGACGCGCGTGTTCGACCCGCGCGTAATTCGAATTGCCGCGTGTTGCGCCATCGTGCTTTCGTTCTGCCCCAAGTTCGCGGCTGTCATTGCGGCCATGCCGGCGTGTGTGATCGGCGGTGTGTCGCTCGTGCTCTACGGCATGATCAGCGCTGTGGGTGTCCGCAACCTCATCGAGAACCAGGTCGATTTCCAGAACAACCGCAACGTGCTGGTTGCCGCGCTGGTGCTCGTGCTTTCGCTCGGCATCGCGTACAGCACCGCCGGCGCCATCGTGTTGGAGCTGGGCGGCGTGACCATTTCGCTGTCCGGCATTGCCGTGGGCTCACTGGTGGGCATTGTGCTCAACGCCATCCTGCCGGGTAACGACTTTGAGTTTGATGTCTCCGAGCTTGAGGAGGCTGCTGAGTAGCAGCTGCGTTCAGCTAAAACAAGATATGGTGCCCATGCGTATATGCGTGTGGGCACCATTTTTAATGTGTCAGTATCCAGTGGATGCCGCGGGCCATGCGCAAGTCGGTTTGGGCAAAGTGATTGCCGGGGTTGAGCTCCAGCGTTGTTGGAATGCCGCGCTCGACGAGCAACGCTTCCATCGCGCGTGTGTCGTCGAGTACATGCCGCATCATGCGGTTGGGCGTCTTGGTTTCCTTTTTGCCGAGTGACAGGTAGACGGCTTGCGGGCTGCCGGCAAAAGGGGCCGTGCTGGCACGGTCGACAAAGTCGGGAAACCATAGCGACCCCGATGCGCTCGCGGCGCGGTCAAAGGCGTCGGTTTGCCAGAGGGACCAAAGTGAAAAGAGGCCCGCCAATGAGTAGCCGGCAATGCCGCGCCAGGTGGGCGGCTGAGGAAGCGACGACTCGACCTGGGGGATTATCTGATTCAGCAGCTCATCAAGAAAATCGGCAGCTTGGCCGCCGAAAGGCTCGGCATCGCGTACGGTCCCGTCGCATGCCCAGGGGCTCAGCTCGCGATTCCAATCGAGCCCGCCAATGGTGACGAGGGCGAATGGCGGACAGTCGAGCTCTCGGCAACACTTATAAACCTCGCTGCCGTCGCCCACGACCACAGGAAGGTAGATGACAGGCGCGCTTTCCGTATGATTCGAATAAACGGTTATCTGCTTTTGATGCGCTTCCATGACGGGCTTCTCTCAGTGTTGTGATATCGGCAGCCCCAATTGTCGCACGCCAGCGTATGCCGGTTGGGCTAGACCAAAGACAATCTCGTGCATCCCCTGCGGACGCATATGGAAAACGCCACCGCCGGAGGGGAGCTCGGCGGTGGCGTTGTTAAACGGTGCTCGGGCTCGGGGCCTTCGCGGGAGCTGCCATGTGCGCAGAGGCGTCTAAGAACGCTTACGGCTCGCCATGGTGCCTGCGGCGATAGCGGCTGTTCCCGCAAGGACGGTTGCCACGATGGCCGCACCCGAGGTGTCGCCGGTTGCCGCGAGCACGCCGGTAGTCTTGGCTTTCGTGGTTGAAGCCGCAACGGCCTTGGTCGGCTTTGAGCCCTCAGGCTTGGGGTTCTGCTTGGACTCCGCGGGCTTGCTTTCTGCGGGCTTGGTCTCGTCGGGCTTGGGGTCTTCCGGCTTGGCTACCTCGGGAGGTGCGATGGTCGTACTTTTGGCGACTGCTTTGATATAGAGGGAGTCGACCGTGGCGTCGCCCGTGCCGATGGCTTGGCCTGCCTCGTAGATGCCGTCACGGAGCTTGCGATAGTCAATGACCTTGCCGCCTTCGGGCGTCTGGATGGCGGCGTTCTCAATCTTGATGGTGCCGATTGTCTTGCCGTCAGCGCTCATGGCACGGGCAAAGATTGCCGCTGTATCTCCTTCGGCCGTTACCTTGCTGCGGATGATCGAAATGGCTGCGGGTGTGACGCCCTCGCTGGTCTGGGCGATGATGCCGATGTTCTCGCCTTGGGGTTCGCGCCTCGTCTCGCCATCTTGGTTTTCGCTGTAGGGGATGGGGCCGTCGCCGTTCTCGACATAGCGGGCTATGGCCTTGACAACGGAGTCGCTGATGTAGATGTGGCCGCCCTTCTCGTTGGGTCGATCGTTTCTGGTGGAGAATGCAGCCGAAACCTCGCCTTCCGCAAACGCGTCCACGGTGGAGCCGTTCTTGACGACGATGTCGTCCTGGTAGGTGAAGAGGGCGTTGGCGCCACCGTATCTGCCTTTACTTGCACGGACCGTCACGTTTGCATGATCGAGGGTGATGCCCTTGTGGGCATAGACGCCATATTCAACACCGTTTACGTTGAGGGAGGCGTTTGTGGCTGCGAGGCTGCCCTTGGCCTCGACGGCAGCGTCTTTCTCGGAGCTTGCCTTGACCTGGCTGCCGTCCGAGATGTTGATATTGCCGCCGCTCCAAAGGGCCTCACCATCGGCTGAGCTTGCCTCGACCGTCCCGCCACCCTTGATGGTGAGGTTCTTGTCGGCTCCAATACCCTTGTCCTTGGTAGCCCTGGCGGTGACGGCTCCGCTGTCGTCAATCGTGATATTGCCGTTTGCCCTGATGCCATCCGATGCACCCGTGGCGTTGACGTTGCCCGAACCTTTGATAGCGAGATCACCTCCGGCATTGATGGCATCAAACCCAGTGCTCGTGGCGTTGACGGATCCGGCTCCGTCGATGTTGATATTACCCGTGGTGAGGATAGCGTCCTCAGTAGATGTCACGCTGAGCGTGCCGCCCTCGTCGCCTTGGATATTGAGCTCGGCATTCTCGTTAGTGCCATGAGAAACGTTGATGCTTTCGATCCATTCGGCAGTGACGATGTTGGTTCCCGAGTAATTCACGTTGAGCTTGCCTGCGGCCTGGATCTCGCCGCCGTTATAGTTGTTGAGCTTCAAGTCGTCGGCGCCGTCCCACGACCAGGTACCGGCCTCGTCGCTCGCCGCGGTGTTGTACTTGTTGCCGCCGACCTTGACCCATTCCGCTGCGAGCGAGACGCTCGGCATGAGCAGCGAGCTCACCGTGAGCGCGCAGGCCAGGCCGCAGACGATGCGGCGCGTCACGCGGCGCCAGCTGCCGTGCGCGAGTCCTATGCGACGGCGAACGTTGGGTTCGGCAACATGGGTTCCGGCGGTAGTGTCATTGCGTTTGGGGGTCGTGAACAAGGCTGCCATGGTTGCTCCCGTTCTCATAGGGCCTATACGACTAGATTCAGCGTATCTGCTGGATGTTGCCGGCGGTAGTGCCGTTTGGAGGGCAAAATGGCCAAAATGGGGGAGAAATAGGCCGCACGCCGGCGCAGGGACCGGCGCTAAAAGAAAAGCGCGGGGCCGCATGGCGACTCCGCGCTTTATTGTTCAGCTTTTGCAGCCTTGCCTTTACGCTACGAAGAAGTAGACGAGGAAGGCAAGGGCCGCGATCCACCCGTCCCGTGCGAAAAAGTGTTTACGAGCGCTTGCGGCTCACCACGGCGCCCGCGGCGATGGCGGCTGTTCCTGCAAGGGCGGCTGCCACGATGGCTGCGTTCGAGGCGTCGCCGGTTGCCGCGAGCTTGCCGGTGGTCTTGGCTCCCGTGGCTGCAACTGCAACGGTCTTGGTCGTCTTCGTGCCCTCGGACTTGGAACCCTCGGGCTTGGTCTCGCCTGGCTTCTCCTCGGGTTTGATCTCCTCGGGAGGCGCGATGACCGTGCTCTTGGCGACAGCTTCGTTATAGGGGGAGTCGATCACAGCGTCGCCCGTGCCGATGGTTTGACCCACCACGTAGAAGATGCCGTCATCGAGTTCTTCCTTGTTGCGATAGCCAATGATCTTGCCGCCTGTGGGCGTCTGGATGGGAGCGCCTTCGATCTCGATGGTGCCGATTGTCTCGCCGTCCGCGCTCACGGCAAGGGCGAAGATTGCCGCCGTGTCTCCCTCAGCTGTGACCTTACTGCGGACAATCGAGATGGTCGCGGGCGTGATGCCCTCCTTGGTCCGGGCAAAGATGCCGATGTTCACGCCCCTATGCTCGGGAATGACCGCGCCACTTTGGTCGTTGCTGTAGTGATCGGGGCCGTCGCTACCGGACTCGACATAGCGGGCTATAGCCTTGACAACGGAGTCACTAATGTAGATGTGACCACCCGCTTCGTTGGGGTAGTAGTTTCTGGTGGAGATTGCGGTCGAGAACTGGCCTTCTGCGAACGCATCCACGATCGAGCCGTTCTTGATGACGATGTCGTCCTCGTCGGTGAAGAGGGCGCTGGCTTCATCGTTCCCTGCACTTGCACGGACCGTTACGGTTGCGCCATCGAACGTGATGCCCTTGTAGACATAGATGCCATACCCAACGCCACTTGCGTTGAGGGAAGCGTTCGTGACCGTGAGGCTGTTTTTACCGTCGATGGCGGCGTCTTCCTCGGAGCTTGCCTTGACCTGGCTGCCACCCGAGATCTCGATGTTGCCGTCGGCCCAAATCGCATTGTCTTTGATAGAGCTTGCCTCTACCTTGCCGCCGCCCTTTATGATGAGGTTCTCGTTAACATCGATACCCTGATCCTCGGTGGCCTTGGCGGTGACGGTTCCGCTGTTGTCGATCGTGATGTTGCCGTCGGCCCTGATGCCATCCGAATCGCCCGTGGCGTTAACGTTTCCCGAGCCCTTGATGGTGACATCGCCCCCGGCATCGATGGCATCGTGCTCGGTGCTCGTGGCGTTGACAGTGCCAGCGCCGTCGATGTTGATGCTGCCGACGGAAGTGATGGCGTCACGAGAAGATGACACGTTGAGCGTGCTGGACGCGCCGCCCTGAATATTAAGCTCGGCGTTCTCGTTCGCGCCATCCTTAACCTTGATGCCGCGGCCGTCGCCGTTAGTGACGGTGTTGTTGCCCTCGTAGCTCACGTTGAGCTTGCCCGCTGCCTCGATCGCGCCGCCGTTATAGCCGTTGAGCTTCATATCGTCGGCGCCGTCCCAGGCCCAGGTGCCGGCCTCGTCGCCTGCTGCAGTGTTGTACTGGGTGCCGCCGACGTCCACCCACTCGGCCGCGAGCGAGACGCTCGGCATGAGCAGCGAACTTACCGTGAGCGCGCAAACGGCGCCTACAACGATGCGGCGTGTCACGCGGCGCCAGCTGCCGTGTGCGAGCAGCGTGCGGCGGCGCACGTCGGGCTCGACAAAATGGGCTCCAGAGGTTTTGTCATTGCGCTTGGGGGTCGTGAACAAGGCGGCCATGGTTACTCCCATCCTCATAGGGCCTATGCGATTACGCCCAGCATATCTGCAGGATGTAGCCGGCGGTAGTGCCGTTTTGAGGGCAAAATGTCCAAAACTCGGGAAGCAATACATCGCGCGTCCGTGCGTTGCCTGGCTTTAAAAGAAAAGCGCGGAGCCGCTCGATGCGACTCCGCGCTTTGGTGTTCTGCTTTGGCAGCTTTGCCGCTACGCTACAAAGAAGTAGACGAGGAAGGCGAGGGCTGCGATCCACATGAGCGGCTTGATCTTGGAGGCCTCGCCCTTAAAGAGTGCGACGATCACGTAGGCGATAAAGCCCAGACCAATGCCGGCAGAGATGGAGTAGGTGAAGGGCACGCCGGCGACAATCATGAACGCCGGGAAACCCTGCGACACGTCGGACCAGTCGATCTCGGAGGCCTCGCTCATCATGAGGTAGCCGACGTAGACCAGAGCACCGCAGGTGGCGGCGCTGGAAACGATGGTGACGATGGGGGAGAAGAACGCGGCGAGAATGAACAACACGCCGGTGGTGACGGAGGTGAGGCCCGTGCGGCCACCGTCGGCAGCGCCAGAGGTGGACTCGACGAAGGTGGTGATGGAGGAGACGCCCATGAAACCGCCCACAGCAGCGGCGGCGGAGTCGACGATCAGGATCTCCTTGATATTCTCGACGTTGCCGTCGTCGGTGAGGAACTCGCCCTGCTTGGCCACGGCCATCGCGGTGCCCATGGTGTCGAAGAAGTCGCTCATGAGCAGCGAGAACGAGATGACGAGGAGCGCGGGGTCGGTAAGGACCTTGACGATGGCAGGCACGCCGCCGGCGTCGGCGATGGGGCCACCGATGCTCGAGAAGTCGAGCGGGGCGATGATACCGGTCGGAGCCTGGGTCACACCTAGGGGGATACCGGCGATGACGGCGACGACGATGCCGATGAGCAGCGAGCCGGGGACGTTGCGGCAGGCGAGGGCGACTGTCACCAGGATGGAGATGATGCCGACGATGAAGGTGGGGGAGGTGATGTCGCCCAGACCGACGAGTGTACCGGCGCCAGCGGTGATAATGCCGGCATCGCACAGGCCAATCATGGCGATGAACAGGCCCAGACCCACCGAGATGGCGTGACGCAGGACAACCGGGATGGCGTCCATGATGGCCTCGCGCAGGCCACAAAGCACGAGCAGCAAGATGACGACGCCCTCAAGGAAGATGACGCTCATGGCCACGTGCCAGTCACCGCCGCAGACGGTGGTGGTGATTCCAGCGATCATCGCGTTGACGCCTAAGCCCGACGCGCAGGCGAGCGGGCGGTTGGCGAAGATGCCCATGCAGATGGTCATGATGCCGGCGCCCAGGCAGGTGGCGCAGGCGAGCGCCCCCGCATCGATGCCGGCGCCCGAGAGCACCGCGGGGTTGACGGCAATGATGTAGGCCATTGCCAGGAACGTTGTCAGTCCAGCGCGAAGTTCGGTCCCGATTGTGGACTTACGCTCGCTGACGTGAAATAGTTCGTCCATGCATACCCTTTCCTTGTTCGGCCCCGAGTTTAGGCCAATTGACACGAACTCACTTACTATATCGCCTTTACAACCTTGCTGTTCCTCACATGTTGATGTTCGGCGCTTTGTAGCGGACGGGCGGTATTTTCCGTATGAAAATGTGTGGGTACCGTATACTTAAGCGGTTACAACGACCCCTATGGAGGAACGTATGATTAAAGAGCTTTGCCACGACGAGGCTATCCTGTCCCAGCGTTGCGAGGTTGCGACCGTCGAGGACGAGTCGGTCGCACAGGACCTGATCGATACCATCAAGTCGCTCGACGATGCCGGCTGCCTTGCCGCTAACCAGATTGGCGTTACCAAGAAGGTTTGCGTCTATCTGGACGACGCCGGCGAGCCCCACGTGCTCTACAACCCCCGTTTGGTGTTTGGCCTGGGCGCCAGCAAGATGGAGGAGAGCTGCCTGACGCACGAGGAGGTCACCAAGTCCACGCGCTATATCAAGTGCAAGGTTGCCTTTGACCAGATTGTCGACGGCAAGATGAAGGAGTGCCGCCGTGACTACGCGGGCTTTGAGGCACAGATGATCCAGCATATGATCGACCACTGCCAAGGTAAACTTGTCTAGGGTGACTACAGCACCGCACTTCGTCTCTTTTGGCCCGGGCATGACATTGTTGTCATGTCCGGGCTTTTGTGTTTAGCGCCTTTTTGTTTGGAGACAATGAACTTAGCAAGAACGTAAAGCTAGGAGGCGCCATGTGTACGAGTATCCGATTTACCGATAATTCTGGTCACATGTATCTGGGCCGCAACCTCGACTGGAGCTTTGACTACGGCCAACAGGTTCGCGTGATGCCGCGCGGGTTTCACATCCCGTATTCGTTTATCGACGACGCGACGGCGGTACACGCGGTGATCGGTATGTGCATCGATTACAAGAACTACCCTATGTTCTTCGATTGCGGCAACGATGCGGGCCTCGCCGTGGCGGGTCTCAATTTCCCGGGTTATGCCGAGTATGCCGAGGGGCCGGTTGATGGAAAGACCAATATCGCGGCCTATGAGTTTCCCCTGTGGGTGGCAGCGACGTTCTCGACGGTCGATGAGGTCGAGGCCGCGCTGCGCGACACGGTGATTGTCGCCAAATCTGCCGGAGAGGGGCTGGGCGTGTCGCTGCTCCATTGGATTATCGGCGACAGCCAGCGCAGCATCGTGGTCGAGATGATGGCTGACGGCCTGCATGTATACGACGATCCGGTCGACACCCTTGCCAACCAGCCGACCTTCCCGTGGCACATGGAAAACCTGCGCACCTATATCACTGCCACAAGCGATTTTCCGCAGACGGCGACATGGCGTGGCGCCGAGCTCAAGCCCTATGGCGCGGGTGCCGGCATGCGCGGTATTCCGGGTGACTGCTATTCACCGAGCCGTTTTGTAAAGGCGGCGTACCTCAATGCCAATTACCCGCAAAAGGAGAGCGAGACCGAAAACGTCGTCCGTATGTTCCGCTCGCTCGAAGGCGTGGTAATGATTGAGGGGGCGTCCAGGATGGGCGATGGCAAGTTCGAGAAGACTATCTACACCGGATGCTTTAGCGCGCGCACGGGCAATTATTACTACGCGATGTATGAGGATCCGTCGATTCGCTACGTGAGCCTGACAGATGCCGAGGGCGCGAGTCCTGATAGGCTCGTGGTTCCCGAGCCGCGTCGTTCGTAGCCGATAGCTTTACTGCAATGCAAAGCGGCCCTGCATCTCTCGCGAGGTGCAGGGCCGCTGTCGTTGATTTGTGACGTCGCTAGAAGTTGACGTCGTTGAGTTGTTCGCTCTCGAGGCCGTCGAGCTGTTGCTGTTCGGGCGTATCGGCGACGCTCTCGAGCAGCTCGGTGGGATCGACGTTCATGTCCCTACCGGCCTCGTTGCCGTTGACCAAGTCGTCCGAGAAGATATCGACTTCCATTTCCTCGGCTTCCTCGATCTGAACTTCGAGCGGCACTTGGGTGCGTACGAGTTTGACTGCCGGACGCATGCGGGCAAAGAGGGGCACGTACTCGATGATGATGGCCGAGTTCTCTAGACCGTACCAGCGCGCCGGGCTTCCGCAGGCGCGGCGGACGGCATACTTGATGGCCATCACGCGGTGGTCGTTGCGGTTGATGTCCGTTTCAGGGGCAAGCATCTTGCGCAGCATGCAAAAGCGGAAGTCGCCCACGTTGCCGCGTGTCTCGTAGATGGAGTAGGTGTGATGCTGCGGCGGCAGCTCACCCGATGCCATCAGGTCGCCAACGATCTGGCGCAGGTAGGCATTGATGCGCTGGTTGACCTTAAAGCCCAGGTCCAGGCGCACGCGGAACAGGAAGTCCGTGCCAAAGGTCTCGACGGAATACTCGTGCGTATAGGGCTCATCGGTAACGTACACGTTGATGAACCAGTATGCCTTGGCGCGCTTGGGATGCTTATCCAAGATGGAATAGAGCACATCGCGGTCGAGCGTGAGCGGGTCGGGGCTGTTGGTGAGGAACACCAGGTTGTCGGCAAGCACGGGATAGGTCTCGTCGTTGCGCAGGCGGTCGAGCTGGTCAATGTACTTGGAGACGGGCAGCAGGATGGTCTGCGTGCGCTCGATGGCGGTGCCGCGGCGCCACACGTACATAAGGCCAAACAGCAGCGCGGCCAAGAAGATCATGACATAGCCGCCGTCAAAGAACATGGTGAGGCACGAGGCAAAGAAGCACAGCTCAATGGCGCCAAAGAGCAGTGCGAAGACGCAGGCACCCAGTTTGTGCTTGAGGATGCCGGCGATGTAGCTCGTCAAAAGCGTCGTGGTCATGAGCATGGTCACGGTGATGGCGAGGCCGTAGGCGCTCTCCATGCGCTCGGAGTTCTGGAACAGCAGCACGATGAAGATACAGCCGACCCACATGATGTTGTTGACGAGCGGAATATAGAGCTGGCCCTTGGTGTCGCTGGGGTAGTGGATGCGCAGGTGCGGCATGAGATTGAGACGGGTTGCCTCGGATACCAGCGAGAACGAGCCGGTGATGAGCGCCTGCGAGGCGATGATGGCCGCTACGGCCGAAAGCACGATGGCAAAGGGGCGCAGGGGCTCGGGAAGCATCATGTAGAACGGGTTGACGATATCCATCGCGAGCATCTGGGGGTTGGAGTTATTGGCGAGCAGCCAAGCTCCCTGACCCAGATAGTTGAGGATAAGGGCCGCCTTAACAAACGGCCAGGATGCATAGATGTTTGCCTTGCCCACGTGGCCCATGTCCGAGTAGAGCGCCTCGGCGCCGGTCGTCGACAGAAAGACGAAGCCGAGCACCATGATGCCCGAGTGGTTGATGGGCGAGAATAGGAACATGATGCCGCGAATGGGGTTGAGCGCGCGCAGGATGGACAGGTTGCCGAGCATGTTGAACAGGCCGGCGCCAGCCAGGAATAGGAACCATAGCGTCATAAGCGGGCCGAACAACTTGCCGATCGACGAGGTGCCGGCGCGCTGCATGGCAAACAGGCCGCAGATAATGATGATGGTGATGATGATGACGTTGGTCTGGCCGTCACCCAAAAGCGCATGGCCCCACTCGATAGTGCGCAAGCCCTCGATGGCCGTGGTAACCGTGACCGCAGGGGTGAGGATGCCGTCGGCGAGCAGCGCCGCGCCGCCGATCATGGCGGGGAGAATCAGCCACGGTGCCACCTTGCGCACCAGGCTAAACAGGGCAAAGATGCCGCCTTCGTTGTGGTTGTCGGCCTTCATGGCGATAACCACGTACTTGACCGTGGTCACGAGCGTCATGGTCCAGATGACAAGCGAAAGCGCTCCTAAGATCATGTCCTCGCTGACGGTACCGATGCCGCCGTTGTTGGCGACGATTGATTTCATGGTGTACATGGGGCTCGTGCCGATGTCGCCGTAGACGACGCCGAGCGTAACGAGCAGCATGCCAGCGGAGAGGGGAATGGCTCCATGCCCGCCTTGACCACGCTGATCTTGGGGGCTTGCCTCCAGTTTGTTGTGTGCCACGTGGACTCCCTTGGACATCTGGCCCCTGCAAAGGGCAGCAGACCTTTATGCCATCTTTATACATATAAGAGCAGTTTGGCACATCGGGGTGTTTTAGACAATAATCCCCATCTGGGGATTATTCATGTACGCAGGTGGCATTTCAAAGCAGGGGCTGTTAGGCGCGTGCTGCCTGAGCGATGCCGGTCTTGGCACCTGCGCGTTTGCCGGCGAGTTCGCAAAAGATCGCGCCGCCGATGATAAGTGCGGCACCCATCAGACGGACCGGCGTTATGGCTTCGCCTAAAAGGACGGCCGAAAACACGACGGCCGAAAGCGGCTCAAGGTAGCCGACGACCGCGACGGTCTGGACGGGCAGCTTGGCGACAGCACTAAAGTAGAGCAGGCAGCCAATGCCGGTGTTGACAATGCCGAGCATGGCAACGGCGCGCCAATCGATGCCGGCGGCAATGCTGGGGGAGAGGAACGAGGGGGCACCCTGCGTGAAGAGCGTGAGGATCAACGCGGTTACAAAGGCGGCGCTCACCTGGAGCGTGGAATTCTCGAGACCTTCGATATGTGGCGCGCCCTTACTGGCGATGACCATCAATGCGTAGCAGAAGGCCGAGGCGATGCCGCAGACGATACCCGCAATGGGCATATTGCCGCCTAGACCTTGTGCCGCAATGAGAAAAGCACCGCAGGCGACGGCGATAAAGCCGGCGATTTTGCCGCCGGTCAGCTTTTCGCCAAAGATGAGCGGGGAGAGCGCCATGACAATGATGGGACCGCAGTAGTACAGCAGCGAGGATACGCCGACGCCGATCGTCTGGTAGGCGCGGAACAGAAAAATCCAGCTGGCACCCAGCGCAGCTCCTGAGAGGAGGAGGGCTGCGGCTTCGCGGGGGCGAGATGGCGCCTGCAACGTATGGCGTTGGGTGATGGCGAGGATGGTGACAAGCGAGAGTGCGCCCAAAAACGTGCGCAGGAGCACGATATCGGAGCTCGGGAGCGCGATGGCGGCGGCGATGATGCCGTTGGAGCCAAACAACAGCAATGCTGCTAAGTACGTAAACAGTCCGTTGTTCATACGCTGACATCCCCTCTATATCCGAGCATGTTCACTATGGGTGAACTGGCTTTAGAAGAAAAGCGAATATAATGCATGGATAGCATGAGAAAAACTCATGCAAAGGTGGAGGGGTGCCGTGGAAACGAATATTCAAAAGATGCAGGTGCTGCTTGAGACCGTACGCGCCGGAAGTTTTACGCGCGCCGCCGAGCGGCTGAGCTATTCGCAGTCGGGCGTGAGCCGTATGGTGGCCGATCTTGAGGCCGACTGGGGCTTTAAAGTGCTCGATAGAAGCCGCGAGGGCGTAGTGCTTTCTGCCGATGGGCGGCAAGTTATGCCGGCGGTCGAGGCGTTGTGCGAGGAATTTGTTCGTTTGCAGCGACGGGTGGATGAGATGCGTGGGCTCATGCGCGGCAAAATCTGCATCGGTACGTTTTCGAGTGTGGCGACCCACGTGCTGCCGCCGGTGATCGCGCGCTTTCGCGCCGATCACCCGGACGTCGATTATGAGTTGCTGATGGGCGATTACTCAGAGATTGAACAATGGGTGGCGGAAGGCCGCTGCGACCTGGGCTTTATTCCGCGCGAACCACGCGGCGCCGGCATGGTGTCGCGGCCGTTGGTGCAAGACGAGCTGATGGCCGTGGTGCCAGCGGACTCCTCGCTTGCCGCGGCGGAGGTCGTCTCTCTTGCCGATTTGGCCAACGAGCAGTTTATTCTGCTGGAACGCGGCACCGATGACGAGATTACGCCGCTCTTTCGTCGGGCGGGGCTGGCGGTGCGCTCAAAACTGTCGACCTGGGATGACTATGCGATTATGGCTATGGTCGAGGACGGCCTGGGTGTGAGCATTCTTCCTGCGCTTATCTTGCGTCGCTGTCAGTTCGATGTTGCCGTGCGCCCACTCGAGGGACATCCTCATCGGCAGATCAATGCGATATATCGCACGGCTGACGTTTCGCTTGCGGCGGCTCGTCTCCTTGAATATCTCTAAAGGCGCGTACCTGTTGTCCACTTTGGGACAATCCTCGGGGTTCGGTACATTTTCTTATGAAATTGAACTTTCGAATGAGGTGCCGCGTTATACTGCTGCCTAAATTGAACTCTGGTTCAATTCGTGTTCTATAAATTGAACTTTGCCAGCAAGGAGGTTCTAGTGGCCCAAGAGACGTTTAGCGATCGCCTGCGACAGACTATGTCCGATCGCGACGTTCGCCAGTCGGACGTAATCCGCGCATCGGAGATGCTCGGCAAAAAACTCGGCAAGAGTCAGATGAGCCAATATGTGAGCGGCAAGACGATCCCGCGGCGCGACGTGGCTGAGCTGCTCGCCCGTATTTTGGAGGTCGATGTTACCTGGCTGCTTGCCGGCGACGCCGATCAAGGCGAGGCATCATCACCCCGCAACGATTCCAAGCCCGAACCCCATCCCTCAGCTCAAATTCCAAGGAGCACCACCATGCGTACTTTTTCTAAATCCACCAAGCTCGATAATGTCCTGTATGACGTGCGCGGTCCCGTCGTCGACGAGGCTGCCCGCATGGAGGACGAGGGCGAGCGCATCCTCAAGCTCAATATCGGCAACCCGGCGCCCTTCGGTTTCCGCACACCCGATGAGGTCATCAAGGACATGCGCCAGCAGCTGCCCGACTGCGAAGGCTATTCCAACTCGCGTGGCCTGTTCTCCGCGCGCAAGGCGATCATGCAGTATTCGCAGATCAAGGGCCTGCCCAACGTTCAGATGGAGCATATCTACACGGGCAACGGCGTGTCCGAGCTCATTCAGCTTTCGATGAACGCGCTGCTCGACAATGGCGACGAGATTCTGATCCCCAGCCCCGACTATCCGCTCTGGACGGCGTGCGCAACCCTTGCTGGCGGTCATCCCGTACATTATCTGTGCGATGAGCAGGCGGATTGGTATCCCGACCTGGAGGATATGGAGTCCAAGATTACGAGCGCGACCAAAGCCCTCGTCATCATCAACCCCAACAACCCCACGGGTTCTGTCTATCCGCGCGAGGTGCTCGAGGGCATCGTCGAGGTTGCACGTAGGCATCAGCTGATGATCTTTGCCGATGAGATCTACGACCGCCTGTGCATGGACGGCTACGAGCACGTCTCGATTGCCTCGCTCGCCCCCGACCTGCCCTGCGTCACCTTTAGCGGCCTTTCCAAGTCGCACATGATCGCGGGCTATCGTATTGGCTGGATGGTGCTTTCGGGCAACCAGCGCTGCATGAGCGACTTCATCATGGGCGTCAACATGCTCTCGAACATGCGCCTGTGCTCCAACGTGCCGGCTCAGTCGATCGTTCAGACGGCACTCGGTGGCCATCAGTCCGTTAACGACTACATCCGTCCCGGCGGCCGTGTCTACGAGCAGCGCAACTTTGTGTATGAGGCGCTCAACAAGATTGACGGCATCTCGGTGGTTAAGCCGCGTGCAGCGTTCTACATCTTCCCCAAGATGGATGTGAAGAAGTTCAACATCACCGATGACGAGCAATTCGCCCTTGACCTGCTGCACGAGAAGAAGATCCTGATTACGCGCGGCGGCGGCTTCAACTGGGCTGAGCCCGACCACTTCCGTATCGTGTACCTGCCGCGCATGGAAGTACTCAAAGAGTCCCTCGAAGACCTCGCCGATTTCTTCGACCATTACCACCAGAGCTAGTGGGATAGAAGTTCCGCACTATGAAAAGCTCCCTGCAGTTGTTTTGCTGCAGGGAGCTTTCTTGAATCGGCGGAACTAGATCACGATCCCGTTGCAGTGGTCGATTTCGTGCTGGATGATCTCGGCGGTGTAGCCCGAGAAGTTTTTGATGCGGTGGACAAAGTTCTCGTCCAAATACTCCACCTTGATGCGGCGATAGCGGGTACAGGGACGCTCACCGGCCAGCGAGAGGCATCCTTCGCTCGTCTGATAGGAATTGACCTGCTCAAGAATTTGAGGGTTGTACATCAGCAGCGCCCTGTTGCCGTCCTTTACGCAGATGATGCGTTTGCGCACGCCAATCATGTTGGCGGCAAGGCCCACGCACTCGTGCTCATGCTCGTGTAGTGTATCTAGGAGGTCCTGCCCGGTCGCGGCGTCATCGGGGCCCGCGTCTTCGGAAGGCAGGCGCAAAAAGAACTCGGATTTCATGATGAGCTTAATCATGGCGGGCTCCTCATGTCTTATGCTTTCGTGGACTTTTAATAATAGCGCGGAAGGAAAGCTGTACGTCCGCGTTACAATCTTTCGACGTTGGACCATGTTGCCAGGCTCGTCGTGTACGGCGTCTGGCGTAAGTCTAGGGCTCATTTTTCGCCCTGGACTGTTCCTCTGGGGCGATGCGACTGTCGTTCCAAGAGGAAGGAAATGCATGGGGAGCAAATCTCAGCAACAAGTTCAAGTAGCGCCATCGGCCACTGCGGCGATTCTCGTCGTAATGTATATTGCAGCCTTTGTTGCCGCGTTTAACGAGAACATCATTAACGTGGCGTTGCACGACATTATGGCAGCCTTTTCGGTGAGTGCCACCACGGCGCAGTGGCTCGTCTCGGGCTACATGATCGTGACGTCGATCTTTACGGCCATCATGGCCTTCCTGTCCGGCCGTTTCTCGACGCGCAAGCTGTTGTTTTTCGCATGCGGATGTATGGTTGCCGGCGAAGTCCTGTGTCTGATCGCTCCGTCGTTTAGCGTTTTGCTGCCAAGTCGTATTTTGCAGGCTGCGGGATCGGGCATCTTGTTTCCGCTCATGATGAACGTGGTGCTGTCTTGCGCCCCGCGCGAGAAGCTCGGTCTGTATCTGAGCCTGGGCGGCGCATGCATTACGCTAGGACCGGCGTTTGGACCCGTGATTAGCGGTCTTATGTGCACGTTGTTCGGCTGGAGGGCGGTGTTCGTAGTGCCGCTGGTGGGCGGCATTGTGGTCGCTGCGGCGGGCGTTAAGCTTGTTCAGAATGTCGGAGAGCGCTCGAGCACCACGCTTGATATTCTGTCGGTTGTTTTGCTCGCCGCCGGCATTACGGCATTCGTGTATTCCGTAGGCGAGTTCTCGACCAATCCGATTGCCGGCATCGTGGCGCTTTTCGCCGCCATTGTGCTGCTCGGCCTGTTTGCGGCCCGTCAGCTCAAGCTCGAGCATCCGGTGCTTAACGTGCGTCCCATGGCGAGCGTTCGTTTTTGGCCCGCGTGCCTGCTTGTGGTGGTGTCGATGATGACGACGTTCTCGATGAGCGTTTTGTTGCCGCTCTATTTTGAGGGCGCATACGGCATGACCGCACTTATTGCGGGCTTGCTCATTTTGCCGGCGATTGCCTGCAACGCCGTGACCTCGATTGTGGGCGGACGCGTGATGGACGCCCGTGGCGCATGGCCGCTGCTGCCGGTCGGCTTTGCCCTGATTGCCGTGGGGCAGACTGCCATCTCGATGACGGCGGCAAGTATGAACATCGGCGTCGTCGTGGCGCTGACCGTTGTGGTGTATGCCGGAGTCGGTTTGGTGCTGAGCCCCTCGCAAACGGCCGGCTTGGAGACGCTGCCTGCCGCTGAGCATCCCCACGGAACGGCATTGCTTAACACGTGGAACATGATTGCCGCATCGTTTGGCCCATCGCTGTTTATCGGTCTGCTCTCGAGTTCTGCGGCGACTGCCGGCGCGGCTGGCGCTGCGACCGACGTTGCCCAGGCGATTGGATTTGCAACTGCCGTGCGTGTGGCGGCTGTGATTGCCGTGGTCGGGTTCGCGACGTCGCTGGTGTACGCTCGTCGCGAGTCGCACATGTCGCATTAATGTGTGCACATAGATTCTGCAGCTAGATTGGATGGCAACACCATAAACTAATGGACGTTTTGCCGAGAGGCATGAATGTTTAAAGCGCAAAGAGTGCGCGACGGGCCCCGCGAATGGGGCGATGATGCCCGAGAGGGCTAAGAAGGAGTCTCATGTCCGAGAACGAAGAGATCATGAACGAGACCGAGAACGAGACCATGGCTGCCGAGGTTGAGGCAGTCGAGACCGTGGAGACCGAAGCTGCCGAGGTTGAGGCTGCTGACGAGGTTTCCGCCGAGGAGGAGGCCGAGGTTGTCGAGGCCGCCGTTGATTACGATGACGAAGAGCTGATGGACAAGATGCAGAAGGCCGCCCGCCTGCTGCGTAGCCGTCGCTTTGCTATTTCCAAGGAGGAGGAGGCCAAGGCCGAGCGCATGGCGAACATCGAGCGCGCCATCAAGCTTCTTGACCTCAAGCCCAAGATGGAGCAGAAGGAAATGTCCGACCTGCTGGGCATGCGCCTCCGTGAGCTCGATGGCCTGATGGCCGAGGCCGAGGCTGCCGATCTGGTCGGCCGCATCGACGACGCCGAGGGCGATATGCGCAAGATTGTTGTCTTCGCCGCCGAGGATGCCGCTGAGGGCCTGGTCGAGCTTGCCAACAAGAAGGAGAAGCTCCTGCCCGAGCTTTCTTATGAGGAGGCCACCGAGCTGATGGCCGCTCTCGATAAGGTCATCGCTCCGCTCGTCGCCATGGGCCTGGACGAGGATCGCGGTCCTCGCGGCGGCCGTGACGACCGTGGTGGCCGTGGCGGCGACCGTGGCGGTCGCGGCGGCTTTGGCGATCGCGGTGGCCGTGGTGGCGACCGCGGCGGTCGCGGTGGCGATCGCGGTGGCCGTGGCGGCTTTGGTGACCGCGGCGGCGACCGCGGCGGTCGCGGCGGCTTTGGCGGCAACCGTGGTGGCTATGGCGACCGCGGCGGCAACCGTGGCGGCTTTGGCGGCAACCGTGGTAACGACCGTGGCGGTCGCGGTGGCGATCGTGGCGGCCGCAACGGCGGCGGCTTCCGCGGCAACCGCTTCTAGTTGGGTTACGCGGTTTTACCAAACCGCGTAACTAGTTGACGCTGCGCGCCACCCAGGGCGACAATTTGTCATTCAAAAGGCAAGGCATGACCAGAAGGTCTATGCCTTGCCTTTTTCATGCCAACTTGTTCGCCCTGGACGGCGCTCGCTGGCGTTGCCTAAACATCGGCATTCCCATAGTCCAAATCTGCAAAAAAAGGGACGCCAAAAAGGGACAGGTTTATTTTGGTCGGTATTATCTGGGCAAACGTGGTCGTCTATCACAATGTAGTCGTTGGGGACGTTCTTGTTTGACTGGTCATTTAAGAGCGTCCCCAACGACTACATAACATGAGAGTGGATAATCTCCCGGTATGAGCCCATATTCATGCTCAAGGTGGGAGATTATCCACTCTCGTTTCGTTTGTTGATTTCGATGCCTACATTTGTAGGAACATTTCGTGGAGGTGGGTGTCTTCGTCGAGTTCGGGGTGGAAGGTTACGCCGAGCTGGTTGCCCTGGCGGGCGGCGACGATGCGGCCGTCGACTTTCGCTAAGGCCTTGGCATTGCCGTGCACTTCGACGATGCGGGGTGCACGGATAAATGTTAATGGCACTTCACCGTCGATGCCGGACACCTGGCCTTTGGTGCGAAAACTGCCGAGCTGTCTGCCATAAGCGTTGCGCTCAACGAGTACGTTCATGGTTGCTAGGCGCGGCGTTCCCTTATCGTCGTGTGCGGCAAGATCGCGCGCCAATAGAATCAAGCCGGCGCAGGTGCCAAGGACGGGCATGCCTTCAACAATGTGGGTGCGAAGCTCCTCGAGCATGTCCAACTCATCAAGCAGCTTCCCTTGAACGGTAGACTCGCCGCCGGGAAGTACCAGACGGTCAAAGTCCTGCTTCAAATCAGCCGCCTGCCTCAGCTCAATACAACGTGCGCCCAGCTCGGATAGTCTTGCCTCGTGCTCGGCAAAAGCACCTTGGACCGCCAGCACGGCGACCGTCTGGTCTGCATAATCGCTCATGTGCGATCCTTTCTGCTGGACTAGCGCCCGCGTTCCTCCATGATGATCTCGATTTCGTCGGCGTTGATGCCCACCATGGCCTCGCCCAGGTCCTCCGAAAGCTCGGCGATGAGCTTGGCATCGGTGAAGTTTGCCACGGCCTTGACGATGGCGGCGGCGCGCTTGGCGGGGTCGCCGCTCTTAAAGATGCCCGAGCCGACAAAGACGCCCTCGGCACCCAGCTGCATCATCAGCGCGGCGTCGGCGGGGGTCGCTACGCCGCCAGCGGCAAAGTTCACGACGGGAAGCTTACCCGTGGCATGGACCTCGCGCACCAGCTCGACCGGAACCTGCAGTTGCTTGGCTGCCTCAAAGAGCTCGTCGTCGCGCAGGGCAACTACGTCGCGGATCTGCTTTTGGATTTTGCGCATGTGACGCACGGCCTGAACGACGTCGCCCGTACCCGGCTCACCCTTGGTGCGAATCATCGTGGCGCCTTCGGCAACACGGCGCAGCGCCTCGCCCAGATCACGGGCGCCGCAGACAAACGGCACGTCAAACTGGGTCTTGTCGATGTGATAGACGTCATCGGCAGGGGAGAGAACCTCGGACTCGTCGATGTAATCGATCTCGATGGCCTGCAGGACCTGCGCCTCGACAATGTGACCGATGCGGCACTTGGCCATAACAGGGATGGAGACGGCCTCTTGGATGCCCTTGATCATCTTGGGGTCGCTCATGCGTGAGACGCCGCCTGCAGCACGGATGTCGGCCGGGATGCGCTCGAGAGCCATGACGGCGCAAGCGCCTGCCTCCTCGGCGATGCGTGCCTGCTCGGGCGTGGTGACGTCCATGATGACGCCGCCCTTGAGCATCTGCGCGAGCTCGCGATTGAGTTTGACGCGATCGGCCTTGCTGGTCTGTTCTGCCATGGTTGCTCCCTTGGTTGGCATGTGCATTGCTTGACGGAACATCCTATCGGGGAGCTGGGTATGGCGAAATACTCAGTTTTCGAGATAATAACAAGGTCAGACTAATACCAGATTGAACAGCTCGATAAGGTCAGGTGGCAAACTCATGCTTGACTACAATTTGGAAAAACGCGGCGAAGCATCGCTTTATGAGTATGTTTACCAGCAAATTCGAGATGATATCGTTGCTGGACGTATTGCGGCGGGGGAGCATCTTCCGTCTAAGCGCGCCTTTGCCAGTCATCTGGGAATCAGTGTCATTACCATCGAGAATGCATATAGCCAGTTACTTGCCGAGGGCTATATTTGCTCAATGCCGCGTCGTGGCTACTACGCTTGCGAGCTTCCGGATGCACCGGTTTTGGCTTCGGCTGCGGAGGGCATCGACCGAGATACTGTCTCTGCGGGTCCTAGCGCGCATGATGTCAACGGACAGGTCGAGCGATTCGATGCGCTTTCTCCTTCCGCTTTGGAGGCGGCGCGGCTTTGGCAAAGCGCGCTACGGGCGACGCTGGCATCCGAAGACGAGCGCGAAATCTTTTCGCCCGCACCGGCGCAGGGCACTGCTCGGCTGCGACGCGCAATTGCTCACCATCTGCGCGGGACAAGGGGCATGAATGTCGATCCCAACAACATTGTTATCGGTGCAGGCGCCCAGCTGCTCGATACCATGTTGGTTCAGTTGCTTGGCGCTGACAAGGTGTATGCCGTTGAGGACCCGGGCTATTTGCGTCTGACGCGCATCTATCAGGCTATGGGCTGCAAAGTTCGACATATCCCGTTGGATGATGAGGGCGTGGACTTGAGCATTCTGCAGAAAAGCGGGACCGATGTCCTTCACCTGATGCCGTCCCATCAGTATCCGACCGGCCTTGTGACGAGCATTGCGCGGCGCTATGCGCTTCTGAGCTGGGCCGCCGAGCGACCAGGTCGGTATCTCATCGAAGATGACTTTGATTGTGAGTTTCGCCTTGCCGGGAAGCCGATTCCCGCACTCGCGTCGATCGATGCCGCCCAGTCGGTTATCTACACCAACACGTTTTCGAAGAGCCTGTCATCGGCGTTGCGTTTAGCGTACATGGTGTTGCCCGATGAGCTGATGGAGCGGTTTAGGCGCAACCTTGGTTTTTACGCCTCGTCGGTGAGCTCTGTTGACCAGGTCGCTTTGGCGCGTTTGCTGGAATCGGGTGATTACGAGCGACATGTGAACCGCGTGCGCGTTCGTGCTCGCGAGGCGCGTGATGGCCTGATGGCGCTTGTGCGGAAGGTATTTCCGGCAGGAGAAGTCTCGATCGAGCATGCAGACGCGGGCCTTTACTGCACCGTGGTTGCGGAGCGCGGAGCGGGCGGAAGCTCTTTTGCACGGGCCCTCACGCGCTCGAGCATCCCTTTTATCGATATCGGTGACTGTTTTTGGTGTGCCGATGGCGCATCTGTCCCTGAAAACTCAACTCAAATTCTTGTTCAGTATGACGATTTGAGTCCAAAAGCGCTAAATACCTTGGAATCGCAGCTAATGGGAGCACTCTGCAACCTAAGTGAGTAGGCTTTTGGAACTTTGGCGACCAGGCAGTTTTGTAACAAGCTATCTACCTGCGGTTTTGAAAAGCAGGATGACCGGGCTGCTCGGGATGTTCAAAAAAGTCTACTCACTTGTCGCGCAAAGCTTCTGCATGAGAAAAAAAATGGGGTTTTCAACAGAGCTTCGTCCAGCTCTCGGCAAACTTTTGGCCAGTTGGGGAGGGCTGTTGAAAACTTAGCAGTCCGTTCGGCGCCATTTTTGGTGCGTTCGCGCCAATGCGTGACTGACTGGGGTGAAATTCGTGTTCTCCTGTGCCTATGAAGGATCTAGTTTGTGACATATCGGCTTTTAGGTACTGGCGTTTGCCCCCTCAGGTCCGCGCTCTATGTCCGCCGCTTCCACGGCCGGAAGAAGACCGGCAGCGATATGACCTCGCCCGTAACCCGACGGCTGCGGTTGTGTTCGGCTTTCCGTTGTATACATTGGTTCGGACGAGAAACAAACGGACTTGTCCTGCCAGCATTAGGCAGCGGTTGTTTCTTGGTGAGCTCCCCAGGGAATCCGTGCTGGAAACGGAGCATGGGTTTTTGGTTACGTCTCCTCTGCTGACGGCATTCATCATGTCGCGGCATCTGACGGATCTTCAGCTTCTTTTGGTATTGGCGGAGATGTGTGGCTTGTTTGCGGTGTGCGCTCTGCCGGCGGCACTTGAGGTGGAGCTTAGGCGTGCAATTGATTCAGGTGCGATTTTGACAACGTTCGGTTGGGTGCGCTGCCTGTCCGAGGACGGCACCACCTCAAATTTATGGCGTCGAGACGCTTTGGTTTTGGGCGGAGACCTTGACCGTTTTTGTTCAGATGTTTGCGGGGTGCGTTACGGCAATAGATTTATGGCGGTATCGCAACTCGTCCCATTGGGTGCCGCGTCGCCTTTTGAGGTCGAGGCGTATTTGTTGCTTGGACTGCCGCGAGCCCTGGGAGGCGAAGGGTTTTGCGGTATAGAGCTCAATGTCGAAGTGACGTTAAGCACAAGTGCTCGAGCGATTGTGGGAAAGTCCCGTGTGTGTATCGATCTACTTCTGTCTTCGCCGGACGGCAGGCGACAGGTGGCCATTGAATGTCAGGGAAAGGCCTCGCACGGACGCGCAGGTGATGGCTTGCGTGACGCTGATCGTATGACGGCCCTTCAGGCCATGGGCTACGATGTGCTTCTCCTGACACACAGACAGATATCCGATGAGGATAGATTCCGCGCGATCGTTAAGGCCGTATGTAGGATGCTCGATGCTGAATATCGCGATAAAAGCCCAGATGAGCAAAGGGCTGAGACATTACTCCGGTCTGAACTATTCGTTGACTGGACAAAATTGGGAGTAATCGACGGAAAAATGCCCGTTAGACGCAAAACTGCTCGATCGTGGACGGCTGCGGTTCTAAGTGAGTAGACTTTTGGAACTTTGGCGACCAGGCCGTTTTGCAACAAGTCATTTACCTGCGGCTTTATAAAGCAATACGGATGGTGTGCTCAGCAAGTTCCAAAAAGTCTACTCACTTAGTTTTTGACGAGAAGCCGATGCCTAAGGCGGTCCTATTTCAGGGCGTTAACGAGCCCTCAAGACACAAAAAGGCCCGAACCAATACGGTCCGGGCCTTATCGAGCTAAAGATTATCTCTCAGGCGGCTGGCTTAGCCAAAGTAGCGCTTCAGCAGGCCGGCGAAAGCCTTGCCGTGGCGAGCCTCGTCGCGAGCCATCTCGTGCACGGTGTCGTGGATGGCATCGAGACCAGCGGCCTTGGCGCGCTTAGCGAGATCGGTCTTGCCAGCGGTGGCGCCGTTCTCGGCCTCAACGCGCATCTCGAGGTTCTTCTTGGTGGAATCGGTCACGACCTCGCCCAGGAGCTCAGCGAACTTGGCGGCATGCTCTGCCTCCTCGTGGGCAGCCTTCTCCCAGTACAGGCCGATCTCGGGATAGCCTTCGCGATGAGCGACGCGAGCCATGGCCAGGTACATACCGACCTCGGAGCACTCGCCTTCAAAGTTGGCGCGCAGGTCGGCAACGATGTCCTCGGAGACGCCCTCCATCTTGGCGACGCCCACGACGTGCTCGGCAGCCCACTCGAGCTGACCCTCCTCCTGCTTCAGGAAACGAGAACCGGGAACGCCGCACTGGGGGCACTTAAAATCCTCGGGCAGCTGGTCGCCGTCGAACTCTTCCACATAACCGCAAACGGGGCAAACAAATTTCATGATTCGATCCTTTCGATCGATGGCGATGGGGCGCTTGTCCGGTCCCGTAAGGGCCCTCTCCGGACGTGCGTCTTGACGAGTTCTATTATCCATAAATGCAACCAAATGTGAAGCCTATTAGGAATGATTTTTAATAAAACAATTTTGAGATATGAAGATGTTGATTGATTAACGATTGGCAGGCCGTCTTTGACCGCCGCTGAGTACAATCGGTCGAGCAAATGTTGACCAATCAACAAATGAGGGAGTTTCCTTTATGCATCTAGCCCGCCGCGCCTGGTGCCGAACGTATCAAACGGTTTTTCGCATTGCATTGCCGATCCTGCCCTATACCGAGCCGCGCATTTTGGAGCATGCCGAGGATGTGCCCGCGGTGCTTCAAAAGCGCTCGATCCAGAAGGTCCTTATCGTGACGGACCCTGGTATTGCACGTTTGGGGCTCACGGCATCACTCGAGCGTGCGCTTACGGCTCAGGGGGTTGGCGTTACGGTCTATGCCAAAACATCAGCGAACCCCACGGTTTCAAACGTGGAGGAAGCGGCGTCCCTGTATCGAGAGAGCGCCTGCCAGGCTGTTATCGGCTTTGGTGGCGGTTCGGCCATGGACTGCGCCAAGGGTGTGGGGGCGCGCATTGCGCAGCCAAACAAGTCCATCAACAAGATGCGCGGGCTGCTGCGGATTCATCATCGCCTGCCGCTGCTCATCGCCGTTCCCACCACGGCAGGCACGGGAAGCGAAGTCACGCTTGCAGCAGTAATTACCGATGACGAGACGCACTACAAGTACCCCATTAACGACTTTGTACTTATCCCGCGCTTTGCGGTGCACGATCCCGAGTTTACGCGTGGCCTGCCCGCCTCCATTACGGGGCAGACGGGCATGGACGCCCTGACGCATGCCGTCGAGGCCTTTATCGGGCGAAGCACTACGCCCTATACGCGCAAGATGGCGCGACAGGCGGTGCAGCTCATCCACGACAATTTGCTCGAGGCCTATGAACATGGCGACGACATGCGTGCGCGTCGCAACATGCTTTCGGCGGCGTATAAGGCGGGTGTTGCCTTTACGCGCTCCTATGTCGGATACGTTCATGCCATCGCACACAGCCTGGGCGGGCGTTACGGGATTCCGCACGGCTTGGCCAACGCCATCATCCTGCCGCATATGCTTCGCGCCTATGGCGAAACTGCTGCTCCTAAGCTCGCCGATCTCGCCCGCATGGCCGGTATCGCGCCGGCTAACGCGCAGGACAGCTTGGCGGCGGAGGCTTTTATCGATTGGGTCGACCGCATGAACGCCGCCTTGGGCATTCCCGAATATGTGACGGGCATTCGCCGCTCTGACATTCCCGAAATGGCGGCGCATGCCGATGCCGAGGCTAATCCCCTGTACCCCGTTCCGCTTCTAATGGACCGTTTGGAGCTCGAGCGTATGTACGAGGTCGTCGCGGGTGGTATGTTTGAGGACGAGAACTAGGAGGGTCCATGAACACCGAGGAAATTGCGCGCATCGTCGGCGATCAGCGCACTTACTTTAAGACGCACGCCACGTTTGATGTCGATGCTCGACGTCGCGCGCTTGTGCGCCTGCGCGAGGCGGTACGGGCGCACGAGGCCGATATTGCCCATGCGCTCAAGACCGATTTGGGAAAGTCGCATGACGAGGCATATATGTGCGAGATCGGCACGTCGCTTTCTGAGATTCGTCATCAGATTGCGCATGTGGCTCGATGGAGTCGTCCGCGCCTGCGTCCGTGTGACCTTGCCAACGCCGTGAGTGTGTGCAAAACGCAAGCCGTGCCCTATGGCGTCACGCTCATCATGGCGCCCTGGAACTACCCGTTTTTGCTGACGCTCGAGCCGCTCGCTGGCGCCCTTGCCGCGGGCAATACCGTGGTCATCAAGCCGAGCGCCTATGCTCCGGCATCGAGCGCGGTGCTCAGGCAAATCTGTGAAGAGGCATTTGATCCGCGCCTGGTGACGGTTGTCGAGGGCGGGCGCGCCGAGAACGAAGCGCTGCTCGATGAGCACTGGGACAAGATCTTCTTTACCGGTAGCGTTCCGGTTGGCAAGCTCGTCATGGAGCGCGCAAGTAAAAACCTTACGCCCGTGACGCTTGAGCTGGGCGGAAAGAGTCCCTGCATCGTGGATGCGACGGCAAACTTGAAGGTCGCGGCACGGCGCATCGCCTTTGGTAAATGGCTCAACGTGGGGCAGACCTGCGTGGCGCCCGACTACCTGCTGGTCGATACGCGCGTGCACGACGAGCTGCTGGGCCTCATCAAGGAGGAGGTCCGTCGCATGTTTGGCGAACATCCACTCGACAATGAGGATTACGGACATATCGTCAACGCCAAGCATTTTGCGCGTGCGCGCGGGCTGATCGATCCCGATAAGGTCGTGCTTGGAGGTGCCGCGCGCGAGGCTTCGCTCAAGATTGAGCCGACAATTTTGGACGGCGTGGCCCCCGATGACGCCGTGATGCAGGAGGAGATCTTCGGTCCCATCTTGCCGGTGCTGACGTTTGAGAGCCTAGACGAGGCCGAAGCGTTTATTACGGATCGTCCGACGCCGCTGGCCCTGTATATCTTTAGCCAGGATCGTGCGGTTCAGCAACGCTTTGTGCGCTACGTGCCCTTTGGCGGCGGCTGCGTCAACGACACCATCATGCACTTGGCTACGAGCCATATGGGCTTTGGCGGCATGGGCGCGAGCGGTATGGGGCAGTACCATGGCCGCGAGAGCTTCGATACGTTTAGCCACAAGAAGAGCATCGTGAACAAGGCAACCTGGCTGGACGTGCCGTTTCGGTATGCGCCCTACGCAAGCTGGAAGCACAAATTCGTGCGCATGTTTGTGCATTAGGAAATGGCAGGTAATACGAACAAGTGTTCCTATTACCTGCCATTTACGTTAGACTACTGCTATGGGGTACGGATGGGCCAACTCCCTTTAGAAGGGAATTGGTATGAACGTAAGCGATGTTATTTCGTTACTGGCGTTGTTAATCGCGGCTATCGAACTCGGCCTGTTCATCGGCCGAATGAAATAGCCGCCCCCGCGTAAGCGAAGACGGCCACTTCTCACGATGAAAACGTGTATCGGAGTTGGCAAGACCCGCTGCCACGGGTGCCATCCGTACCCCTATCTTATCTGCAAGCGCTCTGTCTCGCAAGCGTTGCGGCAACTGGGTGAAAGGCGCGAGCGTGTGAATTCGTGTCCGCACGGGCCCGTAAACTTCTCAGTATGGTTAAGCGCCGGTTTATCCGGCCGTTAGAGGAGTTGACATGTACGAGCCTTCACGTGTTCTTTTGTCGTTTCACATCGCAGGATTTCAATATGCCGACGGCGCTTTGGTCCTAGGCGATCTTAAAGCGGGCGATAAACTGACACTGTGTGCCGAGCGCGATAATCCCCATGACCCCGAGGCAGTTGCGATCTACTATGGCAAGACCAAACTTGGCTACGTTCCAGGAAACGAGGTCGGCCCGCTGTCCTTGATGATGTATTACGGCCACGAGGATGTGTTTGAGGCCCGCGTACAACAGGTTGCCCCCGAGCGCAGTCCGTGGCATCAGGTGCGCGTTGGCCTCTATGTGGTGGATGCTCGCTAGTCGGCAATGGAGGCTGCCATGTTTGATGACGATGATCTGTTCGATCTGACGGATGACCCGTTTGAGTGGGATATGCTACTCGATGACGATGAGTTGGAGCAGGACCGTAGGAAACGGCAGGACAAGAAAACTCAGGGTGACGCTTCGAAAAAGCAAGGCAAGCGCCGCCGAGGTCTGTTCGGCGGGCTCTTTGGATAACCGCCGCATCGCTGCGTCTGTATACTTAGCACGAGTTGAACGCGTTGCGAAATGAGGGCATAGACGATGATGTGGTTTACCGCCGACCTGCACCTGGGCGATACGAATATCTTGCACGACATGGATCGGCCGTTTGATTCGGTCGAGGAGATGAACCGCAAAGTCATCGATGCCATCAATGAGTGCGTGGCTGTGGACGACCGCCTCTATATCTTGGGAGACTTTACCTATCGTTTGCCCTTGGCGGAGGCGGTGCGCCTGCGCGAGCGCATCGAATGCCAGAATGTGACGCTCATCCGTGGTAACCATGACAGCGACTGGGAAGATCCAGCTGCGCCCCAAATCTGGGAAGACGTGCGTGATTACTTGGAGGTTGCTCCTGGCTATGCCAAGGGCCATCGTCTGGTTATGAGCCACTACCCCATGCTCAGCTGGAACGGCAAGGCACGTGGCGCCATCATGCTGCACGGGCATATCCACAGCAGGGGAGACCGCACCAACGCGCGCAATCGCGATCGCGAGCGCCCCGTTTACCGCTACGATGTGGGCCTCGATGCCAATGACTACAAGCCCGTAAGTCGAGACCAGATCATGAGCTTCTTTGGACTGTAATTAGAAGTGCAGGTAGAATGAACGCGCCGCGTAGATGGTCTGCGCGGCGCGTTTTAGTAGGAGCGATGATTTCATGAGGGCTATCCAGCGCATTAACCACAACGCTGCCATCTGCGAAGATGGCGCGGGGCGTCAGCTTATCGCGCTGGGTCGCGGTATCGGTTTTGGAGATATGCCACACGAGGTCGACCTAGATGTCGTCACCCGCACCTTTTACGGTATCGATTCAAAGTACCTGGCGTTTATCGACGAGGTCGATCCGGAGGTGTTGGAGTTTTCCGCTCAACTGGCCGATATCGCAACCGGGCAGCTTTCGTACGAATTAAGTCCAAATTTTCCCATTACACTGGCAGATCATATTCAGTTTGCTATAAAGCGTGCCCGCGAGCACATGGTGGTGTCGCTGCCGCTCGAACGTGATTTGGAACAGCTGCACCCCATCGAATATCGCTTGGGCGAGTTGGCCGTTCGCGGTATTAAGAAAACCTTTGCCGTCCGCATGCCCCAGAGTGAGGCCGCGGGTATCGCCATGTCGATTATCAATGCGGCGGTTAAGCCGAGTGAGCGGCGTGTGCTTGCCGAACAGCAGGAGGAGCGCCTGCTCGATATGACGGTTGCGATCATCCAAGAAGAACTGGGCGTGACGGTCGATCGTTCGTCGTTTGCCTTTACTCGCTTTGCCACTCATGTGCGCTATCTGCTCGACCGCGTGGCGAAAAAAGAGCCGATCGATACCGAGAACTCAGGCCTCTACGACGTGCTTGTGGGACAGTATCCTGCGGCATCGCGCTGCGCCCATCGTGTTGATGAGCTGATTCAGGAGACCTTTGGCGAGTCGCTCGCGCAAGAAGAGCTCGTCTACCTGATCATGCATGTGAATCGCGTTGCTCCTTCAAATTCAGATAACCAGTAGCGGCATTTAGGCGTTTCAAATCTACTTCGGCGACCGTTCACGGCCCGTTTGCTACCGTTCGTCGGTAATATGAGCCGCAGCGAACGTGTCTGTCGCATATACTCGCTCTGTGTTGGGTGTTACTCACGGCGCAGCTCCGAGAGGCACTACCGATTCTGCTGAGGCTCCTATTGGGTCTCTGTCGGTTGTGCGCGGGGCTATTTTCATGTCGATCCACCCGGGAATCACATGCAATCAAATCTCTTGCCAACGGGCATCGTGCGCTGCGCAGGCGCGAGCAGAGTCGTGTGTCCAGGCGTCGTGAAGTCCCACGGGCTTTTAGTTGGAAGAGAAGGGATTCGACATGGCTGTCGATAACAAGAAAATCGCAGAGGACGTGCTCGCTGCCGTCGGCGGCGCCTCCAATGTGACGAACGCGACGCACTGCATGACCCGCCTGCGTCTGAACCTCAAGGATCAGTCCATCCCCAATGACGATGAAGTCAAGAAGATCAAGGGCGTACTGGGTGCCCAGTGGTCTGGCGGCCAGTATCAGGTCATCATCGGCCAGAACGTACCGAAGGTCTATGACGCCGCCATTGCGCTGGGAGTTAAGGGCGAAGGCTCTATTGAAGAGAACCTCGATAGCGGCGCCAAGGAGCCGCTGACGCTCAAGACTGCGGGTATGGCTGTTTTGAATTACCTGTCAAAGTCGGTTGTCCAGCTAATCCCCATTATGCTCGCGGCGGCAATGTTTCGTACCATTGCTGCTATCTGCGGTCCGACCATGTTGAACATTTGGTCGGCTGACAGCGAGATTTATAACTTGTTTAACAGCTGGCTGTATAACGCAGGGTTCTACTTTATGCCGATCTTCTTAGGTTGGTCTGCGGCAAAGCAGCTCGGCGCAAGCCCTCAACTTGGTATGATGCTTGGCGGTGTACTTATCGCTCCCGATCTTATTGATTTGGTCGGCGCTGCCGCTGAGACTGGTGCAACGACGACGAGCGTCTATGGCCTCCCGGCAGCGCTCAATAACTATTCCTCTACCGTTCTTCCCATCATTCTGAGTGTTCCGGTGATGTGGCAGGTCGAGAAGTTCTTTAAAAAACACGTTCCCGATGCCCTTGCAACGGTATTCAATCCGTTCTTCACCATGCTTGTGATGGTCCCCGTCGCACTGTGCGTACTTGCTCCCATTGGCTCTTTTTTGGGCGATGGCTTGGGTAACTTTATGTTCTCGCTTGGCAATTCTGGTGGAATTGCGACCGTTATCGCAATTGCGCTTATTGCGGCACTTTGGGAGTTCCTGGTTATGACAGGCATGCATCAGGTCCTTATTACGCTTGGAATGGCGATGCTGGTCCAGAATGGTTTTGATGCCTGCGTGTTCGCCGCTGCAACAATTGCCTGCGCTGCATCTTGGGGTATGGCGTTCGGTGGATTCCTGCGTATTCGTGAAAAGGATGAGAAGAGCCAGATGCTGGGCTTCTTTATTTCGGCGCTGATTGGCGGCGTCACCGAACCCGTGCTGTATGGCTGCGGATTCAAATACCTGCGTACGTTTGGCGGTCTCGTTGCCGGTGGTCTTGCGGGTGGCTTGGTAACCGCTCTCGCCGGCTGCAAAGTCTATGTTATTGGCAACGCAAGTATCATTTCGGCTGTTGCGGGCTACGCAGGAGGCGGAAGTGCAAATTTCTTCTGGGGCTGCGTTTCCCTTGTTGTGGGATTTGCCGTTTCTGCTGCGGTCACGTATCTCTTTGGCTTTACCAAGGAGCAGCTCGAGGAAGATGCTGCTGCCGCTAAGGCTTAAGGCACCTGTTTAGGTAGGATAATTACCTAGGGCACTTGGTTACGCTCCAAGTGCCCTTTTCCATAGACTGGAGTCGTTATGAAGCAATTGCTTATTCGTGCCGATGATATCGGTTATTCGTATGCCGTTGACTTGGGGATCGCCCGCAGCGTCAACGAGGGCTTGGTGCGCTCGGCGGGCCTTATGCCCAATATGCCCGAGGCCGAGCGTGGCTGGTCGCTTGTAGCGGATGCCGGCATTGCGGTGGGTCAACATACCAACGTGTGCCTGGGCAAGCCGTGTGCCGATCCAGCGCTCATCCCAAGTATGCTCGAAGAAAACGGTGAGTTCCATAGTAGCCGCACCTTCCGCGAGCACTTTAAGCGAGGCGAGGAGCTGATCGACTTCGACGAGGCCTGCATTGAGATTCGTGCGCAGCATGACCGCTTTGTCGAGATTGTGGGCCGCGAGCCCGATTACTTTGAGGCCCACGCCGTTATGAGTAAAAACCTCAATCGGGCGATTTCGGCGGTCGCAGAGGAGCTGGGCCTTAAGGAGCAAAAGGCGAGCTTCGACCCCACGGTCGTGCTGCACTGCGGAGATACCGACCTACGCATGGTGATGCATTCGATGGAGCCGGGCTACGAGCCCAAGGACTCAATTATGCAGACGGTTCGCGAGATGTCCGATGGCGAGACGGTCGTCTTCGTGTGCCATCCGGGTTATCTCGATCGTTTTATCCTCGAGAGCAGCTCGCTTACGACCGATCGCGCCAAGGAAGTCGATGCGCTGATCGACTCCGAGCTGCGGGCGTGGCTCGAGGCTCAGGACGACCTGCGCCTGATCGATTACCGCGACCTGTAAAGACCCGAAATTACCACAAAGGGGACAGGCACCTTTGTGGTGGTTCTGGCGCTGTTGCTATTATGGCGGCGGCGCCCTTTTTGTCCGCGCGGCGAGGTAGAGTGTAGGCGGTTGAAATTTGCGTCCATCGAGGAGCTGCTATGAACGAGATCAAGTGCCCGCATTGTGGCGAAGTTTTTAAGGTCGATGCGTCTGGCTATGCGGACATCGTCAAGCAGGTGCGCGATGCCGAGTTTTCGCGCGACCTGGATGAGCGTGTGAAGGCAGTCCAGCGCGAGGGCGAGCAGGCGCTGGAGCTTGAGCGCTCGCGTTCGACGGCTGCCTTGCAAAAGGCAGAGTCTCAGCGCAACGCTCAACTTGTCGAGCAGAAGAACGCCGCGGAGCAGAAGCTGGCACAAGAGGTTGCCAAGCGCGACGCTGAGCTTGTCGAGCTGCGCGCCAAGCTCGAGGGCGCTGCCGCAGAGCGCGAGAGCGCAAGCCAGCGTGCGGCGGTTGAGGCCCGTGCCGATGCTCAGAAGGAGAATGCTGAGCTTCAGCGCGAGATCGACAATTTGCGTGCGCGGCTGGGGCGCAAAGATGACGAAGCCAAGCTTGCCGAGTCGGCGGCGCGCAACGCTGCTCAAAACGATTTAGCTGCACGTGATGCCCAGATTGCCGAGCTGCAGGCCAGGCTTGCCGCAGCGGACAAGGCTCAGGAGATGGCGCTTGCCGCTGCCGCGGCAGAGTCGCAGCGTGATCTCGATGCCGCTCGCAGCGAGGCCGAACGTGCACTTGCTGACTACCGCGCGACGGTACAGGAGAAGTTTTCCGCCGCAAAGGCACAATCTGAGCAAGAGGCCGAGGGTCTGCGTGCCCAGCTGCGCGAGCAGGAGCTGATGGCAAAAATGAACCTGTCGGAGGCAGTCGCCGCGGCGGAGCGAGAACGCGACGAGGCACGTGCGAAACTGACGAGTGAGCTGGCAGTGCGCGATTCGCGCGAGGAACAGGCAAAGGCGGCACATGAGCTCGAGCTTGCTCAAGCCAAGCGCGCGAGCGATGAGCTGATCCGCTACAAGGATGAAGAGATTGAGCGCCTTAAGGACATGAAGGTCCGCCTGTCCACCAAGATGGTGGGCGAGTCGCTCGAGCAGCACTGCGAGACCGAGTTTAACCGTCTGCGCATGACGGCGTTTCCTAACGCGTACTTCGAGAAAGATAACGATGCGTCCGAGGGTACCAAGGGCGACTTTATCTTCCGCGAGTGCGACGCGAGCGGCAACGAGATCATCTCGATCATGTTCGAGATGAAAAACGAGAACGACGAGACCGCGACCAAGCATAAAAACGAGGACTTCTTTAAGAAGCTCGACCACGATCGCCGCCAGAAGGGCTGTGAGTATGCAGTGCTCTGCACCCTGCTGGAGCCCGAGAGCGAGCTCTATAACGCGGGTATTGTCGACGTGAGTTACCGCTATGAGAAGATGTACGTGATCCGCCCGCAATTCTTCATTCCCATGATCACGCTGCTGCGCAACGCCGCCATGGGTTCGCTGCGCTATAAGCAGGAGCTAGCGGAGTACAAACAGCAGAATATCGACGTCACGAACTTCGAAGCCAAGATGGAAAAGTTCAAGGACGGCTTCTCGCGCAACTACAACTTGGCGAGCAAGCAGTTCGAGTCGGCAATCAAGGAGATCGATGCCGCTATTAAGCAGCTCGAGAAGACCAAGGACGACCTGCGTCGCAGCACCGAGAATCTGCGTCTGGCCCACAACAAGGCCGATGAGCTCACCATTCGAAAGCTCACGTGGGGTAACAAGACCATGAAGGCGGCGTTTGACGAGGCGCACGGGGCTGCGCCGGAGACAAACGATGAGCCCGCCGAGGCGGATTCGTATGAGGTCGAGGATGCCGAGTAAGGCATAGCGGATAGTGCAAAAGCGGGACCGCTGGCGATATTGCCAGCGGCCCCGCTTCGTTTCGTTCCAGTATGTTCGGCTAGTCCTCGAGCAGGTCCTCGATAAATCCGACGCGGTAGTTTTTGAAGATGACCTCGCCGCCGTCTTGCGTGGCGTCCAGATCGACATCGCCCATGATGCCAAAGTCGTGGTCGCCATCCTCGTCGGCAAAGATCTGATGCACGTGCCATACGTGCGCGGTCTTCTCGTTGGACTCATCGATGGAAAACATCGCGGCGCTGCGGGCATCTCCGTCGGTGAGGATTTCCTCGTGTTGCTCATGGTAGGCATCGAGCGCCTTTTGCCAGCGGATCTCGCTCATGCCCCAGTCGTCGTCGAGTTCGCCCAGGTCGCGAACGTGCTCGCGGGCGGCAAGGGTCACGCGGCGGAAGAGCGCGTTGCGCACCAACAGCGTGCAGCCGCGGCGGTCCACCACGACCTCGTCGATGCCCTGCGGCGGCGCAGCATCGAGGGCTGCCGGGTTGCCGGCGTTCTCCCACTCGTCCACCAGGCTCGAGTCCACCGAGCGCACCACAAAGCCCAGCCACGAGATAATGTCGCGCAGGCGCTCGTCGCGCTTCTCGATGGGCACGGTGCGGTCGAGCGAACGGTAGGCCTCTGCCAGGTAGCGCAGTAAAATGCCCTCGGAGCGGGCGATGCCGAGCTTTTGAATGTAGCCCTTAAAATCGCTCGCGCTTTCCAGCATATCGCGCAGAACGCTCTTGGGAGAGAGCTGATAGTCGTTTGCCCAAGGTACTTCCTGGCAGTACTTATCAAAAGCGGCGTCGAGCAAATCCTCGAGTGGCTTTTCGTACGTGACGTCTTGAATGCGCTCCAAGCGCTCCTCGTAATCCACGCCGTCGGCCTTCATCTCGGCCATAGCGCGATCGCGTGCGGCGCGCTCCTGTGCGCGCAGCACCTGCTTGGGATCCTCGAGCGTTGCCTCGACCATTGAGATCAGGTTCATGGTATAGGTCTCGCTCTCGGGATCGAGCAGCTCCAATGCGGCAAGCAAGAACGGCGAGAGCGGCTGATCGAGCGCGAAGTCCTCGGGCAGATCGACCGTCAGCGCATAGTCGATGTCTGGTGCGGCGTCAGTCGGGGCGTCGGGTGCGGGCGGTACCTCGGTGCGAACGACGACGCCGGAATCGATGAGCGTGGCGAAGATCTCGTCGGCGCGAACCTCGAGCTTGGCCTTTTCCTCGGGAGTCTGCAAGCTCGTCTCGATGAGGTCGTGTACGCGGGCGCGGGCATCGCCGCCCTGTTCGACCACGCTAATCACCATGGAGTGTGTGATGCGCAGGCGCGGCTTGAGCGTTTCGGGCTGCGTCTCGATCAGGCGCTCAAAGGTCTGCTTGTTCCAGGTGACAAAGCCCTCGGGGGCCTTCTTCTTTTTAATCTTGCGGAGCTTTTTGGGATCGTCGCCCGCCTTGGCCATAAGCTTGGCATTCTCGATCTCGTGCTCGGGTGCCTCGGCAATCACCATGCCCTCGGTATCGAAACCCGAGCGGCCGGCGCGACCGGCAATCTGATGGAACTCGCGGGCGCGCAGGCGACGCATCTTGTAGCCGTCGAACTTGGTGAGCGCGGTGAGCACCACGGTGTGGATGGGTACGTTGATGCCGACGCCGAGTGTATCGGTACCGCAGATGACGGGCAGCAGACCCTGCTGCGCCAAGCGCTCGACCAGCAGGCGATAGCGCGGCAACATGCCGGCATGGTGCACGCCGACGCCGCATCCAAGCAGGCGCTTGAGAATCTTGCCAAAGGCCGTCGAGAAGCTCGTCCCCTTTGCCGCGTCTTTGATGGCTTCGCGCTGCTCCTTGCTGGCGATGCCAAAATTGGCGAGCGACTGTGCCGTCGCAAGTGCGGCATCCTGGCTAAAGTGCACGATATAGAGCGGGGCCTCGCCGCGACGCATCGCGAGCTCGACGGTGCCCTCGAGCGAGGTCGTCACGTAGTCGTAGCTCAGCGGCACGGGGCGTGGGGCATCGACGACCAAGTCACAGGTAGCGCCGGTGTGCTCCTCGAGTGAGGCGGCGATGGCAGTGACATTGCCGAGCGTGGCGCTCATGAGCATAAACTGCGTGTGGGGCAGGGTGAGCAGCGGCACCTGCCAGGCCCAGCCGCGGTCGGGGTCGGCAAAGTAGTGGAACTCGTCCATGGCCACGCAGCCCACGTCGGCGTCCTCGCCCTCGCGGAGCGCATCGTTGGCAAGGATTTCGGCCGTGCAGCAGATGACGGGTGCCTTGGTGTTGATATGCGTGTCGCCGGTGATCATACCGACGTTATCGCGACCGAGCACCTGCACCAGGTCGAAGAACTTTTCACTGACCAAGGCCTTGATGGGGGCCGTGTAATAGCAGCGTTTGCCCTGTGCCATGCCCATAAAGAGCATGCCCAGCGCGACGAGCGATTTACCCGATCCGGTCGGTGTGCCTAAAATGACGTGATCGCCGGCTGCCAGGTCCATGAGGGCCTCTTCTTGGTGATCCCACAGCTCAATGCCGCGATCGCTCGTCCATTCAAAGAAACGTTCGAAGGCTTGATCGGGCGTGAGCCATGGTTCGGGCTCGCTGCCGTCCTCGGGCTCCCACCAGGTGGGGGAGAGCGCGCCGAGCGAGCCAAACTCGGCTTCGGTTCCCGTGCCGCCCGAGAATGAGCTGGCGGCGCCGGCGCCGGAGACGGTACTGGCGGCGGTGTCTGTCGTGGTCTGTGCCATGTGTTTGCTTTCTCTCGCGATTATCCGCCAACTATTATGGCGTAGCGGCGGCGCGGGGTGCCAGCGCGCGAGAAAATGCAGGAAATGGGCGTTCTGCCCAGCCGTTTGGTGCAGTTGCCGGCTAAGTGAGTAGACTTTTTGCAATATCGCGAGCACATGACTTTTGCGTAAGGGATTTACCTGCGGTTTTAGTTTTCGTTATGCGGGTTGTGCTTGGCTATTGCAAAAAAGTCTACTCACTTAGGCTTGAGGGTCGTTCGTTGGCGCCTATTCGCGCTTGTTTGCCGACGCCACGACCATAAGAAGCCCCTAGGACTCTTGCGGCAGGCGCTTCTTGCCTTTGCGGGCACGGTTTCTAAAGTTCTCGACGGCCTCTTCCATGCCTAAAGGCACATAGGTGAGCTCATCGAGGTTATCGGGCAGGTAGCACGCAAGGCTCTGCTCTTGCACGCGGCCTACCGTGAGCTGTTCGTCGGTAGGCTTCTCGCCGGGTGTGGCGCAAATGCCATAGACGACGGCACCCATCTCGCGCGTGCGGCATTCATATTCGGTCTCGGGGTGCTCGGGATGGTCGCGGCGGACGTCGTCACTTATCCAAAGCGTGTCGTAGCCTGCCGCGGCAAACTGTCCCAGGGCGTAATCGCGCAATGGTTTGCTGTCGGTGCGCAGCGTTACGGTGGCGCCGGCTGCAAAGAGCGGGCGATAGAGCATTAGATGGTCGACATGGACGAGTCGTTTTTTGGCGTACTTGGCCTTGGGCTGCGGCGTGGGAAAGTTGATGGTGATGGCGTCGAGCTCGCCTGCGGCAAACAGCTGCGGCAGCGATGCGGCGCCTCGGGGCAGGACGAGCGCGTTGGCCAGTTCCTGCTCGCAGATTTTCTGCGCGGCATAGGCGATGCAGATGGGCTCCTGGTCCATGCCGACAAAGAGCGTGTCGGGCTCACGGCGAGCACGCTCAACCAGATAGGTGCCTTTGCCGCAGCCCAGATCCAGATGAAGGTGTTCGAAGGGCTTGCTGCCAACTGGCGCGCAAGCCTCGCGCCAATCTCCGGCATAGATTTCGGGGTTCGTCTCAATCGCATCGGCGTAGCGCTCTAGGCGCTCCTCGAGCACAAAGTTCTTAGGCGTGCGAACGTGGACGGCTCCCATGAGGCTCCTTGGTCATAAGTATGGAACGTATAGCTGCGCGTTCCGTCAATGGGTTGAAAAAGGGGTGGGCATAGTTTGCCCGAAAGACGCGGTGCGGCTCGACGGCGAGTCGTCGGTGCCTACAGGCGCTTGAGAATCACATAGCGGTTGAGATCGCCGCTGCGACCGTCAGCATGGAAGCGCTCAAGCTCGCGCACGGGGACCTCGCCGCTCTTGTAGAACGTACGCACGCCGCGCACCAGGTCGGTGATCTGCTGATCGTCAAAGTGGTGGCAATAGCGGTAGGCGTGGCGGTCGTTTTGCCAGCCAATAAGGTGGTCACCGGCTTCAAACTGCGCGGAATCGTAACCCTCAAACGGCGGGGTGAGCTCGGCGCGGGCTTCGGCTCGAACGGCCTTGCGCGCCATGCGCTCGTCGTTCATAAACTCCCAAAAGCTGATGGCGATGATGCCGCCTGGGCGCGTCTGGCGCACCAGGGCGTCGAGCACGCGTACGCGGTACTCGCATGACGGCACGTGGTGCATAAAGCCAAAGCAGACCGAGATGTCGGCGAGCGGGGCGTCGAAAAGCACGTCGGGTGTCTCGGCGGGGTTGAGCTTCATAAGGGCATCGAGCACGTCGAGTTCCTGGAAGTGCAGGTTGGGAATGCGCAGGGCGTGGCCACGTGCATCGATGGCCAGGTCTTGGCACGAGTCGACGCCATAGAACTCAAACGGGCAGCTGGCATCTGCCGAGGGGTTTGCGCCATCGACGCCCTTGGCGGCAAGTGCGCCGCCGGCGGCAAAGTTTTCGAATCGCATATTGCCGCAGGCGAGATCGAAGACGCGGACGGGATGCTCGATCGTGGCGACGTCGAGCTGTTCGAGCGCGATATCCATGGTGCGAACCCAGCCGGGCCACGGGGCCTGGCGCGTATCGGAGAAGGAGGCGGAGTGCTCGCGATAGAACGTGTTGTTGAGCTGGATGAGCGATGAGGCGAAATCGCGGTTCACGGCGCGGAACTCCCTCCGTTGGCGGTGCGGAATAAACAGTACGACCATACTACCGTTAACGTCGCAACGGGGACAACCGAGCTACGGGTCATTGCTTTGTTTGGACACATTTCCGCAGCTCATATATGCCCGCAACCGCCGGTTGTCAAAAATCTCACTAAAATAGGTGGCATGTTTTTGGCGGTGGCGGATACATTTTTAACTGTGCAAGGCGCCTTAAGAACAAAAACGGTCCGGCGGCACGGCTGGCATCACATAGGAGGAACCATGAATGTAGAAACTGCGCAGCGGCTCGCCGACCTTCGCCGCAGCAAAGGCTTTAGCCAAGAAGGGCTGGCACGAAAGCTGGGGCTGTCGCGCCAGGCGGTCAGTAAATGGGAGCGCGCGGAGAGCTCGCCCGATACCGAGAACCTGATCTCACTCGCCAAACTCTATGGCGTGAGCCTAGACAAGCTGCTCAATCCGAGCGACGAGATCGAGGACGATATCGAGTTTGAGAACGAGGACCGCGCCCGTCAGCGCGAGGCCGAGGCGGCAGAGCGTGCTCGCACCCATGAGGCGGCGGCGCGCGCTACCGAGGCGGCAACGCAGGCGAGTGATGCTGCGGCCAAGGCGGCGCAAGCGGCAAGCTGGAGTGCGCAGGCCGCCAATGCCGCTACGGCGCAGGCGACGAGTGGCACCGCGGTTGGCTCGACTCCGGTGAAGGGCCCGTTCCAGTCGTTCCCGTATTGGGCCGTGTGTTGGCTACTGTTCTTTTTACTGATGTTCCTGGTTGGTGCCAGCCCCTTTCCCGCACTGATCTTCTTTACGATTCCTATCTATCACTGGGTGGCACGTGCGCTTGATGGCGATTGGGCACGTGGGGATATCCAGGTTGGTCCGGTGCCGGCGGTCGCTAGGACTAAGGGGGAGGACGTTTCCACTGCGGTTGACGCTGGCATGGCTGCCGCGGCCGCCGCTGAGCCGAGTGCCAAAGAGGGTGATGAATGATGAAGCTTTCGCATGAATCCAAGGTACGCTTGGGCGTTGGCATCGGAGCGTTCGTGCTCATCATCGGGCTTGTCTTTGGCATTTCGCGGACTTTGATTCATTTTGATGGCCCGTGGGATCTCGACGATGTTGTATCCGGCTTGTCCGGTATGGACGATGTGGTTGACGACGACGATCTTTTGGATGGCGGTAACTATTCCGCTCGGCCTCAGCAGCTTTCGAGCACGACTTTTGACGAAGACGCGTTCCAATCGCTCGACTTGGATGTGACGTCGGGGACGGTCGAGGTTAAACGTGTCTCTGACGGACCGGTACGTGTCATCGAAAGCGGGCACGTTGCAAAGGGGGCATCTGCTTCCGATGCCGCCACTCAGAATCTGGTTAAGATCGAGGGCTCTACACTCAAGATTAGCCAGTTCGATTGCGATGACGAGCGCGCCCATGACCGTAAGGTCACCATTGAACTGCCGCGTGAGCTTGCCGATAACATGATGGGCATTACGGCAAACGTGGGGTTGGGAGACCTGACGGTCGCGGACATTGCGTGCCACGACTTTGATTTGACGTTGGACTCGGGAGACGTCGCGTTTGCGGGCACCGTGACCGACACTCTGAATGCCGAGGTCGGTTTGGGCGATGCGACGTTCGAGCTCTACCAGGCCCCCGCGAAGTCGATGGACGTGAGCGTGGACTCGGGCGATGTGGAGATGACGGTTCCGAATTCTACGGGCTTTAAGGCGAGCCTTACCGTGGGCAGCGGCGACTTCGAGAGCGATTTCCTTCCGCTTGGCTACGATGGCGAGACCATTTTGAATCTTGAATTCGATAACGGCGATAAGTCTGCCACGTATCGTTTTAAGGTCGGTTTGGGCGACATGTCGTTTGATTCGGAGTAGTGAGGCAGACGAAGGCCTAGGCGAAGATATAGCTGCGCTGTTTGATGAAGGCGCCGGGGTCGTGGTCGGCTTCGGCGCCTTTGCCTTTACAATGGGGGCATGGAACAGATTATCTTGAACATACTCGAGGCTCTGCGTCGCGGCGAGACCGTGGACGACAAAGCGCTCGTCAAATTGATACATGCCGAGGCGCGCCGCGAGGGTGCCGACAAACGCGATTTGGCCAAGCGCCGTCTGCTGCCGTTCTACCAGCGGGTTAAACGTGAGGAGCCGGCTCGGTGGGCTGCGTGGAATGTCGATTCCGATCTGGAACGTCAACTGCTGCAGGTGCTGCGTATGAAGCCGCGCCGAACGGCCTCGGGCGTGGCGACCATTACCGTCATCACCAAGCCCTGGCCGTGCTCGGGCGATTGCCTGTTTTGCCCCAACGACCTGCGCATGCCCAAGAGCTATCTGCATGCTGAGCCGGCGTGTGCCCGTGCGGAGCAAAACTGCTTCGATCCGTATCTGCAGGTGAGTGCCCGTTTGACGGCGCTTTCGCAAATGGGGCATGCGACCGATAAGATCGAGCTCATTGTGCTTGGCGGTACCTGGAGCGACTATCCGGAAGGCTATCAGACATGGTTTATGTCGGAGCTCTTCCGCGCGCTCAATGACGATGCCGTGGCCGGCGTGGCGGCCAACCCCATGTTGGCGCGTCCGGGTATCAGCCGTGCCGAGGCGGGGCGCCTGCTCGACGATGCTCCTGCCAATGCGCTGCCGCCGGTGGTGGCGGAGCGACGCGAACGCTATCGCGCTGCCGGTATTGCGACCGATGAGGTTGAGCTTGCGAGAGGCGTTGCCGACGAGCAGGGGCGTGTGGATGCTACCGTGGGTGGCTATAACCGCGCGGTGCGTCGTCTGTACGGCCCCGGCACGCCGTGGGGCGAGGTCGCCGAGTGGCAGACGGCCACGATGGAGGAGCTTGAGCGTCAGCAGCGCATCAATGAGACGGCGAAGCATCGCGTGGTGGGGCTCGTTATCGAGACGCGCCCCGATGCTGTAACGCCGCAGGCCCTCACGCTTATCCGCCGCCTGGGCTGCACCAAGATCCAGATGGGTATCCAGAGTCTCGACCAGCACCTGCTCGATATCAACGAGCGTCGCATTTCGGTGGCTCAGATCGAGCGAGCGTTTTCGCTCGCGCGCCTGTTTGGCTTTAAGATCCATGCGCATTTTATGCTCAACTTGCTGGGCGCCACACCCGAGGGGGATAAACGCGACTACGAGCGCTTTATGACCGAAGGGGCCTTTATGCCCGACGAGGTCAAGGTCTACCCGTGTGCGCTCATCGAGGGCTCGCGTCTGGTGGGCTGCTATGAGCGCGGCGAGTGGCGTCCCTATACCGAGGAAGAGCTGCTCGATGTGCTGGCCGACGACATCGTGGTGACACCGGCGTTCTGCCGCATCAGTCGCATGATCCGCGACTTTAGCTCCGACGACATTATGGTGGGCAACAAGAAACCCAACCTGCGCCAGCTCGTTGAGAACCGCCTGACTGCTCGGGGTGACGGTGCGACAGTGCGTGAGATTCGCTATCGCGAGATTAGCACGGCGGGCGCCGACTTGCATGAGCTGACCCTTGACGAGGAAGTGGCGTACGAGACGCCGGTGACGCACGAGCGCTTTTTGCAGTGGGTGACGCCGCAGGGCAAGATCGCGGGCTTTTTGCGGCTGTCGCTTCCCGATCGCGCTTTTGTTGCCGCGCATGCGGACGAGTTGCCGACGACGCCGGACGAGGCGATGATTCGCGAGGTGCACGTGTATGGCATGGCGGCGCGCGTGGGCGACCAGGGCCAGGCGGCGCAGCATCACGGGTTGGGGCGTTTGCTCGTAGACCGTGCGTGCGAGATTGCCCGGGATGCGGGTTATGCGCGTATCAACGTGATTAGCGCGATTGGCACACGCGAGTACTATCGCCATCTTGGATTTTATGACCATGGCCTTTATCTGCAAAAGGAGCTCTAGATGAACAAGCCGAGTGTTTCTGCCGGCGTCGTTGCCGGTGTTGCTCTGGGAGCCGCGGCGCTTGGTGCGGCCGCTGTCGCTGTTCGTGCTGCCTGTCTGCAGGTTGCGCGAACCCGCAATGGGTTGGCGCGTGTGAAACGCGTGCACGACGAGGGCGGCGACGAAGTCCGCGTATTGGTGCAAGGCGGCGTCTACCAAAGCGCGAGTTACGTTGGCGAGCGCTGGGCGGAGCCCGTCTTTGCGTACTATCGCGCGTTTGACGACGTGTTTGAGGCCGAGGATGCGATGCGCGACGCTTATGGTCACGGTATCGACCGCATGCTTATGCTGGGCGGCGGCGGGTTTGCCTATCCTAAATTCGCCCTGATGTCGCACGAGGGCTTGCGCATGGACGTCATCGAGTATGACGGAGAGATTACGCGCCTGGCGCGCCGCTGGTTCTACCTAGACGAGCTGGAGCGCGCGGCGGGCGATCGCCTGCGGGTGATAACCGCTGAGGCTCGCTCGTATCTGGGTGTGACGAGCGTGGGCCATCGTCGCTACGACGTGGTCGTGAGCGATTGCTTTGGCGGTGCCGAGCCCGTGCGCGAGCTGGCGACCGTTGAGGCGATGAGCCTGGTGCGGGGCAGCCTGAACCCCGGGGGTATCTACATGGCCAATACCGTGAGCGCAAGCGAGGGGAGCGATGTGACGTTCCTGCGTGACTGCGCCGCCACGGCACTCGAGGTATTCGCCCACGCCTGGGTGGTCCCGTGTGGCGATGCGGAGTTCGGCGGCGAGGAGAACTACCTGCTCATCGCCAGCGACGGCGACTATGCCTTTGCCGAAGCCGTGCCCTTCGACACCGACTTCCTCGGCACCGTCCTTCACGACAAATAAGTCTCCCCGTCCCAAAAAGACTGGTCTTAGGCGTGGTCGCGCCAGCCGAGAACGCGCTGCTTCATGCCTTCGATGTCGAGCACGCCTTCGGCAAAGCCTTTGCGCACGAGCTCTTCGGGAACAAACTCGTCGTACCGATCAAAGTAAGGCACCTCGCCGGGATAGACGAGGTCGATGGGGTCGAAGTCTTTCTCGGCTTCGGCGGCGAGCACTTCAAAGAACGTCTCCTCGTCGGCCTTCATCTTAAACTGCATAAAGTACGGGCGTGACGGGTCGAGTCCGCGAAGGCCCAACTCAGCGGCGCATTTGATTTTAAGCATGCGCTCGAGTGCTAGGAAGGCGTAGCTGCCCAACCAGGGGAAGAGCACCCAGGTGTCGCCACCCAAGTTGATGAGCGGCTTAGTTCCCGCGCCCGAAATCTCGGCGGTATGGCGAGCCTGCGCCAAACGGGCTCGTGCGTTACCCATAAGGTACGGATATGTCGCGTGCTCGTTGAGCGCCTTGCGCATGCGCTCGAGTACGTGTGTATTGATGTCACCGGGGCAGTCGCCAAAGTAGGCCGGCACACGACCCTTGACCTGCGTGGCAAAGACGGTGTGGCGCTTCCAGTCCACTTCCTCGACAATCCAGCAGTGTCCGGCGATGGCGATGCGCTCACCGGGCGGCGGCGGGTTGACGATCGTGCCCAATTCGGCCGACTCGCTACGAACGGTGAACTCCTCGTTTTCCTGGAATACGGCGTAGAACTTAAAGTTGTTAATGATGCGCTCGCCCGCGAGACCCACGATGAGTCCGCCGCCCTCGGTGACCTGGATATGGTCGATCTTAATGAGGTGACGCAGCAATACGCGATAGTCATCGGCCGAGATGCGATGGAAATAGCTGAGTGTGAGCACGCGCTGGGCAAGCTCTGCCGGCGTGAGCTCGCCGGTGCTGGCGAGGGTCGACATAGTCTGGTGATAGAGCAGGCTGTAGGGGAGTCGATCGAGCTCGGGCGGCTCGACCCACTTTTCCTCGCGATAGAGTTGTACGAGCGCGATACCCTGCAGGAGCTTCCATGGAATGGTTTCGGGCATCATCGTGCGCGGTTCGGGCTCTTCCTCGCGCATGACAAACCACATCTCGGGCGGAAGGTCGCGGCGTCCCGTGCGGCCCATTCGCTGCAAAAAGGAGCTGACGGTAAACGGCGCATCGATCTGGAACGCGCGCTCCAGGCGGCCGATATCGATACCGAGCTCCAGCGTAGAGGTGGTGACGGTTGTCTGCGCCTGCTCCTCGTCGCGCATGAGCTCCTCGGCCGTCTCGCGCAGCGATGCCGAAAGGTTGCCGTGATGGATTAGAAAGCGGTCGGGCTCGTGTCGACTTTCGCAGTAGCTGCGCAGCATGGAACACACGGCCTCTGCCTCCTCACGCGAGTTGGCAAAGACCAAGCACTTGCGGCCGCGGGTGTGTTCGAAGATATAGCCCATGCCGGGGTCGGCGTTGTCTGGCGCTGTGTCGGTGGGGCTGAGAAGCGCCTGCTCGGTCGCTCGTGGGATGTCGACTTCGCTCTCGGGGGCCGAGGAAGTGCGACGGTCTTTGGGAGCGTCCTTGCCCCGCGCCTGCTCGCGACGTTGACGACGTTCCGCCTGTGTGAGCTGTCCGCTGTGGCGCATGTCTTGTCCGGATGCGGGCAGCGCCGCGGGTGTCACTGCCTCAATGCGCTCGCACGCAAGCACTTCGGCCTCTTGAGGACCCATGCTCTCGAATCCTCGCTGCTGCGCCTGGGGACCCGAGTTGTAGAAGTGCTCCATGGAGATGCGCCACACGCGGCGCGGCTCCTCAAAACGGGGGATGACGCAGTTGCGTCCCGTCCCCTGCGACAGGAAGGCGCCCGTGCGCTCGGGGTCGCCGATGGTTGCCGACAGACCGATGCGGCGGGGCTGCACGCCTGCCATGCGCGAGAGCCGCTCGATAAGGCAGAGCGTCTGCCCGCCGCGGTCGCCGCGCATGAGCGAATGGACTTCGTCGATAACCACATAGCGCAGGTCGCAGAACATACGAGGGATCGCCATGTGCTTATGGATCAGGAGCGCCTCGAGTGACTCGGGCGTAATCTGCAAGATGCCGCTCGGTTTTTTGATGAGCTTAGCCTTGTGCGACTGCGAGACATCGCCATGCCAGTGCCAGACAGGGATATCGGCTTCTTCGCACAGATCGTTGAGGCGGACGAATTGGTCATTGATGAGCGCCTTGAGGGGGCCAATGTAGAGGGCGCCAACGCTTGCGGGCGGGTTCTCCCAAAACTCGGTCAGGATGGGAAAGAAGGCTGCCTCGGTTTTGCCAGATGCCGTGGAGGCCGTCAGGAGCACATTGTCTTGCGTGTTGAAGATGGCATCTGCCGCCGCAACCTGGATGGAGCGCAGGCTCTCCCAATCGTGGGAGTAGATGAAGTCTTGGATAAACGGGGCGTAGCGGTCAAAGGCGTTCACGAGGCCTCCTTTCAAAAACGAATCTCTCAACGCGGTGGTCAGTGGCTTGCTGCATGACTGCTTCAACGTTTGCCCAGATAAAACCTGCTAAAATAAACATGTCCCTTTTTGGCAGGCTAGATGGTGAATTCGGCGAAGTTGCGGTCGCCGTCTGCGGTGCCGGTGTCGCCTGTTGCGGCTGCCGGCGCTAGCGCGTCGCCACCGACGCTTTGCAGCAGCTCGGCTACGTTAGCATCGGGGTTCTGGCACAGGATGTCGAGCAGCTCGATAAAGTCGCGAATGACCTCGCGCGGCGTCAGATGCGTGTCGGCTCCCACACGACCGAACTCGATCTTGAGGAAGTCCACCAAGTCGTTCTCGGTAAGCGTGGGCGTCCAGCCAAAGTAACCGGCGTGAATTTGCATGAGTTTTTCGATGAGCACCAGCAGCTCCTCGTAGGTGAGCGGCTGCAGGCGGATGATGGGCGCGAGCATGTCTTTGAGGTCATCTCGCGCAAAGCGACCCTGAGCGAGTCGGCTACGCAGAGCCTCGTAGGAGAACACGCCGCGGCGACGGTCCTCGATGGAGGTTGGCGTGCCGCCCATGATCATGCCCAGGTACTGCGCCTTGCCCTGAAGCGTGTCGTTGTACATGGTCAGGATCTTCTCGTAGTTGTACTGGCGCGTGATGGCGTTGGGAATCTTATACAGATTCACGAGCTCGTCGATGAGCACCAGCATGCCCTTGTAGCCGCTGCAAACCAAAAAACGTGCGATGAGTTTGACGTAGTCGTACCAGTCATCGTCGCTGATGATGGTTGAGGACCCCAGTTCGGCGCGAGCCTCGCTCTTGGTGCGGTATTCGCCGCGGATCCATTTGGTCACGCGGCTCATGGCCTCTTCGTCACCCTCGGATACGGCCGTGCGATAGCGGCGGAGCATGCGGGTGAAGTCGAAGCCGTGGACCATCTCCTCGAGCGGGGCCAATTGGGCATTAACGACGGACTCATCGGCATCGGCACACGAGGTGACCCAACGATCCAGGATAAGGTTGAGCGCGCCGCCCTCGGGGCGCGTCTTGGTCGATATGTTGCGGATGAGCTCGCGGTAGGTGGCAAGGCCCTGTCCCTGACCGCCCTGCAGGCGGCGCTCAGGGGATAGGTCGGCATCGGCGACGACGAATCCCTCGCCCATGGCGTGCGTGCGGATGGTCTGGAGCAAGAAACTTTTGCCGGCGCCGTAGCGACCGACCAGAAAGCGGAAGCTCGCACCACCGTCGGCGATGAGACTCAGATCGGTGAGCAGGGCGCGGATCTCGACCTCGCGCCCTACGGTAATGTAGGGAAGGCCGATGCGCGGGACCACGCCGCCCTTGAGCGAGTTGAGAATGACGGCAGCGACGCGCTTGGGCACGCGTGGTGCTGCGGATGCGGTATCACTCATGGTCTAGGTATCCTCTCACGTCTGCTTCGTAGTCCTCAATAATCTGCGGCCCTGCCGCGCTAAATTCAATTACGGTGTCGCCCACCAGGTCAAAGAGCGCCTCGTTGATGGTATCGACGAGCATGTCCTCGCTCTGTCCCGAGTGCGCCACTGCCGATGTCGCTTGCGCTGCGTTTTGCTCGAGCAGTGCGCGAAGGAAGGCATCTGCGGCGGGCGCGAGTTCGTTTGTGGCGTCAGCGGGCGCAGCAGCTGCGAGCGGGGGTGTCGGCACGAGAAGCGGCGCCACGACACCAAACTGTTCGGTGGAAATGGTTGGCTCATCGGCCTCGTCCTGCCTTGCGGCCGTCGTGACCGGTTCGACAAACGCGTCTGCTGCGGCCTCGGCTTTCGGCTGCTCGAAGCTCACCGTATCGACCTCTGCGAACACATCGTCCTCGCGCTCTTCATCGATCAAAAGCGCTTCGCGCGTTTGCGCAGCGGCGCTCCGAATGTGCCCCAGCTGACTCAGATCGATATCGATCTTGACGGGCTGGTGTGCGGCGTCCCACGAAAGCCATGCCACAATCTCGTTATCGATAATCTTGGCCAGATATTTGGGGACCTTTTCTTCCTTAAGGGGATGGGCGGGGTCCAGCGCCAGGCGCAGGCGTTGGTCGCAGGCGCGCATCATTTCACCGAGCTTGCTGCTCTTTTGCCTACTACCGTGGATACGCAGGCATTCCCAAAAGCCGTTTTGGCAACGGTAGATATGGATGGGATCCAAGTGGTATTCGCAGTCCTCGTGGCGCTCGGGCGCAAAGAATACGGCCGAGGCAAACATGGTGTAGGGCATGGCCGTCTCCTCCCCAAATAAGCTCGCCACGATGCCGGTCTTTCGGTGCGTGTCATAGTAGCGCGCCATACGGACATACACGGCGCACGCCACGTGGCGCAGATCGCGGTGGTGGCTGCGGTCAAGCCGCGAGTTACTTAGGTTGTACGTGGAGAGGGCGTTGATAGCGGCCATGAGTCGCTCCTCGCGCACCTCATCGGGCGGAAGGGGGAGCGTGGGCTCGGAGGTTTTGCGACGCTTAGGGGTCTGGCCGGACGGTGCCGGTGCTGGTACAAGGTCTCGCGCCGCGCGCCGCAGCTCGATAAGGGCGTTATCGAACATGACGGTTTTAGAGTCACGAAGCAGCTTGGGGTCGAGCCCGTGGAACACGGCGTAATCCTGCAGCCACACGCGTGCAAATCGGTCGATGCCGGGCTCGAAGGCGCGATAGACATCCCAAAAAGCCTTGATCTTGTTAAAACCATCGAGCGGGTCATCTACGCCAATGCCGCAAATCAGCTCATAGAGATACAGAAAGGCAAAGGACGTAGACGTTTCCTCGACGGTTCCGCGGCGCACTTGGGCACGCCAGGTAAAGTAGCCGCGCAACTGCCGGTCGCTCATGGCGTTGTAGGTGGGAAAGTACGACTTAAAGGTGCCGTTGTAGGGACAGTCGTCCTCAAAGTCGGCCATCAGCAGGCCCTGGCGGTAGAAAAGCTCGGCTTCCGAAAGCCAGCGACCTGCGCCGCCTTTGGGGTCATCCTGCCAGCGCGATATCTCGCGCATTTTACGGTACTGGTCGGGGAGGAAATTCTGCATCTGTCGGCCGGTTTTGAGAATCGGCTCGTCTGCGTAGACCTCATGTGAGAAGCGAGCGGACTGATGGGTCCGGGCCTCGGCCATAATGCGCTCGATGAGCATCTTGATGTCCTGGTCGGCCACCGCTTCTCCTCTCCTAACGCAGCTTCGGTGACCTCATATCATAGCACAGCATCAAACAGGTGTTCGAGATACCGCTGCGTTGATAGATTTAGAACAGGAGGGCGTAGATGACGGCGATGACGACGGAGGGGAGCATATTGGCCGTGCGGAAGGTCTGAGGACGGATGAGGTTGACGCCGACGCAGAAGATGAGCATGGAGCCTACAAGCGAAAGGCTGTTGAGGGCTGCTGTGGTCATGATGGGGGAGAGCGCGCCGGCAAACAACGTGATCGTTCCCTGGAACACGGCGACGGGCAGGGCGGAGAAAATGCAGCCGCGTCCGAGCGACGCCGTCATGGTGCAGACGATGATGCAGTCCAGCGCGCCTTTCAGGGCAAGCGTTGACCAGTCACCGAGCAGACCGTCCTGGATCGATCCCACAATGGCCATGGCGCCGATACACACGGTGAGTGAAGTCGAGACAAAAGCGTTGGTGAACTCGTTATCGCCCTCGCTGCCGGTTTTGCGCTTGAGCCATTCGCCAAGGTTTTCAATGGCGGCCTCCAAGTTGATGGCCTCGCCGATGAGCGAGCCGAGGGCGAACGAGACAATGAGCATGGTGGTCCCAGTGGTCGCCAGCGCCTTTCCATCGATAAGGAGCATCTTTTGCATGGTGCCGCCAAGGCCGATAAACAGGACGCACAGCCCCGATGCTTTCATGAGCGTGTCTTGGATGCGCGGTGTAATGAAGCGGCCGCCCGCTAATCCCAAAAGACCGCCCGCAACTAAAAGCACAACGTTGATGATTGTTCCCAAGCCCGGCATGAGCCCTCCCGTATTGATGCCAACGTGGCAATCGTAGCAGAGTGGAATGCGAGGTACATCGCGACTCATCTAATACGTTATATAAGTGGTATTAGCAACGACGCGCAGCATTTAAGCCTCAGGTGGTTGTCGGGACATAGGGATAGTATTCAAAGCGCAGTGTCATAAGCCGCTGCGGGGATTCAATAGCCGCGGCGATGATATTGGCGTCGCGGGCACGATCAAACCCTTCGAGTTCAATCTGATACGAGACGTCTTGCATAATGTCCAGACGTCGCCAGGCTAGGAGTGTGTCGCCATCGAATTCCAGGGTCTTGCCTCCGTCTGGAGCAACGGCGTATAGACGCAGCTTGGCGGTGGTTGCGGGGTCGACAACCGTGACCTTTTTAATTTCGTTTCTAGTATTCTTGGCGCCCAACAAGGTGAGCAGTGTTGGGGCCACGACCTCGCCCGATGGCAAAAAGACGACTTCGATGGATTCAGGAAATGCGATGATGGCCGACTTGCGGACGGGCTGATTGGCGGCGGCAACTTCGATGTTCGCAGCGTCGATGACCTCTGTGTGGTCGAGCGCGGCAAGCACGCAGCAGTTACCTTCATCGATCTCTTGAGGATCAGCAAGCCCCAGACTGTCCGCGAGCTCGGGATCGTTTGGATCGGTAGCGGGCTCATTCGGTGCTTCGAAAGAAGCTGGGACGCTGTTTGTCAGCGACGGCGTGTCGCCCGCACCTGCTTCTTTGTCCGCGCCCTCTTCTTGTATGGTTGCGTTGATGGGTTCGTCGTTTGAGGGGAGCGTCTTGGCGTCAAGCGCGGAGGGGAGAATTCCGATGGCTCCGGATCCGCTCCACTCCATTTCGAGAAGCGCCGGGTCGGCAAGAATGCGTTGCCTGCTTTGCGCGTGGGCATCGATTTCAATAGGGCCTGCCTCTATCCCTCGTGTAAGGCTGAGCGATCCGGCCGACTTCTCGAAATGAGCGTCTGTGTCTTTGGCGCTGGCGGCGTAGAACAGCAGGGATGCTTCTCCTGCCGCGATGGCATCGGTGCCGGCTTTGGTCAGCCGCAACGATGCCGTGAATGAGAGAGTGGGCTGCACATCGTCTGCATTCGCGGCGGCGCAGCCCAGACATATACCGCCTCCTTTCTCGAAAAACGTACCGTCGAAGGCGACCTTCGCTCCGTTCGCCGAGTCATCGACCGAAGCGATGTCGATGTGCAGCTCTAAATTGCAAGGATCGCCATCTGCATCGAGCACAACCGAGCGCCACGTGCAGACGGCGCACCCCGCCTGGGAGCCGTTTGCCTTGTTCGAACGATTGATATCCACGACTATCGAGCCGTCCGTATTACGACGAAGGCATCCCGAGGTTGAGATTGCGGCCTGTGCGATCGAAAAACGCTTGCACGCAATGGCGCTCGACGGATTTGGTGCGGAACTTAGGGCTGCTGGTAAGGAGTCTGCCATGACGGGAGTCGCCCAAGCGGCGACAGGCGTTCCGGTTGCGAGCGCGCTGCAGAGTGCGACGACGGGCAAAAGGTTCTTCGATGCCATGGGGTCTCCTTAGCTAATTTAGTGCGGCCTGTCCGTGTTTTGTTTCTGGCTGCGTTTGATGTGCAGACCGAGGCCGGCGGTTCCCGCGCCTGCTGCTGTGGCGCCTGCTACCAAGAGCCATCGTCTGTCGCCTGCCTGCGCCAACGGTTCCTCGCGGTCGCCGCGGTCGAGCTCCGAGAGGTCGACCGTCACTTGCGTGGCGGCCTGCGCCTGTTCTTGCTGGGCAAAGGCCATGGCTGGCCCAAATGCTAGGATGCTGACGGCGGCGGCCAGGGCGACGGCCTTATGCCGTGTGCGCACCGGGCTCGACCGTCCAGGTGATCGTTGCAACCTGATCGCCTTCGCCGGTTACGTGGAAGATGTCGCGCGTGACGCGGGCGACGTTTCCGCTTGTCTTGAGCTTAATTTTGTCCGTGCCGCCGGCAATGCCCTGGTAGCCCATGTCGAAGGCTGCATTCTTGGAAAGATCGAGGCCCGTCCCCTGCATTGCGGCGCTGGCGTTCTGGAGCGCGCCGTCGGGGCCGACCTTAAAGTCGATGGAGTTCTGCGCGGTTCCGGCCTTGGCGTCGGCGGCAATGGTCCAGGTGTTCATGGCGTCGATCTTCATGTTGGTGACATGGATGCCGTAGGCCGAATGATTGTCGATGGTGGTCGCGTCTTCTGAGGGGCCCTGAAGCGTGCCGTCGGCCTTGGCGACGAAGGGAATAACCGTTGGAACTTTGAACTCAACGTTGTCGATCTCGGTCCTGACCATTACTTTCGTGGTTCCAACGCGCCCGGCCGCCATAGCTGGCGTCGGGGCGGTGCCCATTGCGAGCGCGAGCGCGAGCCCTGTGCCCACGACGAGCGCTCTGGCTCCGTTCATGTTCCTGGTGATGTCCATGGTCGTTCCTTTCTATTCGCCGCGGGCCGTCCCCGCGATGATTGGACGAATGCTGGTGAATTGCGTGCGGTGCCGCGTCGGCCGGAAAGCTAGTTCTCGGCCTGCTCAACCCGTACCTTGACACGTGTCGGATTGCCGTGGCTGTCGAGGGTTTTGGCATCGAGTGCCTGGATCTCGATGTACGCCTCGCCTTCTTTGATGTCGCCGGCGGGGCACGTCTCGATTGTCTTGCCGGTCTCGACCACACCGGATTCGTACATGGTCTCGTCGTTTTGGATGACGCGGAATCGCTGGGGAAATTTATTGTCTTGGACGTTTTGCACGTTGACACGCAGCTTGCCGTCTTCCTGCAGCTGGGCGACCGGCGCGACCGAAATCGTCATCATGTTGTCGCGGACGATGGCGTCGAGCTCATCTTGGATTTCCTGACGCGTTTTGCCCTCGGCCGTCGTAACCGAAGCGCCCGCCTCGGGTACGGGCTGCGACTGCCAAGCGTATAGTCCTACGGCGACAAGGGCGCAGACGATGGCCAAGCAGGCAACGATGAGCTTCCTGCGATGCCCCAGACCTGCAAAGTGGGGCGGCTTCTTCGCGCTCATGCGGCATCCTTGGCGGTATAGACGCGCGCAAAGGTGGACGGGTCCGCTCCAAAGAGCATGTGAAGCATCAGACGGCGCGAGTAGACAAGCTCGTCGAAGTCGGGAGGGAGCTCGATGTCGTGGATATGCGCGATGTGGTGGGCGAGCGCCGAGAACGACTCGGGGTCGCAGATCACATCGGTGGTAACGTGGTAGACCGTCGTATCGGGGAATGCCTCTTCGTCGAAAGGCAGGAGATGGGGATCGTCGTCGACTTCGATGGCGATGCCGTACTGGGGCCAGTAATATGCCATGGGAACCTCCCTGCTTCTGGGCCAAAACTTCTATCGGTTTTGGCTGTCGACGCCGACCGTATCAGCCGCTACTTGACCAATTTCTGACCAAATGCTTGACGGATTGGCGTCTCCGCAGGTAAAAGGCGGCAAAAAATACTCCAACTTTTTTCGAGCGACAATTGCGCGGTCGGCGACGGCGGGGCCATATGTGTCAAAAGCATCGTCTGCCGAGGAAATCAAGCCGCTCGCCGAATTGCACGAACGTAAAAATCGCCAATTATGGAGACGGTCTCGAACACGTCGACGAAACGATGCGGTAACATCTCCCTGCAAACACTGTAGTTAGCTAAAGGGGGAGTTCGCGTGTCTGCAACCATCAAACCCTTCACCGACGAGTTCGAAGAGTATGGTCGCGATGAGTCTCGCGCATCGGGCGAGGCCTCGAGCATCTCGTTTCCGACAACGGAAGACGAGGTCCGCGCCATTTTGAAAAAGCTCCATGCCGAGCGTGTCCCGGTGACGGTTCAGGGCGCCCGGACCGGTCTTGCCGCCGGCGCCGTGCCTCATGGCGGTCACATTCTCAATACTTCCCGCATGAATCGCTACTTGGGCCTTCGCCGCGATGAACAAGGCCAATTTCTGCTGCGCGTGGAGCCGGGCGTTGTGCTCTCGGAGCTGCGCAAGCAGCTGGGCAGGAAGGTGCTGCCGACTGCTGGTTGGGACCAGGCATCGCTTGAGGCCTACGAGGAGTTCCAAGAGGCCCCCGAGCAGTTCTTTCCCACCGATCCCACCGAGGCATCTGCCTGTCTGGGCGGCATGGCGGCATGTAACGCCTCTGGTGCCCGCAGCTACGCCTACGGTCCCATGCGCCCACATATCACGGGACTCCACGTCGCACTGGCTGATGGCGATTTGCTTGAGCTTCAGCGCGGCGAGGCTTTTGCTCAGGGCCGCCACCTGTCGCTCGTGACGGCAGCGGGCCGTACGCTCGAGCTCGATCTTCCCGGCTATACCATGCCCAAGACAAAAAATGCCTCAGGCTATTTCGTTGCGGACGAAATGGACGCCATCGACCTCTTTATCGGCGCTTGTGGCACACTCGGCGTCATTACCGAGCTCGAGATCGCCCTGCAGGCGGCGCCTGCGGTCGTTTGGGGTGTGAGCTGCTTTTTCGATAGCGAAGACAAGGCCGTGTCCTTTACCGATTCCGTGCGTCCCGTCCTGTCCCATGCGGCTGCCATCGAGTACTTCGACGCTGGCGCCCTGGATATCCTGCGTCGTCAGCGCGAGCAGTCGACGGCGTTTGCCTCGCTGCCGGCGCTCGACAAAGACGCCAAGGTCTGTGTCTACGTGGAGCTCGACTGCGACGACGAAGTTCAGGCGACTGAGGAGCTGTATCACTTGGGGTGGGTGCTAGAGCTTGCGGGCGGCAGCGACGATGCGACATGGGTCGCGCGCACCGAGGTCGATCGCGAGTGCCAGCGGTTCTTCCGCCACGCGGTGCCCGAGAGCGTCAACATGCTTATCGATGAGCGTCGCCGCACCGACCCCACCATCACCAAGCTGGGCTCGGACATGTCGGTGCCCAATGCACGCCTTGCCGATGTCGTGGCCCTCTATCGCCGCACACTGGCCGAAAGCGGGCTTGAATCTGCTGCCTGGGGGCACATCGGTAACAACCATCTGCATGTGAACATCCTGCCGCGCGATGCGCAAGACTACCGTCGCGGTGGAGAACTCTTTGCTCAGTGGGCTTCCGAGGTTACGACCATGGGCGGCGCCGTCTCCGCCGAACACGGCGTCGGCAAGATCAAGGCTGGCTTCTTGGAGACGATGTACGGCCACGAGGCCATGGTCGAGTCGGCGCAGCTCAAGCTCCAGCTCGATCCTGCCGGCCAGCTGGGTCGCGGCAACCTGTTTGCGGAGAAGCTCTTGGATGAACTCGTCCAGAAAGGGGGCGCGTGAAGATGAGTGATTTCCATATGGTGGTGTGCGTCAAGGCCGTGCCGGGCAGCACCGAGGTCAAGATGGACCCCAAGACCAATACCATCGTGCGTGATGGCAAGCAGGCGGTCATTAACCCGTTCGATGCGAGCGCTCTGGAATGCGCGCTGGCGCTGAAGGACGACTTTATCGGCTTTGGCATGGACGTGCGCGTGACGGTGGTGTCGATGGGCATCCCCGCGACCGAGTCGCTGCTGCGCGACTGCATCGCTCGAGGTGCCGACGACGCGCTGCTGCTGACCGATCGCGCCTTTGCAGGTGCCGATACCCTGGCAACCACCTATGCCCTCAAGTGCGGCATCGAGGCGCTCGACGAGGACTTCGACCTGCTCATCTGCGGCAAGATGGCGGTGGATGGCGATACGGCCCAGATTGGTCCCGAGCTTGCCGGTGCTTTTGAGATTCCCTGTGTGACCGACGTGAGCTGCGTGCAAAGCGCGGGCTTTACGACGTGTGGCTCGCTGGCGCTCGTTCACGGATGCGATGCCGGCGAGGAGACGGTGTGTCTTGAGATGCCGTGCGCGATGACGACTGTCAAGGAGATTGGCCAGTTGCGTATGCCGAGTATTGCCGGTATTCGCGCGGCGGAGGAGGCGGACGTGCGCGTGGTCAGTGCCGCCGACGTGAACGCCGACCCCGCGCGTTGCGGTCTTGCCGGGTCGCCGACACAGGTCGTGCGCTCGTTTGTGCCCGACCGTGACCAAACGTGCGAGACCGTTGAGGGGACGGCGTCCGAGCAGGCGGCAAAGCTTGCCAAGATTATCGAGGGGATGGCATAGATGAGCGGACTGATTATCGATAGCGAAGCCTGTATCGGCTGCGGTCGCTGCGTTCGCGCCTGTGCCTCGGGCGGCATCGTAGTGGAAGGCGAGCGACCCAACCGATGCGCCCATGTAACCGACGGCTGCATCCTATGCGGTGGGTGCGTCGACGCCTGCCCTGTCAACGCTATCTCGATCGAGCGTGACGAGGCCGCTGGTGCGGTGGACCTTGATGCATATCGAGACATTTGGGTATTCGCGCAGACCGACGAGCACGATACGGTGACTCCCGTTGCCTATGAGCTTATGGGCAAGGGCCGCGAGCTTGCCGATGCTCGCGACTGCCGTCTGGTGGCACTGATCGGTATGGGTCCCGAGGGTTCTCTCGGCGACCTGGAGCATCTGGTTTGCGCGGGCGCCGACGAAGTCCTGGCCTGTCGCGACGAGCGCCTGCGCCAAAACGATGCGGAGGTCTACGCCCGCTTGATCTGCGATTTGGTAGCCGAACGCAAACCCGAGGCCATCCTATACGGTGCGACCGCTTTTGGCCGCGAACTGGCACCCGGCGTTGCCGTGCGCTTGCAGACGGGCCTTACGGCTGACTGCACCGTACTTTCGATGGATACGGAGACGGGACTGCTGCAACAGACGCGTCCGGCGTTTGGCGGCAACCTGATGGCCACCATCGTCTGCCCCAATCATCGTCCCCAGATGGCAACGGTTCGTCCCGGCATCTTTAAGGCGCCCGACTTTGACTACGACCGCTCCGGCACGATCACCCAGATATCGCTTGCGGATGATGCTAAGGCTCGTGTCGAGATCTCGATTCCCGCCGAGGAGTGGGGGCGGCAGGCCTCGATCGCCGATGCCGAGCGCTTGGTCGTGGTGGGCCGCGGCATTGGCTCCAAGAAGAATCTGCCCCTGATGCGAAGGCTCGCCGAGGCTCTGGGAGCCGAGCTTGGCTGCACGCGACCTGTCGTGGAGGCCGGCTGGTTGGAGTATCGCCATCAGATTGGCCAGACCGGCGTATCGGTTTCGCCCAAGCTTCTCGTGAGTATCGGTGTTTCGGGCGCCATCCAGCATCTTGCCGGCATCGGTGGGGCGGAGTGCATTATCGCCATCAACGAGGACCCGGATGCCCCCATTTTTGGTGCTGCCCAGTACAAGGTTGTTGGGGACGCCGTCGAGGTCGTCGAGGAGCTGCTGGCCCAGCTTGAGCGCTAGGCGCGCGCCAGCCAGTCGCGCATCTCGTCCTTTAGGCGGCTCCAGGTTGCCTGCGTGGCGGGGTCGGTAAAGGGCCGCGTAATGCCAAAGGGCGCGTCGAGCAGGCGATGGATATCGCCCTGTTCGCGCGCCAGCGCGCGGCTTGCTGGATAGACGAGCTCAAACATAAAGCAGATGAGTCCCACCAGGTAGTCTGCGGGCTCGTTGCGTTCATCGCGTGCGACGCAGCGGTGCTCGTCAAAGGCGGCAAGTGTCGGCGACGAGAAACGGCTGCCGAGAAACGTCTTCTCGTCCACCTTGAGGATGGTGTCGACGGTGCTGTCGGCGATGGTGCGCATAATGTCGATCTTGTCGCCATCGCGCACGATATCGCAGAAGCTCCGCGTGCGCTCGTCGAGCTGCGCGGGTAGACGGAAATCGCTGTGATAGGCAATGCTCGCTCGGATGAGCTCATCTTCTGCCGGGTCATCGATAAAGTCGCGGATGCTCGTTACGGCGGGTGCATCGGCGGGATTCTCGCCAAAGAGGATCTCGATGCCCAGCACCGCATGGCTCATGCTCTCGGCGTCCTTAAAGGTGTCCCAGCGTCGCAGCTGCTCAAAGCGGCCCATATCGTGCAGCAGGCCGCAAAGCCATGCCAGGTCAATATCTTCTGACGACCAGTCCTGCTCGCGCGCCACGGCATCGCATGCCTCGGCAACGTGGTACGTATGCTCGATTTTGAGCGCGATGCGTGGGTTGGTGGCGTCGTAGGCATCGGTGTAGCTTTTGAAGGCCGCGCGCGCCCGGTCTCGATCGATAGCTGTCATAATGACTTCCTAAAAAGTTGTGTCTTTCGATCCGGTGGCAATTGTAGGTGAACTCGGTTGCTGCCGGATGATGATTCTGCCGTATCGCTACATGCGGCTCGGAGACCTTGTCAGGATGAGAAGCGTATGGTGCTCAAAATCGTAAGAACCGTCTGGCCGGTGATGCTTACCTATGTTGCAATAGGCGCGCCGTGCGGAATGATCATGGGGCAGACGGGAATGGAGCCCTGGATGGTCTTTGCCCTGAGCAGCACGTTTGTGACGGGCAGCGGCCAGTTTATGATCTGCAATCTTTGGCTGGCGGGCGTACCGGCACCTTCGATTATCGCGAGCGTTGCCGCCATCTCCTCGCGTTTTGCACTTTACTCGGCATCGATTGCGCCGCATCTGAGGGGTGCCTCGAAGCGCCAGACGCTGGCTGTTGCCGCGACACTTACCGAGGAGGCATATGGCATCTCGCTTGCCAAGTTGGTGGAAGGGGAGGATTGGGGCCCGCGCGAGTCCTTTGTGCTCAACGTGATCCTCATCGCAACATGGGGCGTTTCGTGTACGATGGGCGCCATTGTCGGCGCCGCTGTCGATGTTCCCACCGCCATTGCAGCCTTTGTCTGCACCTCGCTCTTTATCTGCCTGCTCTTTTCGCAGCGGCTGTCGCGCGGTAACGTTGTCGCGGCGGTTTCGGGCGCGGTGTCCGTCGCCGCATGCAAGTTCTTGGGCCTCGCGAATATTGCCGTGCCGGCAAGCGTCGTGGTCGGCATTGCCATTGCGCTGGCGTGCAATGCTGTATTTGACGGAAGAGGTGCCCGCGATGTCCGTTAACGAGTTCTTGGTTCTGTGGCTGTCGTCGTGGGCTGCTATCGCGTTCTTTCGCATCGCGCCGGCGTTCGCCTTGCGCGGGCGGACCCTGTCGCCCCGCATTACCGAGGCCCTGGGCTATATCCCGCCCGCTGCCTTTGCCGCGCTGGTCGCCAACGACTTGGTGAGTCCCGGCGCGTTCGACGCGGGGCTCTGGCCTGCATTGGTTCCCTGGATTGCGGCCGCCGGCGTCGTGGTCGTGGCGGTCAAGACAAAATCGATGCTGTGGTGCTGCGTCTCGGGCATCGTACTCTATATCGTCTTGAGCCTTATATAGGGGTGGCGTCGCGGGCGCCGAATCTCGTTCCATCCCAACTTGTCGAATTTTTCACCGAGCTGGTCTATTTCTTCTGGTACCATGGTCAAACTTTACTGTAGCAAAGCGTGACGTGGGCTTTTGTACCCCGTCAGCGGAAATGAGGGTTTCATGGCACAGGAAGCGACCGCCAACGAGCAAAAGAAATTCAAAGTACCGCGCATTCCGGGCGACATCATGATCTATCCGATGATCGTCGGTCTTTTGCTCAACACCTTCTGCCCGCAGGTTTTTGAGATCGGCGGCTTCTTTACGGCTGCCTGCCGCGGTGGCTCCAATACCATCGTCGCCGCGATCCTGCTGTTTGTGGGCGCCGGCATCAGCTTTAAGTCCACGCCGGGCGCCATCAAGACCGGCATCGTCGTGCTGATTCCCAAGCTTGTCGTCGCAGCGGCTCTCGGCCTAGGCGTGGCATATTTCTTTAACGACAACTTCCTGGGTCTGAGCTCCGTGTCTATCATCGGCGGCATTACGTTTTGCAACATGGCGCTCTATACGGGCATCATGGGCGAGTTCGGCGATGAGTCCGAGCAGGGCGCCGTCGGTATCCTGTTCTTTACGGCCGGCCCCGCCGTCACGATGATCATCCTTGGTGTTTCGGGCCTTGCCAACATCCCTGTCGGTGCTATCATCGGCTCCATTTTGCCGCTCGTTATCGGCATGGTTCTGGGCAACCTGTTCCCGTTTATCAAGAACCTGCTTGTTCCCGGTGCCAACCCTGCGATTGCCGTCATCGGATTTCAGCTTGGCGCGTCCATGAGCCTGTCGAGCTTTATCACCGGTGGTATTTCCGGCATCTTGCTGGGCCTTGTCACGCTGTTTGTCGTCGGTCCCATCACCTTTGCGTTCGAGCGCCTGTGCGGTGGTAACGGCAAGGCTGCCGTGGCTTGTTCCACCATCGCCGGCACGGCTATGACCACGCCGGTTGCTCTCGCCGAGGTCGCGCCGCGCTACGCCGAGCTTGCACCCACCGCGTACGCCCAGATCGCCACTGCCGTTATCATCACGGCAATCATAGCTCCGATTCTGACCGGCTGGGTCGACAAGAAGTTCTGCCAGGGTAAGGAGGACCTGTCGCCTGCCGGTGTCGAGGCCATCGAGGAGGCCGTCGCGACCGACATCGATGGCGAGTAGCAATCGCTATCAATCAATGATGCCGGCGTGCAATTCGCGCCGTCCGAGCGTCCGAACAGAAACTGTTTTGCAGTGATGTTCGGGCGCTCTGCTATGATTCCCTTTACCCCTGCGGAGTAAAGGGGTTTTATTGCCCTGATTCGAATTGGGCGATTCTGACCATTCGGATATTGAAGGGATGGCGTCTAGTGGTTAAGGCACTCAAGATTGAGATATTCCTGCTATGCATGATTGTTCTTATCGGGCTTGCCGCGCGAAGTCGTCGCTCCTTGTTCTCGAGCACCCTGCAACTATTGTTTAGCATGCTTGGCTACACCTCTGCCGCGTACGTATTATTCGATATGATCTGGACGCTTTCGGATGGTGCGGACGGCACGTTGGGCATTGCTGCCAACTGGATTTCCAACGCGGTTTCGTTTTCGCTCTTTGCCATCGCGTGTCTCATTTGGTTTATCTATTCCGAGACGATGCAGGGCTCTCGCCTTGTGACCTCGCGCTATAGGGTGGTGCTTGTAACGTTGCCTACGGCTCTGGTGGTCGTGCTGGCGTTTACCAGTTACTGGACGCACGCCCTGTTCTATATCGATTCGCAGGGCGTGTATCGTCGCGGCTTTGCTTATATGATCCAGCCCATTGTCAGCTACTGTTACGTTTACATGCGTCCCTGCATGCGTTTGTGCAATCTCGCAGGGTCGAGAGCCTGCAGACGAAGGCTATCTATCGAACCTTGGCATTTTTCGCCATTCCGGCCCTGGTGGGCGGTACCTTTCAGGTCGTATACTCGGTGCCCGGCCTTTGTGTCGGCATAATGATTAGCATGTTGCTGCTCTACATCATCTGCCAGGAGCAGCTCATCTCGACCGACCCGTTGACTGGCCTCAACAATCGCAACCGTTTTGAGACCTATATGCTGTCGCTCTTCTCAAATGTGGATCAGGCCGAAGATGTGTATCTGCTCATGATGGACGCCGACGGCTTTAAGCAGATTAACGATCGCTATGGGCATATGGAGGGCGACCACGCTCTTCAGGTCATATCCGCTGCGCTCAAAGAAGTCTGCTCGGCGTCTGGTGGCTTTATCGCACGCTATGGTGGCGATGAGTTCGTGGTGCTCCAAAAGGCAGCGGCGGAACAGGACATCATAGACCTGTGTTCGGCGATTGACGACGAGCTCGCTCGTGCCGAGGTGCCGTATGCATTGCGGATGTCTATCGGTTACGCGCGGGTCGGCGATAGTGTCGATACTTGGCAAGACTTACTTCGCGCTGCCGATGCGGAGCTCTACCGCGTCAAGGCCGAGAAAAAGAAAGCCGGCGTTCAGATACGCTAGAAAAGGGGCATACGACCGTGTTTGGTCGTGCGCCCCTTTTGCGTTTGTGGGGGGCCACCGGCCATAATGCCCAGGCGCGGTGCGGCAAGACGGGCGTCTGCCGCCGCGACTCGGTACGAAATCAACGAGAACCAGTGTGCTCCATTAAGCTAAAGTATGCGAATGCCCTCCCTAAAAAGGTGAGCTCGCTAGGCTTTTTTGGGTTTGTTGACGATGATGATGCCGCCGCAGACCAACAGCAGGGCAACGATGACGGTAACGGGGCTCGTGCCCGCGCCTTCGCCGAGCAGCAGCGCGCTCAGCAGCACACCAAAGACGGGGTTCATAAACCCAAAGACCGAGACGCGGCTGACGGGGTTGACGGCAAGCAGGCGCGACCACAGCGAGTAGGCGACCGCGGAGATAAGCGCCATGTAGATGATGAGCACGATGGCGGGGACAATCGCCGTGGGGGAGAGCGCGCCACCCATCAAAAAGCCGATGGCGGTGAGGACCAGGCCGCCGACTAAAAACTGCCAGCCGGCAAGCAAAACACCGTCGTGCTTGCGCGAGAAGATGCCGATCAGGCAGGTCGAAAGAGCACCCGCGACAGTGGAGGCTAGGATAAAGCCCTCGCCATCGAGCCTGAAGCCAAAGGTGCCATCTGCGCCCGAAAGGTTGACGAGCGCGACGCCGGCAAAGCCCAGCGCACAGCCAAGCACCTTGGCCGTACTGAGCTTCTCGGTGTGAAATGCCAGGGCGGCAAAGAGGATTGCGAGGAAGTTGGCGCTGGCCTCGATGATGGAGCTCGACATGGCGCTGGCGCGTGAGAGGCCCAGATAGAAAAAGAAGTACTGCCCGATAGTCTGGGAGAGCGACAAGACAAAGATGGGTTTGATGTCGCGCGCTTGCGGCATGAGGGGGCGGCGTTGGGCCGCGCTCATCCCAACGATAACCAGGGCGCCGGCAAGCGTAAAGCGTAAACCTGCAAAGAGCAGCTGCGAAGCGCTATCGTGCGCTGGGATACCAAAGAGTGCGTAGCCGATCTTGATGCAGGGAAAGGCCGATCCCCAGAGTGCACAGCAAACAAGACAGCCCAGGATGAGTCCGGGCGGGGTGGCGAGATACGGCTTGCGGCTTTCCATGATGTCCTTCCTACATGCGCGAAGCAAAAAAGAACCCGCCACCGGATGTGTCGGTGGCGGGTGTTGTTACCCGAAGGGATTGTACCCGATGGGAAAGGTTTAAGCGAAGTAGGCCACGCCGCTCTCAAAGATCGGCATGAACTTATCGCCGGGGACATGCTCGGGCACGTTGCGGTACAGGTTGTCGCCGCGACGCTCGGCATGGCCCATCTTGCCCAGGACGCGGCCGTCGGGGCTCGTGATGCCCTCGATGGCGAGTGCGGAGCCATTGGGGTTGACGGAGAGATCCATGCTGGGCTTGCCGTCCTCGCCAACGTACTGCGTGGCGACCTGGCCGTTGGCGATCAGCTGGGCGAGCACTTCGTCATTGGCGACAAAGCGGCCCTCGCCGTGGCTGATGGCGACGGTGTAGGGGTCGTCCAGGCTGCACTGCGACAGCCACGGGGACAAGTTGGACGAGATGCGGGTGCGCACCAGACGGCTCTGGTGGCGACCGATGGTGTTGAACGTCAACGTGGGCGCATCGGGCGTGGCGTCGACGATGTCGCCGTAGGGCACCAGGCCGAGCTTGATCAGGGCCTGGAAGCCGTTGCAGATGCCCAGCATTAGGCCATCGCGGGCCTTGAGCAGGTCGCGGACTGCCTCGGTGACCTCGGGAGCGCGGAAGAACGCCGTGATGAACTTCGCGGAGCCGTCGGGCTCGTCGCCGCCCGAGAAGCCGCCGGGGATCATAACGATCTGGCTTGCACGGATGCGGCGGGCAAGCTCGTGGGTGCTCTCGGCGACGGCCTCGGGCGTGAGGTTGTTGATCACGAAGGTGTCGGCCTCGGCGCCGGCGGCACGGAAGGCACGGGCGCTGTCGTACTCGCAGTTGTTGCCGGGGAACACGGGGATGATCACGCGCGGGCGGGCGATCTTGGCGCCGGCGTACACGTGGATGTTCTTGGCGCGGAAGTCGATGGTCTCGACCTCGGGGGTCTCGTCGGCGCTGCGGTAGGCAAAGACACTCTCGATGCCGCTCTCCCAGGCCTCCTGGAGCTCGGCGAGCTCGATGACTTCGGAGCCGGTGTCGATGACATAGCCCTCGACGGTGGTGCCCAGGGGCTCGACGACAACGCCGTCGGCGACCTCGGGCAGCTCGGCGTCCTCGGCGAGCTCGACGATAAAGCTGCCGTAGAGCGGGGTGAAGAGGCTCTCCACGTCTACATCCTCGGCAAGCTCGATACCGATCTGGTTACCGACGCACATCTTAAAGAGGCTCTCGGCGCCGCAGCCGTAGCCGGGCGTGGAGATGGCCAGGGCGTTGCCGGTAGCAGTGAGCGCCTCGACAGCGTCAAACGCGGCGAGCAGCTGCTGGGCGTCGGGACGGTAGTCCTCGCCATAGGTGGCGGGGGCGATGCGGACGACGCGGTGCGTGAGGCCCTTGAACTCGGGCGAGACGGCGCGGGCGGCCTTGCCCACGGCGACGGCGAAGCTGATCAGGGTCGGCGGGACGTTGAGCTCGCCGGCCTCGTCCTCAAACGAGCCGCTCATGGAATCCTTGCCGCCGATGGCGCCGGCACCCAGGTCGACCTGGGCCATAAGGGCGCCCAGGACGGCTGCCATGGGCTTGCCCCAACGCTCGGCCTCGGTGCGCAGACGCTCGAAGTACTCCTGGAAGGAGAGGTAGGCGCGCTTGTGCTCAAAGCCGGCGGCAACGAGCTTGGCGATGGACTCGACCACGGACAGGTAGGCGCCCGCAAACTGGTCGGCTTCCATCAGGTAGGGGTTGAAGCCCCATGCCATGGCGCTCGCCGTGGTGGTCTCGCCGTCCACGGGGAACTTGGCGACCATGGCAGAGCTCGGAGTGAGCTGCGTCTTGCCGCCAAAGGGCATGAGCACGGTCGCGGCACCGATGGTGGAGTCGAAGCGCTCGGAAAGGCCCTTGTTGGAGGCGACGTTAAGATCGGTGACGAGCGAGGTCATGCGCTCGGCAAGCGTGGTGCCGGCCCAGCTGGGCTGCCACACGCTGCGGGCGCAGACGTGGGCGACCTGGTGCTTGGGCGCGCCGTTGGAGTTGAGGAACTCGCGGGACAGATCGACGATGGCGACGCCGTTCCAGGCCATGCGCATGCGCGGCTCGGCGGTAACCTCGGCGATGACGGTTGCTTCCAGGTTCTCCTCGGCGGCGTAGCCCATGAATTCCTCGACGTCACCGTCGGCGACGGCGCAGGCCATGCGCTCCTGGGACTCGGAAATGGCGAGCTCGGTGCCGTCCAAGCCGTCGTACTTCTTGGTCACGGTATCAAGGTCGACATACAGGCCGTCGGCAAGTTCACCCACGGCGACCGAGACGCCGCCGGCGCCAAAGTCGTTGCAGCGCTTGATCAGACGGCAGGCGTCGCCGCGTCGGAAGAGGCGCTGCAGCTTGCGCTCGACCGGGGCGTTGCCCTTCTGGACCTCGGCGCCCGAGGTTTCGATGGACTCGGTGTTCTGGGTTTTGGAGGAGCCGGTGGCGCCACCGATGCCGTCACGGCCGGTGCGGCCGCCCAACAGGATGATCTTGTCGGTGGGGGCGGGGCACTCGCGGCGCACGTGGTTTGCCGGGGTGGCGCCCACGACGGCGCCGACCTCCATGCGCTTGGCCACGTAGCCGGGGTGATAGAGCTCGTTGACCTGGCCGGTGGCAAGGCCGATCTGGTTGCCGTAGCTGGAGTAGCCGGCGGCAGCGGTGGTTACGAGCTTGCGTTGCGGCAGCTTGCCCTCGAGCGTCTCGGAAACCGGGACGGTGGGGTCGCCGGCGCCGGTGACACGCATGGCCTGGTACACGTAGCTGCGGCCCGAGAGCGGGTCGCGGATGGCACCGCCCACGCAGGTGGCGGCACCGCCGAAGGGCTCGATCTCGGTCGGGTGGTTGTGGGTCTCGTTCTTAAACAGGAACAGCCAGTCCTGGTCCTCGCCGTCGACATCGACCTTCACCTTGACGGTGCAGGCGTTGATCTCCTCGGATTCGTCGACATCGGTCATGACTCCGGTCTTCTTGAGGTACTTGGCGCCGATGGTGCCCATGTCCATGAGGCAGACGGGCTTGGCGTCGCGGCCGAGTTCGTGGCGCATCTCCATGTAGCGGTCGAAGGCTTGCTGCACCACGGCGTCGTCGATCGTCACGTCGTCCAGGACGGTGCCGAAGGTGGTGTGGCGGCAGTGGTCGGACCAGTAGGTGTCGATCACGCGGATCTCGGTGATGGTGGGGTCGCGGTCCTCATCGCGGAAGTACTGCTGGCAGAAGGCGATGTCCGCCTCGTCCATGGCAAGGCCGCGCTCGGAAATAAAGGCGGCAAGGCCGGCCTCGTCGAGCTCGCGGAAGCCGTCGAGCACCTCGACGGGCTGGGGCTCGGGGGTCTCCATGTACAGCGTCTCGGGCAGGTCGAGCGAGGCGATGCGCGCCTCGACGGGGTTCACCACGTAGTGCTTGATGGCATCGATGGCGGCCTCGTCCAGAGCGCCCGAGATCATATAGACCTTGGCGGAGCGCACGGCGGGGCGCTCGCCCTGGCTGATGAGCTGCACGCACTCGCTGGCGGAGTCGGCGCGCTGGTCAAACTGGCCAGGCAGGAATTCGACGGCAAAGACGGCGCCATCGCTTGCGGGGAGCTCGTCGTAGGTCACATCGACCTGGGGCTCGCTAAAGACGGTCGGCACGCAGGAGCGGAAAAGCTCCTCGTCGATGCCCTCGACGTCGTAGCGGTTGATGATCCTCAGGGCCTCGATGCCCTTGATGCCGAGAATTTCGGTCAGCTCGCCCTTGAGCTGCTGAGCCTCGACGTCGAACCCGGGTTTCTTCTCCACGTAGATACGAGAGACCATTGGTTCCTGCCTTCCTGATCGGTTGGGCGTACGGTACGGTATGCGGCAGCGGTCGGTTTGCGGGGCCTGCCCTGCGGTCGCCTTGAGCCACATGTTTGTAAACCTCACTATGATACGACAGCTCGCGGCGCGTTGAGGACGGCGAGGGTGCTACAGTGAAGCGCAAACAAGAGAAAGGCATCACATGGCATTCGTTTCACTCGCCATCATCGCGCTCGTGGCCTTTGCAAGCCCCTTCATCGCCTCGGCGATTCCCGGAAAGCCCGTTCCCGAGACGGTCTTTTTGCTCGTGTTCGGCGCGGTGCTGGGACCCCATATGCTCGGCGTCATCCATGTAGATGCCGAGGTCTCGCTTGTGTCCGAGCTCGGCCTGGCATTTTTGTTCCTGCTTGCCGGCTTTGAGATCGATCCCAAGAACATCACGGGCGTCGAGGGCCGCTACGGTATGGCCACGTGGGCTGTCACATTTTGTATCGCCTGGCTTGCCGTGCGCTTTACCCCGTGGTTCTCGGTCAGCCATTTCGACGGTATCGCCGTGACGCTTGCCCTCACTTCTACGGCGCTCGGCACGCTCGTGCCCATCATGCGTGAGCGTTCACTTGCCGGAACGCGCGTGGGCGACTCGATCCTCGCGTATGGCACTTGGGGCGAGCTCGGTCCCGTGCTTGCCATGTCGGTGCTGCTATCTGCCCGCACCGGCATCCAAACGCTCGTAATCCTTGGCTTGTTTGCGGTGGTTTGCGTGTTGCTGGCCGTGGTCCCGAGCCGCTCCAAGCGCGTCGGCAGCCGCTTCTTTGCGTTTGTCGAGGAGCGCGCCGATACCACGTCGCAGACCTTCGTGCGCCTGACGGTGCTCATCCTGGTCACGCTCGTGGCGTTCTCGGCTGTCTTTGATCTCGACATCGTGTTGGGTTCTTTTGCTGCCGGCTTTGTCCTGCGCTATATCATCCCCGAGGGCAACCATACGCTCGAGACCAAGCTCGACGGTCTGGCCTACGGTTTTTTGATTCCGGTGTTCTTTACCGTATCGGGCGCAAAGATCGACCTGACGGCCGTGGCGTCGCGCCCGGGTCTGCTCGTGGGCTTTATTGTGGCGTTGTTGATTATTCGTGCCGTGCCCATTCTCATCTCTATGAGCATTTGTCCCGTGACGCGCGATGTGTCGGCGTATGGCCGCATTACCGTGGCGCTCTACTGCACCACGGCGCTGCCGATCATCGTTGCCGTAACGAGCGTGGCCGTCAACGCGGGCGCGCTGTCGCAAGATATTGCGTCGGTCATGGTTGCCGCCGGTGCCATCACAGTGTTCTTGATGCCATTGCTCGCGCAGCTCTTCTACCGCGTGGTCGACGCCGCGCCGGTCGCCGCCGTGGCAGAGGTTGCCGAGCATCCATCCGATGCGCTCGACATCCTGCGCGCCCACCACGACCTAGCGAGCTTGCTCGCGCGCGAGCATGAGCTGCTGACTTCGCATGGCCATGGTCGCGTATTCGAGGGCCTGCCTACGCTCGATACGATTGCCGAGCGTCTTTCCGCCGAGGCGGCGAGCGGCCACATCGATGCCCGCATCGTGGACGCGGCGCACCTGCTTGCCGATAAGACCTATGGAGACGAGGTCGACCCGTCCGAGCTGACTCCGCGCGAGCGTCGCCGCCTGGAGCGCGCCAAGCTCGCCGTGCGCGAATACCGCCGCCGCATGCTGGAGCTCTATGCAAGAGAAGAAGCCGAGGACGACGACGGCAAGTAGTCGATACTCTCTCGGGGAAGCCGCGTCCCGCTTTGAAGGCTCGGAACGGGATGTGGTTTCCGAAACAGGGGCCGTTGGGAAACTGTGTCCCGGAATGGCCGCCCAGAGTGGGATGCAGTTTCCGCGAGAGGCCCATTGCGGAAAGCGTGTCCCAGAATCCGCGCCCAGAATGGGACATGGTTTCCGAAAGAAGGCTCTGAGGGAAGCTGCGCCCCGTTCTGAGCTGAAATACCGGGGCGCAGTTTCCCTTACAAACAGAACAAGGCGCGCTGTCTGCGGTTGATGCAGGCAGCGCGCCTTTTGCGTTGAGCTTCGTTGAGATTCGAAGTCGTGGCTTGCGACCTTTAGGAGCGGGTGGCTCCGTCGACGGGGGGGCACGGCATCCGTGACATGGGAGGACATGTCGCTCGCTAGGAAAACATATATGCCGTATAACGAAGAGCGAACTAGTTGGCCATGACGCCTTCGGTCCAGGCCTCGACGTCCTCGATGCGCAGGACGTTGGCGACTTCGGCCACGCAGTCGACGCTGGCAAGCTCGGCCGCGGCAGCCTGGACGTCCTTCTCGAGCGCGCGGTGCGTTAGGAAGATGACCGAGCAGGCATCGCTGACGCCCGACTTGCCGTCTTCGACCTGGTTGATGAGCGAGATCGAGATGTTGTGCTTGGCAAAGATGTCGACCGTCTCGGACAGGGCGCCCACGCGGTCGGCGACCTTCAGGCGCACATAGTACTTGGTCTGGAGCTCGTCCATGGGCTTAAAGGCGAGGTTGTGACCATAGGGCTCAATCTCGGGTAGCGGAGCTACGCCGCGGCTGATCTGCTCGGAGAGCGACAGGATATCGCCCACGACGGCGCTTGCGGTGGGGAAGGAGCCTGCGCCGGCACCGTAGAACATGGTCTCGCCCACGGCGTCGCCTACCACATAGACGGCGTTCATGGCGCCGTTGACCTTGGCAAGCATATGGTCGGCGGGGATCAGCGTGGGGTGCACGCGAACGTCGACGCCGGCGTCGGTGTTGCGTGCGATGCCCAGCAGCTTAATGGTGTAGCCGAGCTCGCGGGCCTGGGCGATGTCCTCGGCGCCGATGGTACGGATACCCTGCTGGTACACATCGTCGGTGGTAACGCGGGTGCCAAAACCGATGGAGGCGAGGATTGCCGTCTTGCTGGCGGCATCGAAGCCGTCGACGTCGGCGGACGGGTCGGCCTCGGCATAGCCCTTGGCCTGCGCGTCGGCGAGCACGTCAGCGTAATCGGCGCCCTCGGCGTCCATGCGCGACAGGATGTAGTTGGTGGTGCCGTTGAGAATGCCAGCGATGGTCAGGATCTTGTTGCCCACCAGGTCGTGCTCGAGCGTGCTGACAATGGGGATGCCACCGCCGCAGCTGGCCTCGCACTTAATCTGCACGCCGCACGCGCGCGCCTTCTCGGCGAGCGTCTCGACATGACGGCCCAGCAGGGCCTTGTTGGCAGAGACGACGTGCTTGCCGTTCTCGAAGGCGGTGGTGAAGATTTCGGTCGCGGGGTGCTCGCCGCCGATGAGTTCGACGACGATGTCGACGGCGGGGTCGGTGACGATGTCGTGCCAGTCACTCGTAAAGGCCTCGCGCTCAATGCCTGCCGCCTCGGCCTGCTCCCAAGCAAGCGCGCAGGCGCGGGTCAGCTTAAGGTCGATGCCGTAGGCTGCCAGGTACTCATCGTGGTGGCTCTTGATCAGACGGGCCACGCCGCCGCCGACGGTTCCCAGACCGATGAGGCCGACGTTCACGGTGCGCAGGGGTTCGCTCATAGATAGCTCCTTCGTGCATCTTATGGATGGATTAACCGCTTAAAGGTTGAGTGCATTCTAGCGTGAACCGAGGGCGCGTGCTCGCCAGGCAACAGGAGTCGCACAAAACGGCACCCCCGAAACGCTGCGGAAACATTGGAAACATGCTCGCTACAAACGAAACTCCGTAACAAACTGTCAACGTTTGCGCCATAAGGTTTGCCCCGTACCGCAAGACGGCCGCGCTGCGGCCAGCGAAAAGGGGGACACCATGTTTAGTATCAACAACGTACTTAACCGCAGGAGTTTCTTGGCTGGTGCTGCGGCGCTCGGTAGCACCGCAGCACTCGCTGGTTGCTCGTCGGGTGGCTCGGACGGCGGCTCCGCCGATGACGGCAAGACCTTCAAGATCGGTGTCATCGGCCCTCTGACCGGCGCCGCGGCAACCTATGGCGTTTCGGCCGAGAAGGGTGCCAAGCTCGCCGCCAAGGATTTTTCGACCAAGGACCTCAAACTCTCGCTTAAGTCCGAGGATGACGTCGCTGACGGCGAGAAGGCTATCAACGCCTTCAATACCCTGTGTGACTGGGGCATGCAGGCGCTCGTCGGTCCGGTCACCACCGGTGCTGCCGTCGCTGTCTCGGGCGAGATTGCCGACGACATGCTCATGGTCACGCCCTCGGCCTCGTCTCTCGACGTCACCAAGGATAAGACCACGGTCTTTCAGGTTTGCTTCACCGATCCCACCATGGGCGCCAGCGCCGCGAAGTTCTTGACCGAGAAGTACGCGGACGCCAAGATCGCCCTGTTCTACAACTCCGGCGATACGTACAGCTCGGGTGTTGCCGATGCCTTTGCCGAGCAGGCCAAGGCGTCCAAGCTCGACATCGTCGATACCGAGACCTTTAAGGACGACTCTTCCACGAGCTTTACCAACCAGCTCACCAAAGCCAAGGAGACCGGCGCCACGCTTATCTTTGCCCCGATCTATTACACGCCGGCGTCCGTCCTGCTCAAGAACGCCAAGGACATGGGCTACGACATGACCCTCATGGGCACCGACGGCATGGATGGCCTGCTCTCTGTGGAAGGCTTCGATACCTCTCTTGCCGAGGGGGTACTGCTCATGACCCCGTTTTCCGCCGACGATGAGAAGAATGCCGACTTCGTCAAGGCCTATAAGGATGCCTACGACGAGACGCCTAACCAGTTTGCCGCCGACGCCTACGATTGCGTCCACGCCATCGCCGAGGCTATCGATAAGGTGGGCATCGACATTACGGCTGACGGTGCCGACATCGCCGGCGACCTTGCCAAGGCCATGCGCAAGATCAAGATCGAGGGCCTGACGGGCGAGCTGACGTGGAACGACGAGGGCCAAGTCGAAAAGCCCGCTACGGCCTATGTGATTCAGGACGGCAAGTACATCGCCGCCTAAGTGCATATAACGAGACCGGTGGGGCCGTTTTATGCAAGGCAAGGACGCCTGTAACAGAACGGAAACATTACTTTCACACAATAAAGTGGCTAAACTGCATAAACCGACAGGAATACGCAGAATTATGGATAAATGAACAAATCCAAAGAAAAGTTGAAATAATCGCCACTTTCCTTAACTAAAGCGTCTACTATTTTGCGAACGCCGAACACGGCGAAGGATGGCCTGTCGGGTAACCGAAACCCGACGAGATTTGAGAGGAGAGCCGCATGTCGAGCCTCACCGGTAAGTCATTGAACCCTGTTATGAATCGCAGGAGCGTTATCGCGAGCGCAGCAGGTCTGGGGGCGATGTCCATTCTAGCTGGCTGCTCCTCCAACGGCGGCGACAGCGGTTCCGCGTCGGGCGACGCTTCGTTTAAGATCGGCACCATCGGCCCGCTGACCGGCGCCAACGCGTCCTACGGCAAGTCCGTTACACAGGCTGTCGAGCTTGGCTGCAAGGATTTCTCGACTAAGGAGCTGCCGCTTGTCAGCAAGGCCGAGGACGACCAGGCTGACGGCGAGAAGGCCGTCAACGCCTTCAACACCCTGCTCGACTGGGGCATGCAGGCCCTTGTCGGTCCGACCACCACGGGTGCGTCGGTCGCCGTTGCTGCTGAGTGCGGTAACGACCCCGAGACGTTCATGATTACCCCGTCCGCGTCCTCCGAGGACGTTACCAAGGGCAAGGATTGCGTCTTCCAGGTTTGCTTCACCGACCCCAACCAGGGTGTCAACGCTGCCAAGTTCCTGGCGCAGAAGTATGCGGACGAGAAGTTCGTGCTGTTCTATAACTCCGGCGACGCCTATTCTTCGGGCATCGCAGATTCCTTTAAGGCCCAGGCCGCTGAGTCCAAGCTCGAGATTGTTGACGAGGAGACCTTTAAGGACGACTCCGCCACGAGCTTTACCAACCAGCTGACCAAGGCCAAGCAGGCTGGCGCCACCATGATCTTTGCGCCGATCTACTACACACCGGCGTCCGTCCTGCTCAAGAACGCCAAGGACATGGGCTACGACGTCAAGATGATGGGCTGCGACGGCATGGACGGTATCCTGGGCGTTGAGGGCTTCGATACCTCTCTCGCCGAGGGTCTGCTGCTCATGACCCCGTTCTCCGCCGACGACGAGAAGAACGCCGACTTCGTCAACGCTTACAAAGATAAGTACGGCGATACTCCCGACCAGTTTGCCGCCGACGCCTACGACGGCGTGCATGCTGTGGTCGAGGCTCTCAAGGAGGCCGGCCTGGGTGTCGACGCCGACCCCACCGAGGTTGCCGAGAAGCTTCCCGAGGCTATGCGCAACATTACTGTTGACGGCCTGACTGGCAAGCTCTCCTGGAACGACAAGGGCCAGGTCCAGAAGGACCCGACGGCGTACGTCATTACCGACGGCAAGTACGTACAGGCCTAATAGGCCGCCTTACATAGAGCGGTTTTGATCCCAAGCAGGGGAGGTTTTGGCCTTCCCTGCTTGCTTGGTATCTAGGGACAGTGTAACGTCCCTGTTTCATACATTAACTGGAAACCTATTCGAAAGGGGGATGTGGAACATGACGGTCTTTATCCAATACCTGGTCAACGGCCTGTCCATGGGCAGCGTCTATGCCATCATCGCGTTGGGCTACACCATGGTCTACGGTATCGCCAAGATGCTCAACTTCGCTCACGGCGATGTCATCATGGTCGGTGCCTATGTCTCGTTCTGCGCCACGTCGTATCTCGGCCTCCCGGGCTGGGCATCTGTAATTCTCTCTTGTGTGGTCTGTACCGTTCTCGGTGTTCTTATCGAGGGTCTGGCATACAAGCCGCTGCGCCAGGCGGGTCCACTGGCCGTTCTGATTACGGCCATCGGCGTGTCTTACTTCCTGCAGAACGCCGCGCAGCTTCTGTGGGGCGCCACGCCCAAGAACTTTACTTCGCTCGTCACCTTCCCGGTGCCGGAGTTCTTGGCCAAGTTCAACGTAAGCGCCGTCTCGCTCGTCACCATCGTCGCCTGTCTGGTTATCATGGCCGGTCTGATGTTCTTTACAGGTAAGACCAAGATGGGTAAGGCCATGCGCGCCGTGTCCGAGGACAAGGCCGCTGCTCAGCTCATGGGCATCAACGTCAACCGCACCATCTCGATGACGTTCGCCATCGGCTCCGCCCTTGCCGCCATCGCCGGTGTGCTCCTGTGCTCCTACTCGCCGGTGCTGCAGCCCACCACGGGCGCCATGCCTGGCATCAAGGCCTTCGACGCCGCCGTCTTCGGTGGCATCGGCTCCATCCCCGGCGCCTTTGTCGGTGGCATTCTCATCGGCATCATCGAGGCGATGGCGCAGGCTTACATTTCCACGAGCCTTGCCAACTCCATCGTCTTTGGTGTTTTGATTATCGTCCTGCTCGTCAAGCCTGCCGGCCTCTTGGGCAAGTACGTCCCCGAGAAGGTGTAGGTGAGCGTTATGAAGTTTCTTAAAGACAAGCAGACGCGTCACGACTTTGTCACGTACGCCATGTGCGTTGTGGCGTTCGCCATCGTGTTCTTTATGCAGTCCAACCATATGATCCCGCGCATGATTGCCGGTCAGCTGGTTCCCATCACGGCCTATATCGTCATGGCCATCTCCCTTAACCTCGTCGTCGGCATCGCGGGCGACTTGTCGCTGGGCCATGCGGGCTTTATGAGTGTCGGTGCCTACACGGGCATCGTCACCGCCGTCGCGCTGGAGAGCGCCGTTCCCTCCGATCCGGTGCGCCTTATCATCAGTATCGTGGTCGGCGCCATCGCTGCCGCTATCCTGGGCTTCTTGATTGGCATCCCGGTCCTTCGCCTGAGCGGCGATTACCTGGCTATCGTGACGCTGGCCTTTGGCGAGATCATCAAAGAGATCGTCACCTGCCTCATTGTGGGCGTCGACTCCCGCGGCCTGCACGTGATCTTTAACATCACGGGCAACTCTACGATCGACGACCTGCACCTGCTCGAGGACGGCACCGCCATCATCAAGGGCGCCCAGGGCGCCTCGGGCGTGTCGACGTACTCGACCTTCCTCGCCGGTGCCATCCTGGTCATGGTCGCACTCGTGATCGTGCTCAACCTGGTTCGCAGCCGTACCGGCCGTGCCATTATGGCCGTGCGCGACAACAAGATTGCAGCCGAGTCCGTGGGCATCTCCGTCACCCAGTACCGCATGATCGCGTTCGTGGTTTCCGCTGCCCTCGCCGGTGCTGCCGGAGCCCTCTTCGGCGGTAACTTCTCGCAGCTCTCCGCCACCAAGTTTGACTTCAACACGTCCATCCTTATCCTGGTGTTCGTGGTCCTGGGCGGTCTGGGCAATATGCGCGGCTCCGTTATCGCGGCGGCGTTGCTCACGGTACTTCCCGAGCTGCTCCGTCAGTTCTCGGACTACCGCATGCTCATCTACGCTATCGTGCTGATCCTGGTCATGATCTTTACCAACAACCCGCAGCTCAAGGCGTTCTTCGGTCGCGTCAAGGACCGCTTTGCTCCCAAGAAGGAGGTGGCAGCCGATGCCCAGTAAATTTGAGTTCAACAAGGGCAAGATGGTCCCGTATCCTTCTGGCGCCATCGTCCCCGACCGCGACTTGGGCCAGCGCCCGGCGCTCGAGTGCATCCACCTGGGCATTGAATTCGGCGGTCTTAAGGCAGTCGATGACTTTAGTCTGACTATCGGCAAGACCGAGATTGCCGGTCTGATCGGTCCCAACGGCGCCGGTAAGACCACGGTTTTCAACCTGCTCACCAAGGTGTATCAGCCCACACACGGCACCATCCTGCTCGATGGCGAGGACACCTCGGGCAAGTCGGTCTATCAGGTCAACCGCATGGGTATTGCCCGTACATTCCAGAACATTCGCCTGTTCAACACCATGACGGTGGAGGATAACGTTAAGGTCGGCCTGCACAATCAGGAGCGCTACTCCGGCTTTGAGGGCGTGCTGCGCCTGCCGACGTATTGGAAGCACGAGAAGGCCGCGCACGAGCGCGCCATGGAGCTGCTGTCCATCTTTGATATGGAGCATCTGGCAAACGAGCAGGCCGGATCGCTGCCTTACGGCGCTCAGCGTCGTCTGGAGATCGTCCGCGCGCTTGCCACCAACCCCAAGCTACTGCTGCTCGACGAGCCTGCCGCCGGCATGAACCCGTCCGAGACCGCAGAGCTCATGGAGAACATCGTCAAGATTCGCGACACCTTTGGCATTGCCATCATGCTTATCGAGCATGATATGTCGCTCGTTATGAACATCTGCGAGGGCATCTGCGTGCTCAACTTTGGTAAGGTCATCGCCAAGGGCACGGCCGAGGAAATCCAGAACAACGACGCCGTTATCGAGGCATATCTGGGCAAGCAGGATAAGGGGGAGAACTAAATGGCAGAGCCGATGCTTTCCGTCTACAACATCAACGTCTGGTACGGCGCTATCCACGCCATCAAGGACGTCTCCTTTAACGTTAACGAGGGCGAGATCGTGGCCTTGATCGGCGCCAACGGCGCCGGCAAGTCCACAACGCTCAAGACCGTCTCGGGCCTGCTGCGCTCCAAGACCGGCTCCATTAAGTTTATGGGCGAGGACATTACCCATACGCCCGCCGACAAGCTGGTGGGCAAGGGCCTGGCTCAGGTCCCCGAGGGCCGTCGCGCCTTTTTGCAGATGACGGTCGAGGAGAACCTGGAGATGGGCGCCTACACGCAGCCCAAGTCCACGGTTGCTCCGGGCCTCGAGCGCGTCTACGAGCAGTTCCCGCGCCTGAAGGAACGCCGTCGCCAGGTCGCCGGCACCCTTTCAGGCGGCGAGCAGCAGATGCTCGTTATGGGGCGCGCCCTTATGAGCAACCCCAAACTGCTTATGCTCGACGAGCCTTCCATGGGTCTGGCGCCGATTCTGATTGAGCAGATCTTCCAGATTGTCGAGGATCTGCACAAGGCCGGCACCACGGTGCTTCTGGTCGAGCAAAACGCGCAGATGGCGCTTTCCATTGCCACACGCGGCTATGTGCTCGAGACCGGCAAGATCACTATGACCGGCACGGGCCAAGAGCTGCTGCACGACGACAACGTCCGCAAAGCCTACCTCGGAGGCTAACCCACCTAACAAAAGGGGCGCTGACTATCTCAGTCAGCGCCCCTTTTTTAGTTGCGGTGAAATAGGGACTAAATGGGGGCGCTAGACGCCAAAACAGTCCCTATTCCACCGCAACTTCATGGGGATATGTGACAATGCCCGTCGGAAAACATCTGCTGTCTTTGGGGGTCTATCTATGCTGTACGAGTTTTGTGCCGAGAACTTTGAGCGGGTGCCGGCGGCCATCGAGGCCGGTGCGGGGCGCATCGAGCTGTGCGATAACCTTGCCGTCGGTGGTACCACGCCCTCGGCCGGCGTTATCAGCGCTACGACCAACTATGCCCACGAGCACGATGCACGGGTGATGTGCATGATTCGCCCGCGTGGCGGCGACTTTCACTACAACCAGGACGAGCTGCGTATGATGGAGATGGACCTGGGCCTTGCCGTAAGCGCCGGCGTTGACGGCTTGGTCTTTGGCTGCTGCAAGCCCTGCGCTGGCGGATGGACGCTCGACGAGCTTACGTTGGGCGCCCTCGTGATGGCCGCGGGCTGCGCGACCGAGGAATGCAAGCGTGAGCCCATCGACATCACCTTCCACATGGCGTTTGACCAGCTCTCGCCCGAGGCTCAGCTCGACGCGATTGACATACTCGTCGACTGCGGCATTACACGCATCCTGACGCATGGTGGCGCTGCCGGTACGCCGATCGAGGACAACTTCGAAAACCTGGCCCGCTTGATCGAGTATGCGGGCGACCGCTTGACCATCCTTCCCGGCGGCGGCATTTCCATGGCCAACCGCGATACCGTGGCGGCGGCACTGGGCGTCTCCGAGCTCCATGGCACCAAGATTGTGCCGCTGGAGGTATAACCCGTGGCGCTGGTATTCGATGTTCAGCAGGCGAGTGGCAAGCCCGACGATAACCGTCGCCCCGGTACCGCGTGTCCCTTTTGCAACACGGAGGGGCTCGCCAACATCATCCAGCGCGACGGTGACTGCATCTGGCTCGAGAATAAGTTCAAGACCTTGCGGGCCACTCATCAAACCGTGCTGATCGAGTCGGCCGATCACGATGCCGACCTGGTGACCTATGAGCCGGATGAACTCCACCATGTGATGCGGTTTGCTCTGGATTGCTGGCAGCGGATGATTGACTCCCGGCAGTATCGCAGCGTTCTCATGTACAAGAACAAGGGCCCACTTTCGGGCGGCAGTCTGGTCCATCCGCACATGCAGATTGTGGGTTTGGAGCAGGAAGACGGCTATGCTTCGCTGACTTCTGCCAATTTCGAAGGCATCAATGTCTGGCGACAGGGGAGAATCGCGGTCAACATCTCAACCGAACCGATCATGGGGTTCTTTGAGATCAACGTTTCAGCCCCGCAGGGAATCGCCGCCAGCGATGACACGAGAGACCAAGCCGAGGCGGATCTCTTCGCCGACGCAATCCAGGTAGCTCTGCGCTATATCTTGCACGAGCACCATGGCGGTCGTGCAGAGTCGTACAACCTGTTCTTCTATCACCTGGGCGGTCGGACCATTGCCAAGGCGCTTCCACGTTGGGTGGTTTCACCCTACTTTGTCGGCTATCGTTTGGCCCAAGTCAATGCCGAGACCACGCTCGATGTCGATGCGGAGCGACTCCGCGCACATCTGGAGGCGCTCACATCGTAAAGTGAGCGCCCGCACACTGCGGACGGTTTAGCGCGCCATTGCATCGCGGCCGGCCTCGACGCGCTTGCGCTGGGCGGCGCGCTCCTCGCCGGTCAGACGCTCAAAGAAGTGCCCGATAAGCGAGGCGAGCACCTGCTGAAACAACGTTCCACACATGACGGGAAACACAACTTCGCCCGGAAAGTATTGCGTGGCGATGACGGCGCCCGAAGAGATATTGCGCATGCCGCAGGTAAAGCACATGGTGGTCGTTTCGCTAAATGGCAGATGCAGCGCGCGGGCGACCAGAATGCCCACGACAAAACCGCTGATGGCGAACACCAGAATAAAGAGGGCGACTTCCAGGCGCACCGCGTTCATGTGTAGCACGTACTCGCTCATGGCGGTGGAGTTGGACGCGATGACGCCCATCATCATAAATTTGCAGGCGGGCGAGAGCGCGGGGGAGAGTTTCTCGTGTCCCCAGCCGTGCGTGAGCTCGTTGATCACGATGCCGAGCACGGCGGGGATGGCAATCATAAAGGCCATGTCTTGCATCATGCTCGGCACATCGATCGAGACGGTGGCACCCAGCAAGAGCTTAAGCGTGAGTGGAATCGTCACAGGGGAGATAACAGAGGACGTCAGGATGATGGTGAGCGCGAGCGGGCCGTTGCCGCCGAACATGCTGATCCACATAAAGGCAGTGACTGCCACGGGTACGCTGTACTCGAGCACGATGCCGCAGACAAGGTTGGGGTTGGAACCAAAGAACAACGATCCCATGGCATAGGCCGCGATGGGAATAAGCGCCGCCGAGACCAACAATGCAACAATCAGGTGCAGCGGACGGTGGAACACCTCGGCTACCTGGTGAAAGGTGTTGCTGAGCGCACCTTGGAACGTCATAAAGGCAAACAAGGTGGGAACGATGGGCTTGAGAACGCCGATCTGTTGAGGAAAGAGCACGCCGAGCGCCACGCAAATCGGAACGATGATTTGCATGTGCCCCGCGAGAAACTTGCCCAGTCCAACCCATTGCTTCATATGCTCTTGTGACTCCCTTTGCTCGTGAATCCGTTTTGACTGGATATGCTAGACGCTCACATGTGTCCGTGCGTCAGAAACGCTCGATTATTTCGAGGCTATTACCGGCATCGTTTACCGAAACCGCGGCGTGCTGCGGCGATTTGCGTCCGCGCCGCACGGTATAATAAATCCGTTCAACAGATCTGCCTGCCGAAGCGGGCATACACAGAGGACTCATCGCTATGAACCGTGAGAGGTATCGCGGCGATCTGCCCCTATCGGGGGTGGGTGCCTATGTCATCGCTTAAGACGACGCATCGCTGGGCGGTCGCTCAGCAAAACCCCGAGCTCGAAAAGGAGCTTTCGGCTGGTCTGGGCATTCCCGGGCTGGTGGCGCGCATTATGGTCGCGCACGGCATTGGCTCCATCAAAGAGGGCCAATTGTTTTTGACGCCTTCGCTCGATCGCGACTGGGCCGACCCACTCATTATCCCGGGCATGTCGGTCGTCGCCGACCGCGTCGAGCGCGCTATTCGCAACCACGAGCACATTGCCGTCTTTGGTGATTTTGACGTTGACGGTATTACATCGACCTGTCTGTTGACCGAGGCGCTGCGAACGTTTGGCGCCAATGTCACGCCATTCATCCCGCACCGCTTTGACGAGGGCTACGGCCTTTCGCGCGCGGCACTCGACCGCGTTAACGAGCTCGCTCGCCCCCAGCTGATCGTGACCGTCGATAACGGCATTGCCGCCAAGGAAGAGGTTTCCTATCTGGAGAGCCTGGGGATCGATTTGGTGGTCACGGACCATCACGAGCCCTCCGACCAGGTGCCGCAGGGTGTGCCCCTGACCGACCCCAAGCTCGAGGACGAGGGCCCCTCGCGCGAGCTTGCCGGTGCCGGTGTGGCGCTCAAGCTGGTGCAGGTTTTGGGTGAGCGTCTGGGCAAGCCGTCGTATTGGCGTTCGCTGATTGAGGTTGCGGCGTTGGGCACCGTATCCGACATGATGCCGTTGACGCCCGAGAACCGCGCGCTGGTCGCCGAGGGCATCCAACAGATGCGCGTGACGGCTCGTCCCGGTTACATCGCGCTTGCAGCGCTCGCCAAGGCCGATTTGACTACCATTACGGCGGACGGTCTATCGTTCTCGCTCATTCCCCGCTTAAACGCCGCCGGCCGCATGGCCGATCCAAAATTGGCACTTGATTTGCTGCTTGCCCGCGATCCCATCGAGGCGAGCGCACTGGCCGCCGAGCTCGAGGAGATTAACCGCCAGCGCCGTGAGATCGAGGCGGAGCTTACGCGCGATGCCATGGCAAAGGTCGAGGAGACCTATGACGGCGGGCGCGCAATCGTCGTGGGCGGAGAAGGCTGGCACGAGGGCGTCAAGGGCATCGTGGCAAGCCGTCTGACCAACCGCTACCACGTGCCGGCGCTGCTGTTCTCGATCGAGGACGGTATCGCGCGCGGCTCTGGTCGCTCGGTGGGCAAAGTTAACCTGTTTGACGCCATCGAGCGCTGTTCCGACCTGATGATTCGTCGCGGCGGACATGCCGGTGCGGTGGGTGTGACCATCGAGGCATCCAAGCTCGATGAGTTCCGCCGTCGCCTTTCAGCCGTGTTGTCCGAGCTTCCTGCCGAGGACTTTGAGGACACCGACGAGGTTGCCGCCACGGTCGACCTTTCCGAGCTGAATATCGAGACTATAGAGCAGATTTCCCGTCTTGAGCCGTTTGGCCAGGGCAACAAGGTGCCGCTGCTGGCCGCCGAGGGCGTGACGATGTGTGATCGCGCCGTGGTGGGTAAAACCGGCGAGCATATGCGCTTCGTGGCGACGGATGGCGCCGCGAGTGTGCCGGCCATCATGTTTCGTGTACCGCAAATCGATAAGCTCATCAACTGCGATAGCGCTGTCGACTTGGTGTTCGAGGCCGTTGCCGAGCATTGGCAGGGTCGTGTGAAGCCCAAGCTCATGGTCAAGGATGTTCTGGTCCGCGATACCACGCTGCCCAGCGTCGACGATCCGGCATGCGAGCTTCGTCGTGGCGTGCAGCCGGCGGATTCCGGCCTGCGCCTGGAGTCGCGCAAGCGCGAGACGCTCGCCCAGCTTTCCTATACCGAGCTCACGCGCTCGCTTATCCATAGCTTTATCGGCTCGAACCAGCCGCACCGCGCGCAGGTCGAGGCGCTCGATGCCCTGGCTGATCACCAAAGTGTTCTGGCCGTTATGGGAACGGGGCGCGGCAAGTCGCTCATCTTCCACGTGCATGCCGCACGCGAGGCGGTCCTTCGCGGGCGTGCGAGCATCTTTGTCTATCCGCTGCGCGCGCTCGTTGCCGACCAGGCCTATCACCTCTCGTCGACGATGGCCGCGCTCGGCATTGGCGTTGGCGTGCTGACCGGCGAGACCGTGGAGGCCGCACGCGATGACGTGTTCGCCGGCCTGGCTTCGGGCCGCACCGGTATCGTGCTCACGACGCCTGAGTTCCTGTCTATCCACCGTGACCGCTTTGCGCGTTCGCGGCGCATCGGTTTTGTCGTTATCGATGAGGCGCACCACGCTGGCCTTGCCAAGGGCGGCGACCGCAGCGCCTATCTCGACATGCCCGATATCCTCAAAGCCCTGGGCGACCCGGTCGTTATGGCCGCGACGGCCACCGCGACGGCTCCGGTCGTGGCCGAGCTTGCCCGCATGTTGCCGATCACTCACACGGTGGTCGACGAGACGGTGCGCGAGAACCTGCAGCTCGAGGACGACCGAGATCTTGCGAGCCGCGAGAACCGTTTGGTGTCGATCGTGGCGACGGGGGAAAAGACCGTCATTTACGTCAATTCGCGTGACCAGTCCGTGGCGCTCGCCAAGACACTACGCAAACGCGTTCCCGACTGTGCGACCCGTATCGCGTTCTATAACGCTGGCCTTACGCGCACCGACCGCCATCGCGTAGAGGAGGCGTTTCGAGACGGCAGCCTCAGCTGCATCGTCTCGACATCCGCCTTTGGCGAGGGCGTCAACCTTCCCGATATTCGCCATGTCGTGCTCTATCACATGCCGTTTGGCGGCATTGAGTTTAACCAGATGAGCGGCCGCGCCGGTCGCGATGGCCAACCCGCCGTGATCCATCTACTCTATTCGTCGCGTGACGCCCGTATTAACGAGCGCCTACTCGACTGCTATGCGCCCGAGCGCGACGAGCTCGTCACGCTCTATCGCGCGTTGCAGACCATGTGGCGCTCCAACCGCGGCAAGACCGGGGACGATTCCTTTAGCGCGAGCGATATCGACATCGCGCAGATGTGCCTTGCCATCGATGCTCGCACGCCGGTCGACGAGCGTTCGGTGGAAAGCGGCCTGGGAATCTTCGAAGAGCTTGGTTTCTGTCGAGTTTCGGGGTTTGACGACACTCGTCGTATCGCGATGGCCGAAAACCCCGGCCGCGTGCAATTGAGCAGGTCAATTCGCTATTTGGAGGGCTTGCGCTCGCGCATGGAGTTCTCGGCTTTCCGGAGCTGGGCGCTCGATTCGTGCGCTTCTGATATGCTAGCCAAAGTTAACCGCCCGATCGTACCGCGGGCCTAGGGGAAGGGGACCTCGATGGATGCCGCAGCCCGTACCGCCCATGAATCCACCCTCCAGCCGTTTTCGGAGATGGAGCACTATAAGCATGCCGATGAGCTGCCGCCCGAGATTATGGCGGACAGCTACGACAAGCTGGAGCGCCTGTGCCTCAAATATATGAATGAGGACGACTTTTCTAAGGTTGAGCAGGCCTACTGCTTTGCCGCCGAGAAGCACTGCAACCAAAAGCGCCGCTCGGGCGAGATGTACATTAACCATCCCGTCGAGGTTGCCATCATTTTGGCCGATCTCAAGATGGACTGCGATGTGGTGTGTGCCGCGCTGCTGCACGATACCGTCGAGGATACCGAGACCTCACTCACCGATGTTTCCGGCCTGTTTGGCGATACGGTGGCCGAGCTCGTCGATGGCGTGACCAAGCTCACCAACATCGAAGTCGACAGCATGGACGAGAAGCAGGCGCTCACGCTGCGCAAGATGTTCCTCGCCATGTCCAAGGACATTCGCGTCATCATCGTTAAACTTGCCGACCGTCTGCACAACATGCGAACGCTGGCAGCCCTGCGCGAGGATCGTCGCCTGTTTAAGGCTCGCGAGACCATGGACGTGTACGCGCCCTTGGCCGACCGCCTGGGCATGAGCTCTATTAAGTGGGAGCTCGAGGACCTGTCCTTCTTCTACCTGGAGCCCGATGCCTACCAGCGCATCGCGCGCATGGTGGCTGAGTCGCGCGAGGTCCGCGAGCGCTACCTTGCCGAGACCATCAAGACGCTTACCGATGAGCTCAACCGCATTGGTCTGGAGGACTTCCAGATCAACGGCCGCTCCAAGCACTATTGGTCCATCTACCAAAAGATGAAGCGCAAGGGCAAGGAGTTCTCCGAGATCTACGACCTGGTGGCGCTGCGCGTAATTACCCATTCGGTGCGCGATTGCTACTCCACGCTCGGTGCGGTGCATACGCTGTGGCACCCCATGCCTGGTCGCTTTAAAGACTATATCGCCATGCCCAAGGTCAATAGCTACCAGTCGCTCCACACGACGGTCATCGGCCCTACGGCTCGTCCACTCGAGATTCAGATTCGAACCTACGAGATGCATGAGCAGGCCGAGTACGGCATTGCCGCCCACTGGCTATATAAGAAGTCGGGCGGATCGTCTGCTTCCAAGACCAATGACGCTCAACGTTTGGACGACCAGATCAACTGGCTCAAGCATTCGCTCGATTGGGCGGCTTCCGACGAGATCACCGATGCCAAGGAATACCTGCACTCGCTGAAGGTCGACCTCTTCGATCAGGAGATCTTCGTCTTTACGCCCAAGGGCGAGGTCATGGCGCTTCGTGCCGGCTCCACGCCGCTCGACTTTGCCTATGCCGTTCACACCGAGGTGGGAAACCACTGTGTCGGCGCCAAAATCAACGGTGCGGTGGCTCCGCTCACGCACGAGATCAAGACGGGCGACCGTGTCGAGATCCTGACTAACAAGAGTTCCAAGCCGTCGCGCGATTGGCTCAAGATCGTTAAGACACCTTCCGCCAAGTCAAAGATCCGCCGCTATTTTGCCGCTGCGACCAAGGACGACGACGCTGCCGCCGGTCGCGATATGCTGGCCAAGGACCTGCGTAAGCGTGGCTATGGCATTTCTACGCCGCGTTCGACGCGTGCACTCAGCGCCGTGGCGGAGCAGTTTAACTTCAAGCAGCTCGAGGACCTGTTTGCCGCCGTCGGCGCCGGCAAGGTTGCCCCGCGCGCTGTGGGCAATAAGGTCGAGCAAATCTTGGACCCCAAGCCCGAGGAACAGCTCACCAAGGCCGAGGCTATCGCCGAGGTCGTGAAGCAGCCCGCTCGCGGCTCCAACCGCAAGCCGCAAAAGCGCGGCAAGAGCGCCAGTAACGGCATTATCGTCAAGGGCGAGAGCAACAGCGGCCTGCTGGTCCGTCTGGCTCATTGCTGCAACCCCGTGACGGGCGACGACATCGTCGGCTTCATCACGCGCGGTCGCGGCGTTTCGGTGCATCGCGCCAACTGCCCTAACGTCAAGGGTCTTATGGAACATCCCGAGCGCATGATCGATGTGGAGTGGGACGGCGCTGCCGACACCCTCTTCCAGGTCGAGATCGTGGTCGAGTGCCTGGACCGCATGGGCCTGCTCAAGGATGTCACCATTGCCATTGGCGATGCGGGCGGTAATATCCTTTCTGCCGCCACGTCGACCAACCGCGAGGGTATTGCAACCCTGCGCTTTATGGTCGAGATCTCGGACGCGAGTGGCTTGGATCCGCTGCTGGCCTCTATCAGCAGCGTTGACTCGGTCTACGACGCTCGTCGTCTTATGCCCGGCGAGGGTGGAGCCCAGCTTAAGCGCCGTGTGTAGGTGCGAGAGCCTCTCAGCATCATAGATATTGGTTACGTTCGAGGCATCGTTTGGTGCCTCGAACGTATTTTAGAAGGAGGGTATGTGCATGGGCGATATGACTTTGGACCTGACACCCCGAGGTGCGGCTTCGATTGAGGCGCTCGTCAACGGCCCCATTCAGACCAACAGTTACGCCGTGATTTCGAATGACGAGTGCTTAATCGTCGATCCGGCGTGGGAGGGCGAGCGTCTTGTGGAGCATATCCGCACCGCGCATCCTGAGGTGCGCGTACTCGGCTCTGTCTGCACGCACGGTCATGCCGACCATGTTGGCGGGGTTGCCGGGGTTCGAGCTGTCGTTGGCGACGGCGCGCTATATGAGTTGTGCGCTAAGGACGTGACGGTACCTCGCGCAAATATCGAGGAGCAGCGCACCGTGTGGGGTATCGAGACGCCCGATCCGGGTGAGCCGACGCGTTTGCTTGCCGAGGGCGATACAATCGAGGTGGGCGACGTCTGCCTGCAGGTGATCGAGACGCCGGGGCATACGCCGGGCGGCATCGTCCTGTTCGCCGCGACCGAGCAGGGGAACATCGCCTTTGTGGGCGACACGCTTTTCCCGGGCAGCCACGGTCGTACCGATCTTTCCGGCGGTGACGAGGCGGCGATTATGCGCTCGCTCTCCAAACTTGCCAAGACGCTTCCGCCCGATACCGTTTGCTTGACGGGCCATGGCGATTCGACCACGATGGCGCGCGAACTTATGCAGAACCCGTTTATGCAGATGTAGGCTCGAAGCCGTCTTTCGAACCACGAAGACCACTCAATCGTCAAGCTATTTTCCCCAGTGGGTCGATTCTGTGGGGCAAACGGTCAAAATTTGTCCAATCGGATGGTATTCGTGAACAAACAAACGTTTATGCTCGGGTATGTCGTGGTAAAATCTCAGGCGTTATCGGAGCAACCTTACAGGAGGTTTCTTTTATGCTCGTCAACGCAGCAGACATGCTCAAGAAGGCCGAGGCCGGCAAGTACGCTCTCGGTGCCTTCAACACCAACAACCTCGAGTGGACCCTGGCTATTCTCCAGGCCGCCGAGGAGGCCAAGTCTCCGCTGATCCTTCAGTGCACCGCTGGTGCCGCTAAGTGGATGGGCGGTTTCAAGGTCTGCGCCGACATGGTCAAGGCTGCCGTCGAGGCCACGGGCGTTACCGTTCCCGTCGCCCTTCACCTCGATCACGGTTCTTACGAGGACTGCTTCAAGTGCATCGAGGCCGGCTTCACGTCCATCATGTATGACGGCTCTCACGAGGAGACCTTCCAGCTTAACCTCGACCGCACCAAGGAGCTCGTTGAGCTTGCCCACTCCAAGGGCATGTCCATCGAGGCCGAGGTCGGCGGTATCGGCGGCACCGAGGACGGCGTGACCTCCAACGGCGAGCTCGCTGACCCCGCTGAGTGCAAGCAGATTGCTGACCTGGGCGTCGACTTCCTCGCCTGCGGTATCGGCAACATCCACGGCGTGTATCCCGCCGACTGGGCTGGCCTTTCCTTCGAGCGCCTGGGCGAGATCAAGGCCGAGACCGGCGACCTGCCCCTCGTTCTGCACGGTGGCACCGGCATCCCCGAGGATCAGATCAAGAAGGCCATCTCCCTGGGTATCTCCAAGATCAACGTCAACACCGATCTGCAGCTCGTCTTCGCCAAGGGCGTTCGCGAGTATATCGAGGCTGGCAAGGATCAGCAGGGCAAGGGCTTTGACCCCCGCAAGCTCCTCAAGCCTGGTCGCGACAACATCGTTGCCCGCACCAAGGAGCTCATGGAGGAGTTTGGCTCCGTCAACAAGGCGTAAGTAGCGGTTTAACTTCCCGTCGGAGGCCCCGTTCGCCCTACGCTTTTCCCTTGCGCTCACCTGGCTTTGCCAGAAGTCGCGCAATGGGAAAAGCTCCGGGCGAACGGGGCCTCCTTTGTTAACTCACTGCAGGGTTACGAGGCTGAATTCATTTTTGCTACCGTTCAGCGGCGTTGATGGCTCCTTTGTTGGGGCTTTCTATTTATCTAGCTACAATGGGCTTCGAGAGTTCTAATGACTTGGAGTTTGGTATGGCTGTTATTAATGTACTGCCTTCGGATGGGAAGGTTATTGACGAGGGTCCTGTTGGTTGCTCTGTTGATGTTTGCAATGATGACTTCCGTTTTCTAGATGTTGGCTTGCCACCCGAGATTCTGCGTTTAATGGACGCGGGGTATCTTTCGCAGGCTATTGAGGCTTGCGACCGCCTACTTGCCCAAGATCCCGATCCCTCGCTTGCTGCCTGCGTTCGTGCCGAGCGGTATCGCATGCTTGAGACGCCGCTTCATTTTTCGGTGTCGCGCGATCGAGCTATTGCGATGATTCGCGAGGAGTGGCCTGAGTTTACCGAGGAGCAGTTTGACGATCTGATTGACCGTAAGCGTATTGACTGGCGCTTTATCGACGGCGAGCTGTTCGTTCTCGACAACTTCCTCGATTCGCTTCGCGTATATCCCAAAGAGGTCCCCGGCATGCGTCCCGATCCTACGGACGGAATTGCACTGCGCAACGAGATGCTCAAGGAGATGGAGTCGCAAAACGGATTGGCTCGCGTTATTACGCTTAAAGCGTCTGTGTCTGTCCCCGGCGCTCTAGAGGGGGAGACCGTTCGCGCTTGGCTTCCCGTCGCGGCTGCCTGCCGTCAGCAGTCTCGGGTCGAGATTCTCGACATGACGCCGGAGGGTGCTGTTGCTCCCGCGAACGCTTCGGCACGTACCGCCTCGTGGTCTTCTTCGAGTGAACGCTCATTCTCGGTGACCTATCGTTATCACATCGATGCTGCTTATTGTGATGTCTACGGTGGCACACTTCCTGTTCATCCGCGTATGGACGCGCCTCTGCTCGAGGATATTTCCGAGGACCGTCCGCACATTGCATTTACGCCGTATCTGCAGCAGCTGACGGCCGGTGTTGTTGACGGACTCGAGGATCCGCTCGATCGCGCCCGTGCTATCTATGATTACCTGACGCAGTATATTGACTATCGCTATCAGCCGCCGTACTTGCTTTTGGGATCTATTGCCGATGACTGCGCGCATTCGCTCCGCGGCGATTGCGGCGTTATGGCGCTCACGTTTATCACCATGTGCCGTATCGCGGGCGTGCCTGCCCGTTGGCAGAGCGGCCTGTACGTTGCGCCCGATTCGGTGGGGTCGCACGACTGGGCAGAGTTCTATACGCCGCAGACCGGTTGGCTCAACGCCGACGTGTCATTTGGATCTTCTGCTCGCAGGATGGGGGAGGAGTGGCGCCGCCGTCACTACTTTGGCAATCTCGACCCGTGGCGTATGGTGGCCAACAATCGATTCCAGGCAGAGTTTGAGCCCTCTTTCGACGGCATGCGCGAGGACCCTTACGATAACCAGATGGGTGAGGCTTCGGTCGACGGTCGCGGATGCCGTCAGCGCGAGATGCTCCGCACGGTCGAACTCATCGAAATGCTCGAAGTTCCATTTTCGGACTAATCGGTAGAAAGCTGTGATAAACTAACTCACGCATTACGTGCCCGAGTGGCGGAATTGGCAGACGCAGTGGACTCAAAATCCACCGTTGGCAACAACGTGCGAGTTCGAGTCTCGCCTCGGGCACCATACATGCAAGTGAGCGTTCAAGGGGGTTGTGGCCCCCTTTTTCGTGCCGAACTCGCGTGAGCGCGCGAAGCGTTAAGCAAGCAGGCCTGTGGCCTGTTTGTAGCGGAGCGTGGCGAGGGCGCCACGCGTCCGAAGCCCGGGGCTTCGCGAAGCGAAGGCCCTTCGAGTCTCGCCTCGGGTCCATACATGCAAGCGAGCGTTCAAGGGGGTCAAGGCCCCTTTTTCGTGTACGTAATGTGATAACGCGCTCTACGTGTTATTATTCGCAAGGCGTTGTTCCCGCAATGCCCTAAAGAGGAACCCGAGGATTCCCACCTTTTGGCGCCAATGAGCAGCTGACTGGTCATACAACTTAGATTCCCTTCCTCAAATCGAGGAAGTCTATGTGTACGACCTGGTTGCTGAGAAGCGCCGGGTTATTTTTTTATGAATGGAGGTAGGGAAAATAGCTAAGTCTGATGACACCCGCATCAACGACGAGATTACTGCATCTTCGTGCCGTTTGATTGGCGTCGATGGCTCTCAGCTCGGCCTGTTCGCCATCCGCGATGCCCAGCGCGTCGCCGACGATCAGGGTCTCGACCTGGTCGAGATCGCTCCCAACGCGGAGCCGCCGGTCTGCAAGGTCATGGACTACGGTAAGTTCAAGTACCAGCAGGCCATGAAGGCCAAGGCTGCTCGTAAGAACCAGTCCAAGGTCGAGGTCAAGGAAATGAAGTTCCGACCCAAGATCGACGTTGGCGACTACGAGACCAAGAAGGGCCATGTTCTGCGTTTCCTCAAGAAGGGCGCACGCGTTAAGATCACCATCATGTTCCGCGGCCGTGAGATGGCTCACCCGGAGCAGGGCCTTAACGTTCTCGAGCGTCTCGCCGAGGATCTCAAGCCTTACGCTACGGTCGAGTCCAAGCCTAAGATGGAAGGCCGTAACATGCTTATGCTGCTCGCCCCGATTAAGGGCGCCTTCGATGAGGATAAAGCGGCAAGCGATACCAAGTAACTAGTGTTCTGTAACCGATTAAGGAGTATTTCATGCCTAAGATGAAGTCCCACAGCGGCACCAAGAAGCGTTTCCGCAAGACTGGTACCGGTAAGCTTATGCGCGCCAAGGCTTTCAAGAGCCACATCCTGAGCAAGAAGTCCACCAAGCGTAAGCGTGGCTTCCGTCAGGAGACCGAGATCGCCGCTGCCGACCGCAAGGTCATCAAGTCGCGTCTCGCCTAAGTTCGCGTTCCCGTTTTTCGTTTTACCGTCTAGGAGTTGATAGAACATGGCACGTATCAAGCGCGCTGTTGCCGCCAAGAAGAAGCGCCGTACCGTTATGCACCGTGCGAAGGGTTACTACGGTGCCGCTTCGCGTACTTACAAGCATGCTAAAGAGCAGGTCCAGCACTCCCTGCAGTATCAGTATCGTGATCGCCGCAACAAGAAGCGCGAGATCCGTTCTCTCTGGATCACTCGTATCAACGCTGCTGCTCGCCTGAACGACATCTCTTACTCTCAGTTCATGCACGGCCTGAAGGTTGCCGGCATCGAGCTCGACCGCAAGGTCCTGGCTCAGATGGCTTACGAGGACATCGAGTCCTTCAACGAGCTGGCCACCATCGCCAAGAAGGCTCTCGAGGCCTAATAGATTCTCTTGAATCGCTAGGGGAGTGTCACGTTATGCGCGGCGCTCCCTCTTTTTATCTGAAGCGCTGGTTTATATAGCAAAAGCGCGGGTAGATAGACACTTACAGGTGACCGATCTTTATATATCTCTTAACCGAAGGGTCATCATCTGATACGTGCAGTATTTCTGCACCAGCCTTTCTATGACTTATATAGGAAGCAATATATTGTGTAGGACTTGTGAAGAGTGGAATTGACGTCCCACAGGGCTTCGCGGTCTGGCAATATATCTCCTTGCCGCGCGGCCCGGTGGAACCGGATGAGCCGCAAAGCGTGCACCTTGAGAACCGGATACTGCGAGGATGGACACTTCAAGTGTCGCATCCGGGCAGACATCGAACCATTTGAAATGGTCTAACTTGGATTTGT